>NZ_JANUEA010000001.1:0-903914 GCF_024810135.1 Pseudomonas sp. BIGb0164 | reverse complement strand
CGCCATGGATGGCGCGTGGCGGCGGCCCCCCAAATCACTGTCGGATTACGGGCACACCGAGCCTAGGCGAGGTGCCGAGTGTTGGGGCAAGAGCCCTTTGCTTACTTTGGGGCTTTTCCAAAGTGAGCCGCTGTAAGAGCGGAACCATAAGCAGCCGTTACCCAAACAACGGATATGTACTCAATCCCCACGATCCCAAAAAACCCACCCCGACTGACGGCCATTGTCAGAAACTTCCCACAGGAGTACAAATGTACTCCATGACAACCCTGACCCCCCGCCGCACCGCCATCCTGACCTTCATCCGCGACCGCATCGCGCAACAAGGCCAACCCCCCAGCCTCGCCGAGATCGCCGAGGCGTTCGGCTTCGCCTCCCGCAGCGTCGCACGCAAGCACGTGGTGGCCCTGACCGAAGCCGGCTTCATCGAGGTCAACCCCAACCAGGCGCGTGGTATCCGCCTGCTCAACCAACCCACACGCCCCGAATGGCTGGACATCCCCGTCCTCGGCCGCGTCGCCGCCGGCCTGCCCATCGGCGCCGACGCCGAAGTGCACAGCCGCCTGCAACTGGACCCCGCCACCTTCGCGAAAACCCCCGACTACCTGCTGCGCGTCCAAGGCGATTCGATGATCGAAGACGGCATCCTCGACGGTGACCTCGTAGGCGTGCGCCGCAGCGCCGAAGCCTTGAACGGGCAGATCGTGGTCGCGCGCCTGGACGGCGAAGTCACCATCAAGCGTTTCGAGCGCCACGGCGAGCACGTGCGCCTGCTGCCCCGCAACCCCGCGTACCAACCCATCGTGGTTGGGCCTGACCAGGACCTGGCCATCGAAGGGGTGTTCTGCGGCCTGGTGAGGCAAGGCTGATGGGCGCCGTGGTTGCCCTGGACTCGCTGTTCAATGGCGGGCGAGTCTGGAAGGGCCGGCCCGCCGCACCTCCCGTCAGCGTGCACCCCACGGGGCTGGCGGCGCTGGATGCGGTGCTGCCCACGGGGGGCTGGCCGGAGTCGGCGCTGAGCGAAATCCTCATGGCGAAGGAGGGCGTGGGCGAGTTGCAACTGGTGTTGCCGACCCTGGCGCGTTTATCTGCGGCAGGGGAGCGCATCGTACTGGTGGCGCCGCCCTATACGCCGTACCCCCATGCCTGGCAGAACGCCGGGGTGGACCTGCGCCAACTCTCGGTGATCCAGGCCGAGGAACGCGATGCCCTGTGGGCTGTTGAACAGTGCCTGCGTTCCGGCAGTTGCGGCGCGGTGTTGTGCTGGCCGCGCAAGGCCGATGACCGGGCGTTGCGGCGCTTGCAGGTGGCGGCGGAAACCGGGCAGACCCTGGCATTTGCCTGGCGCGCCTTGAGCGAGGCAATCAATGCATCGCCTGCTGCGTTGCGCCTGGCGGTGGAGGCCAGGCCCGCGCAGGTGCGGGTGCTCAAGTGCCGGGGCGGCCTGGCCCACCCGGCGCCGATTGCGCTGGCGGGGCACTGAGGTTGCCATGCGCTGGGTGTGTATTGTCTTCCCGCAATTGGCGCTGGACGGGGTGCAGCGTGGGCATCCCGAGCCGGGCCAGCCCCTGGCCTTGCTGGCCGGTACGCCGCAGCGGCGTGTGCTGCAAACCGTCAATGACGCTGCCCGTGCCTTGGGCTTGCGCCCCGGCCAATCCCTGACCGCCGCCCATGCCTTGGCCAAGACCTTTGCCTGTGCCGAATACGACCCCGCCGAAATCGAGCGCTGGCAGCAGTTTTTGGCCGCCTGGGCCTATCGGTTCAGCTCTCAGGTCAGTGTGTATTACCCACGGGCGCTGCTGTTCGAAATCGAATCGAGCCTGGGGCTGTTCGGGCCCTGGCCGGCCTTCGAGACGCGGTTGCGCAAGGAGTTGAGCGAGCTGGGGTTTCGCCATCGCATCGTGGCCGCGCCCAACCCGGCGGCGGCCCGGGTGTTGGCGAATATTGATGATGGCCTGGCAGTTCAGGACGACGCCTTGATGCAAGCCCTGGCGCCGCTGCCCATCGACCGTGCTGGCCTTGACCCGCAGGCCGCCACCGCGTTGTCACGCATGGGCCTGCGCACCCTGGCCCAGGTGCAGGCGTTGCCCCGGCACACCTTGGCGCGGCGGTTCGACGCGAGTTTGCTCAAGCATCTCGATGCCTTGGCCGGGCAGCGCCCGTTGGCGCTGGCGTTCTACCAGCCGCCGGACCGTTTCGATGTGCGCATCGAGCTGAATTTCGACGTGCAATCCCACCAGGCCTTGCTGTTTCCGTTGCGCCGTTTGACCGCTGACCTGTCGGCCTTCCTGTGTGGCCGCGACAGTGGTGTGCAGCGTTTTGACCTGCACCTGGAACACGCCCAGGCGCCCGACAGCGTGATCAAGGTGGGCCTGCTCAGCGCCGAGCGCGAGCCGGCGATGCTGTTCGAGCTGGCCCGGGGGCGCCTGGAGCAGGTGCAAGTCACCTCGCCGGTGCGCGGCTTTCGCCTGGTGGCCCAGGACCTGCCGACCTTCGTCCCGCAACGCCAGGACCTGTTCGATGACCGCCCGCAACAGACCTTGCCCTGGGAGCAATTGCGCGAACGCCTGCGCGCACGCCTGGGGGACGAGGCGGTGCAGGGCCTGCGCTTTCACGCCGACCACCGCCCCGAATGCGCCTGGCAAGCGGCGACCGATCCGCGCGTGTGCCAAGGCCTGAACAAGGTGCAGCGCCCTGGCTGGTTGTTGAACGAACCCACGTTATTGGCCGAGCACGGAGTGCAGATCCTCATGGGCCCGGAGCGCATTGAATCCGGCTGGTGGGATGGCGCCGACATCCGCCGCGACTACTACCTGATCCAGACTCGCGCCGGCCAGCAAGGCTGGGCCTTCCGCACCGTGGGGCAAAACGACGGGCTGTGGCTGCAAGGCTGGTTTGCATGAAACCCCCACACACCCTCGCAGCCACCGTTGACACCCCTCCCTGTAGGCGCCGGCTTGCCGGCGAAAAACTCAAGCACGCCGCGTTCACCCAGGCACTGTGCCCATGAATTACGCCGAACTGCATTGCCTGTCCAACTTCAGCTTCCAACGCGGCGCCTCCAGTGCGCTGGAGCTGTTCGAGCGCGCCAAGCGCCAAGGCTACAGTGCGCTGGCGATCACCGATGAATGCACGCTGTCGGGCATCGTCCGTGCCTGGCAGGCGGCGAAAGCGGTGGAGCTGCCGCTGATCATCGGCAGTGAAGTGCGCATCGAGCATGGCCCGAAACTGGTGCTGCTGGTGCAAGACCTGACCGGCTACCAGCACCTGTGTCGCTTGATCACCCTGGCCCGGCGCCGCGCCGAAAAGGGCAGTTACCGCCTGCTGTTTGAGGACTTCGAACAGCCGTTGCCCGGCCTGCTGGCGCTGTGGGTGGCCGAAGACAGCGACACCCAGGCATCGATCCAGTGGCTGCGCCGCACCTTCGCCGACCGTCTGTGGCTGGCGGTGCACCTGCACTGTGGTCAGGACGATGCGCGCCACCTGGAGCAACGCCTGCAATTGGCGGCCAGCCTGCACATCCCCGCGGTGGCCTGCGGCGATGTGCACATGCATGCCCGCGGTCGCCGAGCCCTGCAAGACACCATGACCGCCATCCGTCATCACGTGCCGGTGGCCGAAGCCGGCACGCGCCTGCACCCCAACGGCGAGCGGCATTTGCGCAGCCTAGACGCCCTGGCCGCGTTGTACCCGCAAAGCCTGCTCGACGAAACCCTGGCCATCGCCCGCCGTTGCAGCTTCGACTTGAGCCAGTTGCGCTATCACTACCCGCGTGAGCTGGTGCCTGCCGGCCATGACGCCAAGTCCTGGCTGCGCGCCGTGACCGAACAGGGCATCGCCGCGCGCTGGCCCAAAGGTGTCGAGGCCAAGACCCTGAAGCAGATCAACGACGAACTGGAACTGATCAGTGAGCTGGGTTACGAGAGTTATTTCCTCACCGTGCACGACATCGTGCAGTTCGCCCGCAGCCGCTCGATCCTGTGCCAGGGCCGGGGTTCGGCGGCCAACTCGGCGGTGTGTTTTGCCCTGGGCATCACCGAGATCCACCCCGGCCTGACGAGCATGTTGTTCGAGCGCTTCCTGTCCCGGGAGCGCAACGAACCCCCGGATATCGACGTCGACTTCGAGCATGACCGCCGCGAAGAAGTGCTGCAGTACGTGTTCCAGCGCTACGGCCGCACCCGTGCGGCGCTGACGGCGGTGGTCAGCAGTTATCACGCGGCCGGCGCGGTGCGGGATGTGGCCAAGGCCCTGGGCTTGCCGCCCGACCAGATCAACGCGCTGGCCGACTGCTGCGGGCGCTGGAGCGACGATGCGCCGCCGCTGGCGCGCTTGCGTGAAGGCGGCTTCGATCCCGAGAGCCCGATCCTGCGCCGCGTGCTCACGCTCACCCAACAACTGATCGGCTTTCCCCGGCACCTGTCCCAGCACCCGGGCGGGTTCGTGATTTCCGAATACCCCCTGGATACCCTGGTACCGGTGGAAAACGCCGCCATGGCCGAGCGCACCATCATCCAGTGGGACAAGGACGACCTCGATGCCGTCGGCCTGCTCAAGGTGGATATCCTCGCCCTGGGCATGCTCAGCGCGATCCGCCGTTGCTTCGATTTGCTGCGCCGTCACCGCAACCGTGACCTGGCCCTGGCGACGATCCCCAGGGAAGACCCCGCCACTTACGCCATGATCAGCAAGGCCGACACCATCGGCGTGTTCCAGATCGAGTCGCGGGCGCAGATGTCGATGTTGCCCCGGCTCAAGCCGCAGACCTTCTACGACCTGGTGATCGAAGTGGCGATCGTGCGGCCGGGGCCGATCCAGGGCGGCATGGTGCACCCGTACCTGCGCCGGCGGAACAAGGAAGAGCCGGAGACCTACCCATCGCCTCAACTGGAGGCTGTGCTTAAACGCACCCTGGGCATTCCGCTGTTTCAGGAACAGGTGATGCAGATCGCCATGGTCGCGGCCGATTATGGCCCCGGCGAAGCCGACCAGTTGCGCCGCTCCATGGCCGCCTGGAAACGCCATGGCGGCCTGGAGCCGCATCAGGAACGCCTGCGCACCGGCATGCTGAAAAACGGCTACAGCGAGGCATTTGCCGCGCAGATCTTCGAACAGATCAAGGGCTTTGGCAGCTATGGTTTCCCCGAGTCCCACGCGGCCAGTTTTGCCTTGCTGACCTACGCCAGTTGCTGGCTCAAATGCCATGAACCTGCCGCGTTCGCCTGTGCGCTGATCAACAGCTGGCCCATGGGTTTCTACAGCCCGGACCAGATCCTGCAGGACGCGCGGCGCCATCGTTTGCAGATTCGCCCGGTGGATGTGCAGGCCAGTGATTGGGATTGCAGCCTGGAACCCATCGAGGGCGAACAGCCGGCGATTCGCCTGGGGCTGCGCATGATCGCGGGGTTTCGTGAAGAGGATGGGCGCCGTATCGAAGCGGCCCGCCAGCATCGGGCTTTCAGCGATATTGCCGACCTGGACGCCCGTGCCGGGCTGGATGCGCGCACCCAGGCGCTGCTGGCCGATTCGGGCGCCTTGCGTGCCTTGGCCGGCAACCGCCACACGGCGCGCTGGGAAGTGGCCGGGGTGCAAAAGCAGCTGGGGCTGTTTGCCGGGTTGCCGAGCCCCGATGAGGCGGTAGTCGAGCTGCCCGCGCCCACGGTGGGCGAAGACCTGCAGGCCGACTACGCCACCGTCGGCACCACCCTGGGCCCACACCCGCTGGCCTTGCTGCGTGGCGAGTTGCGCAAGCGGCGCTGCCGCAGCTCCCACGAGTTGCTCGCGGTGGAGCATGGGCGCAACGTGAGCGTGGCGGGGCTGGTGACGGGTCGTCAGCGCCCGGGCACCGCCAGCGGTGTGACGTTTGTGACCCTGGAAGACGAATTCGGCAACCTCAATGTAGTGGTCTGGCGTGACCTGGCCGAGCGTCAGCGCCAGGCGTTGGTGGGTTCGCGGTTGCTCAAGGTGGACGGACGCTGGGAAGCGGTGGGCGAAGTGCGCCACCTGATCGCCGGGCGCCTTACCGACTTGTCGCCCCTGCTGGAAGGCATTCATGTGCGCAGTCGGGATTTTCACTGAGGCCAGTGGTTTCTGCTGTAATTACCCCCTAACGTATACGCGTTGAAACGATCTACCGCTGGTGTGCTCAAAACCTTGCCGATGTTTTCTTTTCGCACAGAGCCAACCGATGCAATTTTTATCCAACCCCCACGGCTGTGAAGGCTGGGCCGGTGAAATGGCCCAGCGGATCCGCGCGTTCGATTGGTCGGCCACCGACCTTGGCCCGATCGACAACTGGTCCACCAGCCTGGCCTGCACCGTACAGATGATGCTGGCGTCACCGGTGCCGATGGTGATGTTGTGGGGGCGGGCGGGGTACATGATCTACAACGACAGCTACTCGACGTTCGCCGGCGGCCGCCACCCCTATTTGCTGGGCACGCCGGTGGAGCTGGGCTGGCCGGAAGTGGCCGACTTCAACCGGCATGTGGTCGACACCTGCCTGGCCGGTGGCACCTTGTCGTTCAACAACAAGGACCTGGTGCTGCTGCGCAACGGCAAGCCCGAAGAGGTGTGGCTGGACCTCTACTACAGCCCGGTCGCCGGCGACAATCATCAACCGGCCGGGGTGCTGGCGATTGTGGTGGAAACCACCGAGCACGTGCATTCCGAGCGCTTGCGCCAGGAACTCACCCATAACCTGGAGCAACGCGTGGCCGCCGAAGTGCAGGCCCGTTCGGCGGCCGAAGACCAGTTGCGCCAGTCGCAGAAGCTCGAAGCCATTGGCGGCCTCACCGGGGGCGTGGCCCATGACTTCAATAACCTGCTGCAGGTGATCGCCGGCAACCTGCACCTGCTGGCCCGGCACGAACCGGACAACGCCCAGGTGCAACGCCGCGTCAGCGCGGCCATTGCAGCGGTGGAGCGCGGGGCCAAGTTGTCGTCGCAGTTGCTGGCCTTTGCCCGTCGCCAACCGTTGTCGCCGGCGGTGTACAACCCGCAACGCATTTACGCCGGCCTGGGCGAGCTGTTGCAGCGGGCGCTGGGGGAAACCATCCATATCGATGTGCAATTGCCCCAGGACTCCTGGTGCATCAATGTCGACCGCAACCAGTTGGAAAATGCGCTGCTCAACCTGGCGATCAACGCCCGGGACGCCATGAAAGGCGAGGGCGTGATTCGCATCACTGGCGAAAACATTATCCTCAACCCCGCCGATTGCGTGGGCAAAAGCATCAAGCCCGGCGAGTACGTGCGCCTGGCGGTCACCGACACCGGTGTGGGCATGTCGCAGACCGTGCTCAAGCGCGCCTTCGAACCCTTCTTCACCACCAAGCGCGAGGGCCAGGGCACCGGCCTGGGCCTGAGCATGGTGTTCGGCTTTGTGCGCCAGAGCGGCGGGCATGTGGAGATGTGGAGCGAGGAGGGCAAGGGCTCGGTGGTGCAGATGTATTTCCCCCACAGCCTGGAGCCGGAGAGCCTCGACATGCACAGCGAACTGGCGCTTCACAGCGGCGGCCAGGAGACCGTCCTGGTGGTGGAGGACAATGAAGGCGTGCGCTTGACCGTGGTCGAGTTGCTGGAGCAGTCGGGCTACACCGTGCTCACCGCCGAAGACGGTGACCGCGCCATGCAGGCATTGCAAGACGGCGTGCGCCCGGACCTGATTTTCACCGACGTGGTCATGCCCGGTCGCGTCAAGAGCACTGACCTGGCCGACTGGGCCCGGGCGCAACAGCCGCCGGTGGCGGTGCTGTTCACCTCAGGCCACACCCGTGACATTCTCTCCAGCAATCACCTGCTGAGTCCCGACATTCATCTGCTGAGCAAGCCCTACAGCCCCGAAGCCTTGACGCAACGGGTGCGCAGCGTGCTCACCGCAAGACAAGGTTGCCCATGACGTCACAGCGCAGCATCCCGCCGATAACCGCCCACCCCACTGGCTTTGTCCGCGTACGCGGCGCCCGTGAACACAACTTGCGCAACGTCGATGTGGACATTCCCCGGGATGCCCTGGTGGTGTTTACCGGGGTATCGGGGTCGGGCAAGTCGTCCCTGGCGTTTTCCACGGTGTATGCCGAGGCACAACGGCGCTACTTCGAGTCGGTGGCGCCGTATGCACGGCGGCTGATCGACCAGGTTGGCGTGCCGGACGTCGATTCCATCGAAGGCCTGCCGCCTGCCGTGGCCCTGCAGCAACAGCGCGGTACGCCGAGCGCGCGCTCATCGGTGGGCAGCGTCACCACCTTGTCGAGCCTGATCCGCATGCTGTACTCCCGTGCCGGCAGCTACCCGCCGGGGCAGGCGATGCTGTATGCCGAAGACTTTTCGCCGAACCTGCCCCAGGGCGCCTGCCCGCAATGCCACGGCCTGGGCCGCGTGTACGAAGTGACCGAAGCGCTGATGGTGCCCGACCCCTCGCTGACCATCCGCCAGCGCGCCGTGGCGTCCTGGCCGTTGGCATGGCAGGGCCAGAACCTGCGCGACATCCTGGTGACCCTGGGCTATGACGTCGACATCCCGTGGCGCGACCTGCCGAAAAAGCAGCGCGACTGGATCCTGTTCACCGAAGAAACCCCCACCGTGCCGGTGTACGCAGGCTTCACTCCGGCGCAGACCCGCGACGCATTGAAGCGCAAGCTGGAACCGAGCTACCAGGGTACCTTCAGCGGTGCGCGGCGCTACATCCTGCACACCTTCACCCACACCCAAAGCGCACTGATGAAAAAGCGCGTGTCGCAGTTCATGCAAGGCAGTGCCTGCCCGTTATGCCAGGGCAAGCGCCTGACCCAGGCGGCGCTGTCGGTGAAGTTTGCCGGGGTGGATATTGGTGAGCTGTCGCAATTGTCGCTGACCCAGTTGGCCGAGTTGCTGCGGCCCGTGGCGGCGGGGCAGGACCGCATGAAGCTGTCGGTGGAAAAACGCCTGGCAGCCCAGCGCATCGCCCAGGACCTGCTGGAACGGGTCAGCACCTTGACCGAGCTGGGGCTGGGCTATTTGTCCCTGGAGCGCAGCACGCCGACCTTGTCGTCCGGCGAATTGCAGCGCTTGCGCTTGGCGACCCAGTTGGGTTCGCAATTGTTTGGCGTGATCTACGTGCTGGACGAGCCGTCGGCGGGTTTGCATCCGGCGGATGGCGAGGCCTTGTTCACCGCGCTGGATCGGTTGAAGGCGGCCGGCAATTCGTTGTTTGTGGTGGAGCATGACCTGGAAACCATGCGCCGCGCCGACTGGCTGATCGACGTCGGCCCGGCCGCCGGCGAGCATGGCGGGCAGGTGCTGTACAGCGGCCCGCCTGCAGGGCTGGCGCACATCGAAGCGTCGCAAACCCGCGACTATCTGTTTGCCGAGCGCCGGCCTTCGACGCCGTCGCGACGTGAGCCGAGCGGCTGGTTGAAACTCGAAGGCGTGACCCGCAACAACCTCAAGGGCTTGAACGTCGACTTCCCGTTGGGCTGCTTCACGGCGGTCACCGGTATTTCCGGCTCGGGCAAGTCCAGCCTGGTCAGCCAGGCGCTGCTGGAACTGGTGGGCGCCGGCCTCGGCCGCGTGGTAGAAAGCGACGAAGAACCGAGCCTGGAAGACGACGCGCCCCAGGCCAGCGGTGGGCATATCGGCAGCGGCCTGGAGCACATCCGTCGCCTGGTGCAGGTGGACCAGAAACCCATCGGCCGCACGCCGCGCTCCAACCTGGCGACCTACACCGGGCTGTTCGACAACGTGCGCAAGTTGTTCGCCGCTACACCAGCGGCCAAAAAGCAGCATTACGACGCGGGGCAGTTCTCGTTCAACGTCGCCAAGGGCCGTTGCCCCCACTGTGAGGGTGAAGGGTTTGTCAGCGTGGAACTGCTGTTCATGCCCAGCGTGTATGCGCCATGTCCTACCTGCCATGGGGCGCGCTACAACCCCGAAACACTGGCGATCAAATGGCAGGGCCTGAGCATCGCCCAGGTGCTGGGCCTCACGGTGGAACAGGCGGTGGAGGTGTTTGCCGAACAGCCTGGGGTGTTGCGTTCATTGCAGGTGCTGCGGGACATCGGGTTGGGTTACCTGCGCCTGGGGCAGCCGGCCACCGAGCTGTCGGGCGGCGAGGCGCAGCGCATCAAGCTGGCGACCGAGCTGCAACGCAATGCACGCGGCGCCACCTTGTATGTGCTGGACGAACCGACCACCGGCTTGCACCCACGGGACGTGGACCGCTTGCTTAGCCAGCTGAATCACTTGGTGGACGCCGGGCATACGGTGGTCGTGGTGGAACATGAAATGCGCGTGGTGGCGCAGAGTGACTGGGTGATCGACATCGGGCCGGGGGCCGGGGATTTGGGTGGGAAAATAGTGGCGTGCGGCACACCGCAGAAAGTCGCCAAGAGCAAGACCAGCCGCACCGCCCCCTTCCTGTCGCGAGAGCTGACCTTGTAGTGAGCGGGCTTGCCCCGCGCTGCGGTGTGTCAGGTGCATGGTGTATGTCTGATATACCGCAGCGCGGGGCAAGCCCGCTCACTACAGGTTTATAGGTTGATCTGTTGCTTGGCTTGTTTCACTACGTTCTCGACGGTGAAGCCAAACATCTCCTGCAACTTGGCCAAGGGGGCCGATGCGCCAAAGCTGTTCATCACCACCTTGGCCCCGGTCTGCCCGACATAACGGTCCCAACCCAAGGGACCGGCCTGTTCCACCACCACCCGCGCCTTGATCGCAGGGGGCAGCACGCTGTCGCGGTAGGCCTGGTCCTGATCTTCAAACAGCTCCCAGCTCGGCATGGACACTACCCGCGCGGCGATGCCTTCGGCTTTCAGCTGCTCGTACGCTGCCACGGCAAGGCTCACTTCGCTGCCTGTCGCCATCAGGATGACGGTGGGGTGGTCGTCACTGGCCAACACATAGGCGCCCTTGGCTGCGCCGGATGCTGCCGCGTATTGCGTGCGGTCCAGTGTCGGCAGCGCCTGGCGCGACAGCACCACGCAACTGGGGCGATGGGTTTGCGCCAGGGCCACTTTCCACACTTCCAGGGTTTCATTCGCGTCGCCCGGGCGCAGGGTCAGCAACCCTGGCGTAGCGCGCAACTGCGTGAGGTGTTCGATAGGTTGGTGCGTCGGCCCGTCCTCACCCACGCCAATCGAGTCATGGGTAAACACGAACACCACCGGCAACTCCATGATTGCCGCCAGGCGAATCGGCGGCTTCATGTAGTCGCTGAACACCAGGAACGTCGAGGTGTAGGGCCGCAGGTACGACAGCGCCATGCCGTTGGCAATCGCGCCCATGGCATGTTCGCGGATGCCAAAGTGCAGGTTGCGCCCACTGTAGTCGTCGGCACTGAAACGTCCGGCACCGTCAAAAGTGAGGTTGGTCTTGGTGGACGGTGACAAGTCGGCCGAGCCCCCCAGCAGCCAGGGGATGTGTTGCGCGAAGGCATTCAACACCTCGCCACCGGAAGCACGGCTGGCGACGCCTTTGGCGTCTGTGGCGAAGGTGGGCTGCCCCGCCTGCCATTGCTCGGGCATTTCCCCGGCGCGCATGCGCTGCAGCTCATCGGCCAGTGTCGGCTCAAGCTTGGCCAGGGCCTGGTTCCATTGCGCATACAGTGGCTCAGCACGTTCGTGCAGCGCATCACGCAATACCGTGCGCGCGCCCTCGGGCACCAGGAAGCTGGAATCCTGCGGCCAGCCATACGCGGCTTTGGTCAGGCGGATTTCTTCCTCACCCAACGGCTCGCCGTGGGCAGAGGCGGTGTTGTGCTTGTGGGGCGAGCCGTAGCCGATCACGCTGTCGACCACGATCAAGGTCGGCGCGCCGGTGTTCGACTGGAAGGTGTGCAGCGCCGTGCTCAGGGCCTGCAAGTCATTGGCATCGGTGACGTGCAGCGTGTGCCAGCCATAGGCCTGGAAGCGCTTGATCACGTCCTCACTGAACGCCAGCTCGGTGTGGCCTTCGATGCTGATGGTGTTGTTGTCGTAGATCCAGCACAGGTTATCCAGCTTCAAGTGCCCGGCCATGGAGGCGGCTTCGCTGCTGATGCCTTCCATCATGTCGCCGTCGCCACACAGGGTGTAGACGTTGTAATCGAACAGCACCTGGCCGTCGCGGTTGAAGCGTTCGCCCAGCCAGCGCTCGGCCATGGCCATGCCCACGCTGTTGGCGCAGCCTTGGCCCAGCGGGCCGGTGGTGGTTTCCACGCCGGTGGTCATGCGGTATTCGGGGTGTCCCGGGGTCTTGGAGCTCATCTGGCGGAACTGCTTGATATCGTCCAGGCTCACCGCCGACAGGCCGGAGCGCTTGCCGTGCGCATCAATCTCCACCACACCCGCCAGGTGCAGCAGCGAATACAGCAGCATTGACGCGTGCCCCACCGACAGCACGAAGCGGTCACGGTTGGGCCAGTCGGGATGGTCGGGGTGGTAGCGCAGGAACCGGCTCCACAGCGTATAGCCCACCGGCGCCAGGCCCATGGGCGTGCCCGGGTGGCCGGAATTGGCCTTTTGCACGGCGTCCATCGCCAGGGTGCGGATCGTGTTGATGCATTGGGTGTCGACAGCGGTGGCAGCGTGAGTCATGAAACCGGTCTCCCTCGGGTGGCGATCTACAGTGGAGGGCAGGGCGGGGCAAAGGTTTGATCGCGTTGCCGGTGCCGCGACGAACGGAGGGAATTGACCTCGAACATGACAAGACCCACTGCAATGGGCTAGCTTCAAGAGCGTAGGCCATTGATCAACGTGCGGAGGTTTTCCATGCCAGTGAAACACGACCTGTATCAGGACTTGGGATTGAGCAAGACAGTCGTTCACGAACGCAGGACGAGCGACAAACGCCTGGACTCACTGCTCACCCAATACGACGCAGCCGATGGGGAGGTGCTCAAGGCAGAGTCGGCCAGTGCCAGCGATAAGGACGTGGAGAAACTGAAGAAAAAACGGCTGTTGATCAAAGACAAGATCGTGGAGCAGTTGGGCTGAAGGGATGTCCGCGCCTACAGGGCGCGGACATATTTGTTCAGAATTGTCTGAAGGACAGGGCGCTTTTGACTGCCTATGATGCGCCCCGCCCACCTGGCTCTGGGGACTGTTGCGGCGCAAGGATTGCGCTGGTGAGCCAGGTGGGCACCTCTCTTCAAGCCAGCAGCGCCCGCGCGCATTCATCGATCGAGCGCTGCTGCGTTTCGCCATACAGCTTCAATTCATCAATCGTCTGACGGCCCAGCGCCTTTTCGAATTCCACCTGGTTGGCATTGGCCGCGTAGTGACTCTGCGCCGCATCCCCCAGGTTGGACTGGAAGATCCCCGCCGCGCTCACCGGCAAGAAATCCTCGTACACCAACGGTTCCACATCAATGTGGCCGGCCGTAATCAGCGCCTCCAGCGTGCGCGGCTGGTCGGCGTTGCCACGGGCGGCCACGCCCTGTTCGGTGGCGAAGTAGCGGAAGTACGCCAGGCCCTGTTCACGCATCTGCCCGTGGTTGTCGGGGAAGGCCTGGAAGTGTTGCTCCATCAATTGCATATAGCGCGCCACGTTGCCTTCGTTCGGAAAGGCGCCCAGCTCATCACGCGCCGCATTCAGCAACTGGTCGTACAGCGCCCGGCCCTTGGGGGTCAGCGCGACACCGCGTTGTTCTATTTCACCGAAACGCGCGCTGTGGCTGCCTTGGGCGTCGGTGAAGGCGATGGGTTCATCCAGGGCCTTGAAGCTGGTCTGGCGCAGCAGGATCGGGCACTCACGGCGCGGCGGGCCTTCGATCACCGCCTTGGGGGTGATGCCTTTGCCCGGCATGGCGGCCTGCACCTGGTCGATGTCCAGGGTGCGCGGGGTGAGGTGGTTGATGTGCGGGCCTTTAAAGGCCACGACATCGGCGATCAGGCGGTGCTGGTCGCTCAGTTGCTGGTATTGCGCGCCGGTGACGGTCGCGGTGTGGTGCCAGCGGAAGGTTTCCAGGGCCTGGCGGATAAATTCATCGGCGTCTTCGGCATTGAGCCCGCCGTGCGTTTCGGCTTTCTCGATCAGGGCCAGGGCGCCAGGGGTGAAGATCGAGCGCTTGGCCAGGGCGATTTCGGCGAAGCTGCGCAGTTCGAGGTTTTCGATCAGCTCCAGACGCAGCAACGAGGTGAACACGCGGAACGGGCTGGTCTGTAGCGCATGCTCATGCACGGCGCGAAAGGCCGTGGAATGCACGGGCACACCGGCCGGCGTCAGGTCGTAGTAGCCCACCGGCTGCATGCCCATCACGGCAAACAGGCGGCCGATGGTGGCCAATTCATAGGCGGTGCCCAGGCGAATAGCACCGTGGCGTTCCATGTCCAGGCGCTGGATTTCGCCGGTGCGGTGCAGCTGTTGCGCCAGGCCCGGATCGCGGTCGAGAACGCGGGTATTGGTCTCGGCCACCAGCTCCATCAGGGCGCCGTAAAGTGGAACTTCATCTCGGTACATGTCGGACATGGCCTTGGAGAAGCCCTTGCGGATGTCGTCGGGGCTGACATGTGCGGTGGTCGGCATAGAAAAATTCCTGAACACGGTGGAGTGGGGCATGGCCTATGTCTGGATTTTGTTGGGCTGGGCCTGGCCGTGCAAACGAAGAATCCTCAGGACTTCATGCTGAAAATGAATGAAATGACGCAAATATGACAAAAAACGACAGCTTGAAAATTTCATTTTTCGCGGGCTTTCCTAACTAATTCTTCACGAGGAGCGCCCCGGTCCTCATGAAACAATCGTCACGTTTGTAGGGATGAAAGCTGTTCTGCACACACCGCACATAAAAATATGTTTAGGGGCTGTCGTTAATGAAAATTTCTACACTGGCGTTATCCATCACCGCCGCCTTGCTTGCACACCAAGCCAGCGCCGATGATTTCGGGCTCGGTTCGCTGGGCACGGGGAACGGTCACAGCGGCTTTCTGGAAGACAGCCACGCGGCTATCAGCTCGCGAACCATGTACTACAGCGCAGACAACCGCTCGGGGACGGCGAATGATCTGCGTGAAGCGGCCACCTTGCTGCGCGTCGACTACAAATCCGGCTACACCCAGGGCACCCTCGGGGTCGGTTTTGATGTGATGGCCTTCGGTGCCTTGCGTCTGGACGGCGGCGATGGCCACACCGCAGGCCCAGGCCTGGCCGGTAACGGCAACAGCTTCTTCCCAACCAAGAACAACGGCACTGAGCCGGCCGACAGTTTCGGTCGCGCTGCGGGTAACGTGAAGTTCCGCATCTCCCAGACCGAATTGCACGTGGGTGGCGGTCTGGCCCCGGTGTTGCCGATCCTGGTTTCCAACGACAGCCGTGTGGCGCCGCAGACCTTTGACGGCGGCATCCTGACTTCCAGCGACATCCCCAACGTGACCTTCACCGGTGGTGAGCTGAACCATGCCCAAGGGCGTGCTTCCAGCAACTCCACTGGCCTGAGCGTTGCCGGCGCGACCCGTGACAGCAACAGCTTCAAGTTTGGCGGCCTGGACTACAAACCATTCGGTTCTTCCGACAACGCCATCGCTAAAAACCTGACGTTGCAGTACTACTACGCCGATCTGGAAGACTTCTACAAACAGAACTATTTCGGCCTGGTACACGTGCTGCCCCTGGGCAACGACCAGTCGTTCAAGACTGACCTGCGCTACTTCGACAGCACCAGCGACGGCAAGAACGGCTCGGCCGGCTACGCGTTCAACAACAACGGCGGCTATGCCAAGCACGCCGGCGAAGTGGACAACAAAACCTACAGCGCCGCGTTCACCTACCAGTTGGGCGGCAGCAGCCTGATGCTCGGCCATATTGGCGTGAGTGATGACGGCGGTTTCGTCTGGGTCAACCAGGGCAGCATTGCTGACCCGAACGCCCAAGGCGCAGGCGGCAGCGACTTCTACCTGTTCACCGACGCCGTGGTCGGCCAGTTCTCCCGTGCGGGCGAGCAGGTCAATTTCGGTCAGTACTCGTATGACTTCAAAGCCTACGTGCCTGGCCTGAAAGCCTCCATCGCTTACCTGGACGGTACTGATATCAAGTCCAAGGTAGCTGGCGGTGCTGACCAGAAAGAAAACGAAACCGACTTCCGTCTGGACTACGTTGTGCAGGAAGGCCCGCTGAAAGGCTTTGGCACCACCTTCCGTACCGGTACTTACCACGGTCACAACACCGGCACGGCCGATCAGGATCAAACTCGCCTGATCTTCAACTACACCTACGCGATCTTCTAAGAACACGCGAGGAAACTGCGCGATTGCGCAGCGCTAAAAAACTGCAGGCCGCCTAATCAGCGGCCTCAGTCTTTTCTGGGCCAGGGTTGAGTCTTCATGTGCATCGGGGCGCGAATGGGTTCTACACTGCCCGTCACCGCGCCAGTGATGGAGGACCCGATGACGGCCACGCCCGTAACAGACATCCTTGCAACGATTGAAGGCCAGCGCCTGGCCAACCCAGACGCCGAACGCTGGCGCGAGTGGGGCCCTTACTTGAGTGAACGCCAATGGGGCACCGTGCGCGAGGACTACAGCGCCGACGGTGATGCCTGGGTGTATTTCCCACACGAACATGCCCGCAGCCGCGCCTACCGCTGGGGCGAGGACGGCCTGGCCGGTTTCAGCGACAAGGCACAACGCTGGTGCCTGGGCTTGGCCCTGTGGAACGAGCGCGACAGCATTCTCAAGGAGCGCCTGTTCGGCTTGAACAACGCCGAGGGCAACCACGGTGAAGACGTCAAGGAACTGTACTTTTTCGTCGACGGCGTACCGAGCCATGCCTACCAGCGCATGCTCTACAAGTACCCCCATGCAGCCTTTCCCTACGCTGACCTGATCACCGAAAACGCCCGGCGTGGCTTGGGCGATGCCGAGTACGAGGTGCTCGACACCGGGGTGTTCGAAGACAACCGCTACTGCGATGTGAGCGTCGAATACGCCAAGCACACGCCCGACGATATCTTCATGCGCATCACCGTGCACAATCGCGCGGACCAGCCGACTCGCCTGCAAGTGCTGCCGCAGCTGTGGGCGCGCAATGACTGGAGCTGGACGGTTGATGCGCCCAAGCCACAGTTGACCCTGGCGGGCTCTCATGTACTGGCCCGTCACCCTGAGCTGCCCGACCGTCACCTCGGCGCCTGGGGCCAGGACGGCGTGGAATGGCTGTTCTGTGAAAACGAAACCAACTACCCGAAGCTCGACGCCCAACCGGCGCCGGGGCCGTTCAAGGACGGTATCAACGATTACGTGGTCGACGGTGTTCAATCGGCGATTCGTCGCGATGCCGGCACCAAGGTGGCGGCGCGGTTCATTCTTGAGCTGGAAGGCCAGCAGAGCCAAATCCTCTACCTGCGTTTCGCACCCACCGATGCACCTGAAGTCAATGCGCGCAAGCTGTTTGAACAACGCCGTCAGGAGGCCGATGACTTCTACGCGGCCCTGCAACACAACATTCCCGACGCGGATGCACGCAATGTGCAACGCCAGGCCCTGGCCGGTTTGCTGTGGTCCAAGCAGCTCTACTATTTCGACGTCAACCAATGGCTCGACGGCGACCCGGCCCAGCCTGCGCCACCGCCCGAACGCCTGCATATCCGCAATACCCATTGGCGGCACCTGTCGAATTTCGACATCCTCTCGATGCCCGACACCTGGGAATACCCGTGGTACGCCTCCTGGGACCAAGGTTTCCAGGCCGTGGCCATTGCCCTGATCGACCCGGGGTATGCCAAGCAACAGTTGTTGCTGCTGGTGAAGGACCGCTTCATGCACCCCAATGGCCAGTTGCCGGCGTATGAGTGGCGGTTCGACGACGCCAACCCGCCCGTACACGCATGGGCCAGCTGGCGCGTGTATCAGCAGGACAAGGCGCTGACGGGCGTAGGCGACATGGACTTCCTGGAGCGGATCTTCCACAAGCTGCTGCTGAATTTTTCCTGGTGGGTCAACCGCAAGGACGCCGAGGGCCGCAACCTGTTCCAGGGCGGGTTCCTGGGCCTGGACAACATCGCCTTGTTCGACCGTTCGGCCACGTTGCCCCCGGGCTATCAACTGGACCAGGCCGACGGCACTGCGTGGGTCGCTGCGTATGCGCTGGACCTGATGCGCATCGGCCTGGAGCTGGCCAAGCGCAATGTCGTGTACGTGGATATTTCGGTGAAATTCTTCGAGCACTTCCTGTACATCGCTGGTGCGATCAACCGTGTCGATGACAGCGCCGAAGGCCTGTGGGATGAGCAGGACCAGTTTTTCTACGACGTGCTGCACCGGCCCGACGGCCAGAACGAACCGGTGCGCCTGCGCTCCATTGTCGGCCTGATGCCGCTGTTTGCCGTGCTGGTGCTAGAGCAACGTGAACATGAAGGGCTGGAGGGCCTGCGCGAGCGCCTGCTGGGCTTCATGAAACATCGGCCGGACCTGGCCAAGTTAGTCTCGCGCTGGAACGAACCGGGGCAGGGCAACCGCCTGCTGCTGGCGTTGTTGCGGGGGGAGCGCACCAAGGACCTGTTGCGGCGCATGCTCGATGACAACGAGTTCCTCTCGGCCTTTGGCGTGCGTTCCTTGTCCAAGGCCTTCGCCGAACAGCCCCTGGCGCTGAAGATGAACGGCGACACGCTGTGCGCGCGCTACCAGCCGGGGGAGTCCGACTCGCGTTTGTACGGCGGCAACTCCAACTGGCGCGGGCCGTTGTGGATGCCGGTGAATTACATGCTGATCGAGTCGCTGCGCGAGTTTCATCGCTACTACGCGGATAACTTCTCGGTGGAGTACCCGACGGGCAGTGGTTATCTGTCGTCGCTTGAAGAAGTGGCTGACAGCCTCAGCCAGCGCCTGACGCGTTTGTTTTTGCGCGATGAAAATGGCCTGCGGCCGTCGATGGCGGGTTATGCGCAGTTGGAGGCCGACCCGCTAAGCCGCGACCTGGTGTTGTTTCATGAGTATTTCCACGGGGAAACCGGGCGTGGGTTGGGGGCGTCGCACCAGACGGGGTGGAGCGCGTTGGTGGCGCTGTTACTGAGTGTTCCGCCAACGGCGTGAATCGGGTAGATTCGCCGGCCCGACCCTTACAAGGATGTAGATCATGGCGAATAGCGCCACTGCTTCACGCCCAGCGAACCTGCTGGTAGCCCTGCTGATGGGCGCCGGTGTTTTTACCTTGAGCCTGTATGCCAGCAGCGCCAGCGCAGCCTCAATGAGGGCGGCCTGTGTGCAATGCCCATCGGAGACTGCCGATGCGTCCAAATGGGTCAAGAATGGCACGTATCGCCTCGAACCCGTGACTCTGTCGATTGACGATGAGGTCAGAAATGCGGACCCTGACTCGCTTCGCAAAATGACCCGGCTCAAGCCGCGGGCGCTTGGCGCTGATGAAAATGATCCTTTGGTCGATGAAGTCGTCCGCGCGATAGATATCGTCGGTGAAGCCGGTGATGTCGATATATTGAGGGCGCAGTGGCCCGAGCTGACGCGCCGATCGCGTTACGCGTACAGTCTTTTCATCAACGAAGGGCAAATAGCCGATTTCTATAACGTCTACGTGCGCGTGGGGCCCAACAAGTATTTGATCGTCATTGGCCGGGATGTGGAGTCCGGGGAGTTCCACGAGCGGCGGGGTGAGGGGTACCTCATCAACCGGCGGGGTACCGAGGGCCATTCCAGGGAGCTTGAGCAGTTTAGAGTTGTCGAGGCCGCAGCAGGCCGCTGACAGATCCTCATGAGCCAGAAATGAAAGTCGCCTCAGGTGCGCGGTTTTCCGCGGTTGTTGTTGTCGTGAGCGGGCTTGCCCCGCGCGGCGATCCATCTCGCGCTGAGGGGCGTCAGGCAGGGTTGCGATGTGTCGAATGGCGCGGCGCGGGGCAGGCCCGCTCACTACAGGCCAGGATTTGGGGCAAAAAAAATCCCGCCTCGAAGGGCGGGATCGGGGACTGTCCGTGAATCAAGCCGGGAACAGTTCGCTCAGCTTCATGGCCAGCATCATGTCGCCTTCAGTGCGCAGTTTGCCGCTCATGAAGGCCTGCATGCCGTCGGTGTCACCGCTGACGATGCCTTCCATGGTTTCGCCGTCGGTGACCAGGGTCACTTGGGCGTCAGGGTTTTCGCCTTCCAGCAGTTCGCAGGTGTTGTTTTTCACCACCAGCGAGAAGTTCTGGGTGTCGTCGATACGGAAACCGAACACCAGGTCCAGGCCGTCGGCAGCGGCTGGGTTGAATTTGGCTTTCATTGCTTCTACAGCTTTGGCTACGTCAGTCATGGTTTCGATCCTTTAGGGTGAGTCCAGTGACCTTGGGGTCACGGTTGGCCGCCATTCATCGGAAGGTGATGAGGTGCGGCGCCTTCAACAGTTGCAAGTGGGTGTGACTGTTGAAGGAAGCCAGTGCCACCTCGCGACCGCGGAATTTCAGCTGGTTGAGCGAGGTGTTAACAATTTGCCAGTTCAGCTCGAACGCCTGGGCAGCCGGCATTCGGGTAATCAGGTGGAGCAGGGCGGTGATGGTGCCGCCGGAAGTAAACACGGCGATCTTCTGCGTATTGTCGGCTGCTTCGAGGATGCGCTGCAGGCCGCCTTGTACGCGTTCCACGAAGCCCAGCCAACTCTCCAGCCCGGGCGGGTCGTAGGTGCCGGCCAGCCAGCGCTCGATGATCAAGGCAAAGATACGTTGGAATTCGCTGCGGTTCTGCGCGGCATTGCGCAGGATATCCAGCGCCTCGGGCTCGGTTGCCAGCAGGTCGGGCAGCAGGGCGCGGATGATCGCATCGGCATCGAATTCGTTGAAGGCGCTGTCGACTTCAAGCGCGGGCACCGGCAGGCCGAGGGCTGCATATTGATCGAAGGCGGCGGTGGCGGTGTGCTGCTGGCGACGCAGGTCACCGGCGACACAGCGGTCGAACGTGAGGCCCAGTTCCGCCAGGTGGCGACCGAGCACTTGCGCTTGTTCCACGCCGGCGGGCGACAGGACGTCATAGTCGTCTGCACCGAAGGAGGCCTGGCCATGTCGAATCAGGTAGATGCTGCCCACGTCCGTTTTCCCGGTACGTTGAAAGTCTGGCGAGGTTATGAGGATGCCGAAGAGCTGTCAATGAAAAAACATACGCTTGTTTTAAAAGCTCGTTAGAGGCCCGTTGCTGGCGGTTTGAGCACTGGCCCGAAGGCAATGCCGTCGGTATGCTGGGGCCATCCGCGCCTGGCGCAGTGCATTTTTTAAGGAGTCATATGGATTTTCTGGCTGAATACGCGAGTTTCCTGGCGAAGACCGTCACCCTGGTGGTCGCCATTCTGGTGGTATTGATCAGCTTCGCGGCCCTGCGCAGCAAAGGCCGTCGCAAATCGGCTGGCCAGTTGCAGGTCAGCAAACTCAATGATTTCTACAAGGGCCTTCGCGAGCGCCTGGAATCGACCTTGCTCGACAAGGACCAACTGAAGGCGCTGCGCAAGGCCGAAAGCAAGACCGAAAAGAAGAGCAGCAAGAAGAAACCCGAGGCCAAGCCACGGGTGTTTGTGCTGGATTTCGACGGCGATATCAAGGCCTCGGCCACCGAGAGCCTGCGCCATGAAATCACCGCCTTGCTGAGCCTGGCCACGCCAAAGGACGAAGTGGTACTGCGCCTGGAAAGCGGCGGCGGCATGGTGCACAGCTATGGCCTGGCCTCTTCGCAGCTGGCGCGCATTCGCCAGGCGGGCGTGCCATTGACCGTGTGCATCGACAAGGTCGCTGCCAGCGGCGGCTACATGATGGCCTGCATCGGCGAGAAGATCATCAGCGCCCCCTTCGCCATCCTGGGTTCCATTGGCGTGGTCGCGCAGTTGCCCAACGTCAACCGCCTGCTGAAAAAACACGACATCGACTTCGAAGTACTGACGGCCGGCGAGTACAAGCGCACCCTCACGGTGTTTGGCGAAAACACCGAGAAGGGCCGGGAGAAGTTCCAGGAAGACCTGGACATCACCCACCAACTGTTCAAGAACTTCGTGTCGCGCTATCGCCCGCAACTGGCGATCGATGAGGTGGCGACCGGCGAAGTGTGGCTGGGTGTTGCAGCCCTCGATAAACAATTGATCGATGAGCTGCAGACCAGCGACGAATACCTGGCCACCAAGGCCAAGACCGCTGACGTGTTCCACCTGCACTATGCCGAGCGCAAAAGCCTGCAGGAGCGCGTAGGCCTGGCTGCCAGCGGTTCGGTGGACCGCGTGTTGCTGACCTGGTGGAGCCGCTTGACCCAGCAGCGCTTCTGGTAACCCGGTCCAGCATGTAAATGCTCCCCTGTAGGAGTCCGGCTTGCCGGCGATGGCGTCCCTGAGACCGCCATCGTCGGCAAGCCGGGCTCCTACAGTTTTTGTGTGGTCAGCACGAGAGCGGGAGGAATCGGATTTCGCATCAACGTTCCCACCACCAGCGCCCCCAGCAACCCCAACACGCCCGCCAGCCACAACACCCCGCTGAAGCCTCCCACAAACGCCTGCCGCGCCAGCGGTTGCACCACCGCCCGAGCCGACTCCGGCAACAGCGCCATGGCTGCCGGCATATCGCCTGCCACCACCCGCGACGCAATACCGGCCACCTGCGCCTGCCACTGAGCCTCCACGCTCGCCCCCAGCAATTGCTCGCTGTGGCTGCTCAACAACGCGCCATACACACCAATCGCCAGCATGATCGCGCTGAAGCGCATGGTCGTACTCATGCCCGACGCCATGCCGGCACGGTCGCGGGGTACGCAGGCCATGATGTTCTTCTGGGTGTCGCCATTGAGTAGGCCCGCACCGGCCCCCGTCACGGCAATCGCCAGGGCAAAGGGCAGGTAGCCGCCCACATTGACCGCCCAGGCGCTCAGCAGATTGCCGCCGCCCACCAGGGTCAAGCCGGTCGCCATCATCGTCGCCGGCGCAAAACGCCCGGCCAGGCGCGCGCCGATGCGGGGGCAAATCAGCATGGTCAGGGCAAAGGGCAGCATGCCCAGGCCCGAGGCAATCGCGGAAAAGCCCAGGCCGTTCTGCAGGTAGAACGGCAGCAGCGTCATCATCACCTGGGCGCACCCGGCGTAAGCAAACATGCCGAGCAGCGCGCCGATGAAACGTGGGTGACGAAACAGCTGCAAGTCGACCATGGGGCGCCGCTGCATGCGTTCGACCCGCACAAACACCCCCAGCAGCAGCGCGCCACCGATGAGCCGCGCATAGGTCAACGGGTTGTCCCAGCCAATACGGTTAGCCTCGATCAAGCCCCAGATCAGGCACAACAGGCTCGCGCTGAATGCCAGGCTGCCCCATGGGTCCAGTCGCGCCGCCTGGGTATCCCGCGATTCGGGAATGGCGCGCAGCACCAGCAGCATCAACCCGAGGCCTACCGGCAGGTTGAGGTAGAAGATCCAGCGCCAGCCCAGGTACTGCGTGATCACGCCACCCAGGGTCGGCGCGGCGGTCATCGCCACGCCCATGCAGGCGCCCCAAAACGCCCAGGCCTTGGCCCGCTCCACTTCATCGTGAAAGGTGTGGCCGATGGAGGCCAGCGCGGAGGTCAGCAACAGCGCTGCGCCTACACCTTTGACGGCGCGGGCGATGTCGAGGAACAGCGCGTTCGGCGCCGCCCCGCAGCCCAGTGAGGCCAGGATGAAAATACCCAGGCCCCACACCAGCGAACGCTTGCGACCAAAACGATCGGCCAGGCTGCCAGCCGGCAGCAGCAAGGCCGCGAAGGCCAGCATGTAGGCACTGACTACCCATTCGATATCGGCGAAATTGGCGCCCAAATCGCGGGCGATACTCGGCAGGGTCACCGCGACAATATTGGTGTCGAGCACGATCAGCGAACAGACGCCGGAGGCCGTGAGCAGGGTCAAACGCGGGCTGACCCTGTTCATGATGAAATTACCTTGCAGGTAACATGGAAATGACGGTTGACGATCATCGCAAGGGCTCTCTAATGTTCAGGTAGCACGAGCTTATCCCCGGCGGCGCAGACCTTTGTTAGCTGGCGTGGAGCACTTCATTACCTTTGAGCTAATCCTGCGATGGAAATCCGCCATTTCCGCTACTTCCTGGCTGTCGCCCGGCAACGTAATTTCACCCGGGCCGCCGAGCAACTGGGCATCGCGCCGCCGACCTTGAGCCGGCAGATCCAGGACATGGAAGAAAGCCTGGGCACACGCTTGTTCATTCGCCAGCAACGCGAAGTCAGCCTCACCGAGGCCGGCGCGGCGTTATTGATCGAGGCGCAAGCCACCGTGCGCCAGTTCGAATTCGCCCAACGCAATGCCCAGCGCGCCGGACGCGGCGAAATCGGCCATATCGAATTGGGCTACGTGGCCTCGGCGGTGTATTCCGGGCTGCTGCAAAAGCAGATGCAAGCGTTCAGCCAGGCGTTTCCCGATGTGAGTGTGAACGTGCGTGAATGCGCGATGGCGACGTTGCCCGGTGCCGTGGCGGATGGGCGCTGCGACATTGGCTACATCCGTTCACCCATGACCCTGCCCGAGGGCGTCGAGGCCGTGCGTCTGGACAGCGAAGGCTTCGTGCTCGCCTTGCCCCAGGGCTCCTGGCTGCTGGGGTTGAAAGCCATCACCTGCGAACACCTGCAAAACGAGACCTTCATCTTGCCGGAGCAGATCAGCGGCACCCTGCACGTGGCCGCCCAGGGCGGTTTTGCACCGCGTTTGGGGCCGCAGCCGGGCGGGTTGGTCGCCGTGGTGGCGCTGGTTTCGCTGGGGCAGGGCGTGGCGGTGGTGCCCGCGTCGATGGTGGGGCATGTGAGCCTGCCGGGCGTGGTGTACCGCAGCATCCAGGGCAATGACGCGTCGTCGTGGCTGTCGCTGATTCACCGGCGCTTCGAGAAAGCGCCGGCGGTGGCGCGGTATATCCAGCAGGTCAAGCACTCAGCCGGGGCTGCACCGAGTCCGCCAGTCGAGTAAGGATCAGGCAGCACGACACCGCCCCTGCATCCAGCACCCCCAGTGAGCGCTCGCCCAGGCGACTGGCGCGGCCGATTTTTGCCACCAGGTCCTTGGTGGAGTCGCGCCCCTGGGAGGCGGCGGTTTTCATCGCCTCCAGTGCGTCGTTGAACGAGGCCCCGCTGGCGTGGGCGCGTTCGAAGGCTTCCACGGCTGGGATCAGCGTGTCCATCAGGCACTTGTCGCCCACACCCGCGTCGGTGATGTCCTGCAGCGAGGTCAGGCCGCCGCGCAGCAAGTGCGCAAAGGTCGCCGCGTCGATCTCATCACTGGCGCGTACCTCGTCGGCCATGCCGATGAACAGGCTGCCATACAGCGGGCCCATGGAACCGCCGATACCTTCCATCAGGCTCAGGGTCAGTTCGTCGAGGGCTTCGGCGAGTGTCAGTTGACGACCTTCGATGGTGCGGCCGCAATGGGCGAAGCCCTTGGCCATGTTGATGCCGTGGTCGCCGTCGCCAATCGCGCCGTCGACTTCGCTGAGGTATTCACGGTTGGCCACGATCACGCTGACCAGGTCGGCGACAATGGCGCTGCCGTCACGGGTGGAAAAATGTTGGCTCATGGTTCACTCCGCCTGGGTCATGCCGATGGAGCGGCAGGGTTGATCGATCAGGGTTGTCAGCTCGGCATCAAGGCCGAGCAGGGTCAGGGTCACGCCCATCATTTCCAGGGAGGTGAAGTAGTTGCCGACGTAGCAACGGTGGATCTTCAAGCCCTTGGCCTTCAACTGACGTTCCACTTCGGCGTAGAAAATGTACAGCTCCATGACCGGCGTCGCGCCCAGGCCCGAGACCAGCACCACCACGCTGTCGTCGCTACTGAAGTCGCGGTCGGCGAGGATCGGCGCGAGCATGCGTTCGGCCATGGCGGCGGCGGATTCGATGGGGATCACTTCAATGCCCGGTTCGCCATGGTGGCCGATACCCAGTTCCATCTGGCCATCCGGGATCTGGAAGTTCGGCTTGCCCACCGCGGCAATGGTGCAGGGCGTGAGGCCAATGCCGATGGAGCGGCAGTTGTCGACGGTTTTCTGCGCCACGCGAATCACGCCGTCGAGGTCGTAGTGCTGGGCGGCCGCCGCCCCGCCGATCTTCCACATGAAGATCTCCCCGGCCACGCCACGGCGCTTGGCTATGTCGGCCTTGGGCGCGGAGGCCACGTCGTCGTTGGCGACCACGGTGCGGATGCGCATGTCTTTGCTGGCGGCCATTTTCATCGCCAGCTTCACGTTCATGTTGTCGCCGGCATAGTTGCCGTACAGGCAGGCCACGCCCGCGCCATGGTCGGCGGCGCGGAAGGCATCGAAAAAGCTCTTGGCGGTGGGCGAGGAGAAAATCTCGCCGACCGCCACGGCGTCCACCAGGCCCGGGCCGACGTAGCCAAGGAACGCCGGCTCATGGCCCGAGCCGCCACCGGTGACGATACCGACGCGGCCAGCGGCCGATGGCCTGGCCTTGGTGATGACCCGAGGGTTGGCCTCGTATTGGCGCAGCTCGGGGTGCGCGACCAGGATGCCGCGCAGCATGTCCTCGACCACTTGGTCCGGATCGTTGATGACTCGATTCATAACGCGGGTTCCTGTTCTTGTTTTTAAAGGGCAACAACAATCAACTGTGGGAGCTGGCTTGCCTGCGATGGCGGTGTCTCAAATACAGGTTTGCAAACTGACACTCCGCTATCGCAGGCAAGCCAGCTCCCACAGGATTATGTGCGTTGTAGGCGTCAGGGTTGCAGCACGACCTTGAGCGACTTGTCCCCACGCTCCATCACTGCAAACGCTTCCTTGAAGTCCGCCAGTGCAAATGTATGCGTCACCACGTCGCGCATGTCGATCTTGCGGTTGCCGATAAAGTCGATGGCACGCGGGTACATGTATGGCCCCAGGTGCGAGCCGAGTATGTCCAGTTCCTTGCGGTCGCCGATGATCGACCAATCTACCGTGGCCTCGTCATTGAAGACGCTGAATTCGACGAAACGCCCCAGCTTGCGCAGCATCGCCAGGCCCTGGTTCACCGCCTTGTGGTGCCCGGTGGCCTCGATGTAGATGTCGCAGCCGTAACCGTCGGTGAGCTCGCGGATCCTGGCCAGCACATCCACCTCGGCCGGGTTCCACACTTCGTCGGCGCCCAGGCGCAGGGCGAGGGCGGCGCGCTCGGGTTTCATGTCCAGCACGATGAGCTTTTTCGGATTGCGCAGGCGCACCGCGCCGATGATGCCCAGGCCCAGTGTGCCGGCACCGGCGACCACCACGACGTCGTCATGGTCGACATTGGCGCGCTCTGCCGCGTGCAGCGAGCAGGCCAGGGGCTCGATCAGGATCGCTTCGTCCGGGGCGATGGACTCCGGCACTTTGTGGACGATGCCTTCCTTGGTGAAGATCATGTACTGGGCCATGGCACCCTGCACATTGTTCTGGAAGCCATAAAGGTCGTGTTTCTGACACATCCAGTACTGGCCGTGATTGCAGAAGCGGCAGCCCCAGCACGGCACGATCTGCTCCGAGATCACTCGGTCGCCCACCGCCACGCCGCGCTTTTCCGCGCCTGGGCCCAAGGCAACCACGCGGCAGACGAATTCATGCCCGGGGATCATCGGCGGCTTCACGTAGCGCGGTTGCTCGGCATCGCCCCAGAACGACGGCGCGCCGCGATAGGTCTTGATGTCGCCCATGCAGATACCGCACAGCTCGACCTTGGTGAGGATCTCGTCCGGGCCGGGCGTGGGCACGTCGACGGTTTCCAGGCGGTAGTCTTCCGGGCCATGGCAGACCACGGCCTGCATGGTTTTCGGGATGACCGGGGACAGGTGTTCAGGTGTGCGTTCGGTGACGGTGGACATGACAAAACCTCACGACAAAAAAATGAATTACTGAATGCTGTAGCCGCCGTCGATCACCATGTTGGCGCCGGTGATCATTTGCGCGGCGTCGCTGAGCAGGTACAACGCCAGCCCGGCGATTTCTTCCGGCTGGGCAAAGCGGCCGGCGGGGATCTGCAACTTGGCCTTTTCACCCACTTCACCGGCCCAGGCTTTCTTGCCCAGGGCGGTCTCGACGATAGTGGGGGAGATGGCGTTGACGTTGATCTGTGGCGCCCACTCCATGGCCAGGACCTTGGTCATGCCGACGATGGCGGCCTTGCTGGCGCAATAGGCGACGTGACGGTCCAGGCCGATCACGGCGGCCTGGGAGGCGAGGTTGACGATGCGCCCGCCACCGTTGGCGAGCATGTGCCGGGCGCACGCCTGGGCGACGAAGAAGCTGGCCTTGAGGTTGATGTCCAGGGTGGTGTCCCAGGCGCTTTCGCCGACATCGATGGCTTTGTCCAGCAGCACCACGCCGGCGCTGTTGATCAGGTAGTCCAGGCGCTGGAAGTGTTCAAATACGCGGTCGACCGTGTGCTGTATCTGGCCGATCTGGCCGAGGTCGACGGCAATGCCCAGGTGCCCGGCACCAAGGCTGGCGGCCACTTCGACCACGGCGGGGTCGCGGTCGAGCAGGGCCACGCGTGCGCCGCGCTCAGCCAGCAGGCTGGCGCAGGCCAGGCCGATCCCGGCGGCGCCGCCGGTAATCACCGCGCAACGGCCGGTGAGGTCGAAGGCTTGGTTCCAGAAACCAGACATGAATGACTCCTCTTTCAAAAGCACTGAAGATCCAATGTGGGAGCTGGCTTGCCTGCGATGCAGGCACCTCGGTGTGTCAGTTACACCCGGTTGATGCCATCGCAGCGGTGCGGCGATCCGACAAGCCAGCTCCCACACTTGACCCTATTTCAAGTCAATACCTACTTACCGCCGCTGACTTGTTTGTACAGCGCATCGGCATTGGCATTGGTGACTGGCACCCACGGCAGGATGTAGTTCTTCGCCGTGCCGTCCCCCCATTTCACGTCCTTGCCATACCGCTCCCAGATCACCGACTGCGGCTTGTAGTCCTTGCCCGCCAACGCCCGCAGTGCCACATCCAGTGCGCCCTGGGATTGGGCCTGGGCGTCTTGCAGGAAGGTGGTGACCTCGTCTTTCTTCGCCGCCTGGATCGCATCCGGCATGCCGTCGATGGAGGTCACCGGCACGTCCTTGGAGGTCAGCCCGTGGGACTTGAGGGCCTGCACCGCGCCGAGGGCCATGTCATCGTTCTGCGCAATCACCCCGTTGATGCCCTTGGGGTGTGCGTTCAGCCAGTCTTCGGTGAGGGTCAGGGCTTGGGCGCGGTCCCAGTTGGCGGTTTTCTTTTCGATGATCTTGATGTCCGGGTGCTTGCCCAGTACTTCCAGCTCGCCTTTTTCCCGGTCGATCTGCGCCGATTGGCCAATCGGGCCCTGGATGATCACCACATTGCCCTTGCCATTGAGCTTGTCGACCATGGCCTGGGCCTGCAGGCGGCCGCCCTCCACGTCATCGTTGCCCACGTAAGGCACGGCGGCATCGGCTACTTTCGTATTGGAGGCGATGACCACCACGTCGTTGCTCATGGCTTGCTTGACGGTGCCCACGCCGGCCTTGGTGTCGATGGGCACGAAGAGGATGGCGTCGTAGTGCTGGGTCACCATGTTTTCAATCTGGTTGTTCTGGGTCAGGGCGTCGTAGTTGCCGTCGAACACGGTCAATTGCACGGTGCCGTCCTTGACCGCCGGGTGTTCCTTGAGCTCGCGGACCCAGTTCTGCATGAACTGGCCCTTGAGGCCGTAGACGGCGGCGCCGATCTTGTAAGTCTTGCCGTCGGCGGCGAAGGCGATACTGCTGGCGAGCAGGGTGAGGGTCGCCGCGGCGGCCAAAGTGGTACCAAGTTTCATGAGTAGAACTCCGGTTATTGTTGTGGGTCGTTCTCTAGCGTTTTTTCTTGCGCCACACGTCGATCAGTACTGCGAACACGATGATCAGGCCCTTGGCGACCTGCTGGTAATAAGAGGACACCCCGAGCAGGTTCAGCCCGTTGTTGATCACACCGATCAGCAACGCGCCAAACAGCGTGCCGACAATGCTGCCGGTGCCACCCGAGAGGCTGGTGCCGCCGATCACCACGGCGGCGATGGCGTCCAGCTCATACGAGACCCCGGCCTGGGGCAGGGCAGAGGTGGTGCGGGCCGAGAGCACCACACCGGCCAATCCGGCGAGCAGGCCCGAAACCACGTACACCGAAAACATCACCTTGCGCACACCGATGCCGGAGGTGCGCGCGCTCTTTTCATTGCCGCCCACCGCGTACACGTAGCGCCCGTAAGTGGTGTAGCGCAGCACCATCCAGAAGATCAGTGCGACCACGGCGAAGATCACGATCGGCACGCCAATCGGGCCGATTTTGCCGATACCCAGCGCCAGGTAGGCGTCGGGCAGGTCAGTGATCGGGCTGCCGTCGTTGAGAATGAAGGTCATGCCCCGCGCGATGCTGAGCATGCCCAGGGTGGCCACGAAGGGCGGGATCGACAGGTTGGCGACCATGAAGCCGTTGACCACGCCGAGCATCGCACCGGCAAACATTCCCGCGCTGACCGCCGCCAGCAGGCCGTAGCCCTGGGTCGCGACCATGGCGCTGCACAGCCCGGCGAAGGCCAGGATCGAGCCCACCGACAGGTCGATGCCCTTGGTCAGGATCACGTAGGTCATGCCCACGGCGAGGATGCCGTTGATCGAGGTCTGGCGCAGGATGTCCATCCAGTTGCGCCAGGTCATGAAGTATTCGCTGGAGAACGCCATCACCACGCACAACAGGATAAACACCAGCGGCAGGCCGAAGCGGTCGAGGGACAGGCGCAGGCGGTTGCGCGGCGGGGCAGTGATGGGGGCGGTAATGGAGGTTTTGGCATTCATGAGGCAAGACTCAACAAGGCTTCCTGGGAAAGGGCGGTGTCGGTGCTGATGGTCACCAGCCGGCCGCCCTTGAATACGGCGATGCGATCACTCAGGTGCAGCAGTTCCGGGGCTTCCGACGACACCACGATGGCGGCACCACCGGCCCGCACGAACTGGTCGAGCAGGTGATAGATCTCCTGCTTGGCGCCTTCGTCGATGCCACGGGTCGGCTCATCGCAGAGCAGGCACACCGGCTCGGTGGACAGGCATTTGGCGAGCACCACTTTCTGCTGGTTGCCACCGCTCATGGAGGCCACCGGCAGTTCCAGGGAGGAGGTCTTGATCTGCAGGCGCTTGACCATGTCTTCGGCCAGCCGTGCTTCTTTGCGTGCATTGATCAGCGACCAGCTCGACAGGCGCTTGTAGGCCGACAGCGCGATGTTGGAAAGAATGCTGCCGGTGAGCACCAGGCCGCTGTCCTTGCGGTCTTCGGTCACCAGGGACATGCCGGCGTCAATCGTGGCCTTGGGCAACCCCACCGGCATGGGTTTGCCTTGCAGGGTCACGCTGCCCGAATCGGCGACGGTCAGGCCGTAGATGCAGTTGAGGAATTCGCTGCGCCCCGAGCCCATCAGGCCATAGATGCCGAGGATCTCGCCCTGGCGCAGTTGCAGGCTGATGTCGTGGAATTCGCCGGCGCGGCTCAGGTTATCGACCTGCAGGCAGGTGCTGGCAGCGCATTCGCGGCCGACCTTGTGGTCGATGCGCGCCAGTTCCTGGCCGACGATGCCGCGCACCAGGTGGTTGCGGTCGATGTCGGCCATGCGTCCGCTTTCCACAAAGGCGCCATCGCGGAAGATGCTGTAGTCGTCGGCTATCTGCGCCAGTTCGCTCAAGCGGTGCGACACGTACACAATACCGGCGCCACGGGCGGTGAGGCGGCGGATCGCCTTGAACAGGGTCTCCACTTCGCGTTCGCCAATGGCCGAGGTGGGCTCGTCCATGATCATCACCTGGCAGTCGTGGCTGAACGCTTTGGCGATTTCCACCAGTTGCATCTGCGCCACGCTCAGGCGGTGCATGGGGCTGGTGGCGTCCACGTCGAATTCGAGTCTTTCGAGCAGCTCACGGGTGCGGCGGTTGAGGGTCTTGTTGTCGACGATGCAGCCGGCGCGGCGCGGTTCGCGGCCCAGCCAGATGTTTTCGGCGACGGTCATGTGGGGGATGGGTTCCAGTTCCTGGGTGATCATCGCGATCCCCGCCGCGAGGGCTTCACTGGGGCGGTTGAACTGGACGGGTGCGCCATTGAGCAAAAGGGTTCCGGCGTCGCGCTGGGTAATGCCCATCAGGATGCTCAGGAACGTCGACTTGCCCGCGCCATTGCCTCCGCACAACGCATGCACGCTGCCGGCCCGCAATGAGAGGCGCCCGTCACGTAGGGCGGGCACCCCGGCGTAAGCCTTGGCGACGTGTTCAGCCTGGAGCAGTAATGGCGTGGCCATCGGCGTGTCCTCGTGCTGTGAATTCTTATTAGGTGCACAGTCGTGTTGCCCTGTGAGCATATGTGTATCAAATGAAATTCTGATCAGTCAATCTCTTTCACTGAAAAGGTGTAAATGTCATTTTCATGGTCATTAAGCGCTTTATATGGGGCTTTGACTGGCGAGTCAGTTAAAACTCGCTTGACAGAAGGGGGTGATTGCTTGCGAAATGAATGAGCGAAATTTCACTGAATGATCATTTGATCAGTCAAAAGCAGATCACGGCAGCGGAGCCAGACGCCATGAACACACCTTTCCCGGTGGCTATCGGATGCGACGAAGCGGGTTTTGAGCTCAAAGAGCTGTTGAAGCGCCATATCGAGGCCCTGGGTTACCCGGTGACCGACTTCGGCACCCATTCCACTGCGCCGGTGCTCTACCCGGACATCGCCCTGGCGGTTGCCACCGCCATCAATGCCGGGCAGCAACGCCTGGGGGTGCTGGTGTGCGGCACCGGCATCGGCATGGCGATCTCGGCCAACAAGGTCCTGGGAATCCGTGCGGCCCAGGCCCATGACACCTATTCGGCCGAGCGTGCGCGCAAGAGCAACGATGCGCAGATCCTGTCCATCGGCGCGCGGGTGATCGGCGCAGAGCTGGCCAAAAGCATCGTCAAGGCGTTCCTGGAGTCGGAGTTCGAGGCGGCGCGTTCCGGGGCCAAGGTCGAGCGCATCAATGCCATCGAGCGCGATGGGCATCAGTAGTGGACGGAACGGGGCAAGAGTCGGGAGAATGTGCCTTTGACGCCGAAACGGAAGCCCGTCCCCATGAGTGACAGTACCCAGCGCATTGCCAGCGATATCGATCAAATGACCGAAGTGGCGATGCTCTATTACCTTGAGAACGTCACTCAGGAAGCCATCGCCAAGCGCTTCGACCTGTCGCGGGCGAAAGTCAGCCGCTTGCTCAAGCGCGCGCGTGATGAAGGGATCGTCGAGGTGCGCGTGTTGCAGCACCCGGCCATGAACAATGAGCTGGAGCAGGCCTTGGTGCAGCGCTTCAAGCTGGACCGCGCCCTGATTGCCGTCGACCACAGTGACCCCGACACCCAGCGTTCGGCCGTCGCCAGCCTGGTGGCCAACTACCTGAACAAGACCCTCGGCGACGGCATGATCGTCGCGGTGGGCATGGGTCGCAACGTCGGCGCGGTGGCCGACAACGTGTTCCTTCCGGTGACGCGCAATTGCACATTTGTGTGTGCCATCGGCGGTTCGCTCAAGGCCGGCGAGTACATGAATCCAGACCACATCTGCCGGCGCCTGGCGCTGCGTTTCGGCGGCGAAAGTGAAAGCCTGTATGCCCCGGCCCTGGTGGCGAACCCGGAACTGCGCGGGGTGCTGATCAATAACGACACGGTACGCTCCACGCTGGATCGGGCACGGCGCGCGGACATTGCGCTGATCGGCATCGGCGACATGAGCGAGAACAGCAACATGGTGCGCATGGGCTGGTTCTCGCCCCAGGAAATCGCCCAGGCGCGGCTGTCCGGCACAGTGGGTGACATGATGGGCTATGACTTCATCGACATCCACGGGCAGCCGGCGGTCAACGCGATCCAGGGGCGGGTGATCGGCCTGACGGTGCAGGAGCTGTTTCGCATCCCCGACGTGGTGGCGATTGCCAGCGAGAACACCAAGGCGGCGGCGACCCTGGGCGCATTGCGCTCGGGGGTGATCAATACGTTGGCCACCACGGTGACTAATGCTCACACGATTTTGGCGCTGGACGACGCGACGCGAAAAACCTGAATCAGCACAGATTAAAATGTGGGAGCGGGCTTGCTCGCGAATACGGTGCATCAGTTAATCTATAGGTCGACTGACACACCGTATTCGCGAGCAAGCCCGCTCCCACACTGGTTTTGTATGTGCTTGAAGTACAGATCTTGTAATAGTTTTGCGTTGTAGGAAATTTGTGTTTCGACTGTACGATTCAAGTCCTTTTGTCATTTCAGGACTTGCATGAACACCCTCTCGGAGCCTCCCAGTCGTCTTTCCCCAAGGCATCCACTGCCGCTGTTCCCGCTCAAGCACCCCGTATTCCGCCTGCTAACCTTGTCCCGGTCCACTGATCGCGCATTGCCGTGCCCGGCATTCTGAACACCTTGAACACAGAGATTCTATAAATGGAATGGTTAGCGGATCCAACGGCCTGGCTCGGCCTGTTGACCTTGATTGTGCTGGAACTGGTGCTGGGCATCGACAACCTGGTGTTTATCGCGATCCTGGCGGACAAACTGCCGCCGGAGCAGCGTGATCGTGCGCGGTTGATTGGTTTGTCCCTGGCACTGCTGATGCGCCTGGGCCTGTTGGCGAGTATTTCCTGGTTGGTGACCCTCACGCAGCCACTGTTCGAGGTGTTCGACAAAAGCTTCTCCGGCCGTGACTTGATCATGTTGTTTGGTGGTGTGTTCTTGCTGTTCAAGGCCACCATGGAATTGCACGAACGTCTTGAGGGCCATGTGGCCCAGCGTTCGGGCAATGTGGCCTATGCGATGTTCTGGCCGATCGTGGCGCAGATCGTGGTGCTCGACGCGGTGTTCTCCCTTGACGCGGTGATTACCGCCGTGGGCATGGTGGACGAGTTGGCGGTGATGATGATCGCGGTGATCGTGTCCATCGGCCTGATGATCGTGGCGAGCAAGCCGCTGACCCGTTTCGTCAACGCCCACCCGACGGTGATCATGCTGTGCCTGGGCTTCTTGATGATGATCGGTTTTGCCCTGACCGCTGAAGGCCTGGGCTTCCATATTCCGAAAGGCTACCTGTATGCGGCCATTGGTTTCTCGATCCTGATCGAAGGCTTCAACCAGCTTGCTCGCGCCCGCCGCAAGAAATCCGCGCAAGGCGTATTGCCCGTGCGCGAGCGTACCGCCCATGCGGTGATGCGCTTGCTGGGCGGCCGCAGCCTGGCGGTGGAAGAGGTGGGTGAAGACGTGGCCGACCTGCTCGGCGAGCCGGATGCTGCGCAAGGCCCGCTGTTCGACCGACGTGAACGCGTGATGATCAGTGGTGTGCTGCAACTGGCCGAACGGCCGATCCGCACGCTGATGACGCCGCGGGCCAAGGTCGACTCTATTGATCTGGCTGACGATCCGGAGACGATCCGACGCAAATTAATGCACTCGTCCTACTCGCGATTGCCGCTGATCCGCAACGGTGCCGTGGACGAGCCCTTGGGCTTCGTGCACAAAAAAGAGTTGCTCAAGGAATACCTGGCCGGCAACGAGCCGAACCTGGAGCACCTGGCACGTCGTGCGGTCAACCTGCTGGAGAGTTTCTCGGTGCTCAACGCCCTGGAGCAGATGCGCCAGGAATCCACCCACATCGCCTTCGTGATCAACGAATTCGGTGACTTCATGGGCGTGTTGAGCATGACTGACATCCTCGAATCCATCGCCGGTGAGTTGCCCGATGCCAGCGAAATCGAAGGCCCGGACATGGTTGAGGAGGGTGAAGGTTTTCGTGCCAACGGTGCCTTGACCCTCAACCAAGTGCGTCAGCGCACTGGCTTCCAGGCCGTGGCGACCGAGGACTACCAGACCCTGGCCGGCCTGGTGATGAGCTTGTTGGACCGCCTGCCGGTGGTGGGCGACAGCCTGGTGCATGAGGGCTGGCGCCTGACCGTAGCGGCGGTGGAAGAACGACGCGTAACCCAGGTGCTCATGACGCGTGAAACGTAAATCGATCCTTGCCCTCATGCTTTGAAATATAGAGCGCCTGATCAGCCTTGATCAGCGCCTGGTTCAATGTCTCACCGTCCTCCACCCGGGCCAGGCCGATGCTGATGGTCACCGGGGGTTGGGTCGGTTGCTCGCGCACGCGCTGGCAGAGCAGGGTGGCCAGTTGCTCGACGTCGCTTTTGCGCACGCCGGCCAGGTAGATGCCAAATTCTTCGCCGCCGAGGCGGGCGTAGTCGTAGTCGACCATCACCGCCTTGATGTCCTGGGCTACGCGCTTGAGCACTTCATCGCCGATGTCGTGGCCGTACACGTCGTTCACTTTCTTGAAGTTGTCGATGTCGATCATCGCCAGGTAGTGATCGTGGGTCTTGGGCTGCTGGCTGAGTTTCTTGCCGGCGCTGGTCATGAACGAACGGCGGTTGGGAATTTCAGTGAGGGTGTCCAGGTAGGCCTGGTCCAGCAGCAGCCTGGACATGATGAAGTTGTGCAGCTTGGCCTGGCGCAGTTTCAGGAAGCTGTAGAGCGTCAGGAAGGTCAGAAACACCGAATAGAACGTCACCAGGGCGCCGCGCACTTCCAACAGGGAAAGGTGGGCCAGGTAAAACGGATTGAGCAACGCCCAGGTGATCAGCATTGTCGTGACAAACGACCAATGCTTGAGCGGTAGCACCGATGCGCTGTAAAGGATGCTCGACGCTGCCAGGATCAACCAGCTGGGGTGCAGGTCCATTGGCAAACCTTCGATCAGCAGGCGCGTGCCGAGGGCGATGATGGCGACGAATACCAGGTTGATCCACTGGAAGTGCTGGGCGTTGCGGGTAAATCCCAGGGTAATGGTGTTGATGGTCAGCAGTGCCAGAAACAGCATCGAAAGCCCGGTAAAACCCTGGCCCCCCGGAAAGCTGACGATCAGGTCGAAGACCAGCCAGATGCAGATGCTGGCGATATAGATCAGCAGGCAGAAGGGCTTGAGTCGCTCGAAATCATGCTGGGCGAACTCGAGTTGCAGGGCGGGCGAGGGGTGTTTCTTGAGGACTTCGGCTTCAATGGTCTTGAACATTGCTGACCCTGGATCGGCTGAGACGGCATTGAGCAGCGTAGACGCTGGCCGGGGTCTCGCCAATCCAAGACTGGTCAGGCGTGCCCGCCAAATGCCTGCAAGAGCGTCCGGTCGCTGATTCCTTCAAATGTCTTCATCAGGTTGCGGTTTTGATAGATCAATAGCGTTGGAACGCGTTCGACATTCGGATGGCGGGGCGTATTTGCACAGTCGAGGATCAATGTTCATTGGCGTGCTCCATGCGGCAACTGGGCTAATGGGGGAAGCACTGATCGTCTACTGTCAACCTTCACAGGTTGTGGCGCTCACGCGTCCTTGTCGCGCTCGATGCGTTCACGCGCCTTGCGGGCCTGGCTTGCACACTTCCTGTATTCCTCATTGTCACGAGAGGCCTTGGCCCGGCGGTAGCCGTGGTGGTTCTGACTGGTGTAGTCGGTGCTGAAGGCATCCTTGAGCTTGCGCAGCTCTTCCTTGCATTCGCGGCGGTCTTTGCTGGCCGACGCATTGCCTGCCACGAGAAGGGACAGCACCAGCAGGGTAACGCCGAATTTCATCAAAGCAGGTTCCTCATCTAATCGTTCCCTGTAGGAGCCGGCTTGCCGGCGAAAAACGTCCAGACACCGCGTTAAGCCTGATGGCCTGCGTCATCGTTAACGACCATCGCCGCAGTGCGACGATTCGACAAGCCGGCTACTACAGAAGTGGTGTGTTCAATTTGCCTTGAGGCTAGCGCAATGCGTCGATTTTTCCACGCATGCCGGTGCACTGAGATCGTGCGCGGTAACACCGTTGTGGCGCACTCGTTTGGGGCTGTCACCGAGGCGTGGGGCCTCTGGTAGCAATCGGTTGCGCGGTGCTGGCGTAACGCCTTGTTTGGTGAAGATATTTATCTCACTGATTTATATGGAATTTATCCCTGAGATATTTTTCTGTTACGGCGTGTGGCACACTTTCTGCTGTCTATTCCGTTGTTACATACTAAGTTCCGGTATAGCGGAATACACAACTCCTGGAGTGCTTGTCATGCATCACCGACCTTCCGTGTTTAAAGCGTGTGTTTTTCTCTTCGCCGCATCGGCTTCCCTCGCAAGCGTAGTTCAGGCGGCGGACAGCAAGCTCGATGATGTGCTCAAGCGTGGGCACCTGATCGTGGGTACAGGCAGTACCAATGCGCCGTGGCACTTCCAGGGAGCGGATGGCAAGTTGCAGGGTTTTGATATCGACATCGGCCGCATCGTGGCCAAAGGCTTGTTCAACGACCCGAGCAAAGTCGAGTTTGTGGTGCAGTCTTCCGACGCCCGTATTCCCAACCTGCTGACCGACAAGGTCGACATGAGTTGCCAGTTCATCACCGTCACCGCCAGCCGTGCGCAGCAAGTGGCCTTCACCCTGCCGTACTACCGCGAAGGTGTGGGTCTGCTGCTGCCGAACAACAGCAAGTACAAAGAGATCGAAGACCTGCAAGCGGCGGGTGATGGCGTCACCGTGGCCGTGTTGCAGAACGTGTATGCCGAGGAGCTGGTGCACCAGGCCTTGCCTAAAGCCAAGGTCGATCAGTACGACAGCGTCGACCTGATGTACCAGGCCGTGAACTCCGGTCGCGCCGATGCCGCCGCCACCGACCAGTCCTCGGTCAAATACCTGATGGTGCAGAACCCAGGCCGCTACCGCAGCCCGGTCTACGCCTGGAGCCCGCAGACCTATGCGTGCGCCGTCAAGCGTGGCGACCAGGATTGGCTGAACTTCGTCAACACCGCGCTGCATGAAGCCATGACCGGTGTGGAGTTCCCGACCTACAAGGCCTCGTTCAAGCAATGGTTTGGTGTAGACCTGCCGGAACCGGCGATCGGCTTCCCCGTTGAGTTCAAGTAAATCGTAAACGCTGGGGCGTCGCTGACGGCGCCCCATTCAGGTACTGCCCACCATGAACTATCAGTTGAACTTTGCCGCCGTGTGGCGCGACTTCCCCAGCTTGCTGGCGGGGCTCGGCCTGGGCCTGGAGCTGGCGCTGCTGTCCATCGCCATCGGCTGCGTGATCGGCCTGATGATGGCGTTTGCCATGCTGTCCAAGCACCGGGCGCTGCGTGTGCTGGCCTCGGTGTACGTGACGGTGATCCGCAATACGCCGATCCTCGTGCTGATCCTGTTGATCTACTTCGCGTTGCCGTCCCTCGGGATCCGTCTCGACAAAATCCCGTCCTTCATCATTACCCTGTCGTTGTACGCCGGTGCCTACCTCACCGAAGTGTTCCGCGCAGGCTTGCTGAACATCCCCAAGGGGTTGCGTGAAGCCGGGTTGGCCATCGGCCTGGGCGAGTGGCGTATCCGCGCCTACATCACCGTGCCGGTGATGCTGCGCAACGTGTTGCCCGCGCTGTCGAACAACTTCATTTCGCTGTTCAAGGACACCTCCCTGGCCGCTGCCATCGCAGTGCCGGAGCTGACCTATTACGCCCGCAAGATCAACGTCGAAAGCTACCGGGTGATTGAAACCTGGCTGGTCACGACCGCGCTCTACGTGGCTGCCTGTTACCTCATTGCCATGCTGCTCCGTTACTTGGAACAGCGTCTGGCGATCCGTCGTTAAGGAGGGCTTTCATGTACGAGTCCCCAAGCTGGCTGCATGAGTTGTGGATCGCCCGGGATACCCTGTGGGCGGGCTTTCAGGCCAGTGTTTATGTGTCGGCCCTGGCGATCATCTTCGGCACCCTGATCGGCATTGTCGCCGGGTTGATCCTGACCTACGGCAAGTTCTGGATGCGTGCGCCGTTTCGCCTGTATGTCGACCTGATCCGTGGCACCCCGGTGTTCGTGCTGGTGCTGGCGTGTTTCTACATGCTGCCGGCGCTCGGTTGGCAGATCACCGCGTTCCAGGCTGGTGCCGTCGGGCTGACGCTGTTCTGCGGCTCCCACGTTTCGGAAATCGTGCGCGGTGCGCTGCAAGCCATTCCCCGTGGGCAACTGGAAGCGGGCAAGGCCATCGGCCTGACGTTCTACCAGTCCCTGGGCTACGTGCTGCTGCCCCAGGCGCTGCGCCAGATCCTGCCGACCTGGGTCAATTCCTCCACGGAAATCGTCAAGGCCTCCACCTTGCTCTCGGTGATCGGCGTGGCCGAGTTGCTGCTCAGTACCCAGCAAGTCATCGCGCGCACCTTCATGACCCTGGAGTTCTACCTGTTCGCAGGCTTTATGTTCTTTGTCATCAACTACGCCATCGAGTTATTCGGGCGCTACATTGAAAAGCGGGTGGCCTTGCCATGAACCAACCTCAAACCAACCAACCGCTGCTGAATATCCGCGGCCTGCGTAAACAATACGGCCAGGTCGAAGTGCTCAAGGGCGTCGACCTGTCCATGCAGCGCGGCAACGTGGTGACGTTGATCGGCTCCAGCGGCTCGGGCAAGACCACGCTGCTGCGCTGCGTCAACCTGCTGGAAGAATTCCAGGGCGGGCAGATCACCCTGGACGGCGAGTCCATCGGCTACAGCGAAATCGCCGGCAAGCGCGTGCGTCACCCCGAGCGCGTGATCGCCCAGCACCGCGCGATGACCGGCATGGCGTTCCAGCAGTTCAACCTGTTCCCGCATTTGACCGCCTTGCAGAACGTCACACTCGGCCTGCTCAAGGTCAAGAAGATGGGCAAGGACGAAGCCGTGGCCCTCGCCGAAAAATGGCTGGACCGTGTCGGCCTGCTGGAGCGTCGCAACCATTTCCCCGGCCAGCTTTCCGGCGGCCAGCAACAACGTGTGGCGATTGCCCGCGCCATTGCCATGAACCCGAGCCTGATGTTGTTCGACGAAGTCACCTCGGCCCTCGACCCGGAGCTGGTGGGCGAAGTGCTCAGCGTGATCAAGGGCCTGGCGGAAGAGGGCATGACCATGTTGCTGGTCACCCACGAAATGCGCTTTGCCTATGAAGTGTCCGACAAGATCGTTTTCATGAACCAGGGCCGCATTGAAGAGCAGGGCACCTCGAAGGACATTTTCGAACGCCCGCAATCGCCGCGCCTGGCGGAATTTCTCAAGAACATTCGTTTTTAATCAGGAGCACAGTGTTATGAGCATTACTCGTTACGGCACCGGCAGCACCGCCGGCGGCGGCCAACCCCGTCCTTTCGCCCGTGCGGTGGAAGCCGACGGCTGGCTCTACGTCTCGGGCCAGGTGCCAGCGGTGGACGGTGAGATCATCAACGGCGGGATCATCGAGCAAACCCGGCAGACCATGCGCAATGTGGTGGCGATCCTCGAAGAAGCCGGTTACGAATTGAAAGACGTGGTACGCGTTGGCGTCTGGCTGGAAGACCCACGGGACTTCTGGAGTTTCAACAAGGTCTTCGGCGAATACTTCACCCCGGAACACGCCCCGGCGCGCGCCTGTGTGCAGGCCAACATGATGGTCGATTGCAAGGTGGAGATCGATTGCGTGGCGTACAAGAAAAAAGGCTAAATTGCCCGACTCTTGATATCACAGAAGATCAAATGTGGGAGCGGGCTTGCTCGCGAATGCAGTGGGTCAGTCACAGATGCATTCACTGACACACTGCATTCGCGAGCAAGCCCGCTCCCACAGGGGATCGCCTATGCAGCACATACCTTTGACCGGACCCACACTGCCATGACCGAAGACACCATCAAACGCCGCGCCAAAGGACTGGACCGTGCGTTCGATATCCTCGATTTTCTCAAGGAAATCGGCCAGCCCCTGCGCCCGAATGATATTGCCAGCGGCATTGGCAGCCCCAAGTCCACCGTCTACGAGCTGGTGGCTTCGCTGCTTGAGCGGCGCATCCTCGAGACCGTGGGCAAGGACGGTCACGTCTACCTGGGCCGCCAGCTGTACTTTCTGGGCCAGGCGCACCTGCGTCATTTCGACCTGACCCGCGAGGCCGATCACGCCTTGCAGGAAATTGTCAGCCAGACCCACGAAACCGCGCAGATGTGCCTGCTCAACGGGCGCAAATACACGGTGGCGCTGATGCGTGAAGGCGAGCGGCATTTCCGTATTTCCTCAGACATCGGCGAAAACGCGCCGATCCCCTGGACCGCCTCCGGGCGCCTGCTGCTGGGGCACCTGAGCGATCAGCAGATCATCGACCTGATCGACTACGATGACTTCATCCTGCCGGATGGCCAGCGCTTGCCGCTGGAAACCTTCCTGGCGCAAATCCGTCAGGCCACCCTCGATGGCTTCTTTTCCTTCGACAGCGTGGCCGACACCTTTACCCATTGCTTTGCCGCCCCGGTACGGGACGCGCAAGGCATCAGCATCGCGACCCTGTGCATCGTTGCACCCCGGGCCGACGCGATCAAAAACTACAACGACTATCGCCGGGTGTTGATCGACAGCGCCAACAACCTGGCCCGTCGCATCAACGAATAGGAGCATTTCATGTCTGCCATCAACGCCGTTGAAAAAGGCGCCGCCGCCGTCGGTGCCCACTTGGTCCGTGACGTCAGCCTGCCGGCCCTGGTGCTGCACCGCGACGCCTTGGAACACAACATTCGCTGGATGCAGCAGTTTGTCAGCAACAGCGGTGCCGAGCTGGCGCCCCATGGCAAGACCAGCATGATGCCGGCGCTGTTTCAGCGCCAGATCGAGGCCGGCGCCTGGGGCATCACCCTGGCCAACGCCGTGCAGACCCGCGCCGCCTATGCCGGTGGCGTGCGCCGTGTGTTGATGGCCAACCAACTGGTGGGCGCGCCGAACATGGCGCTGATCGCCGACCTGCTGGCCGACAAGGATTTTGATTTTCACTGCATGGTCGATCACCCGGACAACGTCGCCGACCTGGGCCTGTTCTTCGCCGCCCGTGGCCTGCGCCTGAACGTGATGATCGAATACGGCGTGGTCGGTGGTCGTTGCGGTTGCCGCAGCGAGCAGGAAGTGCGCGACCTGGCGAAGGCGATCAAGGCCCAGCCGGCCCTGGCCCTCACCGGCATCGAAGGCTATGAAGGCGTGATCCATGGCGAGCACGCCATCAGCGGCATCCGCGCGTTTGCGGCGAGCCTGGTGCGCCTGGCGGTCGACTTGCAGGACAGCGGTCATTTCGACCTGCCCAAGCCCATCGTCACCGCCTCGGGTTCGGCCTGGTACGACCTGATCGCCGAATCGTTCGAAGCACAGAACGCCGCTGGCCGCTTCCTCAGCGTGTTGCGCCCGGGCAGTTATGTGGCTCATGACCATGGTATCTACAAAGAGGCGCAATGCTGTGTGCTTGACCGTCGCAGCGACCTGAACGAAGGCCTGCGTCCGGCCCTGGAAGTCTGGGCCCACGTACAGTCGCTGCCTGAGCCGGGGTTTGCGGTGATCGCCCTGGGCAAGCGCGACGTGGCCTACGACGCCGGTCTGCCGGTGCCGCTCAAGCGCTACAAGGCGGGTATTTTGCCGGCAGAAGGCGATGACGTCGGCGCGTGCAAGGTCACGGCGGTGATGGACCAGCACGCGTTCATGACCGTGGCGCCGGGGGTCGAGCTGCGTATTGGCGACATCATTTCGTTCGGTACTTCCCACCCGTGCCTGACCTTTGACAAGTGGCAGGTGGGGTGTCTGGTGGATGAGCAGTTGCAGGTGATCGAGAGCTTGCATACCTGCTTCTAGACCGCGTCGCTCCCTTCGCGAGCAAGCCCGCTCCCACCTTTGAAATGCATTCCAATGTGGGAGCGGGCTTGCTCGCGAAGAGGCCATCAGCCACACCCGAGATGCTTGCCATGACCACCCAACCCCGCATCGCCCTCATCGGCGAATGCATGATCGAACTGCAACACCGCGCCGACGGCAGCCTGCACCAGAGCTTCGGCGGCGATACCCTGAACACGGCGGTGTACCTGCGCCGTGAACTGGGCAGCACCGGTAGCGTCGACTACGTCACCGCCCTGGGCGATGACAGCTTCAGTGATGCCATGTGCCAGCAATGGGCCGAAGAAGGCCTGGGCCTGGGCATGGTTCAGCGCCTGCCTGGGCGCTTGCCGGGCTTGTACTGCATCCAGACCGACGCCAACGGCGAGCGCAAATTCCTCTACTGGCGCAACGAAGCTGCCGTGCGCGACTGCTTCACCACGCCTGCAGCCGAGCCGATCCTGGCTGCCTTGCCAGGCTATGACGTGGTGTATTTCAGCGGCATCACCCTGGCGGTGCTGGGTGAAGTCGGGCGTGCGCGCCTGCTGCACACCTTGATCGAAACCCGTCGGCAAGGGGGCCAGGTGGTGTTCGACAACAACTACCGGCCGCGCCTGTGGACGTCTGTTGAAGCCGCGCGTGCGGCGTATCACCAGGTGATGGCCGAGGTGGATGTTGCCTTGCTCACGGAAGATGACGAGCGGGCGTTGTTTGGCTATGAAGACAGCGAGCAGGTGTTCGCGGCGTACCCGGCGATTGTCGAGGTGGTGCTCAAGCGTGGAGCGGATGCCTGTTTGATCCGTTGCGCGGGTGAGCGCTTCGCAGTGCCGGCCATCAAGGTTGCGAAGGTAGTGGACACGACGGCGGCGGGGGATTCGTTCAGCGCGGCGTACCTGGCGAGTCGGCTCAAGGGTGGTTCGCCTGAACAGGCTGCACGGGCCGGGCATCAGTTGGCCAGTCGGGTCATTCAGATTCCAGGGGCTTTGATTCCTCGTTGAATGGCCGCCTGCGGCGGTTCGCGGGCAAGCCCGGCTCCCACCATTGATCGGTGTACGCCGTCCAATGTGGGAGCTGGCTTGCCTGCGATAGCGGTTTACAGCCAAGCCCCTTAGTCGCGGTAGAACACCTGCACCAGGTGATACCCGAACTTGCTCTTGATTGGCCCGTGCACCACCTTCACCGGCTTCTTGAAGATCACCGCATCAATCGCCCCCACCATCTGCCCGGGCCGCACTTCACCCAAGTCGCCCCCACGCTTGCCCGACGGGCAAGTGGAGTACTTCTTGGCCAGCACATCAAAGGCTTCGCCCTTGGCGATGCGCTGCTTGAGCTGTTCGGCTTCTTCGCTGGTTTTAACCAGGATGTGACGGGCTAGGGCTTTCATGCGGGTTACCTTGCAACGGTCAAACGTAAGGGCGCGCGATTATGCCTGAACTCACTCGACGACGCTGATCATGCTGCGGATTTTCGTGGCCAGCAGGTCGATGGAAAACGGTTTGGCCACCATGTCCATGCCGTCCTCCAAAAAGCCTTGGCGTTCGGCGGCTTTTTCAGCGTAGCCGGTCATGAACAACACGCGCAGGCCAGGCCTGTGCTGACGGGCGATTTCCGCCAGTTGCCGGCCGTTCATGCCGGGCAGGCCCACATCGGTCACCAGCAGGTCCACGCGCAGATCCGACTCCAGCAGCGGCAGCGCCGTGCGCGCATCCGCCGCCTGGTGCGCGGTGTAGCCCAGTTCATCCAGTACGTTGACCACCAGCATGCGCACAGCCGGGTCGTCCTCGACCACCACCACGGCCTCGCCGGCCAGTGCCAGCGGCGCTTCGCTCAAATGCTCCGGCAGGTTGCTTTCCAGCGCCGTGCCATGCAGGCGCGGCAGGTACAGGCGTACGCAGGTGCCCTGGCCGGGTTCGCTGTGAATGGTCACATGCCCACCGGATTGTTGGGCAAAGCCATAGATCATCGACAAGCCCAGGCCGGTGCCTTGGCCGATGGGCTTGGTGGTGAAGAAGGGGTCGAACGCTTTGGCGAGGATTTTCGGCGCCATGCCGGTGCCGTTGTCGCACACGCCAAGCATCACGTAGTCGCCGGCCTTCACCGGTTCGAGGGTGGTGATGTCGGTGCCGTCCAGGTAGCTGTTGGCGGTTTCGATCAGCAACTCGCCGCCATCGGGCATGGCGTCGCGCGCGTTGATCACCAGGTTGAGCAGGGCGTTTTCCAGTTGGCTCGCATCGGTGTTGACCGGCCAGATATCGCGGCCCAGTTGCACCTTGAGCGTGATATGCGCGCCTTTGGTGCGACGGAACAAGTCCTCAAGCGAAGCGACCAGCTGGTTCGGGTCCAGCGGGCGACGGTCCAGCGACTGGCGCCGCGAGAACGCCAGCAGCCGGTGGGTGAGGGCGGCCGCGCGGTGGGCCGATGAGACGGCGGCGTCGGTAAAGCGGCCGATTTCATCGCTGCGCCCGGCCGCGATGTAGCGCTGCATCAGGTCCAGGCTGCCGATGATGCCGGTGAGCATGTTGTTGAAGTCGTGGGCAATGCCCCCGGTAAGCTGGCCCACCGCTTCCATTTTTTGCGCGTGCCGCAGGGCATCTTCGGCCCGCTCGCGTTCGAACATTTCGTTCTGCAGGCGCTGGTTGGCTTCGGCCAGGGCCTGAGTGCGCTGGGCCACACGTTCTTCGAGGTTTTCGTTGAGGTGCCGCAGGGCTTCTTCGGTGAGCTTGCGTTCGGTTTCGTCGATCACAAAGATGTAGAAACCATTCACCGAGCCGTCATTGCTGAAACGCGGCAGGTACTTCATCAGCGCGTGGCGCGGGCGGCCGTCGCGGTGCGGGGTGATGGTCATGAAGCTGCACGCCTTGCCCTTGAGGGCGGCGGCGATCTTGTCGGCGCGCCCGGCATACACCTCGTCGCCGAGCACTTCGCGGATGGTCTTGCCGTACAGCTCCTGGGGCGTCATGCCATACCACTCCAGGTACGCGCTGTTGTTCAGGCGAAAACGCTGTTCGTGATCCACGTAGCCGATCAACACCGGCATGGCGTTGATGATCAGCTGCAATTCGGTCTGGCTTTGGCGCAGCGCCTGCTCGGTGTGCTTGCGCTCGGTCAGGTCCAGCGCGGCGCCGAGAAAACGCGCTGGGCGACCCTGATGGTCCTGATAGCAGCGACCCCGGGCGAATACCCAGCGCACCTGGCCGTCGGCCTGCAACAGGCGGTATTCCTCGGCGTATTCGGTGCCGAAGGTGATGCAATGCTTGATGCTGCGCGCCACCATCCCACGGTCTTCGGGGTGTACGCCTTGCAGGTAGTCACTGATGGGCAACAGCCCGGCGCTGTTCGGGTCGACACCGTGCAGGTAGGCGAAGTGCGCGTCGGCGATGAAGCGGTCTTCGCCGATGTCCCAATCCCAGGTGCCCACCGCGTCGGTGGCGGCCAGGGCAAGCTGCAGGCGTTGTTCGGTGTTGTGCTGGGCCTTGCGCCGTTCGTTGGTTTCGATGGCGGTGACCAGGATGCCGGCGACGGTGCCGCTTTCGTCGCGGATCGGGCTGTAGGTCAGGTCCAGCCAGATTTCGGTGTCGCGGTTGTTGCGCTGCAGCACGAAGCGCTGCTCGCTGAAGGTGCGCACCTGGCCGCTGAGCACGGCGTCGTAGATCGGCGCTGTAAAGCCCTCGAGTTCTGGCCAGGTCTGGTGCGCCGGCTGGCCCAGGGCCTCGGGGTGCTTGTTGCCCGCCAGTTGGGCGAAGCCGTCGTTGTACAGCTGGGTGAGGTGGCTGCCCCACAGCAGCAACATCGGCATGGGGGAATGCACGACGATATCCACGGCTGTGCGCAGGCTTTGTGGCCAATCGTTGGCCGCACCGAGTGGGCTTTGCGCCCAGTCCAGCCGCGCAATCAATGCAGCGGCCTCGCTACCGGTGGAGGTGTCCTTCATGAAAAAGCCCTGAGCGTAACGCTTTGAAAGATGACAACACCCATTATCCCGTGTGCCGGGCGTGGGTGACTACCCCCGAAAAATAGCATGCATTGGGGGTTTGTCTTCAAATCCGAGCATCAGGGCTGAAACCTTTCATCTTTACGCCAATTCCGGGCGGTCACGAAACTGCTCCAGCGCCTCCGGGTTGGCCAGGGCATCGGTGTTTTTCACCGGCTCGCCGTGTACCACGTTGCGCACCGCCAACTCGACGATCTTGCCGCTGATGGTGCGGGGGATATCCGTGACGGCAACAATCTTTGCCGGTACATGGCGTGGCGTGGTGTTGGCGCGGATCACCTGGCGGATCTGCTGCTCCAGGGCCTCATCCAGCGCGAGGCCGTCGGTGAGGCGCACGAACAACACCACTCGCACATCGTCCTGCCAGCGCTGGCCGATGGCCAGGCTTTCCAGCACCTGGGGCACCTTTTCCACCTGGCGATAAATCTCGGCCGTGCCAATGCGCACGCCACCGGGGTTGAGCACGGCGTCGGAGCGCCCATGGATCAGCAGGCTGCCGTTGGGGCGTTGCTCGGCGTAGTCGCCCTGGGCCCAGACCCCGGGGAACTGGCTGAAGTAGGAGGCGCGCAGCTTCTGCTGGCCGGGGTCGTTCCACAGGCCGATGGGCATGGCGGGGAAATGCCGGGTGCACACCAGTTCGCCTTTTTCACCGACCAAGGCTTGGCCCTGATCGTCCCAGACCTCAATGGCCATCGCCAGGCTCTTGCACTGCATCTCGCCACGGCGCACCGGCAGCACCGGGTTACCGATCACAAAGCAGGAGACGATATCGGTACCGCCGGACATGGATGACAGACACAGCTCACCTTTGATCTCGCGATACACATAGTCGTAGCTCTGGGGCGACAGCGGCGAACCCGTGGAAATCAGGCCCTTGAGGCTGCCCAGGTCATGGCTAAAACGCGGTTGCAGCCCGGCCTTTTCCAGGGTGGCGAGAAACTTGGGGCTGGTGCCGAACACGCTGATCTTTTCTGCGTCAATCAGGTCGATCAGGCGTTCGGGTCCTGGGTGGAAAGGTGAACCGTCATACAGCACGGCGGTGGCGCCGATGGCCAGTACCGACACCAGCCAGTTCCACATCATCCAGCCGCAGGTGGTGTAGTAGAACAGGCAGTCGTCCCGGGACAGGTCGGCGTGCAGGCCGTGTTCCTTGAGGTGGGTGAGCAGCACGCCACCGGTGCCGTGGATGATGCACTTGGGCACGCCGGTGGTGCCGCTGGAATAGAGGATGTACAGCGGGTGATCGAAGGGCACGGCGACGAATTCAGGCACGCCGCCCGGTTGGTAGAAGTTGCTCCACAGCGTCACAGTTGCCTGGGTTTGATAGTCCTCAACCCGCGCCTGAGGCCGGGCATACGGCACGATGATCAGCTGTTCCAGGGACGGCAGTCGTTCGAGGATTTCATTGAGCTTGGCGGTTTGGTCGATCTCCTTGCCGGCGTAACGGTAACCGGCACAGGTGATCAGCACCTTGGGTTCGATCTGGCCGAACCGGTCGATCACGCCTTGGGTGCCAAAATCCGGTGACGAACACGACCAGATCGCCCCGAGGCTGGTGGTGGCGAGCATGCCCACCAGGGTTTGCCAGGTGTTGGGCATGCACGCCGCGACGCGGTCGCCCTGAACCACACCGGCCGCCCGCAGGCGTTGTTGCAGGCCGGCCACGTGGGCGGCCAGTTCGGCGTAGGTCAGTTGTTCGCGTTGGCCGTCTTCGCTGATCGCCACCACGGCGGGGTGATCATCGCGGCGGCGCAGCAGGTGCTCGGCAAAATTCAGGGTGGCCCCGGGGAACCACTGGGCGCTGGGCATCTCGGCGTCTTCGATCAGTACGGCGCTGGGCGGGCTGCGAAATTGCACGTCAAAGAACGCGACGATGGCCCGCCAGAAATCAGGGCGCTGGTCGATGCTCCACTGGTGCAGGGCCGGGTAGTCGTTGAGCTGCACGCCGTGGCGGTCGTTGATGTAGCGACGGAACTGATCCATGCGCGTGGTGGCGATGCGTTCCGGGGAGGGTTGCCAGAGGATGTCGGACATTGCGAGATCTCTTGTTCTTATACAAATCTACGTAACTACACAGTTCTAAATTGTGGGAGCTGGCTTGCCTGCGATGGCGGTGTGTCAGTTGGCTAATTTGTCTCTGTTATACCGCCATCGCAGGCAAGCCGGCTCCCACATTCGATCTCCTGTGTTTGATCTATTGGGCCAACCAGCCCCCATCAATGTTCCACGCCGCACCCCGCACCTGGCTGCCGGCTTCGCTGCACAGGAACAGTACCAGCTCACCCAACTGCGGCGGCGTCACGAACTCCAGCGACGGCTGCTTCTCCGCCAGCAAATCATGCTGCGCCTGCTGTGGGTCGACGCCGTTGGCCGCACGGTCATCGATCTGCTTCTGCACCAGCGGCGTGAGCACCCAGCCCGGGCAGATGGCGTTGCAGGTGACGTTGCTGGTGGCGGTCTCCAGGCCTACCACTTTGGTCAGGCCGATCACGCCATGTTTGGCCGCCACGTAGGCCGCCTTGCCTACCGAGCCGACCTGGCCATGCACCGAGGCGATGTTCACGATGCGCCCCCAACCCTTGGCCTTCATGCCGGGCAGGCTCAAGCGCGTACTGTGAAACACCGACGACAGGTTGATCGCGATGATCGAGTCCCAGCGTTCTGCCGGGAAGTCCTCCACCGCCGCCACATGCTGGATGCCGGCGTTGTTGACCAGGATGTCCACGCCGCCGAACTCACGCTCGGCGTAGGCAATCATGTCGGCGATCTGCGCCGGGTCGCTGACGTCAGCCGGGTGATGCCCGACCTTGCCGCCAAAGGCTTGCACCTGGGCAATCACCGTGCTGGCGTCGCCGAAGCCGTTAAGGATCAGGTTGGCGCCGGCCTTGGCCAGGCTCAGGGCAATCCCCAGGCCGATGCCGCTGGTGGAACCGGTGACCAGGGCGGTCTTGCCATTCAACGTCGTCATACAAACCTCACACAATGCCGGTGGCGTAGAAAGTACCGATCACCACGAACACCGCGAGAGTCTTGATGATCGTGATGCCGAAAATGTCCTTGTAGGCTTCGCGGTGCGTCAGGCCGGTGACCGCCAGCAGCGTGATCACCGCGCCGTTGTGGGGCAGGGTGTCCATGCCGCCGCTGGCCATGGCTGCGACGCGGTGCAGCACTTCAAGGGGGATATTGGCCGCATGGGCCGCCGAAATAAAGCTTTCGGACATGGCCGCCAGGGCGATGCTCATGCCACCCGACGCCGAACCGGTGATACCGGCCAGCAAGGTCACGGTAATCGCCTCGTTGACCAGTGGGTTGGGGATGCCCTTGAGCCAGTCCGCCAGCACCAGGAAGCCCGGCAGCGAGGCGATCACCGCGCCAAAGCCGTATTCCGAGGCGGTGTTCATCGCCGCGAGCAGCGCACCGCTGACCGCGCTTTTGCTGCCCTCGGCGAGCTTGCTCTTGATGGCCGACCAGCCGAACACCAGCACCATCAAGATGCCAACCAGCAGCGCCGCCTGCACCGCCCAGATCGCGGTGAGCTTGGCAATTTCAGTGGTCACCGGCGCGCTCATGCCGGGTAGCGCGAGGCTGTGGGTCTTGCCGTACCACTGCGGGATCCAGTGGGTGAACAGCAGGTTCATCACCCCCACCAGGATCAGCGGCGACAGCGCGATCCACGGGTTGGGCAAGGCCAGGTTGTCGGCGGTTTCCGGTTCGTTGCGCAGTTCGGTGCCATACCCTTCACCGGCGCGCTGCGCCTTGTTGCGCTGGCGCGCCAGGTAGAGCATGCCGGTGCAGAACACGAAGATCGTGCCGATCAGGCCCAGCCATGGCGCGGCCCAGGCGGTGGTGTTGAAGAAGGTGCTGGGGATGATGTTCTGGATCTGCGGCGTGCCGGGCAGGGCGTCCATGGTGAACGAAAATGCACCGAGGGCGATGGTCGCCGGGATCAGGCGCTTGGGGATATTGCTCTGGCGGAACATCTCGGCCGCAAACGGGTACACCGCAAACACCACCACAAACAGCGACACGCCGCCGTAGGTGAGCAGGGCGCACACCAGCACGATCACCAGCATGGCCTGGCGCGTGCCCAGCAGACGGATCGCTGCGGCCACGATGGAACGGGAAAAGCCCGACAGCTCGATCAGCTTGCCGAACACCGCGCCGAGCAGGAACACCGGGAAATACAGTTTGATAAAGCCGACCATCTTCTCCATGAACACCCCGGTAAAGGCGGGCGCCACGGCAGACGGGTCAGTGAGCAGGACAGCGCCAAGGGCGGCGATGGGGGCAAACAGGATAACGCTATAGCCACGGTAGGCTGCCAGCATCAACAGCGCGAGGGCTGCCAGGGCAATGATCACACTCATGGTGTGTCTCCAAATCGGATTGTTATTTTTGTGGGGATGTTGCTGTGGGGAAGGGCTATAGCGAGATGCGTGCCAATAATAATAAGTTATTGAAAGTTAAGGTTTTTTTGTATTTTTTGAATGGCGAATCTGGATGGAGTCTCAAATTGGAGACAGATGAAGTTCAGGGGTGGGAGCTGGCTTGCCTGCGATAGCGGTGGTTCAGTTGACCATTAGCCAACAGATAGGCCGCCATCGCAGGCAAGCCAGCTCCCACATTGGATTGTCTTTAAGTTGAGATTTATGTCTCATTAATGAGATTGAGCGATGCCCAGTGCCACCATCTTCTTGTACAGCGTCGACCGTCCAAGCCCCAAACGCTTGGCCGCATCGACCACATTTCCCTCGCACGCCTGCAACGCTGCCGCAATGACCTGCCGATCAAACCGCTCCCGCGCCGCGTTGAAGCTTTCGCCCTCAACCGGCGCCACCGTCGTACGCTCCACCGGCGTGAATGTGCCGATGGCCGCGTGGATTTCCTTGGCATTCAACACCAGGTCATCACTGAGCAACGCCGCCCGCTCCAGTACATTGCGCAGCTCGCGGATGTTCCCCGGCCATGCGTGTTGTGCCAGCAGCGCCAAGGCCTCGCGGTCCAGTTCATGCTGGCTGCGCAGCTCCTCCAGGATCGCCTCGCTCAGCGCCGGAATATCTTCCAGCCGTTCACGCAAGGGCGGTACGTGGATGGGCAGTACATTCAGCCGGTAATACAGGTCGGCGCGAAACTCGCCGCGCTTGATCGCCGCTTCCAGGTCCATGGACGTGGCGGCAATCACCCGCACGTCACTGTGCAGCATCTCGTTGGAGCCCACGGGCTCGAACTCTTTCTCCTGCAACACCCGCAGCAGTTTGCTTTGCAGCGGCAGGGGCATGTCGCCGATTTCATCGAGGAACAGCGTGCCGCCCTGGGCAATCTGGAACTTGCCGGGACGGCCCTTGCGATCGGCGCCGGTAAACGCGCCGGGCGCGGTGCCGAAGAACTCGGCCTCCAGCAGATCCCCCGGGATGGCGGCGCTGTTGATGCTGACAAAGGCCTTGTGCGCTCGCGGCGAAGCACCATGAATCGCTTGGGCCAGCAACTCCTTGCCGGTGCCGGTTTCCCCCAGCAGCAACACCGGCGATTCGGCACTCGCACTGCGCCGTGCGCGACGCTTGACTTCAAGGCTGGCCGCGCTGGTGCCGATAAAGTGCGCAAAGTTGTACTTGCTCTGCCGTGAGCGCAACAGCGAGCGGGTCGAGGCCAGTTCCTGCTGCATGCTCAGGTAGCGCTCGATCAACGGCGACAGGTTGCGCAGCTCATCAAACAGCGCAAAGCCGATGGCCCCGATCACGGCACCGGCGTCGTCGTGGATCGGCAGGCGCATCACCACCAGCGGGCCTTTGGGCGTGTCCTGGATATCCAGCAGGATCGGCTGGTCATTGCGCACCACCTGGCGCAACAGGCTGTTGGAAATCACCTGCTCGCAAGGTTGGCCAATCGCCTCGTCGGCGCTCTTGAGGCCGAAACGCTTGGCGTAGCGCTCGTTCATCCAGACGATATTGGCGTCGCGGTCGACAATCACCGTGCCTTCGCTGGACTGCTCGATGATCTCGAACAGCGACTGGATGGCCAGGCCGCGAACCTGCTGGTAGTCCTTGAGGCTTTCGGTGATGTTCATAGTCAGGGCGTCAACACAAATTAGGGATGGGGTGTGATCCTGTGGGAGCGGGCTTGCTCGCGAAGGCGGTGTGTCAGCCAGTATATTCGGTACTGATGCACCGCTTTCGCGAGCAAGCCCGCTCCCACAAGGGGGCAAGCGTTTATAAGGGAATGTGCGCGGCAGCCAGCAGCTCTTTGGTGTACGGATGCTGCGGGGCTTCGAACACCGCATGGCTCGCGCCACGCTCCACCACCTTGCCGTCCTTGACCACGATCATGTCGTGGGCCATGGCCCGCACCACCGCCAGGTCATGGCTGATGAACAGGTAGGTCAGGCCATACTTTTCCTGCAGCTCGCGCAGCAACGTCACCACCTGCTTCTGCACCGTGCGGTCGAGGGCCGAAGTGGGCTCGTCCAGCAGCATCAGCGCCGGCTTGAGCACCAGGGCGCGGGCGATGGCGATGCGTTGGCGTTGACCACCGGAAAACTCATGGGGGTAACGATGCCGGCTCTCAGGGTCGAGGCCCACGTCCTTGAGCACCTGGATCACCTGGGCGTCGCGGTCGGCCAGGCTGCACGGCGCATGCACTTCCAGGCCCTCACTGATGATCTGCTGCACTGACATGCGTGGGCTGAGGCTGCCGTAAGGGTCCTGGAACACCACCTGCATCTGTTTGCGCCACGGGCGCATCTGCTGGTGGTTCAGCGGGTCGAGGGCCTCGCCCTGGAAACGGATGCTGCCGGTGGAATCCAGCAGGCGCAGGATCGCTTGGCCGAGGGTGGACTTGCCCGAGCCGGACTCGCCGACAATCCCCAGGGTCTTGCCGCGCTGCACGCTGAGGCTGATGCCGTCCACCGCGCGCAGGTAGGTCTTGCGTTGGAACAGCCCGCCACTCAACGGAAACTGCACGGTGAGGTCGTCCACTTGCAACACCGTCTCGTGGACGTCGCTGCACAACGGTTCGCCTGCCGGTTCAGCGTCCAGCAGCAGGCGGCTGTAAGGGTGTTGCGGCGCGTTGAACAAGGCCTGGCAGTCGGCTTGCTCGACGATTTCGCCTGCGCGCATCACGCACACCCGCTGGGCAATGCTGCGCACCAGGTTGAGGTCATGGCTGATCAGCAGCAGCGACATGCCCAGGCGTTGCTGCAACGACTTGAGCAACAGCAGGATCTTGCGCTGCACCGTCACGTCCAGCGCAGTGGTGGGCTCATCGGCGATCAGCAGCTCCGGCTCGCAGGCCAGGGCCATGGCGATCATCACCCGCTGGCGCTGGCCACCGGAGAGTTGATGCGGGTAAGCCTTGAGCCGTTCCTGGGGTTTTTGAATGCCCACCAGTTCCAGCAGTTCAAGGATGCGTGCCTGCGCCGCCTTGCCCCCCAGGCCTTTGTGCAGCAGCAGGGTTTCGCCGATCTGCTTTTCGATGCTGTGCAAAGGGTTCAGGGACGTCATCGGCTCCTGGAAGATCATCGCAATGCGGTTGCCCCGCAGCTTCTGCAGGGTGGCCGTCGACGCGCCGATCAGCTCCTGGCCGCGGTATTTGATGGAGCCAGTCGTCGTCGTGCCGGCTTCCGGCAGCAATTGCAGGACCGAGTGGGCCGTCACCGACTTGCCCGAGCCGGACTCGCCCACCAGCGCCAGGCATTCGCCGGGGCGCACGTCCAGGCACAGGTCCCGCACCACGGTCTGGCCGCTGAAGGCGACGCTGAGGTCGCGTATTTCGATCAGGTTCATAGGCGGTCACTCATGAGCGGGGGTCGAAGGCATCACGCAATGCCTCGCCGATAAAGACCAGCAGCGACAGGATCAGCGCCAGTGTGAAGAAGGCCGTCAGGCCCAGCCAGGGCGCTTGCAGGTTCTGTTTGCCCTGGGCGATCAGTTCGCCCAGGGACGCGCTGCCGGCGGGCATGCCAAAGCCAAGGAAATCCAGGGCGCTCAGGGTGGAAATCGCCCCGGTCAAGATGAATGGCAGGTAACTCAAGGTGGCGGTCATGGCATTGGGCAGGATGTGCCGGCGGATGATCTTGCCATCGCCCAGGCCCAGGGCCCGCGCTGCCTTGACGTATTCCAGGTTGCGCCCGCGCAGGAACTCGGCGCGCACCACGTCCACCAGGGCCAGCCAGGAAAACAGCGCCATGATCCCCAGCAGCCACCAGAAGTTGGGCTCCACGAACCCCGACAGGATGATCAACAGGTACAGCACCGGCAGCCCTGACCACACTTCCAGCACGCGCTGGCCGAGCAAGTCCACCCAGCCGCCGTAATAGCCTTGCAGCGCACCGGCCGCGATACCGATGGCGGCGCTGATGGCGGTGAGTGCCAGGGCAAACAGAATCGACACCCGCGCACCAAAGATCACCCGCGCCAGCACATCCCGCGACTGGTCATCGGTGCCCAGCCAGTTCACCGCCGACGGCGGGCTGGGGGCAGGGCGGGTCAGTTCGTAGTTGGGCGTGTCTTCACTGAAAGGAATGGGCGGGAACAGCATCCAGCCACCGTCGTGCTCGATCAGCTTTTTCACGTAGTCACTGCGGTAGTCGGCCTGGAACGGCAGCTGCCCGCCGAACTGTTGCTCGGTGTAGCGCTTGAACACCGGGAAATACAGCTCGTTCTTGAAACTCAGCACCAGGGGTTTGTCATTGGCGATCAGCTCGCCGCCCAGGGTCAGGATAAACAGGCCGATGAACAGCCACAGCGACCACCAGCCGCGACGGTTCTTCTTGAACCGCTCGAAACGGCGACGTGCCACAGGAGACAGATTGAGCATCAGGCGTTCCTCGCGGCAAAGTCGATACGCGGGTCCACCAGGGTGTAGCAGAGGTCACCGATGAGTTTGATCAAGAGGCCGAACAACGTGAAGATAAACAGCGAGCCGAACACCACCGGATAGTCCCGGGAGAGGGCGGCCTCGTAGCTCATGCGCCCCAGGCCATCAAGGGAAAAGATCACCTCGATCAGCAAGGAACCGGCGAAGAACACCGCGATAAACGCCTGGGGAATCCCGGAAATCACCAGCAGCATGGCGTTGCGAAACACATGGACATAAAGCACACGGCGTTCACTCAAGCCTTTGGCCCGGGCAGTCACCACGTACTGGCGCGTGATTTCATTGAGGAACGAGTTCTTGGTGAGGATGGTCAAGGTTGCGAACCCGCCGATGACCAGCGACGTTACCGGCAATATCAGGTGCCAGAAGTAGTCGGCGATCTTGCCCACGGTGCTCAGTTCTTCGAAGTTTTCCGAGACCAGCCCGCGCACCGGGAACCAGTTCAGCGAGGTGCCACCGGCGAACACCACAATCAGGAACATCGCAAACAGAAACGCCGGCATCGCGTAGCCGATCACGATGGCGGTGCTGCTCCATACATCAAAGCTGCTGCCATGGCGTACCGCCTTGCGGATACCCAACGGGATCGACACCAGGTAGGTGATCAAGGTGGCCCACAGGCCCAGGGAGATGGTGACGGGCATTTTTTCCAGGATCAGGTTGATCACCGTCTTGCCACGAAAGAAACTGTTGCCGAAATCCAGCTTTGCGTAGCTCTTGAGCATCAGCCACAGGCGTTCCGGTGCCGGCTTGTCGAAGCCGTATTGTTTTTTGATGTCCTCTATCAGTTTCGGGTCCAGGCCACGGCTGGCGCGGGAGCCCGTGCCAGCGCCATCACCCGCGGCACCGCCGACGCCACCGCCGCCGATGCCTTGCAGGTGGGCAATGGCCTGTTCCACCGGGCCGCCGGGGGCGGCCTGCACGATCACGAAATTCACCAGCAGGATGATCACCAGGGTCGGGATGATCAGCAGCAAGCGCCGCACGATATAGGCAAACATCAGCGGGTCCCTCCGCGTTTTTTCAACTCGGCTTGCATTTGTTCATTGGTCAACGGCACGGGACTGATTTCCCACCAGGTTTCCAGGGCCTCGTCGTTCTTGGCTTCAACGGCCGGGCGACCGAAGCGGTTCCACCAGGCGGCGGAGGTGCCGGGCGGGTAGTAGTTGGGAATCCACAGGTAGCTCCATTGCAGCACCCGGTCCAGCGCATGGGCGTAGGTGAGCATCTGCGCCTGGGTGTTGGCCTTGACCAGGCCCTGGATCAAGCTGTCGACGGCCGGATCCTTGAGCACCATGTAGTTGTTGGCACCCGGGTCGTAAGCCGCTGCCGAGCCAAAGTAGTTGTACAGCTCCATGCCCGGCGAGGTGGTGACCGGGAAACCGATGACGATCATGTCGTAGTCACGCGCCATGATCCGGTTTACGTATTGCGACGAGTCGATGCGGCGTATGTTCAGGGTGATGCCGATCTGCGCCAGATTGCGTTTGTACGGCAGCAACAGGCGCTCCATGCCGGCCTGGGCGTTGAGAAAGGTGAATTCCAGCGGCTCGCCGTCGGCGTTCACCAATCTGTCGCCCTTGGGTTTCCAGCCGGCTTGTTCGAGCAGGGCCAGGGCCTGCAATTGTTTGTCGCGAATCATGCCGCTGCCGTCAGTGACGGGCGCCTTGAACACTTGGGTGAACACCTCGTCGGGGATCTTTCCGCGCAGCGGTTCGAGGATGGCCAACTCTTCTTTGGTCGGCAGTTGGCTGGCAGCCAGCGGGCTGTTGGAGAAGAAACTCTGCTGGCGGATGTACATATTGCGCATCATCTGCCGGTTGGCCCACTCGAAGTCCCACAGCATCGCCAAGGCCTGGCGCACACGACGGTCCTTGAACATCGGTTTTTGCACGTTGAACACATAACCCTGGGCCGGCTGCGGCATCTCTTTGGCCAGGTGGTCGCGTTGCAGGCGGCCATCGTCGAGGGCCGGGCCGTTGTAGCCGATGGAATAGCCGGTGGCGGAGAACTCGCGGTTGAAGTCGTAGGCGCCGCCACGGATCACCTGGCGCGCCACTTCGGTGTCGCCGAAGTACTCCAGGCTCAGGTGGTCGAAATTGTACAGGCCACGGCTGACGGGCAGGTCCTTGCCCCACCAGTTGGGGTCGCGGGTGAAGGTGATGGTGCTGCCGGAATCGATCTTGCTGATCGTGTAGGGGCCACTGCCCAGCGGGGCTTCGTAGCCGCCACCGTTGGCGAAGTCGCGGGTTTTCCACCAGTGCTCGGGGAACACTGGCAGGGTGGCGATATCCAGGGGCAGGGTGCGGTTTTCATTGCTGGAAAAATCGAAGCGGACCTGGCGCTCGCCTTCGACTTCGACGTGCTTGACGTCGGCGAACAGGGTGCGAAAACGCAGGCTGCCCTGGGTCATCAGCAGGTCGAAACTGTAGCGCACGTCTTCGGCGGTGATCGGCGTGCCGTCGGCAAAGCGTGCCTTGGGGTTCAGGTAGAAGCGCAGCGACAGGCCGTCGTCGGCGCGCTCCATTTTTTCGGCCACCAGGCCGTACACCGTATAGGGCTCATCCAGGGAGCGCTGGGCCAGGGGCGCATACAGCCAGCCGTCGACCTGGGACACGCCGATGCCTTTGTCGATATATGGCAGCACGTGGTCGAAACGCCCGATCTCGATGGCGGAGCGCTTGAGGCTGCCGCCCTTGGGGGCGTTGGGGTTGGCATAGTCGAAATGGGTGAAACCGGCGGGGTACTTGGCCGGTTCGCCGTAGACCGTGAGGTAAGTCTGCGGGGCCGCGATCACGGCCGAGCTGGCCAACAGCAGGGCCAGGGCAGAGCTGAGCAGGGGGATGGGAAAAGCCAATCGCATTATCAGCCTTGAGCGCCGGGTGAACAGGAATAAGGATTTGTACGCTAACGGCGTGAGCGTCGCCAGTCATCACATGCACAACGGCCCACCAGAGGGCGGGCCGTTGTTTATAGCATCAATGCAGACAGGATCAGTCCTGGCGGCTGGTGACTTCCAGCAGGTGGTAACCGAACTGGGTTTTCACCGGGCCTTGCACGGTGTTGACCGGGGCGCTGAACACGACGGTGTCGAATTCCTTGACCATCTGGCCTGGACCGAACGAACCCAGGTTGCCGCCGTCGCGGCTGGAAGGGCAGCTGGAGTTGGCTTTGGCGATCTCTGCGAAATCGGCGCCGCCTTCGATTTGGGCCTTGAGTTCGTTGCACTTGTCTTCAGTGGAAACGAGGATGTGACGGGCGGTTGCTTTGGCCATGGGGAGTAACTCCTTGAGTAAAAAGGGTGAGCCTACCGGATTCAGGCGGTTATTTCCTGGCAAAGTTCCCATGGATTGTCTCAGCGGCCTTTTGGCCTCTACACAACTTTAGAGTAGTGCAGCGTACCTGTGGGAGGGGGCTTGCTCCCGAAGGCGATAGCATTGCCTCATCAGGATCTGGCTACGAAACTCAATGTAGGAGCTGGCTTGCCGGCGATGGCTATGTGTATGGCTCTGGAGCTTTTTGGTCGGAGTACATATCCGTTTCTTCGGTAATGACTGCTTATGGTTCCGCCCTTACGGCGGCTCACTTTTGAAAAGCCGGAATGCCGGCCCAGCCAAAAGTAAGCAAAAGGCTCTTGCCCCAACACTCGGCACCTCGCTCACGCTCGGTGTGCCCGTAATCCGACAGGTATTTGGAGGGCCGCCGCCACGCGCCATCCATGGCGCGTGGCGGCTAAACCGGCATCCCTGCCGGTTTACCCCCCAAATCCCTGCCGAATTCCGGCCAGCGTGTTTGACGGGGCGCTTTAGATCAAGATCAAAAGCAAAGCAAAGCAAAGCAAAGCAAAAACCTTCACGCGCGGGCCATCGCTCCGCTGCGGGTCAGCCATTCGATGAACAGCGCGAACAGCTCGGCCTGGGAATTGATTGCCAGCTTGGTGTACAGGTTCTTACGGTGCATGCGCACGGTTTCTGGCGAAATGCCCAGCACCTGGGCGGTGGATTTTACCGAGTGCCCGCGCAGGATCAGGTGGGCGATTTCACGCTCGCGTACGGTGAGCACGCCGCTGCCAAAGCCCATGAACGCCGCTTCGATCTGCTGGTGCGCCTGGGTCTGGCTGTACGCCTCGTCACTGATCACCTTGGCCAACCCGCCGGTGGTACCAAACCGGCGCAGTAACTCGCGGACCATCGCCTGGGTCGCCTCCTGCACCGCCAATTGCTCCTCGGTGAACTGCCCGGCACTCAGGCCCTGGAACATGCACAGCGAAATCTTGCTCTGGGGGCACAGGTCAACGATGTAGTAACTCTCTTGGGCACCGCCGCTGCGCAGGTAGTAGGTCTTGTAGTACTCGCTGTTGAAAAAGTCATCTGGAGCAATTTGGGCCAGGTGGTAAAAACCTTCTGCCAGGCCCTTGTCCACCGCCAGGCAAAACGGGTCCAGCAGGTAGCCGCGGGAAAAATAGCGGTGGATGATTTCGTCTTGATACGCCCGAGGAATGCCTTGCTGATACAGCAGGTGCGGTGGCTGGCCCTGGCGCTCCAGGCTGATCATCATCGATTCGATCGGGGTGAGGGTGCACAGCGCGGCGGCTAGGTGTTCGAGGAACGAGGCCTCATCCACATGGACCAACGCCTGGGCCAGGGCGTGGTGCCAGGTTTGCAGTTGCTGCAGGGTTGGGGCAGGGCTGGCTGTGGTCATGGCAGCCAGTCTACCCGGCTGCCAGCGCCCAGGCAAAAACGCCGAGACGGGCTCGGCGTTATGGCTCATCGGCCTTGATACTCGCCGCTTTCACGCAGTTCAGCGGCCGTATCGAGGATGCACTGGCGCAAGGTCTCCACGATTTCGTCGACTTGGGCGTGGGTGATGATCAGCGGCGGTGACATCACGTTCAGGTGTCCAATGGGGCGTACCAACAAACCTTTGGCCTGGGCGCGCAGGTGGATTTTTTCACCGATGTTGACCGCATCCGGCAACAAGGCCTTGGTGCGTTTGTCCGCGACGAATTCAATACAAGCCATCAAGCGCTGGCACCGGATGTCCCCCACCAGCGGCAACTCGGCCAGGGTCTGCAGGCGTTGTTCCAGGTACACGCCGACGTCTTCCACATGGGCCAGCAGTTGTTCGCGCTCAATGATCTCGATGTTTTTCAACGCGGCCACGCAACTGACCGGGTGCCCGCTGTAGGTGAACCCGTGGGTAAAGCAGCGGCCTTTGCCCGGCTCGCCAATCACCTGCCAGATGCGGTCGGAGAAAATGCACGCACCCAGGGGCAGGTAGCCTGAGGTCAGGCCCTTGGCCGTGGTGATGATGTCGGGCTGCATGCCGAACACGTCTTCGGAAGCAAAGAATGCCCCCAGGCGCCCGAACGAAGTGACCACCTCATCGGCGACGTAAAGCAAGTCGTAGCGCTGGCAGATTTCCCACATGCGGCGGTGGTAGCCCTTGGGCGGGATGATCACGCCGCCGGAGCCCATGATCGGTTCGGCGAAGAATGCCGCCACATTGTCGGCGCCGAGGGTCAGGATCTTGTCTTCGAACTCGTTCACCAGGAAGTCGAGGAAGTCCGCCTCGCTCATCCCCTCCGGCGCCCGGTAGTAGTTGGGGCAGGAGATGTGGTGGAACAGGTCGCTCATGAAATCGAACTCGGGCGCGCGGTCGGCGGCCTTGTTGCCGATGGACATGGTCAGGAACGTGGAGCCGTGATACGCACTGAAACGCGAAATGATGTGCTTCTTGGCCGTTTTGCCACGGCTGTTCTGGTAGAACTGCACCAACCGGTAGGCGGTGTCCACGGCGGTAGAGCCACCCGTGGTGAGGAACACGTGGTCGAGGTCACCGGGTGCCAGGCTGGCAAGCTTGGCACACAGTTCGATGGCTGTGGTGTTGGCCATGTCGCAGAACGGATTGGAGTAGGCCAGTTGGCGCACCTGGTTGGCGATGGCCTCGGCCATTTCCTCACGACCCAAGCCGATATTCGTACACCACATGCCGCCCACCGCATCCAGGTAGCGGTTGCCGTGGGTGTCGTAGATGTAGGCGCCGTTACCCACCGCGATATTCAGCGAGCCTTGCTCACGGTGTTCATCGAACATGTGAAAACCGTGCATGTAGTGGGCTTTGTCGGCGGCGTCCAGCTTGTCATGGTCAAACTGGGCGAAAAAAACAGGATTTGGCAGAGTCATGGCATTTACCTTCAAAGGCTGGGGTTCACTTGCCGGTCTTCACGGCATTCCAGGTACGGGTGATCAGGCGCACCGCGGCCTGGGGTTGGCTTTTTTGCGTGAACAAACGCTGCATCGTCGTCGGGTCGGGGTAGATGGCCGGGTTGTCGCGGATATCGGCGTTGACCAGCGGCTTGGACGCCAGGTTGCTGTTGGCGTAATGGATGGTGTTGCTGACGCCGGCCATGGTGCTCGGTTGGAGCAGAAACTCGATGAACTTATGGGCATTGGCCACATGGGGCGCGTCGGCCGGGATGTAGAAATTATCGAACCAGATCAGCGAACCCTCCTTGGGAATGAAGTAGTCCAGCTTGACCTTGGCCCCGGCCTCGGTGGCGCGAGCCTGGGATGTGGCGTAATCGCCAGACCAGGTGGTTGCCAGGCACAGGTCGCCGTTGGCCAGGCCGTTGATGAAACCGCTGGAATCAAATTTGCGAATGTAAGGGCGCACTGCCATCAGCACATCCTGGGCGGCCTTCAGGTCCTTGGGCGCCACACTGTTGGGGTCCAGGCCGAGGTAGGTCAGGGCCAGGGGGATCATGTCGGTGGGTGAGTCCATGAAGGTGATGCCGCAGTCGGCAAACCGGGCGATGACCTTGGGATCGAAGATCATCGCCAGGGAACCGATAGGCGCATCCGGCATGCGCGCCTTGATCATGTCGACGTTATAGGTCACGCCGTTGCTGCCCCAGGTGTACGGTGCCGAATAGGTGACACCCGGGTCATGGGCCTCAAGACTCTTGAGCACCACGGGGTCGAGGTTTTTCCAGTCGGGCAGTTGGGTCTTGTCCAGCGGCTGGAACACCTTGCCCTTGATCAACAGCGGCACGAGGGAGGCGTTGAGCAGCGCCAGGTCGTAGCCGGAACGCCCAGAGAGCAATTTGCCCTGCACGGTTTCGTAGGAGTCGTAGGTGTCGTAGATCACCTTGATCCCCGTGGCCTTCTCGAAGTCGGCCAGGGTGGTGTCGCCGATGTAGTCCGCCCAGTTATAGATGCGCAAGGTATTGCCCGGGTCATCAGCGGCGTGGCTCAGGGTTGAAGTGGCCAACAGGGCGACGCTGAACAGGGCGATTAAGGCTTTATGCATGGGGACCCACCTTGTGTTGTGCTTGTTATCAGGCTGAGGGACTGATTGCACTGTCAGGCAGGTGGCAGGTGTGCGCCATACCCCGTTCGGGTAGGGGGAGGCGGTTCAGGGCAGGACGATATAGTCGTTCTGCTGGATGATCGGCCGGTGCGGGCCCTGCACCAGGTGCAGGTAACGGCCGTCCACCAGGTCGATGGGCAGGCAGTCATCGATGTCCATGACAGCGTCGGTGTGGGCCTGGGACCAATGGCGCAGCATCTGCTGCTTGCCCTTGCTCGTTGCCTCCCGTTTGTTGCGGGCAACCACCAGCAGGTAGTGGTGGGCCTCGCCAAAGCTGTTCGCCTCGTAGCCCCCAAGGTTGATGAAGTACAGGTGATGCGCGTCGGCCTGGGGTGCAAGGTGGCTGAGTTCGACCTTCCAACCGTCGAGGCCATCAATGGCCATCCACGAATCGATATGCACGCCCTTGGGGCTGCCGAACCAAGCATCGCGCAATTGCGGGTACGTGGCTTCCAGCGTATCCGCCGCGGCGAATACCACATCATGCACTTCGATTCTGGCCCGTGGGTGCTTGCCCCCGAGCATCACGACAAACAGCATTGCAGGTTCTTCCTGGCGACTTGACAGGGGGCAACCATACTGCGATTGAACCCTTTTGTCCGGCTAATGCCACATTGTTAATCCGCGAAATCATCAGGAGCTTGTCATGCGAACCATTGATCTGGCGGGCACGCCCGTCCCTGTCATCGGCCAGGGCACCTGGCGCATGGGCGAAAACCCCGGCCAGCGGCGTGCTGAAGTCGCCGCATTGCAACTGGGTATCGACGAGGGCATGACCCTGATCGACACCGCCGAAATGTATGGTGAAGGCGGTGCTGAAACGGTGGTGGGTGAAGCCATTCGCGGCCGCCGCGACCAGGTGTTCCTGGTCAGTAAAATCTACCCGCACAATGCCAGCCACCAGGGCGTGCCCCGTGCCTGCGAGGCCAGTCTCCAGCGCCTGGGCACTGATTGCATCGATCTGTATCTGCTGCACTGGCGTGGTCAATACCCCCTGGAAGAAACGGTCGATGCGTTCGAGCGCTTGCGCGAAGCTGGCAAGATCCGCCGTTGGGGTGTTTCCAATTTCGATGTGGCAGACCTGCAGGAACTCGCCTCTCCTGCCTGCGCGACAAACCAGGTGCTCTACAACATTGAAGAGCGCGGCATCGAATACGACCTGCTGCCGTGGTGGCAACAACATCATTTGCCACTCATGGCCTACTGCCCGATTGCCCAGGGTGGTGAGTTGCTGTCCAGCCCGACACTCAAGCAGATCGCCCGTCGTCACGAAGTCACGCCGGCCCAGGTTTCCCTGGCCTGGGTGCTGCGCCAGGACGGTGTGATCGCCATTCCCAAGGCCGTAACCCCGGAGCATGTGCGGCTGAACGCAGCTGCCGCCAAATTGGTGCTCGATGAGCACGACCTCGATGCCATCGACCGGGTGTTCGGAGCGCCCAAGCGTAAACACCCATTGGCGATGGTGTAGACGAGGGGCGGAGGCGACACCGTCCGTGGTGCCGCCTCTGCTTCACTCAGGTTTAGCCGGCTACCGGGCTACGCCAGTCGTCCGACCCTGAAGTGCCGGAGACCTCGTGGGTCCACACGATTTTGCGATAGGTGAAATACACATCCTCCAGGTGCGTGAAGTGGGCGTTTTCGGGGGCCTGGCAGTTGGGCATGCGCGACTGGATATCCACGATGGCCGCGCCTTCCAGTTCAATGGTGAAGTAGTGCTCCTGGGTGCCCGCCGATGACGTGCGCAGCCACTCCAGCCGGCATTTGACTTCCTCGCCACTGGTCAGCGCGCTGAACAGCAACGGTGATGACTTATCGAACACCTTGCTGATCATCAGCGGTTTATGCACCCGCTGCCCGGTTGGCTGCCCCGATTGTGGGTCACGGGGGATGATCACCTGATGGGCGAACGCCTGGACCAGGATCTGGTCCTCATGACCTTCCTGATAAATATTGCCTACCGAGTCCTGGGTGAATGTGCCTGCCGTAATCAAACCCTGTTTTACACCGGTGATTGAAAGGTATGCGGGTGTTGGCATGAGTGGTTTCCTTGCCTGATTGATAAGGTAGTCCCGTACGGTGAATCCACCGGGCGGGTATTTGCCTATAACAAAAAGCGTGCCTGAAAGTGTGAGGGTCAATGAATACAGGGTGCTGGAGCTGAAGTCGGATTTGTTTTTGCGGTGTTTATATCAGTGTGGGTTGTTTTAGCGGTATTTGTTTGCGCAAAGGTGTGCAGTTAGTTGCTCGGTAGTAAGGGTGGGTAGTTTATTGGGTTGTTGGTTAATTCAGCCTGTGTTGTTTTTTAAACTGCGCAAAATGATGCGCATGTGCCGATTTTTCTGGCGTGTAGGAAATTACTTAAGTGCAGTTCCGTCGCTTGCTGATTGGCGGTGGTGTGGCTAAGGTTTGCGAACTTCGTCAAGGTGTTTGCGAAGTTTAGATGGCGATCTGATTTGCATTGTATGTGTGGTTAGTTCGCTTTTACTTCCTTGGATAGTTACGCGTGATATTGAATGGACTCCTCAAGCAAGCTTTGTGACTACTATGTTGAACTTGCACGTTCGCCATGCTCGCAAACAAGTTTTGCGGGCAGTGATATGCGCTTTTCAAGTGAGTACGAGGCCTTGGAACTGGAGGTCGGAAAGATCCAGTCAATTCATGGTGCCTCCCAGCCAGATTGGAACAAAGTGCTGGAAACCAGCGAGTGCCTGTTGCGCGAGCACTCCAAGGATCTGCGGGTAGCAGTTTGGCTGACATGGGCATTGCACCAGCGCGAAGCCTTTCCTGGGTTGCTGGCCGGCCTTGGGATGCTGCGCTATCTCTGTGAGCACCACTGGGTACAGGTGTTTCCGGAAAAGCCGCGTACCCGTGGTGCGATCTTTGGCTGGCTGGTGTTGCGCCTGGAGCCTTTGTTCGCACAAAACCTGCCGCTTCAGGATCAACGGCCGCTGTTTCAAACCCTACTGGAGCACCTCGCGTGCCTTGACGACCTGTGGGCCTTGCAGTTGGGCGATGACGCACCGCTGTTACTGCCCATGCGCCGGCAGTTGGTGCAGAGGCTTGAACAGGCGGAGCAGGGGGCTTCTCGGCCGGCAAGCCTGGTCTCCCAGGTCAGGCAGGCTGCGACTCAGTTGCTGAGCCCGCAACCTGCTATAGAGAACGAAAAAGACGCCCACAGAGCGCTGCGCACCTTGCAAGAGCAAGCCCGGCCATTGTGCGTGTGGTGGCAGCGCCAGAACGCCACCGACCTGCGTGCCCAGCGCCTCAATCGGACACTGGTCTGGTTGGCGCTGACGCGGTACCCGGACGCTGACAGCGAGCGGGTCACCGTGCTTCGCGGGCCTGCATCCGACAAGCTCAAGAAGTACCAGGAGCGCTTTGCCCAGGGGCATTACGCTGACCTGCTGGTCGAGCTGGAGGCCAGCCTGGCTGGGGCCATGTTCTGGTTCGATGGCTTGCGCCTGGTCTGGGAGTGCCTGCAAGCCTTGCAGGCCGACCAGGCCATGACCGAACTGGAAGTCATGTTCGCCTTGCTGCTGCAACGTTTGCCGAACCTGCCCGAGTTCCGGTTTCACGACGGTGTGCCGTTTGCAGATACCGCCACCCGCGACTGGATCGCGCTCCAGGTCAATCGCCATCTCCAAGCGCCCGAGCTTCCCGGTGTGGTCGACGCCAAGGCTGAACCCTGGGAAGTCGCCCTGAAGGACGTTATGCCTCGGCTACACAAGGATGGCCTCAAAGTTGCCGTGCGCGAATTCAAGCAAGGTTTGGCCGCAGCCCAGGGTGAGCGTGCCCGATTTTATTGGCGGCTGGCGATGGCGCGTCTGTGTGTGCTGGCGGGCAAGCAGGAACTGGCGAAGGTCCAGCTCGAACAGCTGGATGACGAATTGCACCGGGCGGGTCTCGACCGCTGGGAGCCCGAGTTGGCGCTTCAGGTGGCCCAGCTCTTGTACCGATGCTGCGATCAATTGCCGCAAAGCCACGCTGTACGTGAACGCAAGGAAGACACCCATCGAAAACTGTGCCGCTTCGACCTCGAAGCGGTAATTGAATAGGTTTTCGACCCCCTCGAAAAAGGAGAACGACCGTGGCCAAAGAAGGTTCGGTAGCACCCAAGGAACGCATCAACGTCACTTTCAAACCCGCAGTGGGAGGTGCGCAGGAAGAGGTTGAGTTGCCGCTCAAACTGCTGGTGCTGGGGGACTTCAGTCAGCGCGAGGACCTGCGCAAGCTCGAAGACCGCAAGCCCATCGGCATTGATAAGAACACCCTGGATGAGGTACTGGCCAAACAGGCATTGGCCTTGACGCTAAGCGTACCCAATCGGCTCCAGGAGGCGGCAGAGGTTGAAGAACTGGCTGTCCAGGTCCGGATCAACTCCATGAAGGACTTCAACCCTGCGAGCCTGGTGGAGCAGGTACCCGAACTGCAAAAGCTGATGGCGCTGCGTGAAGCGTTGATGGCGCTGAAAGGCCCCCTGGGCAATACCCCGAGTTTTCGCAGAGCCATTGAGCAGGCGCTGGCCGATGACGATGCCCGTGCCCGCGTATTGGCCGAGCTGGGCTTGAACAACCCTGCAGCCTGACATTTTCAGTAAAAGGACACTGACGCAATGACCACCCAGTTAACTCCACAACCGACACAACCTGCGGGCGAATACAGCATTCTCGACCACATCATCGCCCAGACCCTGCTGAGTGCGGACGACGAGGCCTACGGTATCGCCAAGCGTGGTGTGTCGGCGTTCATCGAAGAGCTGGTCAAGCCGCAGAACAAGCATGAGCCGGTCAAGAAGCGCCTGGTAGACCGCATGATCGCCGAGATCGATACCAAGCTCAGCCTCCAGATGGACGAGATCCTTCATCACCCGGATTTTCAGGCTCTCGAAGCCTCCTGGAAGGGGCTGCAACTGCTGGTCGACCGTACTGACTTTCGTGAAAACATCAAGATAGAACTCCTGAATGTCTCGCGGCAGGACCTTCTGGACGACTTTGAAGACTCACCCGAAATTACCCAGTCAGGGCTTTACAAGCATATCTACAGCGCCGAATACGGTCAGTTTGGTGGCCAGCCTGTGGGCGCCGTCATTGCCAATTATTTCCTCTCGCCCAGCGCACCCGATGTGAAGTTGATGCAGTACGCCGCCAGTGTCGCCTGCATGGCCCACGCACCGTTCATTGCGGCGGCAGGGCCTGGCTTCTTCGGCTTGGAAAGCTTCACCGGGTTGCCCGACCTGAAGGACCTCAAGGACCACTTTGAGGGCCCGCAATTTGCCAAGTGGCAGAGCTTTCGCCAAAGCGAGGACTCCCGTTACGTGGGGCTTACCGTACCCCGGTTTTTACTGAGGACGCCCTACGATCCCCTTGAATGCCCGGTCAAGACGTTTGCCTATCAGGAAAACGTGGCGCACAGCCATGAGCACTACCTGTGGGGTAATACGGCCTACGCGTTTGCCACTCGGCTGACTGACAGTTTCGCCAGGTTTCGCTGGTGCCCGAACATCATCGGCCCGCAAAGTGGGGGAGCGGTGGAGGACCTGCCATTGCATCACTTCCAGAGCATGGGGGAAATCGAAACCAAGATACCGACCGAGGTGTTGGTGTCTGATCGTCGTGAATATGAACTGGCGCAAGAGGGGTTCATCGCCCTGACCATGCGCAAGGGCAGTGATAACGCGGCTTTCTTCTCCGCAAGCTCGGTGCAAAAGCCGAAAACATTCGGTATCAGCGCGGAGGGGAAAGAAGCTGAGCTGAATTACCGCCTGGGTACTCAGTTGCCTTACATGATGGTGGTCAACCGCCTGGCTCATTACCTCAAGGTGTTGCAGCGCGAGCAGTTGGGGTCGTGGAAGGAGCGTACCGACCTCGAGTTGGAACTCAATAAATGGATCCGCCAATACGTCGCGGACCAGGAAAACCCCAGCGCAGAAGTCCGTGGGCGGCGTCCGTTGAGGGCGGCGCGTATTGTCGTCAGCGATGTCGAAGGCGAACCGGGCTGGTATCGCGTCAATCTCAGTGTGCGCCCGCACTTCAAGTACATGGGGGCGGATTTCACGCTGTCCCTGGTCGGCAAGCTCGACAAAGAATGAACATGGGCCCAGGACTCTCCGAACATCGCAGCCTCTTCGAACGGCTTGAAGGGCCGACGTCCAACCGCCTCAGTCGCGTGGCGTCTGTTGCTGCGCACCTGGGAAAGATGCTCAGCACTCGCGCCGGCAGTGTGCTTACGCTGCCCGACTATGGGCTGCCGGATCTCAATGACATGCGCTTGAGCCTGCATGAGTCGTTGAGTCAGTCGCGTCTTTCGATCGAACGGTTTATCCAGGCTTATGAACCGCGCCTGGCAAATGTACGGGTCAAGGGGGCGCCCGGTCACCATGATCCCTTGGCCCTGGCATTTTGCATTGAGGCGACGCTGGTTGTTGACGATGTCATGCAACCGGTTGTGTTCAGTGCACGCTTGGTGGGCGCGGGACAGGTGGAGGTATCGCCTGATGTCCCTTAATCGGTTTTACCAAAGTGAGCTCAGTGCCTTGCGTCAATTGGGGCGACGCTTCTCCGAGCGTAACCCGGCCTTGGCACCGTTTCTCGCCGAGGCAGGGCAAGACCCGGATGTTGAACGCTTGCTCGAAGGCTTTGCCTTCCTGACCGGACGCCTGCGTCAGAAACTGGCGGATGAGCTTCCCGAGTTGACCCACTCGTTGATGCACCTGCTTTGGCCCAACTATATGCGGCCATTGCCGTCCTTCAGCATCTTGCAGTTTGAACCGTTGCAGCACGGCTGCACCCCCGTGACGGTCGAGCGTGATACGTCGGTTGAAAGCGTGGCCATCAAGGGTGAGCGTTGCCGTTTTCGGACCTGCTACACCACCCAGGTCCTGCCACTGCAATTGAGTGGCCTGGAGTATCGCTGCTCGGGAAGCCGGGCAGTGCTGAGCCTGCGCCTGGAAATGAGTGCCCAGGGCAGTTTCAGCGAGTGGAGCTTCAGCCAGCTGCGCTTGCACCTGACGGGAGACAAGCCTGTCAGCCAGGGGTTGTACCTGAGCCTGTTGCGTCATCTGGACGGCATCGAGTTGTTGCTTCTGGATCATGAGGGGCAGCTGGTCGATGGGCCTGACGGGCGGGTGCCATCGTTGCGGTTGGGGGCCGGCCAGGTTCAGCCCGTGGGGTTTGACGAGGATCACGCACTGATCCCTTATCCGGCGAACACCTTCGTTGGATACCGCCATCTGCAGGAGTACTTCGCATTTCCGGACAAGTACCTGTTTGTCGATGTCGGCGGTCTGGATGTTTTGCAGACGTTGCCCCGCTCCTGCCTCCAACAGGCGAGGTATGTGGAGTTGCGTTTCGAACTTCACACCCGGGAAACCGAACCGGTGCATCCGAGCCTGGACAACGTGAAGCTGTATTGCACACCCATCGTCAATCTGTTCAAGCATGACGCAGTACCGATTCGGCTGGATGGAAAGCAGGACGAATACCTGCTGATGCCAGCGGAGTTTGCGCGGGGTAATGCGGCTGTATTTTCCGTCGATCATGTCACCGGGTGGCGCCCGGGCGGGTTGGGTTACCGGCCCTATGTACCGTTTGAATCCTTCGAGCATGATCGGGGTGACGGCGCCTCGGCGCCAGCGCCCAGCTACAGCATTCGTCAGCGCACATCGGTGCAGCACGTGCTCGACACCTGGTTGAGTTTTGGTGCCGGCCTGGCTCAGGGTCAGGAGACACTTTCCATCGAATTGACCTGTACCAATCACAACCTGCCAAGGCAGTTGAAAATAGGGGACATCAACCAACCCTGTGAGCAGACGCCGGAGTTTCTGTCATTTCGCAATATCTGCGTACCAACGCCGAGTTTCAACCCACCCCTGGACCAGGACTTTCTCTGGAAGCTGATCAGCAACCTGTCGCTCAACTACCTGTCGTTGACCGACATCAGCGCCTTGAAAGTCATCCTCGAAACCTACGACCTACCGCGGTATCACGACCGACAGGCGCAGAGCGTCAGCCAGCGCAAATTGGGCGCGCTGCGATCTGTCAGTCACGAAGCGGTCGACCGATTGCATCGAGGGTTGCCAATGCGTGGCTTGCGGATCGACCTGAACATTGACCCCCAGGGCTTCACGGGCCAAGGCGATCTGTTTGTATTCGCCTCGGCGCTCAATGAGTTTTTTGCACTTTACGCCAGCCTGAATTCGTTCCACGAACTGCGGGTCATCAGCACACAAGGAGACGTGTACCTATGGCCACCCCGGAAGGGCCAGCAGCCCCTGCTTTAACCGAATTATCCCGAGTTATCCGTGAGTACTCGTTGTTTCAAGCGGTCCTGCAAGTGATCGACCGTTTGCGCGTTGCCCATCCGCAACTGGATGAGGACGCGCTGTATGACCACCTTGAGTTCCAGGCCAACCCGGGGTTCGGGTTTCCAGGGCATGACATTGACCAGGTGGTGTTTTTTGTGGAACGCGATCAGTTACGGGCACGCATACGTCTCAACGTATTGGGCCTGCTCGGCGCCGGTTCGCCATTGCCCGCGTTTTATGCCGAGCAGGCCACTGTTGAACACGCGGCAGGTACTACCACTCGGGATTTCATGGACGTTTTTCATCACCGCCTGCAGCGACTGCTGTTGCCGGTCTGGCGCAAGTACCGCTATCGGACGTGTTTTCGTAGCGGAGCACGCGATGGTTTTTCCGAACAGATGTTCGCGCTGCTCGGCCTGGGCGGGGCGCAGATACGCGGTGCCGCGCAATTGGACTGCAAGCGACTGTTGCCCTACCTGGGGTTGTTGAGCCTGCGGGTGCATTCGGCCGCACTGATCGAGACCGTGCTGCGTTACTACTTCAAGCACCGCGATGTGTACCTCGAGCAGTGTGTAGAGCGCTCGGTGGTCATCACTGCTCGGCAGCGCAATCGACTGGGGGCAGGCAACAACACAGTGGGAGAGGACCTGGTGCTGGGAAGTCGAATTACCGACCGCAGCGGCAAGTTCAGGGTGCATGTACGGGGGCTTTCCTGGTCGCGATTTCACCAATTCCTGCCTGTAGGCGTCGACTACCAACCTTTGTGTTCCCTGGTTCGCTTGACGGCCAGGGACCCTCTGGAATTCGACCTGCGCCTGGCGCTGGCCAAAGGGGAGGCGAGACCGCTGCACATCGGCGACAACAACGTGTGTGGCTTGGGCTGGACCAGTTGGCTGGGACACGAATATGCCGACGGCGTGCTCACGCTCGCCGGCAACGCTCATTAGGGATTGATGATTATGATGAATGTCGATTTGCAACAACTGATCCGAACACTGACTGCCCAGGCTCGTCGCGACCTTGAGCGTTCAGCCGAGCGCTGTGTGATACGCGGTGGCAAGGAGGTCCTGGTAGAAGACCTGCTGGCGACGTTGCTGGAACATCCCGATGGTTTGCTGGTGAATGCGCTGCTGGACGCGTGTATCGAGGTCGGCGAGCTCCAGGCCACCTTGCAGCTCAAGGACCAACAGAGTGCGGCGTGTAACCCGGTGTTCGCCCAGGCCCTGGTGCTTTGGCTACAGCATGCGTTGATGGTCGCCCACCTCGAACTGGGGCAAGTCGAAGTCGACCATGCCGCGCTGCTGTTGGCGCTGCTGCGTCATCCGCTGCAGCATGCCGGCAGTGGCTATCAACAGGTCTTGAGCCGCCTGGATGCGCAGCGCGTGCGTGAGTTTGTTCAGGGCCAGGCAACGCAAAGTGTTCCTCGTCATTGCGACGAGTCGTGGCTGGAACGCTTTACCCATGACCTCACGCGTCAGGCCCGTGAAGGGCGGATTGACCTTGTACTGTGCCGTGATGACGAAATCCGCCAGTTGGTCGACATCCTGGTACGTCGGCGCAAGAACAACCCGATTCTTGTGGGCGAAGCCGGGGTTGGCAAGACGGCCGTGGTCGAAGGCCTGGCCTTGCAAGTGGTCTCGTCACAGGTGCCGGAACCGCTCAAGGGTGTACGCATCCTCACATTGGACATGGGCCTGCTGCTGGCGGGTGCCAGTATCAAGGGCGAGTTCGAGCGGCGGCTCAAAGGTGTGCTCGACGAGGTCAGCGCCTGCGCGCAGCCCGTGGTGCTGTTTATCGATGAGGCGCATACGTTGGTGGGAGCCGGAGCCCAAGTGGGTGGCAGCGATGCGGCCAATCTGCTCAAGCCAGCCCTGGCGCGTGGCCAGTTACGCATGATTGCGGCCACCACGTGGTCAGAGTACAAAAAGTACATTGAAAAAGACCCGGCGCTGGCGCGGCGTTTCCAGCCTGTGGTGGTGGGAGAGCCGAGTGTGGAAGCGGCCGTGTCCATTCTACGTGGCCTGGTTCCAGCCTATGAGGCCAGCCACGGGGTTTATGTGCGTGATGATGCGGTCGTGGCCGCCGTGCAGATGAGTGCTCGCTACCTTGCCGGGCGGCAGTTGCCGGACAAAGCCGTCGACGTACTGGACACGGCCTGTGCCCGGGTACGTATCAGCCTGACGACCGCGCCTGACGCGTTACAACGCCTGCGTGCCGTACTGGCCGAAGGCACGCGGCAGCGCACGGCACTGACGCGCGATCGTGACGCCGGCCTGGCGATTGACGAGCAGGCGTTGCATGCGTTGACCCTGCGGTTGCAAGCCATTGAGCTTGAGTGCCAGCGCCTGGAACATTGCTGGGCCGAGCAACGAGGGGTGGCAGAACGGCTCATCTCCGAGCGTCAGCAGCGGCTTGATGGAAAGGGTGTTCAGGTCACTGCAACGGTGCCGGACGCGAATGAAGAGCGATTGCTCAACCACGAGGTCTGTCCACGGCTGGTGGCGCAGATTATCAGTGCCTGGACCGCGATTCCTGTCGAGCAACTGGCGTACGAAAGCAGCAAGCGAGTCCTGGGTTTTGCCGACGCACTGCGCACACGCATCCTAGGGCAGGAACAGGCAGTGATTGCCCTGGATCGAAACCAGCGCGCCGTTGCTGCAGGCCTAAACGCCCCTGGCGCGCCTATCGGGGTGTTTCTGCTGGTGGGGCCCAGTGGTGTAGGCAAGACCGAAACGGCCCTGGCCCTGGCGGACCTGTTGTACGGCGGTGAGCGGTTTGTGACCACGTTGAACATGTCGGAGTATCAGGAAAAACACTCCCTGTCCCGGCTGATCGGTGCCCCTGCGGGGTACGTGGGGTATGGGGAAGGTGGGGTACTGACCGAAGCGGTGCGCCAGCGTCCCTATTCGGTCGTGCTGCTCGATGAGGTCGAGAAGGCTGACCCGGAAGTATTGAACCTGTTTTACCAGGTCTTTGACCGAGGGTTTGCCAACGACGGTGAAGGCCGGGAAATCGATTTTCGCAATACGTTGATCCTCATGACGTCCAACCTGGGGAGCGACAGCATCACCACCCTGTGCGCGGAGGGCAGGCGACCCGATCCGCAGGTTCTGCAAGAAGCCATCCACCCTGAGTTGCGGGCTCACTTCAAACCGGCGTTGCTCGCCCGGATGCGGGTTGTACCGTACTACCCCCTTGCACGTGAAATGCTGGAAGACGTCGTGCGGCTGAGGCTGGAGCGGCTCGGGCTACGCATGCAACAGCGCAGGCTGGCGCTGAGCTTCACCGATGAGCTGGTGACGCACATGGCCGACCGATGCCTGCACAGCGACAGCGGCGCCAGGTACATCGACCAATGGATCGAGCTGAACCTGCTGCCGCGGATGGTCGACCGACTTCTCGAGGCCATGGCCGTTGGCGAGTCCTTTTCACGGGTCCATGCAACCCTGGACGGTGATGGCTTGCCAACCTGCGAGTTCAGCCAATGATGGACACCTTGTTTGGTCATTTGCCTCAACCGCTGGCGTATGCAGAGCGCCTGCTGGGCTGGTATGCACGTTTGGGGGCTGACAGTGATGCATCGATGTTGCCTCAACTGTGCGTGACGGCTGTAGCTCAGTTGAGTGATTGCGAGCTTTGCCAGCTGTACGAGCGAGATGAAACGACCGGCCGGCTCTGGCTGATCGCTCAGCATCTGCCTTGTTCAACGCCTGTTGGCGAACGGGCGGCGGACGAGGATTTCCAGAACGAACCGCTGTTGCATTACGTGTTGAGTCAACGTTGCGCCCTGAACCTTGACGACGTGTGCGGCAGTGTCCATGACAGTGGTTTCCTGCCCGCGACCACGACGCCTTGGCGCTCGCTGTCATGCCTGCCATTGTTCAACCGGCACAACGTGATCTGTGGTGTGGTGTTGTACGCAAGCGCGCACGCAGTGTGCTTGCAGGGCTATGCCGCTTCAGTGGCCCAACTGGCCGGCTTTGCGCTGAGTCAATGGGGCAGGTGGCGCAGTGTTCAGCGGGGGGCGTGCACAACGGTTCGCCAACGCAACACCCCAGTCGCAGGGGGCTATGGCTTGATCGGCAGCAGCACGGCGATGGAAGCAACCTGTCGCTTGATAGACAAGGTTCTGCGGGCACCGTTTACCGTACTGCTGCGCGGTGAAACCGGCACCGGCAAGGAGGTGGTGGCACGCGCAATCCATAACGCGGGCCCGCGCAGTGCCCGGCCGTTTGTGGTGCAGAACTGCGCGGCCTTCCCCGAAGGCTTGCTGGAGAGTGAACTGTTCGGCTATCGCAAAGGTGCGTTCACCGGTGCCGAGCGCAACCATGCGGGCCTGTTTGATGCCGCCCAGGGAGGCACGCTGCTGCTGGATGAAATTGGCGACATGCCGCTGTCCCTGCAGGCGAAACTGCTGAGGGTGTTGCAGGAGGGGGAGGTTCGCCCGCTGGGTGCCAGTGCTTCCCACAAGGTCGATGTGCGGATCATCGCCGCGACTCACCGTGACCTGGCGGCGATGGTCGCGCAGGGCCAGTTTCGCGAGGACCTCTACTACCGCCTGGCGCAATTTCCCATCGAGCTGCCTGCCTTGCGCGACAGGGGCGCAGATGTGCTGCTACTGGCTCGTCACTTCGCCGAGCAGGCGTGTTCTTCCCTCGAAAAGCCCACGCTGAGCTGGTCCGGCGCCGCGCTTGATCAACTCTCCAGCCATGGCTTCCCGGGCAACGTGCGCGAACTCAAATGCCTGGTGGAGCGAGCGGTGTTGATGTGCGATGACGGTGTGATCCTGCCGGAGCATCTGTCGCTGTCACCTGCGCCAGAGCTTGCCAATGCCGCCGCCGAGTCGACGTTACGCCAGCGACTGGAACGCGTAGAGCGCGTGTTCCTGATTGATTGCCTGCACAAGAATCGTGGCAATCGTACGCGCACTGCCCGGGAGCTTGGGGTTGCTCGTCGCACACTGCTCTATCGGCTTGCACGCTTGAACATTCCTGTTGGTGACGCCCGGGGGGAGTGCTGAATGGACTGCCTGTGTTTGTCGCGCGCTGACGCCCTACCTTCCCTGGAGAAACCTGATGTTTGATCGCCTGTGGCAAGCCTTGATGCTTGTGCTGTGTCTGTTGGCCGGTTGTAACGCCAATTATGTGTTTGATGATGCTGACTATCGTCCTTTGGGTGACCCCCAGGCGACTCGTCGTGGCCAATGATGGGGGAGACCTGCCATGCAACTCGTGTTTGAACTGTGTGATGCCGCTACCGGCGAGCCCCCCTTGCGCAAGGTGTTTGAGAGCACCGGCGGGGTGATCGGTCGTGGTGCCGGTTGCGACTGGGTTATCCCTGACGCCAGCCGGCTTCTGTCCAGTCACCATGCGCTGATCAGCTACCGTGACGGGCAGTATTTCCTGACCGATATCAGCCGCAACGGCATCCGGTTGATCGGTACCGATACACCGCTGCACAAAGGCCAGGCCCACCTGATCGTCGAAGGTGAAGTCTTCCTGCTGGGGTCGTTATCGATACGCGCCAGTCTGGTCGTGCAGGCTGCGCGGACTGGCCCGCAATTGCCCGCCTTCAGAGGCATCATCCCGGACGATGCCTACCTGGATCCGCTCGATGCTTTGGTGCATGGGCAGTCGCCTGAGGCAACGTTGGAACGACCGTCTGTGTTCAAAGACCCTGCGGGTGTGCCTGATCCGTGGGCATGCCGTGACTCAGTGGAGCGAGACCATCTGGTTGTGCCAAGCCGGGCTGCGCCCTGTGCAGAGGCCCTCCCTGTGAAGCCCGTTGCATGCACGGCTTCGGACGACTCGGCGTTCTGGGCACGCTTCGGCGAGGCGCTGGGTATCTGCCTGGATACGCTCGATGCGTCGGGTCGCGAAGCGTTGGCGATCAAGGTCGCAGATCTACTCAGGCAGTCGGTGGATGGGCTACAGCAAAGCCTGCGCACCCACGATGAACTCAAACATGAGTTCAACCTGGGGGAGGCCGGTCGCTTGGTCAAAAGCCAGAACCCGTTGAAAGACAGTGTGGACGTTCAAGGTGCTATCAGCGCTTTGCTGGGAGCAGGTGAGTTGGGCCAGTTGCCGGCTGAATTGGCCATTGCTCAAGTGTATCGGGACATACAGGTGCATCAGGTCGCTATGCTGGTGGCCTGTCGAACAGTGGCGCGCAACACGCTGGCGGCATTCTCACCGGGGCATTTGCTGCTCTGCTTCGAGCGCGTGGGCAAGTCTCCCAGGTTTGCTGTTGACGGAGCGCATTGGCGTGCCTATCGACGTCATTATCAACAGCGTATGGAAGACGACGCCCAGGGCGAACATCAACTGCGAGCGGATTTCGCTCGGGCCTACGACGAGCAGGTGCGCCTGGTTTCAACGCTTTATGCGGGGTACCCGGGATGATGATCACAACACGTGTCACGGCCATTTCAATACCGCTTGTACTGGGCTTGCTCGTAGGCTGCAGCAGCGTTTCGCCGTTGTCGACGGTGACCAAGCTGGACCTGGTATTGACGGCCAGTGAACAGCTCAACCCCGATCTTCATGGGCGCCCCTCCCCTGTGGTGGTGCAACTGCTTGAACTGACCCATCCGGTGGCATTCGAGCACGCGGATTTTTTCAGCCTCTACGGTCGTGGCGAGCGCGCGTTATCCAAGGATTGGGTGAGCAGCGAGGAGCTGGAACTGCGCCCTGGGGAACGTCAGGTATTAAAACTCAAGGTCGAGCCACAGAGCCGGTACGTAGGGGTGCTGGCGGCCTACCGTGACCTGCCCCATGTGCAATGGCGGTTTGTGGTGCCCCTGGCTCCGCGACAATTGACCCGTAGCCATCTGTTACTTGACCAGGCCGGAATACGCGCCGTCAGCCCGCACCCTAGCCAGGGGGAGAACTGACATGCAGGTTCATAAGGTTATCTGGCGTGAAGGCATGCTGCTGCGGCCCCAGCACTTGCAACACAACGATCGTTATTATGACCAACAGCTCAACCGTACGCGCTTGCTTGACAGCAACGCATGGGGGTTCCTGAGCCTGGACGTCGACTTGCAGTACCTCAATCTGGGCAAATTCGTGGTTAACGGGGCCCGCGGGGTATTACCGGATGGCAGCCTGTTCGAGTTGGGTGGGCCCATGGAACCGCTCGTACTGGAAGTCCCCGTCAACGCCGCCAGCCAGGGCATCTACCTCGCACTCAGGCTCGCCGCCAGCAGTCAGGTTGAGACCCGCACACGGGAGCAGCCCGAGGTGCAGGCACGTTACGTCGCCTGCGAAGCGGAAGTAGGGGATTCGAATGCCGGTGCAGACTCCCGCTGCCAGATCCATTGCGCCCGGCCGGACCTGCGCCTGGTGCTCGGTGAGCAACGCAGCGAAAACACCTACGTGACGCTCCAGATTGCTCAGTTGCTGAGTTCAAGTATCGAAGGGGGCATTACCCTGGATACCGATTTCTCGCCGACCTTCATCTACCTGCAGGAGGCGGGCTACGTGGCGTCCTGCCTCAAGGAGGTGATCAGCTTGCTGGCGAGTCGGGGCGATGCGATTGCCGAAAGAATCCGTGGGAACGATGGCGCAACCGGTGCACAAGTGGGGGATTTCCTGATGCTGCAGTTGATCAACCGCAGCGAGCCGGTGTTGCGTCACTACCTGGCCCAAGCGCAAGTACGCCCGGAGGGGGTGTACCGTGAACTGTTGTCGGTCCTGGGCGAGTTGTCGACCTTTGCCAGCGAGAGCAAGCGCGCGCACCTCGACATGCGCTACCAGCACAGCGACCAGGGGGCGAGCTTTCGTGCGGTGATGGGCGGCCTGCGTGCCGCGCTGTCGATAGTGCTGGAGCAGCACGCGATCGAGTTGGCGCTGCAGCAGCGTCAATACGGTGTGATGGTGTGCCCGATCAGCGACATCACGCTACTGGGCACTGCGACGTTCATCCTGGTGGCGGCGGCCCCGTGTGATGGAGACGTGCTCCGGTATCGTTTACCGGCCCACCTGAAGATCGGCCCCGTGGAGCGGATACGCGAGCTGGTCAACTTGCAACTGGCGGGCATCAAGGTGCGGCCACTGCCGGTGGCGCCACGCCAGATGCCGTTTCATGCAGGCAAAACCTATTTCATGCTTGAACTTAGCGCGTCTGACGTCACGCGATTGGAACAGTCGGGTGGCTTTGCCTTCCACGTGAGTGGCGAGTTCACTGAGTTGGAGCTCAGCTTCTGGGCTATCAGGAATTGAATACGATGAACAAGGACAGTGAATACCCCTCCGACGAAAAAACCGTGCTGCTTGACCGCGAGGTGGACGGGCCGCCACAGGGGCCGGTGACAGACTTCGTTTCCACCCCCCGGTTCGAGCAGTTGGAAGACCGGATGATCTATGCCGCCACTTGGCAGGGTGCACGGCCTTGCAAAGTGGGGCCTAACACGTTGGTATCAGCCGCCTGGGAGGTGCTGTGTGAAGTGATCCGGCTCAAGCTCAGTACCGGTCGGGAAAACCTGCTGTCCCTCAATGACCGCCTGGGTGCATGCATTGCCCGCTTCGAAACCTGTGCTTTGAATGAGGGCATCGAGAGCAGCCAGGTGATGTGCGCACGTTACGTGTTATGCAGCGTGCTGGATGAGGGGGTGGTCACCACGGCATGGGGCAATCACAGCGACTGGTCGAAGGTCAGCCTGCTGAGCCGGTTTCACCACGAGACGTTTGGTGGAGAAAAGTTTTTCGAGGTACTGGATCGCCTGTCACGGGATCCGGTCAAGCACCTGGCAACCCTGGAGCTTCTGTACCTGTGCCTGGCGTTGGGGTTCGAAGGCAAATACAGGGTGATGACGCGAGGAGGGGAGCAGCTTGAGGCGATTCGGGATGCCTTGTATCGACAGATCAGGCATGTGCGTGGCGACCCGCCGCCTCTCTTCACGGCGCCACCCTCGGCAGGCGCGCCGCGCCGCAGGCGACTGCCTGTTGTTTCGGCCACCGGGTGCGCCGTGTGTGGCCTGGTCGTAGTGCTGGCGATGTATTCGGGAGCCGCCTGGGTATTGGGGCAACAGCGCGACGACATACTGCAACGCTATCAATCTTCAGCGCCGGTTTTGACGCGCGCGACTCAGTAACGCAGGGAATATTCAATGAACGCATTCTTCAAGGGCGCGGGCACCGTGCTGCGCAAGCGTTGGGCATGGAGCCTGCTGCTGGTGCTTTCGATGGCCTGTATGGTCTGGTTCCTCGGGCCACTGCTGGCCGTGGATGACCACCGGTTCTGGAAAAGCCCAACGGCCCGACTGTCGACGATCAGCCTGTTGTTTCTGCTGTGGGGCCTGGCGATGGTGATTGCCAGCGCGCGTCACACCGTTCGGCAGGGTAAACCTGAGCACCAGGCGCGAAACAGGCATCAAGGTCTTGTGGAGAACGAACGCAGGCACGTACGCGGGCGTTTCAAGGAGGCCCTGCATACCCTGAAAACCACTCACCGTTATGCGGGTCGAGGCACAGGATGGCGTCGCGATTTGCCCTGGTACTTGCTGATCGGCCAGCAGGGGAGTGGCAAGTCCAGCCTGTTGGCCGCCAGCGGCTTGCAATCACCGCTGGATCGCAGAGAGCCGGCAACCCCTCAGGGTACGGCCTTCTGTGACTGGTATTTCGCCGACCAGGGTGTGCTGGTGGAAACCGCTGGACGTTACTTGAGCCAGCTCGACAGCCCGGTAGATGCTGCGGGCTGGGCGACCTTGCTGGGCCTGTGCAAGGCCAGGCGCCGGACTCGACCGCTCAATGGCGTGGTTGTGACAGTGTCGATCGAGACCTTGCTGGGCAGCAACGCGCACGACCTGAACCTGCATGCCCGGCAGGTTCATTCCCGACTACAGGACATCCAGCAGGTGTTGCATGTCGACGTACCGATCTATCTGGTCCTGACCCAGGCAGACCACCTGCCGGGATACGCCGAATTCTTCGATACGCCTGTGAACGAGGGGGCCGACGGCGTATTGGGTGCGCCTGTGGTGATCGGCAAGGCTGGGGCCGACGTCGGTGTGGTGCGCCAGGCATTCGAGGCGTTGGTGCAGCGCTTGAGCGGTGAATTGATCACGCGTTTGCACCAGGAGCGCAGCACGGAGCGTCGCGCTCGGATTCTGGATTTCCCACTACAGTTGGCGCAAATCGGTGAGCGTTTGTGCCAGTTCATCGAATTGGCGTTCTGCGCCCATCGTTATCAGCGCATCAACGGGCTGCGCGGTTTTTACCTGAGCAGCGCTGCTGAACGTCGCCCTCCCTTCGGGCAGGGCCTGTTCGCCCGGGTGATTTTTGCCGAGGCGGATCTTGCGGGGCTTCAGAGGCCAGAGTTGCGCCGCCTGCGCCGACGCCAGGGAGCCCTGGCGATTACGGCTGTCCTCGTCGTGGGCCTCGCCGCCGGGCTGTGGTGGCACAGCTACTCGGCCAATCATCAGCGGCTTGAACAGCTGGCCTTTCTGGCCGAGGCTTCGACTCCGGCGCAACCCGGTGCGGACGAAACCCTGGCGCTGCTGCCCTTGCTGGACAACCGCCTGGCATCCACGCGGGTGTTTGCGCTTGCGGCGGACACGCACTGGATTGAACGGGCTGGCTTGTACCAGGGAGAGGCCACGCGGGCGCCGTTGGTCAGGGCCTATGAAGAGGCGTTGCTGCAACTGTTTTTGTCCCAGGTGACCCGTCTCCTCGAAGCCCAGGTGCGCACGAGCCTTGGCAACCGCGAACACTTGCTGGACAACCTGCGTGCGTACCTGATGCTCAGCCTGCCCGCACGCCGTGATACGGGATGGTTGGCGCAACGCATGGCGGGGCATTGGTCCTTGCGCCATGCGGGTGAGCCGGCGGTACAGGCGCGTTTGAATGAACATTTCAGTCGCCTGCTCGAGCATCCTTTCGCTGCCCGGTTGGATGAAGACCTGATAGCTCAAGCACGCCAAGCGCTGCGGGGCGAGTCGCTGGCGGAGGTGGTCTATCGCGTGCTGCGCGAACAATCGCGCAACCTGGAGCCGTATCGCCTCGCAGATGGCCGTGTGTTCGAGGGGCTCGATCCCCCCATTCCCGGGTTCTACGGCAAACGGTACCTGCAGTATTTCGAGAAGCAAGGTCCCCGGCTGGTCAATGCGATTGCTCAGGACAATTGGGTATTGGGAGAGGCCACCGATCTCAGTGCGATGGACCTGCGCCGCTTGATGGTCGAGTTACAGCAACGCTACTTCAGTGAATATGCCGACGCCTGGGCCAATGCCCTGGGCGGTATCCGCTTGCGCAGCACCGAGGACCTCAAGCAGGGCGCCGAGCAGTTGGCGAACCTGACCTCGGCGCAGTCACCGCTGGTGCTGATGTTGCAGCAGACTCTTGAAAATACGCGTTTGCTGCCTGGCAACGCCACGCTGGAGACCTTGACCCACGACGCGGGCGGGGCGCTCGGCACGGCGATACAGTCGAGGGTACCCGAGGCGCTGCTTGGTCAGTTGCCCTTGGCCGGCCCTGATGATGCCGCGCGGCGGGCATTGCAGCGCCGTTTCGAACCTCTGCATCAGTTGCTGGATGACCAGCAGAACCCGGGTGCCGAGTTGACCCAGGTGCTACGCCAGCTCGACGCTTTGCACCTGCAGCTGGCAGCCCTGGACAGAGAGGGATCACCCGAGCAGGCTGCCTTCCAGCTTGCCAAACGGCGCATGGAGGGGCAGCAGGACGCATTGAGTCAGTTGCGTAACGCTACGACACGCCTGCCGCTTCCGATCAAGGGTTGGCTCGAAGGCATTGCCGACGACAGTTGGCGCCATCTGCTCGATGACGCCTATGTGTATGTAAACCAGCGCTATCAAGGCGAGGTGTACGGCCTTTATGCCAAGGCAATCCGGCAGCGATACCCGTTTAATGCCCACGCCGCCAGTGACGTGGCACTGAGCGATTTTCAGGAGTTTTTCAAACCCCAGGGCGTTCTGGCGCGGTTCCACGACGCTTACTTGAAGCCATTTGTAGGCATCGACGCCAACCGCTATCGCTTGCGCGGGCTGGAGGGCCGCAGCCTGCCGATGTCGCGCTCGCTGCTGGAACAGTTGACCAAGGCACATACCGTCCGCCGCAGCTTTTTCAGCGGGGACCAGGGGGAGTGGGCGGTTCGTTTCACACTGGCGCCCTACAGCCTGGACCAGGCTGTCAGCCGTGCGACCCTGCGGGTTGGCGACCAGCAACTGGAGTACCGTCATGGGCCAATCATGCCATTGGCACTGACCTGGCCCTATGAGGCTGAAAATGGCCGCAGCAGCCTGGTGCTTGAGCGGGAAGCCGAGCAACCCCTGGGCATCGAGAAAAACAGCGGCGCCTGGTCGTTGTTTCGATTCTTTGAATTGATGCAGAGCGAGCCGGCGAACGGTCGGGATACGCAAATACTCAAGGCGGACCTTGCCGGTTTGCGCGCCAACTACCTATTGGTCAGCCAGCGCACGCCCAGCCCATTCCAGATGGATGCCTGGCGCACCTTCCGTTTGCCGGAGCAACTATGAATGCGCACGAACAGGCCTGGCACAGTGCTGCACGCACTGAGCAAGGCAAGGGGCGGGCGCGCAACGAAGATGCGTTCCTTGACCGTGGGCAAAGCGGTTGTTGGGCGGTGGCGGATGGAATGGGAGGGCATGGGGCCGGGCATGTGGCCAGTCGCTCGGTGGTCGACAGCCTTGCTGCGCTGCCCGGCGAGGGCAATCTTGACCAACGGATAGACGCTGTCCGACGGTGTTTGCAACGGTTGAACCGGCGCCTGAGCGACTGCGACGCACACGATGTCATGGGCAGCACCGTGATGGTGTTGTTGCTCGATGACCGTCGTGCGGCGTGCCTGTGGGCGGGGGATAGCCGTTGCTACCTGTGGCGTGGGCAACGCCTGTACCAGTTGTCGCAGGACCACTCCCTGCTGCGCCAATTGATGGAAGAGCAACGGATGAGCCAAGAGCAGGCCCAGGCCCATCCAGATGCCAGGGCCCTGACCCGCGCTGTGGGGGCAGGGCACTCGCTGCGTCTTGAGGTGCTGGAGCTCAGCACCCGGCCGGGTGATGTGTTTCTACTGTGCAGCGATGGCGTTTACCAGGGGCTTAGCCATGCTGAACTGGGCAACGCCCTGGGCAGGGGCACGCCGCACCAGGTGCTGGATCAGTTGTTTGCAGCCGCCTTGCGCGGGCCTTGTCGGGACGACCTGACGGCCGTGGTGGTGCAGCCGCGATGACGGCTGCCGAGACACCGGCGCTGCTGGCTGGGCGTTACTACCTGGAACGTGTATTGGGTTCGGGCGGGATGGGGGTGGTTTACCGCGCGCGCGATCTGTTGCACGAACAGTTTGGTGAGCCAAACTCGGCGGTGGCCCTCAAGGTGTTGGGCGAGCCCCTCTCCCAGGTGCCCGACGCACCTGCATTGCTCTACAGTGAATTTGCCCTGACGCGTGGGTTGCTGCACCCGCATGTCGTGCGAGTGTTTTCGTTTGAAGTCGACACCCGCAACCAAACCGCATTTTTCACCATGGAATTGATGCACGGGCTCACACTCGACCAACTGTTGAAGGAACGTTCAGGCGGCCTGCCCTGGCAAGCCTTGCAACCGATCGCAGTGCAATTGCTCGATGCGTTGGCCTATGTCCATCGACAAGGCGTACTGCATGGCGATGTAAAACCGGTGAACATCATGATGGGCGAAGGCGGGGTGCGTTTGTTCGATTTTGGCCTCGGCCATTGCCAGGCGCAGGCCGAGGCCGGGTTGCCGTGTTTGAGTCGCGACCGCCTCAATGCCTGGACCCCGGCCTACGCAGCCCCGGAGTTGCTGGTCGGGAGTGCCTTGACGGCCAGTGCCGACCTGTACGCCGTCGCCTGTGTGTTGTTCGAGTTGGCCCATGGCAAGCGCCTGGGCGAGCGTCACGCGGCCGAGCGGCTGCCTCGGCCCCGGCAATTGCCCAGGCATTGTTGGGCTGCGTTACGTTCGGCATTGGCCGTGGACCCCGGGCAGCGAACCCTCTGTGTGGCGGAGCTGGGAGAGGCCATGGCGCGTTCCGGGCGGCGCTGGTTCAGGTAGCGGGCAGGTCATGCAATTGGCAGTATTCGGCCCAACTCAAGCCGGCCATCTGTGCGACTTCCCTGTGCACTTCAAGGCGTTGGGCCTCGAAGGCGTGTGGCGATTCCGCGGTGAGCTTGAGAGTCAGCTCCCAGGCGAACAACCCCTGGCTCTCGGCTTCGGCTTCAAAGGCTTCATGCAGGTGTTCGGCACGGTAGTGTGCCAGGGTTTCGCCTTTGGCCTGGGCGGCCAAGGGGTTCAGCGAGTCCAGTTCGGTGGCAACGTCCGGGTGCTCTTTAAGGAATCTGTCGAGGGCCAGTTGGTGGTTATCGCCAGGTGGGGTCAAAGGTAGGCTCCAAGTAGTGTTAAGGGCATTGTTTAAGCGCTGGATGATGCCTGTTGAGGTTAGCCCACGAAGCGCCGCGAATCACGAAATCTGAAGAGGGGCAGCCCCCAGGCCCTGAGGCGGGCAACCAAACAGGCGCCGGCTATTGAAAAATTGCCTGTGGCGCGGCAAAAGCCTTTCGCTCCTGGTGCCAGGACGTGTAGCGTTACCCAGGATTTGCGGGGGGAGTGCCTGATGGGGCACAGAGCGATGGGCAGAGGGATGGGTCATGGCGAAAACGCTGTTCAAACTGTTCCTGACTCAGCGCCTGGCGGCCTTGGCCAGCACGGAGTCGCTGCGCGCTATCCGTGAGGGGCTGTTGTGGATCTTGCCCTGCCTACTGGTGTCGGCCGGTTTTCTGATCCTGTCCGAGTGCGCCAAGGTCCTGGGTTTCGACCCGCAGGTGGTGGCGTTCCTGGCCGGGTTGCACAACCAGATCAGTTCGGTGATTCCGCTGCTGGTGGCGGCTTCGATTGGCTACATGCTCGCGATTCAACACCGCCTGCCGCAGTTGCCGGTCGCCTTTCTGTGCCTGGCCCATGTGGTGGTCGCCACCTTTGTATTGCGTGAATACCCCCGGGCCTCGGCCACCTTCGTGTTGTTTATCGCCATTGCCTCGCCGCTGATCAATGTGCCGGCGGTTGCCTGGCTGCACCGCTTTCGCTGGACTCGCCTGGTCAACGAAGACCTGGTAGGGCACAACTTGCGGGGCACCATCAACATGGTGGTGCCGGGTGCGATCACCGCGTTGTGCCTGGTGATGGTGTTGTCGATGCTGTTGCAGATTCCGTATGTGGCGCAACTGCAGGGGCCGCAGGTGCTTGATGCGCTGCAAGCGCCCTATGGCAGTGGTTTGTTCGTGACCCTGATGAACTCGCTGCTGTGGTTTTTTGGCATCCACGGCGTGTATGCCATGCAGCCGTTGTTCGATGTGCTGGACCAGGCCGTGGTGCTCAACGGTGCGTCGTTGGCGGCGGGTGAGCCGATCAAGTACCTGCTCAACAGTGGCCTGCTGGGCTGTTTCGCCTTCATTGGTGGCTCGGGCGGCGCGTTGTGCCTGTTGCTGGCGATTCTGCTGTTTTCAAAGAGCCAATCCATGCGCCTGATGGCGATGGCCAGCCTGCCGCTGTCGTTGTTCAACGTCAGCGAAGTGCTGCTGTTTGGCTTGCCGATCATCCTGAACCCGCGGTTGTTCATCCCGTTTCTGTTGGTGCCGGCGATCAACGCCATGGTGGCGCTGACGGTGGTGCAACTGGGATGGGTGTCGCCAGCGGTGGCGAGTGTGCCTTTCACGGCTCCCGTGCTGCTCAACGCCTACTTGAGCACCCACGGGGACCTGGCGGCGGTCGTGCTGCAAATGGCGCTCCTGGGCGTCGGCACGTTGGTTTACGCCCCCTACGTTAGAGCGATTCACCGCCAATCCACCGAAGGCGGCACGGTGTACCTCAAGTCACTGGACATGACCTTCCGCGGTCTCGAAGAGAAAGGTCGCCTGTTGGAATTGGACCCGGTGTTGGCGTCCCACAAGACCCTGGCGCGCCAGGCGGTGGAGCTGAGCCGCATCCAGCAGATCAGCGATTACGAGTTCTACCTCGAATTCCAGCCTCAGGTTTCCACGCGTACTGGCCTGTGCACCGGCTGCGAAGCGTTGATGCGTGCCCGTGACAACCAGGGCACGGTGCACTCACCCTGGGAGTTCCTGCAATGGCTGGCCCAGGCCCGGTTGATGCCCGATGTGGATGTGTGGGTGGCGTCACAGGCGGTGCGCCAATACCAGAAGTGGCAGAAGATCGGCTTTGCCTTGCCGATGACCATCAATATCTCCAGCGCCACCCTGACGGACGCCGCTTATGGGGATCGCCTGGTGGAAATCCTCACCCAGGCCCACGGCCAAGTGTCGGTAGAAATCACCGAAGACGCGCTGGTCAGCGACATCCAGGTCACGCGCCGGACCATCCAGAAACTGCAGGCGATTGGCGCCAAGGTGTATATCGATGACTTTGGCACTGGGTTCTCCGCCTTGAGCTACTTGCACCAGTTTCCGGTGGACTTCATCAAGATCGACCGCAGCTTTGTGGTGGCCCAGCACGACCCCAAGGGCGCCCAGGTGCTCACCGGCATGCTGCGCTTTTGTGAGGCGCTGAACCTGGGCGTGGTGGTCGAGGGCGTGGAGACGGCCGAGCAGTTGGCGTTCCTCAATACCGGCACTGAGCTCTTCATCCAGGGCTGGTATTTCAGCAAGGCACTGCCCGGCGATCAGTTGCAGGGGTTTGTGCGTGCGCGTGCGGCGGCGCAGGCTTAGGCCTGGGCCGCCGCGTAGTCGCGCTGGGTCTGTTCGATTTCTTCGACCAGCCCATCGATGCGCGCCAGGCGTGCGCGGTTGTCGTGGTCCCACGGGTGAAAGCCCGGTTTGAAGTAGTGCAGCCAGGGGCGCAGCATGCGTGGGAACACGCCTTTGGGGCCATACAGGAACTTGAGCATGCGCCAGAAGCCCTTCAGAAACCCGACCGATTTGCGGTCGGCAATCAACAAACGCACGTGAAAGTCGAACACCACCAGCCAGAAGAACACCGTGGTGGTCAGCATGGTGCCGGTGCGCAGCAGATAGCGCTTTGGCCCGGGCGCGATCACCGTGTTCCACACATCGAAGGCCACGGCTTTGTGTTCGGTTTCTTCGAGGGCATGCCAGTACCACATTTGCTGGTAGCCCTTGAGCGAATCGCCGAAACGCGACGGGTCGCTGAGCAGGATTTCCGCGAGCATGGCGGTGTAGTGCTCAAGGGCGATGGTCACCGCCAGGTTGAACGACGGCGGCAGGTGTTTTTTCTGCAGGTCGAGGATGAACTTGAGGCGCCGGTCCAGGGTGTGCGCCGGCAAGCCCGCCGCTTGCAGCAGGTCGTTGTAGGCCACGTGTTCGCGGCTGTGCATGGCCTCCTGGCCGATGAAACCCTGAATCTCCTTTTTCAATTGCGGGTCGTCGATGCGCTGGCGGTAGTGGCGCACGCTGTCCATGAAAAACAGCTCGCCCTGGGGAAACAACAGTGACAGGGCGTTGAAGAAATGCGTGATGAACGGGCCCTGTTCGTGCCAGTTCTTGATGCGCTCGGCGGGCAAGGCAAAACGAATATCGCGACGGATCGGCAGCATGGCGCGTGCTCCTGTTCAGAGACGGGGTTCGTCGTTGGTTTCAAACACCGGCGTGCGTTGTTTGGGCGCCATGCGCTTGCTGGCGAACACCACCAGGGCTTGATACGCAGCGGGCAGGCAACGGGCGAGCAGGTCGAGGAAATAGGCATCGCGGCCGATCAACACGCGGCGTTTGTTTTTGCGCACGCCTTGCAGGATGACCTTGGCGGCTCTGTCGGCATCGGTGATGAACAGCTTTTCGAAGTCGGCGCGGGCCTGTTGCTCGCTGTGGATCAGAAATCCGGTCATGTTCGCGTCGATACGGCTGCTGCGACAGATATCGGTGCGAATGCCACCGGGGTGTACGCAGGTGGCCGAGACACCGCTGCGTTGCAGGTCGAGTTCCTGGCGCAGGGATTCGGTGAAGCCGCGCACGGCAAACTTGGTGGCGTTGTAGCCGCTCATGCCCGGTTGGGCGAACAGCCCGAACACGCTGGAGGTGTTGACCACATGGCCTTCGCCACTGGCTTTAAGGTAGGGCAGGAACGCCTTGGTACCGTGCACCACCCCCCAGAAATTGATGCCGACGATCCATTCGAGGTCGGCGTACTCCACACCTTCCACGGTACTCGACAGCGCCACGCCAGCATTGTTGAAGATCAGGTTGACGCGACCGTGGTCGGCCACACAGCGTGCGGCCCAGGCTTCCATGGCCTGGCGATCGGACACGTCCAGCACCTGGGTGGTGATGGTGACCGGCGACAGCGTCGAGGTCTTGATCAAGTCGAGTGTCTGCTCCAGCCCCTGGCTGTTCTTGTCGGCCAGGGCCAGGTGGCAACCTTCCCGCGCCAGGGCCAATGCCAGTGCACGGCCCATGCCGGACGCCGCACCGGTAATCGCCGCCACGCGGCCGTTGAATGACTTCATGACAGGCTGCCTTCTGTGGTGGAGTGGGGCGCCGGGGCAGGGCGTGGGGCTGGGCTGACGGGCAGCAGGTCTGCCACATAGTCTTTGAGCGCGAACTGCCGGGTGACCTGTTTGAAGCGCCAGGTGGAGCCGGGCCACAGGGTGGTGTTCTTGCCGGTGCGCGGGTCGAGGTACCAGCTCTGGCAACCCCCGGTGTTCCAGATGGTGCGCTTGAGTTTGTCTTGCAGTTGCCGGTTGTAGGCCAGCTCAACGGCCGGTTTTACATCCACGGTGGCGATGCGGTGCCGCTGCATCTGCTGCAGTGCATCGAGGATGTAGGTGACCTGGGCTTCGATCATCAAGATCATCGAGTTGTGCCCCAGGCCCGTGTTGGGGCCGACGATCAGGAACAGGTTCGGGTACCCCGGCACCGTGGTGCCTTTGTAGGCATGGGCGCCGTCGTGCCAGGTGTCCATCAGGTCGATACCGTCGCGCCCGATGATGCAGTCCCGGGGTAGTGGGTCGGTGGCCTGGAAGCCGGTGCCGAAGATCAGGCAATCGGCCGGGTGCTTGATGCCATCGGCGGTAATCACGCCATCGGCCTCGATGCGCAGTACCTTGTCGGTCACCACCTCCACATTGCTGCGCGAGAGGGCCGGGTAATAGTCGTTGGAGATCAGCACGCGTTTGCAGCCGATGGTGTAGTCCGGCGTCAGGGTCTTGCGCAGGGAAGGGCGGGCCACCTGTTTATGCAGATGGCGTTGGGCAATCTTTTGCACCATTTTCATCAGGCGAGGGTGCAGGGCAAAGCCCACCACACGGCCTTCCAACGCCCAATAGAAAGCGCCGCGCACCAGGCGCTGGGTGAACGGCAGGTGTTTGAAAGCCCAGCGTTCAAAAGGCGAAATCGGCCGGTCGGGCTTGGGCATGATCCAAGGCGGCGTGCGCTGGAACAGATCCAGGTGCGCCACCTGCGGTGCAATCTGCGGCACGAACTGGATGGCGCTGGCACCGGTGCCGATCACCGCCACGCGTTTGCCTTTCAGTGAATAGTCATGGTCCCACTGCTGGGAATGGAAGCGCTTGCCCTTGAAGGTGTCGAGCCCCGGAATATTCGGCAGTGCCGGGCGCGACAGCCCGCCCATGCCCGACACCAGCACCCGCGCACTGACCTGGCGGCCATTGTTGAAGGTCAGTTGCCAACGCTGTTGCAGCTCATCGAACACCGCACGCTGCAAGCCCATGCCGAAGCGAAGGAAGGGTGCCAGCCCGAAACGCGCCGCACATTGCTCAAGGTAGGCGCGGATCTCCGCCTGCGGTGCGAACTGCCGGGTCCAGTTCGGGTTGGGCGCAAACGAAAACGAATACACGTGGGATTGCACGTCGCAGGCACAACCTGGGTAGTGGTTGTCTCGCCACGTGCCGCCGAGGCTGTCGGCCTGTTCGGCAATGAAGAAGTCGGTGAGGCCGGCTTCCTTGAGTTTGATCGCCATGCACAGGCCGGCAAAGCCTGAGCCGATGATGGCGATGTCGATTGAATCACTGTGGGCATTCATAGGCTGTCCTTCGTGGGCATCAGATGTGCTCCTGTTTTTTGTTTTGTCTTTTAGATAGAACACCATTGCAAAGAAAAATTGAATTATTTATTTTAAAAAAGATTTTAAATAATCTACCTGAAAATATCGCCTACGCTAGGACCTTGTTCCGCATGTGCGACTTGTCCGACGGACGAGCACGGTATGCATGAAGTTTAGGTCCAGGGTGTGGACGATGGCTGAGGCCTTGATCAATACCGATCAGGTCGCCAGCAGCAGGGAAGCAGAGGACCGAGCTATGGCTGTTGAATGGGTTATTGCTGCGGCTGTGTTGATAGGCGCGAGCGCCGTGTTGTGGGGCTTCAGTGCCTGGATGACACGGCGCATCGAAGCGGCTGTTGCGATCAACGGGCGTTTCGTCGAGGTCGATGGCGAGCGTTTTCATTATGTAGAAGAGGGCAAGGGCCCACCGCTGGTGATGATCCACGGGCTGATGGGCAGCAGTCGCAACCTGACGTATGCCTTGTCTGCCCAATTGCGCGAGCACTTCCGGGTGATCACGCTGGATCGTCCGGGCTCCGGCTATTCCACCCGGCATGCCGGCACGGCGGCGGACCTGCCCGCCCAGGCCCGGCAAATCGCCGCGTTCATCAAGACACTGGACCTGGACAAACCGCTGGTATTGGGACACTCCCTCGGTGGGGCAATCTCCCTGGCGCTGGCGCTTGATCACCCGCACGCCGTTTCCGGGTTGGTCCTGGTGGCGCCGCTGACTCACCCCCAGCGCATGCTCCCGCTGGTGTTCCTGTCTCTGGCGGTGCGCCCGGCCTGGCTACGGCGCTGGATGTCCCACACCTTGACCATGCCCGTCGGGCTGCTGACTAAAGGTTCGGTGGTCAAGGGCGTGTTCGCCCCCGATGCCGCGCCCGCCGACTTCGCCACCCGGGGTGGCGGGTTGCTCGGAATGCGGCCTGACAACTTCTATGCCGCCTCCACCGAGATCAACCTGGTCAACGATGCCTTGCCCGAGATGGTCAAGCGCTACCCCCAATTGACCCTGCCGATCGGCCTGATCTATGGGGCAAAAGACCGGGTGCTGGATTTCCAGAAACACGGCCAGGCCCTGGCCAGCAAGGTGCCAGGGTTGAAGATGCAGGTGGTGGAAGGGCGTGGGCATATGTTGCCGATCACTGCCACAGAGCGCGTCGCCGCGCTGGTGCAGCAGGTGGCCAAGCGTGCTCGGCCGCCTGAAAGCGCCACGGTGTTGCACCCGCCGTTTGCGTTGGCGAGTAAATAATTTTGTGGTTCGGTTCGCGGTTCAACGGCGTCGATGCCTGCTTTAGACACCTGACCAAACGGCTGAAAAAGAGACTGCTCGGTCACGTGAAAAAGGCTCCGAAAAAGTAGTTGACGACCTAACGATTCCGCGCTATTTATTTAAAAAAATTATTTGAATGTCTTATTTGAAATAATTTTTGAAATGCCTAAGAGCGAATAAAATAATGAAAAAAACGTCTTTTATCGCATGGTTGATTTCTCGGGGCAGTCAGCGCTCCGTGTACCTGTTTACTGCTCACATTCATTCCCTGCCAACCCGCTGCGTACGGTGGCTGCCATGAACCAGACCCTGGCCGCACCGCACGTCTGGACCGACGGCAAACGTCACCTCTGGTGGCTTGGCATCATGCCCCTGGCAACCCCGTTGCTCTCCGGCGCTCTGGCAATCACCACCGGCGTACAGCAACTGTGGTGGGTTGGTGTGCTGGTGATCTTCGGCTTGATCCCCTTGATCGATGGCCTGCTGGGCGAAGACGTCAGCAACCCGCCCGAGTCCGCTGTCAGCAACCTCGAATCCCAACGCTACTACCGCTGGATCGTCTACACCGGTGTGCTGTTCGTCATCTCTTCGGTGGTGATCACTGGCTGGTTGGCGGCAGGCGGCATCGACTGGATCATCAACGGTGGCCTGCTGCACGCCACGGCTGCGCTCGATCCTGCCAGCTGGGGGGCGAAAACCGCCGCCTTCATTACCGCCCGCACCGAACTGCACGGCGAAATCAGTTGGTTCACCTATCTGGGCATGGCCATGTCCACCGGAGCGGCTACGGGGATTGCCATCAACACTGCCCATGAACTGGGCCACAAGCCCAACCCGCTGGAAGTGTTCCTGGCCAAGGTCACCCTGGCGCCTACTTTCTACGGACACTTCTACACCGAACACAACCGGGGTCATCACGTACGTGTGGCCACGCCGGAAGATCCTGCCAGCTCGCGCCTGGGTGAGAGTTTCTGGGCGTTCCTGCCACGCTCGGTATGGTTCAGCGCACGCTCGGCCTGGAACCTGGAGCGCGAACGCCTGCGCAAACTCGGCCTGCCGGCCCTGCACTGGAAGAACGCCGTGCTCACCGCCTGGATGTACAGCGTGGTGTTGTGGGGCGCGATGATCCTGTGGCTTGGGGCGGCGGTGATTCCGTTCCTGATCATCCAAGGCATCTACGGTTTCTCGCTGCTGGAAGTGGTCAACTATGTCGAGCACTACGGTCTCAAACGCCAGAAGTTGCCCAACGGTCGTTATGAACGTTGTTCGCCACGGCACTCCTGGAACAGCAACCGTATTGTCACCAATATCTTCCTGTTCCAACTGCAGCGGCACTCTGATCACCACGCAAACCCGACACGCAGTTATCAGTCGCTGCGTCACTTTGATGAATCGCCACAACTGCCGTATGGCTACGCGAGCATGATTGTCTGGGCCTATGTGCCGTACTTGTGGCGACGTCGCATGGACCACCGGGTGCTTAACCATTATGCCGGCGATATCACCCTGACCAATCTTCAGCCGTCACAACGTTTGAAGTACCTGGAGAAATACGGCAACAGCGCCAGGCCGTTCTGATGTGAATTTAAAAGTTGTGGGCGTACTCGGGGTCTGTGTATCGCGCAGGTCTCTTACGCCCAAGGTTTACCGGTTTCGTGGCAAGCAAGTTGTTTGACCCTACAACAATAATTTCAAGGGAAGGACGTACACCATGCAAAACCCTGCCAAGTTCACCACGCACATTGTATTGGCCGCCCTGGGCCTGATCGTTTACCACCAGGCCCAGGCTGCCCGTATCGAACCGGCCGGCAGTGCCTTCACCGCCCAGGGGCCGATCAGCTTTTCCAAGGGTGCCCTGATCAGCGCCGACTGCACCATCAAAGTGGCCGGCAAAGTGGCGGCCGATGGCTCATCGGTCAATGTCGATAAAGTTGAATTCGACGGTGGCCTTAAGTGCAGCCGGGTCGAAGCCACCAACTTGCCGTGGATATTAGTGGCCAAAGATACCAAGAGCGGTTCCATGTCGAAGATCAGCGTAGATGTTCACGCCTTTGGCCTGGGCGGCAAGTGCGGCCCTTCCACCGCTGACGGTACGTGGGATAACGCCACCGGCAAGTTGGAAGCGGCCAATGTACCGATTGGCGAAGACTGCAAGATCAAGACGGTGTCGATCAAGATGCCGCCTAACTTCAAAGTTGTCGAATAAGACTGTCCGACTGTTGTAAGCGGTAATTGAATTGAGATTTGGCTGGAAAGGGAAGTTCTGCAGTTTCACCGTGACCTCTCGATCATGGCCATTACCCCTGGCGAAATGAATTCGCCATAACATGTGAGGAAAAACAATGAAAAGCTTGAAAACTCTCGTGTCGTTGACTGCTTTGGCTGTTTGCATGGGCGCTGCTTCCATGGCTTCCGCACAAAGTTTCAGCCCCGCTAACCAGTCGTTTACGACTAACTCGGGTGGCACGATTACAGTCAAGTCACCTTCTTCATTTGGTGCAGCGGTAACTTGTAATATCTCGTTCACCGGTAAAGTGCGTGCCGATGGTTCGGCGGCAGATATTACTGCTGCTACTGTCAGCGGCTCTAACCAACTCTGCTCCCTGCCTCACCTGACCAACTTGCCATGGGTGCTGTCGCCAGCCGGCACCGTGACCAATGTGGGTTACACCATTGCAGCCATTCCGCCACTGATCCCTGCCACCAACTGCGGTCCATCCACTATTGCCGTGGCGCTGTCCAACGTGACCGGTGGCGCAGCACTGAGCGCTACCAACCAACCGCTCTCGGGTAGCTGCACCGTGGTGACCCTGAGTGTCACCGCTCCAGGCGTCAGCATCGTTCCTTGATAGACGTACTCCGTAAAAAGGGCTGATCACCCGTTGCAGGGCAGGCGCCTCTGATGAGGCGCCTGTTTACGGCAGATGAGTTGGGCCTACGAGCTGAGGCTCCTGGCGAAATGGATCGCCATGAATGTGAGGAAGGAATAATGAAGCGCTTGAACGCCTTCGTTTTTATCGGCTCATTGGCGCTGTGCTTCGGTACTGCATCGATGGCCCATGCTGGAGTTTTCAGCCCTGGGGGAGTGGCATTTACCTCCAGTCCGGGCGGCACCGTGACGATCAAATCGCCCAGTACGTTTGGTGCGCCGATTACCTGCAATATTCAATTGTCCGGCCTGGTGCGCGGTGATGGTTCAGCTGCCGACGTTCTCAGCGCAACCCTTTCGGGCAGCAATGCTTTGTGCAGGCTGCCAACCCTGAATAACTTGCCTTGGGTGCTGACGCCTCCCGCTTCATCGGGTGGCACCGGAGGCCTGGCTAACGTGGGTTACACCATTGCGGCCAGTTCTCTTCCTGCTACGAATTGCGGCCCTTCATCGATTGTCGGTGTGTTGGCCAATGGCGCAGGCGGCGTTGACCTCTCTGCAGCAAACCAGCCGCTTTCCGGCTTTTGCACGGTGGTTTCGCTGAGTGCTCATATTCCCAACATCACCATTGTTCCTTGAGGTGCGTGTCGCACGGTAAGGAGTGTTTTTGCCTTTTAAAAGGCAAGCCAAGTCGCAAGACGAGCCGGCTGGGGCCGGTTCAGTGAGATAACAATAAGGAGTGCCGCATGAATAATAAAAAACAACAGGTACAGGTTCTGCTGGGCTTGGCATTAATGGGGGGGGTGATGATTGCCGCGCCGGTCCAGGCCGGTGGTTTTTCCACACCGACCTATGGCGCCCCGGGCTGGGGTCGTGCTTTTGGTGGTGGTTCGCTGTTCAAGAATGACCCCAGTTCGGCGTACAACAACCCGGCAGCGATGGCATTCGTAGAACACAATGTGGCGCAATTTACGGTCGACTATGCCCGTATCAAGATCAAGTACAAAGGCGAGGCGAACGATTATCTCGGGCAGCCGATTACCAATACACCGGTAGCGCCCGATGGGAGTTTCGATCCGGGTAACCGCATTGCCAACAACAATGACGGCGGCCAAGGTGGCTTCACGGCGTGGTTGCCGACGGGGTTCATGGTGATGCCACTGGGCGACAGGTTTGCTTTCGGGTTGTCGCAGGTTGTGCCACAGGGCATGCGCTCAACCTGGAATGAAGACTCCAAGCTGCGGGATTTTGCCGTCGATACCAAAATTGAAACCGTGGGGCTGACAGGGTCGCTTTCGTTCAAGGTCCGCGACGACTTCTCCATTGGTGGCGGGATCATCGTTCAGCACAGTAAGGGTTTTGTCAGCCAGAACATCGATTTGCTGTCTGCCGCGTCCAACTCGCAATCGCCGCTGCTGGGGAGCATCGATTTTCCATCGGGGGTGGGTGGCGCGCTGATGCGGGTCAAGGTCGACAATATCTCCACGGGCTGGTTTACCGGTGTCGTCTGGAAACCGACCGCGCAAGACAGTCTTGGCCTCAACTACCACGCCAAGATCAAAAACAAAATGACCGGCAAGTACAACATCCGTGCCGATCAGTTCTCCTACAACCTGATGACTCAGCCCAGCCCATTCGGTGGCAGCGGGACCCTTGTAGAAGAAGCCTACCCTGGACTGAAACTGTTCCCGGACGGAGCACATGCCAGCACCCAATTGGATATCCCGGCCACTGCGGCCTTTGACTGGGTCCACCAGTTCAATGACCGTTTCACACTCGGTGTCAGTGCTGTGTGGACTCAATGGTCATCCTTCAAGGACCTGACGCTCAAGTCCGGTGACATTCAGATCGTCTCCATTCCCTACAACTATCGTGATTCCTGGATGTATTCGGTGGGCGGTGACTTCAAAGCCACCGACGAGTTGACGTTGCGAGCCGGTGTCGCTTCCGACCAGACGCCAACCCGTAACTCCACCCGGGATCCACGGATTCCGGACGGTGATCGCTACTTCCTGTCGCTGGGTGCAGGTTATGAGGTCAAGGCCATTCCTGGCTTGTCGCTCGATCTCGCGTACTCCCATCAATTTGTGCAGGAGGTCAACTTGAAGACCAAGAACGTGGATCGACTCGGTGGCGCCAGCCTGAACGGCAAAGCTGAGTCGTCGGGGGATGTGGTGGCTGTTTCGGCGACCTACGCGTTCTGAACCAATAACGCACTATCGAGGATGAAGCGCTAAGCGCATCTTGGCGCTTTTATCCGCGTTTACCTGCGCCGACGGGGCGCTCCGCGTCCCGTCATTCTCCTTTTCAACGTGATGAGCAAGGCTGACCGGGTCGGCCAACTTTTTTGCCTACGCATTAAATAAAAATTTCAAAACAAAATTTGAATTTAGTTTTCCAAGTTTGTAGTGTGGCTTTACACCGCAGCGCATTTCGATCTGCCTGCGCATTGGCCGTACCCTGAATCGAGTAGAGGTATCCCCATGGTTATCTGGTTATTGGTGGGTTTCGCAGCCGCGATTGCCCTGGCGTATCGACAAGCAGCCGCCACCCTGTGGCTGGGCGCTGGCCTGATCTGGCTGGCGGTGGGCTATCTGTTCAATGTGATCGCCACGCTTGGCATCACGCTAACGGCGGTGCTGGTCATCGCACCGGCGTTGTTGATGGCCATCAAGCCCCTGCGCCGTGCGTTGGTGACGAGCAAGGCGTTGGGCCTGTTTCGCACCATCATGCCGGCCATGTCCGACACCGAACGCGCGGCCATCGAGTCCGGCACCGTGTGGTGGGACGCCGAGCTGTTCAGCGGCAAGCCCGATTGGCAGCGCCTGTTGCAAGCGGCTCCGGCCAGCCTCAGCGCCGAAGAGCAAGCCTTCCTCGACAACGAAGTGGAAACCCTGTGCGACATCGCCAACGACTGGGAAACCACCCAGGTCTGGCAGGACATGTCCCCGGAGGGCTGGCAGTACACCAAGGATGCCGGTTTCCTCGGCATGATCATTCCCAAGCAGTACGGCGGCAAAGGCTTCTCCCACTACGCGCACTCCCAAGTGGTGATGAAGCTGTCGACGCGCTGCTCGGCGGCGGCGATTTCGGTGATGGTGCCCAACTCTCTGGGCCCGGCCGAGTTGCTGTTGCACTACGGCACCGATGCCCAGCGTAACTATTACTTGCCGCGCCTGGCCCGGGGTGAAGACATCCCGTGCTTTGCCTTGACCAGCCCGTATGCCGGCTCGGATGCGGGCGCGATCCCGGACCTGGGCATCGTCTGCAAAGGCACCCACGAAGGCGAAGAAGTGCTGGGCTTCAAGGTGACCTGGGACAAGCGCTACATCACCCTTGGTCCGATTGCCACGGTGCTCGGCCTGGCCTTCCGTGCCGAAGACCCGGACGGTTTGCTTGGCGCACCCGGTTCACTGGGCATCACCTGCGCGCTGATTCCAACGTCCCATCCGGGCGTCAACAGCGGCCGTCGCCATTGGCCACTGAATGCGGTGTTCCAGAACGGCCCGACCACCGGCAAGGATGTGTTCATTCCGTTGGAATGGGTGATCGGCGGCCGCGAACAGGTGGGCAACGGCTGGCGCATGCTGATGGAATGCCTGGCGGCGGGCCGTGCGATTTCCCTGCCATCGGCCAACGTCGGCCTGGGCAAGGTGGCGGTACGCGGGACCACGGCCTACGCAGCGATGCGTAAGCAGTTCGGCCTGCCCATCGGCAAGTTCGAAGGGGTACAGGCGCCGCTGGCGCGCATGGCCGGGCATTTGTACGCCTGCGACGCGGTGCGCAAGGTGTCGGTGGCGTCCCTGGATGCCGGTGAAAAACCGTCGGTGATCTCGGCGATCGCCAAGTACCACGTCACGGAACGCGCGCGCATCATCGTCAATGACGGCATGGACATCGTTGCCGGCAAAGGCATTTGCATGGGGCCCAACAACTTCCTGGCCCGTGCCTACCAGCAAAGCCCCATCGCGATCACGGTGGAAGGCGCGAACATCATGACCCGCTGCCTGATCATCTTTGGCCAGGGCCTGATCCGTTGCCATCCCTATGTGTTCCGCGAAATGGAAGCGGCGCGCAACCCGGATCGGCGCAAGGCGCTGGAAGCCTTCGACAGTGCGATGTTCGGCCACGTGAGCTTTGTGCTGGCCAATACCGTCCGCGCTGCGGTGCATTCGCTGACCGGTGGGCGGCTGATTTCGGCACCGGCCAAGACCGACCCGGCGCTGGCGTCCTACTACCGCCAGGCCAATCGGCTGTCGGTGGTGCTGGCATTGATCTCGGACGTGTCCATGGGCGTGCTGGGCGGTGCGCTTAAGCGCAAGGAAAGTATCACCGGACGGCTGGGGGACATTCTGTCACAGCTGTACATTGTGTCCTGCGTGCTCAAGCGTTTTGAAGATGACGGCCGGCCCCAGGCCGACCTGCCGCTGGTGCACTGGTCGGCCCAGGATGCGCTGTTGCGTGCCCATGAAGCCTTGGCCGAAGTACTCGACAACTACCCTTCGAAAGCCGCAGCAGCGGTGGTGCGCGGCTTGAGCTTCCCGCTGGGTATTCCCCTGCGCAAACCGTCGGACCGCTTGCTGGCCCAGGTGGCGGACGTGGTGCAGACCCCGGGTGAGACCCGCGACCGCCTGCTGGCCAATTCCTACATCCCGCGTCCGGAAATCGACAAGCTGGCTTACGGCGAATTGGGTTTCCGCCTGCTGCCGCAGGTGGAACTGATCGACGCGCGGCTCAAGTCTGCCGTGAAGCAGGGCCTGATCGAACCGATGCCGATTTCCGCCACTGCGTTTACCGCCTGGCGCGTCAAGGCGCGGGCGCTGGACCTGATCAGCGACGACGAAGACGCCTTGCTGGGGCGCTACGTGGAGTACGCCGACCATGGCATCCAGGTCGACGACTTTCCGCAGGATTTCGGTTTGCTGGAAGCGTTGCAGCAGCGCAAGCAAGCCTTGGAACCAGCGGTAAAACGTCGCAACAGCCAGAGCGAAAATGCCTCGGTCAATTGAGTGGTACTGAATGAACACGGTCACTGTGGGACCGGGTTTACATGGTCAGCATGCGTTGTGAGTGAATGTCTTTATGAGTGACAGCTACCTTTCCTTCGTCAATTCCCCCTGGGGCCGACGCCTGGCCCAGGCCGTGGGCCTGCCGCAACCGCTGCCGCTGCAACGCCATCGCAGCGGCCAGCAAGGGCTGGTCAACCCGGTGATCATCGCCGGGGCAGGGCGCCTGGTCGATCAGGTGCAACAGGTGTTCAAGGCCACCGACACCGTGGCCGCCACCCCGGCGACCCTCAAGGCGCCGTCCACGGTCAAGGTGCAGGGCGCGGTGTTCGATGCCAGTGGCGTCACCGATTTGCAGCAACTCGACGAGCTCTACGTGTTCTTCCACGCCAACGCCAAGCGAATTGGCCACCATGGACGTGTGGTAGTGCTCGGCACGGCGCCGGAACAGTGCAAGGATTTGCCCCAAGCCATCGCACAGCGCGCCCTGGAAGGCTTGGTGCGGTCGCTGGCCAAGGAACTGCGCCGGGCGATCACCGTGCAATTGATCTACGTGGCGCCGGGCGCCGAATCAGCGCTGGACAGCAGCCTGCGCTTCTTCCTGTCGCGCCGTTCGGCCTACGTGTCCGGGCAAGTGGTGCGCCTGGAAAAAGCCGTGGACGGCAACAGCGCGATCAACTGGGAAAAACCCTTTGTCGGTCGCCGTGCCTTGGTCACGGGTGCGTCCCGTGGCATCGGCCTGGCCATCGCCCAGGTGCTGGCACGCGAGGGTGCCCACGTGGTCTGTGTGGACGTGCCCCAAGCCCAGGAGGCCTTGCAGCAGGCGGCCAGCAGTGTCGGCGGTTCGGCGTTGCCGCTGGACATCACCGCCGCCGACGCGGCTTCGCTGCTGCAAGCCCATGTCAGCCAATACGGCGCGTTTGATGTGGTGGTGCACAATGCGGGTATCACCCGTGACAAGACCATCGCCAAAATGACCGAAGCGGCCTGGCGCAGCGTGCTGGCGGTGAACCTGGAGGCGCCGCTGCACTTGAGCAACGCCTTGCTGGACAGCCAGGGGCTGAACCCGGGTGGGCGCATCGTGTGCGTATCGTCGATTTCCGGTATCGCCGGCAACCTGGGGCAAAGCAACTACGCCACCTCCAAGGCCGGCGTGATCGGCCTGGTGCAAGGCCTGGCGCCGAAGGCGGCCGCGCAGCAGGTGACGGTCAACGCGGTGGCGCCCGGGTTTATCGAGACCCAGATGACCGCGAAGATCCCGCTGATGATCCGCGAGGCGGGGCGGCGCATGAACTCGCTGTCCCAGGGTGGCCAGCCGATCGACGTGGCCGAGACCATCGCCTGGTTGGCGCACCCGGCGTCCGGCGGGGTCAATGGCCAAGTCGTACGCGTGTGCGGCCAAAGCCTGCTGGGAGCCTGAGCCATGGACTACGTGACCCAGATCATCGACCCACCGCCGTCGCGAACGCGCTTGCTGCTTGATGGTGTACGCGCCCTGCGCAAGCCCAAGCTCGACGGCGAACCGGTATTGCCCAGGGAACGTCTGGTGCGTTCGGCGGTGGAGCTGTCGCCCAGCGGTATCGCGGCCTACGGCCGTGCGTGCGGGTTTCGCCGCGAGCAGGGCGTGCCGCTGTCCTATCCCCATGTGCTGGCGTTCCCGCTGCACCTGATGCTGCTCACTCGCCCGAGCTTTCCGTACCCGGCCAGCGGCATGGTGCACCTGGCCAATCGGATTCGGCAGCACCAGCGTTTGCACGAAGGCCAGACGTTGCGCCTGGAGGTGTATTGCGAGCGCTGGGTTGCCCATCCGAAGGGGCAGGCATTGAGCATCGCCACCCGAGCCTACGGCGCTGACGCCTTGGTGTGGGAAAGCGACAGCCTGTACCTGCGCCGTGACGTCAAGGCGCCGGTCGGCGAACCGTGGGACGACGTGTTGCCGTTGCAGGAGGAGGGCCTGTTGCGCACCCAGCGCTGGGTGCTGCCGGCCGACCTGGGCCGGCGCTTTGCCAAGGTGTCGGGGGATTTTAACCCGATCCACACCTCGGTGATCGGCGCGAAGATCTTCGGCTTTCGCCGCGCCATCGCCCACGGCATGTGGACCCTGGGCCGCGCACTCGCCGCCCAGCAACCCCCCGGCGGGCTGGAGCAGGCCGAGGCCCATTGCGACTTCAAGCTGCCGATCTTCCTGCCCGGCCAGGTGGCGCTCTGGAGCCGCCCCGTGACGGGCCCGCGCCGCGAGTTCGAAGTGCGCAATTTTGCTGGCGACAAACCCCATATGCGCGGCCTCTTTATCTGGAATGAGACCTGTCGATGAGTGACTACAGCTTCAACCCGGCCCCGGTGCGTCGCGTCGCGATTATCGGCGGCAACCGTATTCCCTTTGCCCGCTCCAACACGGTGTATGCGAACGACAGCAACCAGGATTTACTGGTGGCGGCCCTGCAGGGCTTAATCGACCGCTACAACCTGCACGGCCAGCGCCTGGGGGAGTTTGCCGCGGGTGCGGTGATCAAACACTCGCGGGATTTCAACCTGGCGCGAGAATCCCTGCTGTCGACCACCTTGTCTCCCGATACACCCGCCTACGATGTGCAACAAGCCTGCGGCACGGGGTTGGAAGCCGCGTTGCTGGTGGCCAACAAAATCGCCCTGGGCCAGATCGACGTGGGCATCGCCGGCGGTTCCGATACCACCTCCGATGCACCCATCGGAATCAACGAATCCCTGCGCTATACGTTGCTGTCGGCCAACCGTGCCAAGGGCATGGGCGACAAGTTGAAGGCACTGCTGAAGGTGCGTCCCGGGATGTTTTTCAAACCGCTGCTGCCGCGCAACGGTGAGCCACGTACCGGCCTGTCCATGGGCGAGCACTGCGAAGAAATGGCCAAGCGCTGGAAAATCAAGCGCCTGGCCCAGGATGAGCTGACCCTCACCAGCCACCAACGCCTGGCAGCGGCCTACGCCCGGGGTTTCTTTGATGACTTGATCAGCCCCCATCGCGGCCTGGCCCGTGACAATAACCTGCGTGCCGACGCCAGCCTGGAAAAGCTCGCCGGCTTGTCCCCGGCCTATGACCGGCAGAACGGCACGCTCACTGCGGGCAATTCCACGCCGCTGACCGATGGCGCGTCAGTGGTGCTGTTGGCCAGCGAAGAGTGGGCGGCCGAGAACGGCTGGCCGGTGCTGGCCTACCTGCGCACGGGCGAAACGGCGGCAGTGAACTTCGTCGACGGCACCGAAGGCCTGTTAATGGCCCCGGCCTATGCGGTGCCGCGCATGCTCAAGCGCGAAGGCCTGAGCTTTGCGGATTTTGATTTCTTCGAGATCCATGAAGCGTTTGCCGCGCAGGTGCTGTGCACGCTCAAGGCCTGGGAAGACGCCGATTATTGCCGGGAGCGTCTAGGCTTGGACGCACCCCTGGGCGCTATCGAGCGCAGCAAGATGAACGTCAACGGGGGCTCGCTCGGTTGCGGCCATCCCTTTGCTGCCACCGGTGGCCGGCAATTGGCTGCCTTGGCCAAGACCATCCACGAGAACGGCGGTGGCCGTGGCCTGATTTCAATTTGCGCGGCCGGCGGCTTGGGCATTACCGCCATCGTCGAAAAGTAGCTCTATCAAAAACAACAACAAGGAGACTGCCATGAACGCTGTAAGCCTGGTACAAACCGAACGGATCTGGTTGAACGCTTACTTGCCAGGCGTTCCGGCCGACATTGATGCCGGTATCGAGGACTACCCGTCGTTGCGCGAGGTGTTCCTGGAGCACCTGGAGAAGTTTCGCGAGCGGGTCGCCTACGTCAGCATCGGCACCGAAATGACCTACGCCGACTGGAAAGTGCAGGGCGTTGCCTTTGCTGCCTGGCTGCAGGGCCAGGGCGTGAAGAAGGGCGACCGTGTGGCGTTGATGATGCCCAACTGCTTGCAGTACCCAATCTGCCTGTTGGGCACGATCATGGCCGGTGCGGTGGTGGTCAACGTCAACCCGTTGTACACCGCCCATGAGCTCAAGCATTTGCTCAAGGACAGCGGTGCCGAAACGGTGGTGATCTTCGAGAACTTCGCGCACACCCTGGAAAAAGTCGTGGCCGGCAGCAGCGTCAAGCGCGTGGTGGTGGCGGCTATCGGCGACTTGCTGGGCACCTTCAAGGGCGCGGCGATGAACTTCATCCTGCGCCGGGTGCAAAAGCAGGTGCCGGCCTTCAACCTGCGCGGTTCGGTGCGCTTCAATCAGGTACTGAAAGAGGGGCGCGCGCTCAACCATTTTCCGGTGGCCATGGCCCTGGATGACCTGGCCTTCTTGCAATACACCGGCGGCACCACCGGCGATGCCAAGGGAGTGATGCTCAGCCACCGCAACATCATCGCCAACCTGCTGCAAGCCAAGGCCTGGGTCGGTGACCAACTGGACCAGGACCAGCAGGAAACCAACGTCACCTTACTGCCGCTGTACCACATCTTTTCCCTGACGGTGAATTGCCTGATGTTCATGTGCCTGGGCGGGCGCAACATCCTGATCGCCAATCCGCGAGACGTGAAGCGCGTACAGATGATCCTGCGCAAGGAACGCTTCAACGGCATCGCCGGGGTCAACACCTTGTTCAACGGGCTGCTGGAAAACAAGGAATTCTGTGCGCGGGACTTTTCGGCGTTGCGCATGGTCATCGCGGGCGGCATGGCGACCCACACGGCAGTGGCCAAGCGTTGGAAGGAAGTCACCGGGTTGCCGATCATCGAAGGCTACGGCCTCACCGAGTGCTCGCCGGTGGTGAGCATCAGCCCGATCAACATTGCGCGCATGCGCGAGATGGAATTCACCGGCAGCATTGGCGTGCCCTTGCCGTCGACCTGGGTGCGCTTTGTGCGCGAGGACGGCGAACTGGCCGAGATTGGCGAACAGGGCGAGCTGCAAGTGCGTGGCCCGCAGGTGATGCAGGGCTACTGGAAACGCCCGGAAGCCACCGCCGAGGTGCTGGATGCCGAGGGCTGGTTGTCCACGGGGGATATCGGGGTGATGGACGAGCGCGGGTTCATCCGCCTGGTGGACCGCAAGAAGGACATGATCCTGGTCTCCGGTTTCAACGTGTACCCCAACGAGATCGAAGACGTGGTGGCGTTGCACCCGGGGGTGGGTGAAGTGGCGGCGATTGGCGTGGAAGATGCGGTGACCGGCGAGAAGGTCAAGATTATCGTGGTGCGCAAGGACCCGAACCTGACCCAGGAACAGATCCTCGCCCATTGTCGGGAATACCTGACAGGGTACAAGTTGCCCAAGTATGTGGAGTTTCGCACGACCGAGTTGCCCAAGACGACCGTGGGCAAGGTGTTGAGAAGAGCCCTGCGCTGATAGACCGCGTCAATGTCTCGAGAGATTGACGCGGCGTTGCCCACGGGTATCAGTCCCTATAAAAGAACAACCTGTGGGCCATGGCGGATGGGATTTTGCTTCGCCAGACGGCGATCACCTTGGCGCTGTTGTTCCGGTATTGCGCCAACTGTGCCTTGAACCCGATATTACGTTGATCGGCGCGTTTCAAATGCCCACTGGTATAGGCGGTTTTTGCAACCGTCAAGCTGGTGTAGTGAAAGTGGGCATACCACAGCACGTATCCGGTATCGCTGTCGCGGATTGCATATTCGCTGAGAAAGTCTTTGGCGTTTGTCGGTTCGCGTTCCTTTACCAGCCCGATGTTCACCGCTTTTTCGTGCCACAAATAGTCCACGATAGCCACCGTAGGCGCCTGCTTTTTGTAGCCCGTGATGCGGTATTGCTTGCCGGCAGCCTTCATTTGCACTGCTAGGGTTCGCCATTGATTGGCCGTAAGGGTCGTTTGATTGGAGGGGGCGGTGTGTTCCAGTTCTGTGGCCAGCGCCTCAAGCTTATCTGCCTCTGTCGTCAGCATGAATTCCCAATCTTTCGGCACCTTTTCGTCCCGCAGGATTTCGTCACGGTCCATTTGATTGAGTTCACGCTGTATCGTGCTTTCAATGCTCTCGCGCTTGGCTGCGACATCCTGTGCTGCGCTGGTGATTGCCCTGGCCGAACGAGCCAGTCTGGGCGGCGGCGTTTGAGTCGGGCCCTCTTCGATTTCCACGTAAACACCTTCTTCGGCATGTTCGTGGAATCGCTCGATCACTTCGCCGTTGGAGGGGTCGACAATTTCGATGAGTTGCGCGGTATCTCCTGGTGCAGCCTCTCGCAGATCGCCGACCAACGTGCCGCGGCTGCGCGTTTTGAATACCCGCTTGGTGGCGGGCTTTTGCCTGATGGCTTTGGGCGGTTGGTAGATAACCTTGTCTTCTTCGCTGTCTATGATCAGTGTTTTCAGGTCATTTTCGGCGCTTGCTCGGCCTTGCGTGATGTTGTCCAGAAAATCATCCAGGTACTGCGTACGAATGCAGGTCGGGTTCAGCCGCTTGAGGTTCTGCCCAATATGCTCGGCAGCGGTATAGCGGTCCACGACGGACCCGAGCACATCGATTCGCTCGGTCGTGCTGTAGCCGCGGCTGGTGGTCATCTCTATGTGAGCCGAAATGGTCGGGCGTAAGCGTATTTGCTCAAATAGATGGAAGAACAACGCTTCGATACTGTTTTGTGCGAGAGGAACACTGCGGTCAAGGCTGAGTTCTTGAACAATATCGATGCCCATTAAGCGTGTATTGTCCGGCAGATATTTTTCCGGCTGCGATAGCCGTGCAACCAGGTCGTCCCGGAAGCTCTTGCCGAAGGCTGATGCTCGGGCCATCTCGTCGAGGAGTTGTTCCTGGATGATTGACACGGCAACGATTTGATCATGGTAGGCGCGTGAGGTTTTCAGATCTTCCATCAACGCCTTGTAGTCTTCAGGCTCTCCCTGTTCGAGTTTGTCGTAAGCGATCGTGAATCGTTGTGTTGCGCTCATTCCACGACTGAACACCCCCGAACCCAGGCCGAAATGGGCCAGTTGGGTTCGCAGCGTGTCTTGCTGATCCCACAGGGCAAAAAAGTGAGTCGTGTGCTCGCGGTCATTGTTGGTTTGATGGTCGACAGCCTTGATGTCGTTAATCACGCTGATGACGTCCCTGTACGCCTGGGTCGCCTTGGCCGACTTCTCCCGGTAATCGATCAGGCTGATGCTGTAGAACGATCGCTGTTCCTGTGTCCTGTTCAGCTCCAACTGATAAGTGGGCGCTATCCGGGATTTCTGCTCAGTGGTTGCCGCATTCCAGATCGCCCAAGTACGCGTCAGCTTGCCGTTTTGTGTGGTGTATTGGGTTCTCGCGGTGTTTAAGGTGGCCAACGCGACAGTTTCATCGGTCACGCATTGCACAAGTGTTTGTTGCAGCTCGGCCTTACGGCTATTCAGCGCAGCGACCCTTTCGGCGTTGGCCTTACGCGCCTCGGCCACGCGGTTCTTTCGTCCACCGCCTATCAGTCGCAACCCTTCGTCGAGCGTCCAGTGCCCTTGGCCGTCGGTCCTAAGCTTGATCCCCGGGCGGTCAGGGTGCTCAGGGTGAACCACATACGCCTCGCCAAAACCGGGCACCACACTGACTTGAAACAGCCGGCCCCTGACGCTGGCGTGCCAGGTTGCGCCGATACGGTAAAGGCCTTTGAACGGACCGGTTGCTGTCGGCGGGGGTGGGTTTTCGGGCCAGTTGACGCGTATCTTGAGCAGCTGCTCAAACAGCCGCGCGCGTGAGGCTTCGCGGGCGGTGGACAGGTTGAAGTCAATCAGCGTGTGACCACTGCCGGGTGGCTGTGAAGGCAGGCCGACAGAGCCTTGCCGAACACGGGGTGGCGTGGCCTGCTGCGTTTGCGAGGTGCGGCGCAGGGGGGCAAGTGCCACCGGGCGTTGTCGGGTCTCACTCAGAGGGCGACTCGTTACGCTCGCGCCGGCATGTACCAACACCAGGCCGAGATTCAATAAAAGGTCGACCCATGCGAGTTCCCGCGCTTGCGGATCACTGCTTTCCAACGCCGGAATATCCTGCGCCAGCCCTGAGGCGATTTGCAGCATCCAACCCACCAGCATGGCGGGGCCCCTCAATAAAGGCAGCAGCAACGTATTGAACAGTAGGCCGGCGCCTTCCAGGAGGCTGGCCCAGCGGCTTTCGCGGTTGGACACCGATTGGCGGTCAGCCACTTCAACCAAGGTCCTGGCGTAGCTGCCGAACAGATACTGCATCAGGTTTCCCCTGCTCAGCGATTGCAACACCTCGGGCTGCGTCCCGCATTTTGCCAAGGTCACAGGCTCGGGGATTTCCGGGGTATCGAACTCCATGCCGATGCCGATTCGCACGTAATGGGGTTGCTGAAACCCGCCGTTGTCGTACACCGCCCGGGCACCGTCCGATAGCCACGTCAGCGCGCTTGCCTGCAGTGCTCCGGGTAAGGCGATGGCTTGCATCAACGCCTCGCGGGTGCTGAATTGCATGAGTACCGGTAAATACTGTGGGCGATAGAGAATCACCGGGCCGGTGGTACAGCCTTGCTCTTCGATCAAGAACATATCGGTCACGTGATCGGGCGCCGCGCCTGGCTTTCTCAAGAACCCCAGCGTGTGGATGACGATGTCTTTGTCGTCCACTCTACGGTCCGCCGCCGTGCTTTTGACCACCGCCGCCACCCTTCGATAACCTTCCCATGTCATCCCCGACTGCTGCCTTACGGCCAACTCCAGCGCGGTCATCGGCAAGTGAACGCGCAGCTGTTGGGCAAACAGGTTTTCGCGCTCACGCGACTCCTTTTCGTCGTTAAAAAATAGACGTTCAAGCAAGGCCGGGTAGACCGCTCCGATGTCAGCCCGAGTAACCAGGCCTTCGACATACTCGGGCGTGAGCCACGTAGCGAGTGCCTGGCCGTCCAGACTGCGCAGGGTCAGGCGACCGTTGGGTTTTCCTGACAGATTTTTCAGTGCCAGGTCCGTCAGCGTCATCCTCACGTGTTCGATGTAGCTGCTACCGATGTCTCCCACCGGTACCGCATAGGTCAGCTCCAACGCGTCAACGTTGTAGGTTGGCCCGGCGGGGTGATCCGCAACCATCAACGCCTGCAGCGTTTTGGCCGCAAAGGAACGAAGCCCGTCAATGCCCTCGAGGAAGCTGCGACCGTGGGTGCGCTTCTTGATGTTGGCTAATTCCACCAGATGACGGGAGTACGCACTGCGTTCGGCGGGTGTACCTTGCGCAAGCCAGTCGGGTAACGCCGCTTGCAGTTGGGTGAATGGCAGCGATGCACCGATAGGTACATTGAGTAATAGCGGGGCGGGGTCCATGACTCGGTCGTAAAGCGCCTCCAGTGCCTCTATGCCAACCTTGGCCGGCAGGTGCAGGGCTGCCAGGTTTTCAAGTTGCTGATTTAAAATCAGTGCTGCTTGGGTGTCGAAAATATTGCCGTCAGGTTCGAAGCGTTTCCACACGATCTGTTCAGCTTGATAGCGGCTTTTTATGGCGTTCGACCAGGCGCCGCCGAATGCATCGACGGTCGGGTAGGTACGGATGTTGCCTGATACGCCGCAAGAAACTACGCAGGTGCCTTGGACGAGCAGCAATTCGCTTGCCTGAACGCTGACCCGCAGATCGCCCTGAATAAGCGTGGTTTCCAGGGTGTACGCATGAATGGTTTCACCCGATAGGTTGAGCGTGCCGCGCTCGCGATTGTCGGGGTAATCCAGCACGTTGTTGAGGAGTTGCAGGTGTTCGTCGGTCAGGTCACTGCTGCGCTGGACGCTGTTGCGCAATGAGGTGCGCAGCAGGTCGCCCATCCACTGCCAGCGACTGATTCCTGTGCTGCCGTTTTGTTGCCAGAAGTCCGCCAGCGCGCTCTGCAATTCAATGAATAGAACGACGGGGAGTTCGTTGATCAGCGCGGCGATCACGTGGATGTCGATTGGCTCGTTGTTGACGGTGATGCGTTTTTGCGGTGTGCCGCTGTTGCACAGGTAATACTCAGACGCGTGCTTGTCCGAGAAATCGGCGGGCACACCGGTTGCCAGAAAATCAAGGGCAACGTCGATCAAAGGTTTGAGGTTCCAGGCTCCAGGGCGGCTGGGTTCCGCCACGCGCAAGGTGGCAGTGTCTACTGGCAGGGCCGGGAATTTTTCCTGAATACTCTCGTGCAACCGCTGGGACACGACTGAGCGAAGCGTCGGTCGCGCGGTGAATTGGGTATTGACCGCTTGGGCCAGTACCTTGCTCCAAGGGAGCGGGGAGGAAATGGTAGCCACAGGTTTAGTCCTTCTGAGGGAGGTGTTCAGGCCATGCCTGATCGCACCCTCAGAAAACCCTATGTTCGTACCCTGGAGGCGGTACTGGAGTAGTTCGTCTTGCCGGCGCACTCAAATGCTTTCAAGTGCGCCAAAGCAAGCGCGTTTAGAGCGAGTCCACGCTGACCCAGCGCTCTTCCTTCGCGGCGACACGAATCGCCGTCGCCAATCGCTCCACCGCCCAGGCGACTTCAAAGTCAGTGCCATCCCTGCCTTGCCCCGCCAGCGCCATGATCAATTCCTGAACCTCCAGGGTCTTCAACTCGTTGTAACCCAACTGATGCCCCGCCGCCGGGCTGAACGCCGCGTAGCCGGGCAGGGCGGGACCGGCGAGCAGGCGCTGGAAGCCGTCTTGGCCGACACGGCACAGGCGCAGTTCATTCAAGCGCTCCTGATCGAAGGCCAAGGTGCCCCGGGTGCCGCTGATCTCGAAACTCAGGTGGTTCTTGTAGCCATGCTTGAGCCAACTGCTGCTCACCGTGCCGCGGGCGCCATTGGCGAAGCGCAGCAAGGCGTGCACTTGGTCGTCCACGGCGATGGACTTAAGCTCGGCGCTGCCTTTAACGGCCGGGCGTTGGGCATGCACGGTTTGTGTATCGGCGCACACGCTGACCACATCTCCCACCAGGTAACGCGCCATCGACAGTAAGTGGCTGCCCAAGTCTGCAAGAGCGCCGCCGGCGTGTCCGACTTCGCAACGCCACGACCAAGGTGAGGCCGGGTCGGCCATGAAGTCTTCGCTGAACTCACCCTGGAAGCTGATGATTTCGCCCAGGTCGCCGTTGGCGATCATTTGCTTGGCCAATACGATCATCGGGTTGTGCTGATAGTTGTAACCCACCCGCGTGACCACCCCGGCTGCGCTGGCGGCGCGGCGCATGGCGTCGGCTTGTTCCAGGCTGACGGCCAGGGGTTTTTCGCAGTACACCGCTTTGCCCGCGGCAATGGCGGCCATGGCCATGGGGTAGTGCAAATGGTTGGGCGTGGTAATGGCCACGACGTCTACAGTAGGGTCGTTGACCAACGCTTGCCAGTCGCCATGGGCCTGGGCAAACCCCCAGGCTGTGGCGCAGCGCTGGGCGCGCTCGGTGTCGGCATCGGCCAGGGCGGCCAGCCTGAGGGATACTGGCAGTTCGAACACCGCCCGGGCGTTGTTGAACGCCAACGCATGGGCGCGGCCCATGAAGCCTGTACCGATCAGGCCGATTCCGAGTTCACGCATAGCCGTGGTCCTTTGAATTATTGTTTTCAAGAACGCTATTAATGGAATAAAAATTCCCATAATTCAATAGATAGAATAAAAATTCATTTGCGTTCGCTGATCAGCGTGACGAATGCCGCTATATTCAGCTGCGGATGAATTGCCATCAGTTAACAAAAGATAACGTAGCGCCGATTGTCAGACGATTCCAAAGCCCGATAGGATGGCCGCAGCTTCCTCCAGGCGCTCTAGGTTGCAGGTTTCACGGCCCAGGAAGGCAGGCAATAACAATAATAAATGGGAGAAAGGTCTATGAGTGAGCCTGTCATGGGTTGGGTTGTTTGCCGCCCACGCGCCGCACGCAGGGTTGCGTTGCTGGCCACAGCGCTCTCGCTGCTTGGCGCCGTCGCGTTGCCGACCGCCGTCCAGGCCGCCAGCGATACCCCCGCCGCAGCTGTGTTTGCGATTGAATCCCCCAAGGCCGCCAAGGGCCTGATGATCGACGTGGTCCACGCAGGCAAGCGCCTGGTGGCGGTCGGTGATCGCGGGCATATCCTCTATTCCGATGACCAGGGCGCAACCTGGACCCAAGCCAAGGTGCCCACCCGCCAACTGCTCACCGCCGTGTTTTTTGTCGATGACAAACAAGGCTGGGCCGTGGGCCATGATGCGCAAATCCTTGCCAGCACCGACGGCGGCGCCACCTGGACCCAGCAATACCAAGACCTCAAGCGCGAAGCCCCCTTGCTCGATATCTGGTTCAACGACGCCAGCCACGGCCTGGCCGTGGGTGCCTATGGCGCGTTGATCGAAACCACCGACGGCGGCAAAACCTGGGAAGACGTCAGCGACCGCCTCGACAACGAAGACCAGTTCCACCTCAACGCCATCGCTCACATCAAGGACGCCGGCCTGTTTATCGTGGGCGAGCAGGGCAGCATGTTCCGCTCCCGCGACGACGGCCAGACCTGGGAAAAACTCGAAGGCCCCTACGAGGGCTCGTTGTTTGGCGTGATCGGCACGGCGCAAGCGCAAACCCTGCTGGCGTATGGCTTGCGCGGCAACCTCTACCGTTCCACGGATTTCGGCAGCACCTGGGAGCAAGTTGAGCTGAACGCGGCGCGGGGAGCGCTGGAGTTTGGCTTGTCGGGCGCCACGTTGTTGGATGACGGCGCCATTGTCGTCGTCGGCAACGGCGGCAGTGTGGTGGTCAGCCACGACGACGGGGTGACGTTCAGCGTGTTCAACCGGCCGGACCGCATTTCACTTTCGTCCGTTACGGCGGCAGGCAATGGCAACTTGATTCTGGCCGGGCAGGGTGGCGTTCGCGTGGCCACGCCGACCGGCGCCGAACCGACAAAACAATAAGAAGGCGGGGAAAGAATGAGCAGTCATCACAACGATAAAGCGACCTTTCTTGAGCGCCTGATCTTCAACAACCGCCCGGCAGTGATCGTCATCTGCCTGCTGGTGAGTATCTTTCTGTTCTGGCAGGCGACGTTGATTCGCCCGTCCACCAGCTTTGAAAAGATGATCCCCCTCAAGCACCCCTTCATCGAGAAGATGATGGAGCACCGCAATGACCTGGCGAACCTGGGCAACACCGTGCGCATCTCGGTGGAGGCCAAGGACGGCGACATCTTCACCAAGGAGTACATGGAGACCCTGCGTCAGATCAACGACGAGGTGTTCTACATCAACGGCGTCGACCGCTCGGGTCTCAAGTCACTGTGGAGCCCCAGCGTGCGCTGGACCGAAGTGACGGAGGAAGGCTTCGCGGGTGGCGAGGTGATCCCGCAGAGCTACAACGGTTCGCCGGAAAGCCTCGATCAACTGCGCAACAACGTGCTTAAGTCCGGCCAGGTCGGGCGCCTGGTGGCCAACGACTTCAAGTCGAGCATCGTCGATATCCCACTGCTGGAGTCCTACCCGGACCCGCAGGACCAGGGCAAGTTGCTCGCCCTGGACTATCAGAAGTTTTCCCACGAGCTTGAGGACAAGATCCGCACCAAGTTCCAGGAACAGAACCCCAACGTACAGATCCACATCGTCGGTTTTGCCAAGAAAGTCGGCGACCTGATCGATGGCCTGATCATGGTGGTGCTGTTTTTTGGCGTTGCTTTCGTGATCACCCTGGTGCTGCTGTACTGGTTCACCTGGTGCATCCGCAGCACCATCGCTGTATTGATCACCACACTGGTGGCGGTGGTCTGGCAGTTGGGGCTGATGCACGCTGCCGGTTTCGGGCTGGACCCGTACTCGATGCTGGTGCCGTTCCTGATCTTCGCCATCGGTATCTCCCACGGCGTGCAGAAGATCAACGGTATCGCCCTGCAATCCAGTGACGCCGATAACGCGTTGACGGCTGCGCGGCGCACATTCCGCCAGTTGTTCCTGCCCGGGATGATCGCGATCCTGGCCGATGCCGTGGGTTTTATCACCCTGCTGATCATCGACATCGGCGTGATCCGCGAACTGGCCATCGGCGCCTCCATCGGTGTGGCGGTGATTGTGTTCACCAACCTGATCCTGCTGCCAGTGGCGATTTCCTACGTCGGCATCAGCAAACGCGCCATCGAGCGCAGCAAGAAGGACGCACACCGCGAACACGGCTTCTGGCGCCTGTTGTCGAAGTTTGCCAGCCCGAAAGTCGCCCCGGTCTCGATCTTCCTGGCCCTGATCGCTTTCGGCGGCGGCCTCTGGTACAGCCAGAACCTCAAGATCGGCGACCTCGACCAGGGCGCGCCGGAACTGCGCCCGGACTCGCGCTACAACAAGGACAACAACTTCATCATCAGCAACTACTCCACCAGTTCCGACGTGCTGGTGGTGATGGTCAAGACCAAGGCTGAAGGCTGCTCGCGCTATGAGGCCATGGCGCCCATCGATCAGTTGATGTGGAAGATGCAGAACACCGAGGGTGTGCAGTCGGCCATCTCGCTGGTGACCGTGTCCAAGCAGATGATCAAGGGCATGAACGAGGGCAACCTGAAATGGGAAACCCTGTCGCGCAACCCTGATGTGCTGAACAACTCCATCGCTCGCGCTGACGGCCTTTACAACAACAATTGTTCGCTGGCGCCGGTGCTGGTGTTCCTCAACGACCACAAGGCCGAAACCCTCGACCGCGCGGTGCACGCGGTGCAGGACTTCGCCAAGGAGAACAACAAGGACGGCCTGGAATTCATCCTGGCTGCCGGCAACGCCGGGATTGAAGCGGCCACCAACGAGGTGATCAAGGAATCGGAACTGACCATCCTGATCCTGGTGTACCTGTGTGTAGCCACCATGTGCATGATCACCTTCCGTTCCTGGGCGGCCACCCTGTGCATCGTGCTGCCATTGGTGCTGACCTCGGTGCTGGGCAACGCACTGATGGCGTTCATGGGCATCGGCGTCAAGGTGGCGACCTTGCCGGTGGTGGCCCTGGGCGTAGGGATTGGCGTGGACTACGGCATCTACATCTACAGTCGCCTGGAAAGCTTCCTGCGTGCCGGTCTGCCGCTGCAAGAAGCGTACTACCAGACGCTCAAGTCCACCGGTAAAGCCGTATTGTTCACGGGCCTGTGCCTGGCGATCGGCGTGTGCACCTGGATCTTCTCGGCCATCAAGTTCCAGGCTGACATGGGCCTGATGCTGACCTTCATGTTGCTGTGGAACATGTTCGGTGCGCTGTGGCTGCTGCCGGCACTGGCGCGGTTCCTGATCAAGCCGGAGAAGTTGGCGGGGCAGAAGGGCAATTCGCTCTTCGCGCACTGATCGATTTAGACCATTGCCGCAAGGCACGGCGGGGGAATTGACCTATCATGTGTCTTTTCCCCCGCAGTGACTTCACATCATGACCGACGCAGCACCAGACCTGAGCAAAGCCCTTAACGACAGCGACATGCTGATCATCAACGGGCTGCACGCCTTCGACTTCACGTTTGACCAGCATCTGCTGATCGAAAGCATGGATGGCCGGGAACTCAAGCGTTGGAAGTTCAGTCCAGAACAACTGAATGCCGCCACCTTTGACGACAGCTTGCAGAGCTGGCTCTTGAACAACGAAGACGGGGAGCACCGTCTAGTCTGTTTGAGCGCGATCAAGGGCGACAATAACAACGACGAGGACGAAGCGGATGATGATGCGTAAATTCTGGCCCCTGCTGATGGCGGGCAGTGTCGGTGCCATGTCGGTGCAAGCAGCCCCGGCTGACACCTACGAATTGCTGGTAGGCAGTTACACCGCCGGTACCAGCGAAGGGATCTACCGCCTGCAATTCGACAGCCGCACCGGGCAGTTCAGCGGCAAGCCGGTGCTGGCGGCCAAGGCGGCCAACCCGTCGTGGCTGACGATCTCCAAGGACCAGAAGCACCTGTTTGTGGTCAACGAGAACGGCCCGGGCCAGAAAGACCCGGTGGGGCGCGTCAGCAGTTACAGCATCGACCCGCAGAACCACCAACTCACCCTGATCAACCAGGTGCAGAGCCTGGGCAATGAACCCACGCACTCCAGCGTGGCTGCCGATGGGCGTTACCTGTTCGTCGCCAACTATTCGGTACTGGAAGACCCGGGCGGCAGCCTGGCGATCCTGCCGCTCGACGCCAATGGCAAGTTGTCGGCGCCGGTGCAGTTGAGCGGGCACCCGGCCAGCCGCGTGAACCCTGAGCGCCAGGCGTCCAACCATGTGCACTCGGTGGTGTCTTCGCCAGACGGCAAGTACGTGTTTGTGCAGGACCTGGGCGCGGACAAGGTGTTTGCCTACCGTTACGACCCCAAGGCCAACCATGAACTGCCGCTGACCCCGGCCAACCCGGCGTCGGTGCAACTGCCCCCAGGCAGCGGCCCTCGTCATCTGTTGTTCAGCGCCGATGGCAAGCATGCCTGGTTGACCACCGAGATGAGCGCGCAGGTGGCGGTGTTCGATTACCAAGACGGCAAGCTCAGCCAGACCCAACTGGTGGACTTCGCCGCTGGCCAGCCGGTGTCCGACAAGGCCGGTGCGGCGTTGCATGCCTCCAGTGACGGCAAGTTCCTGTACGTGAGCAACCGTGGCACCGCCAACCAGATGCTGGTGTTCAGTATCGATCCGGCCACTGGGCACCTCAAGGAGCTGCAGCGCCGCACCGTGGAAGGCGACCACCCGCGCGAGTTCAGCCTGGACCCGAGCGGCAAGTTTTTGCTGATCGCCAACCAGAAAAGCAATGAAATCGTGGTGGTCGAACGTGACCCCAAGACCGGCTTGCTCGGCAAAACCGTGCAGAAATTGGCCATCGATGCGCCCAGCGACCTCAAGTTCCTGGTGCGTCAGTAAGCCGCAGGCCCCGTATTGCGGGGCCTGACCCTTTCTATTAATTCCATTAATAGCGGCTACTGTTTCAAAGCATTTCTAAGGTTCAACCCTCGGGCGTAAGTTTGGTTCCAAGGCCTTCACCGGCCACTCAACCAGACGAACACAAGGGTTACCGACATGAATTTGAATCTCTTCTCGATCATCGCCGCTTCCGCCGTTTCCGCCACTGTTGCCCTGCCTGCCGCCGCCAGCGTGGAAGTCACCGGTAAAAAATCCAGCACCAGCGCCTACACCCAGAAATACCTGCAACAAAGCGCCAACTTCTACGCTGCCCTGGATCACAAAACCCAGCAGTGAGCTAAACATCACCTGAATCAAAAGTGGGAGCTGGCTTGTCGGATCGCCGCACCGCTGCGATGCAGACACCTCGGTGTGTCAGTCATACCGAGGTGGGGCCATAGCAGGCAAGCCAGCTCCCACAGTTGTCAGGGTTTAGCCATTACCGCCATGAACAATGGCGACGTCAGAAAGCGCTCAAGCCAAGCCTGTAACCGCTTATACGAAGTTCCGGCAAACCACACTCGATCCACATGGGCATACTGACGCACGAAGGGCGCCAGTGCAGCATCCGCCAGGGTCAGGTGGTTGGCCACCAGGTAATCCCGCTCAGCCAGCAAGCCCTCCAGCTTTTGCAAGAACACCTCGCCCCCGGCCCGATAATGTTCCATCGGCTGCTCGGGGTAGCGCTCGGCGTACTTGTATCGATTCAAGTAATACTTGAAGTGCTGGTCGTTCTCGGCGATCAACGCCAATATCGCCGGGTCGCCTTGCAGCAACCAGTTATCCGGATCGTGCTGGGCCAAGGCCCACTGCATGATCTCCAGGCTTTCTTCGATCACTCGCCCGTCGACGCTCAACACCGGCACCGTGCCCTTGGGCGACAGCGCCAGCATCTCGGCCGGCTTGGCCTTGAGGCTCACCTCGACGATACGCACCGGCACGCCCGAGTAACGCAAGGCCAGCCGCGCGCGCATCGCATAGGGGCAGCGCCGGAACGAATACAGCAGCGCCTCGCTCACTTGACCTCCAGGGTGCTCAGGCCATTGCCTTGGCGTTTGACCTGGATCTGCACCGGGATGCGCTCGTGCATTTCCTGCACGTGGGAAATCACCGCGACCTTGCGGCCCTGGGCCTGCAAACCGTCCAGCGCGTCCATGGCCAACTGCAGCGATTCCGGGTCCAGGCTGCCGAAGCCTTCATCGATAAACAGCGACTCGATCTTCAACGTGCTCGACGCCATCGACGCCAGGCCCAGGGCCAGCGCCAGCGACACCAGGAAGGTTTCACCGCCGGACAGCGAATGCACCGAGCGCAGTTCATCGCCCATCTCCGTGTCCATCACCAACAAACCGAGCATGCTGCCGCCGCGCTTGAGGCGGTAACGCCGCACCAGCTGGCGCAGTTGCACGTTGGCGTGGTGCACCAGCAGGTCGAGGTTGTAGGCCTGGGCGATCTTGCGGAACGTATCGCCGGTGGCTGAACCGATCAACGCATTCAGGCGTGCCCAGCGTTGCCACTCGTCGTAGGCCTGGGTGATCTGTTCGGCGAAGGCCTGGTTGGCATCCTGGCGGCGCTGGTCTTCGGATTGGCGCGCGCGCAGCTCGGCAACGAGTTTTTCGCTGTCGGCCAACTGCTGGTTGAGGCTGGCCAGGGCGCTGTCCAGTGCCTCGGCGTCGAGGTTGCCATTGTGCTGGGCCTGATGCTGAGCCAGCAGATGCTCGCGTTCTTGCAGCAGGACCTTGGCCTGCTCGACGGTTTTTTCGCTGTGTTGCAGTTGCTGGCGCAACTGGCTCACCTGGGTGTCGTCGTAGGCCAACAAGCGGTCCAGGCCGGCGTCGTCGAGTTCCGGATGCAGGGCTCGCCACTCGCTGAGGCGGCTGGCGAGGGTGTGTTGTTCGGCTTGCAAACCCTGCTCACGCTCCTGCTGGGCCTTGAGGTCGGCCGCCAGCTGGATCAGTGCGTTGTGGATCTCTTGCAGCTGTTTACTGGCATCGGTTTCGCTTTGGCGTGAGCCGGTGACGGCCTGATCCAGCTGGTGTTGCCACTGTTCGGCACTGGCGTGCTCGCCGAGCAACCCGCTGAGCGTAGCCTGCGCTGCCTGTTGCTCGGCCGCCAGGTCGCTGACCTGTTGAACCAGCGTGTCGCGTAGCTGTTGGCGATGCTGTTGGTGGGTCTGTTCTTTCTCGATGGCCTGCTGGCGTTCTTGCCGCTCGGCCAGCTCGTCGCGTTGGTGGCCCAGCTGTTCAAGGCGCTGGCTGACCTGCTGGTCCAACTGCATGAAGGTCGCGGCCGGCTCGGTGCGCAAGCCTTCCAGGGTATGCGCAGGCAGCAGGCTGGCGAAGGCGTTCAGTTCCTCGTCCAGGCGTTCGCGGTCGTTGGCCAATTCGCGTTGCTGGTCCACCAGCAATTGGCGCGCCTGTTGGCTGGCTTCCTGGGCGGCCTGCAGTTGTTGCTGCAGGCGGCCAGCGTTCTGTTGCAGGTTGAGCAGGGCACCTTGGCGTTGTTCGTCCTGGGTGATGCGCTGGGTCAGTTGGCCCAGTTGCTGGTCCAGCCAGGCGCTGCGTTTGGCTGCGTCCTGGTCGAACAAGGCCGCGGACAACGGGTGCGCATCCAGGCTTGGCTTGAGGGCTTGCTGTTGCGTCGCCAGCTGTTCCTGTTGTTGCAGGTATTCCTTTTGCTGGGCGATCAGACCGCCCACTTCACCGCGCAGCTCGGTGAGTTTTTCCTTGAGAATGTCGACGGCCTTCTGCGCCGAGGCCTCTTCGGTTTCGTCATGACGATCCAGGCTTTGCAACAGGGCTTCGGGCTGGTGGTACGGGTGCTCGTGGCTGCCGCACACCGGGCACGGCTGGTCGTCCTGCAACTGTTCGCGCAATTCTTCGACGCTGGCGCTGCGAGCCAGGCGCTGGCGTTCCAGCAGCTGTTTGGTCACGCTCAGCGTTTGTTCGGCAACGGCCAATTCGGCTTTGGTTTGCAGGCCGGTCTGGTTCAGTTGCTCACGCTGCTGTTGGGCATCGGTGAGTTTTTGCGTCAGCGTGGCGCCTTGCTGGTCCAGCTGTTGCTGGCTGTCCCACAGGCGCGTCAGGTCTTCGAAGGCGCGCTGCTGTTTGCGATTGTCCTGCAACAGGCTGGCGAGCAATTGGATCTGCTCGGCCACCGCATGGGGTTCAGCGCCGGCTTCCTGGTACAGCAAGTCCAGGGCTTCGCGTTGCGCGGTGAACTGCTCGGCGGCGCGGGTGGCGCGTTCTTCCAGTTGCGGCAGTTCGGCGTGGCCTTTGTTCAGGCGATTGCCGATCAACATCAGCTGTTGCAGGCGGTCGCGGTAAGCGCTCCAGGCATCGCTCAGCGGGGCGAGTTCGGCGCTGTGCTCTAGCTCAGTCGCCAGGCGTTGCAAGCGTTCTGCGACCTGGTTCTGTTTGTCCAGCAGGCCTGTGAGCTGAGCCTGACCTTCGGTGCAGGCGTTTTCCTGCTGCTGTTTTTCTTCGGAGCGCTTGGCTAATTCGGTGGTTAAGCGGGTGAGGGTGCTTTGCTCTTCAAATGCCTGGCGCAGCAAAGGCCCGGCATCGGTCTGGTTTTTCAGAGCTGCGGCCAAGGCGGTTTGCGCGTTGGCTTGTTGTTGCTGAGCCTGTTCCTGTGCGGTATGCAGTTCAGCTTGTTGCTGGATGTGCGATTGAATCTGCACGGCCAACGGGGCGAGTAAGCCGCCGAGTTCTGCCTGGCGCGCAAACTGGTGGCGTTGCGGCGCCAACTGGTCCAGGCGGGTCAGGTCTTCGCGTTGCTGGCCCTGGTTCTCCCATTCGGCTTGCGCGCGCTGCAGTTGTTCGGTGGCAGCCAGCTGGCGTTCCTGCCAGTCGCGCAATTCCTTGAGCCAGGTGTGTTGAAGCTCCAGCTGTTTGAGCTGGGCTTGCTGGGTCTTGAGCTGCTGCTGCGCAGCGTCAAACTGCTGATCCAACTCGGCGCGTGCTTCGGGTGCCAGGGGAACCACGCCAACCGCCTGGTCCTGCAACTGCTTGTGTACGTCACGGGCCTCTTTAGCCTTGTCGAAGGCACGCCGGCCGAGCTGAGTGTAAAGGGCGGTGTCGGTGAGCTTCTCCAGCAGTTCGCTGCGCTCGTTGTCGTTGGCCTTGAGGAAGGCACTGAACTCGCTTTGCGCCAGCAACACCGCACGGGTGAATTGCTCGAAATTCAGCCCCAGGGCCAATTCCAGCTGGGTCTTGTATTCGGTTTTCTGGCTGGCCAGCAGTTGCTCGCTGTCCAGGTCGATCAGGCTCTGGCGGCTGTTCTGCAACTTGCCGCTGGCCTTGTCACGGGCGCGGTTGGCTTCCCAGCGCGCGCGGTAGCGCTTGCCGCTGACACCGACAAAATCCACCTCGGCATACCCGCCACCGGTGCCGCGACGCAGCAACGTACGTGGGTCGCCGATGGAAATATCGCTGTCGGCATCCGGCATTTTCGCCTGGCCGGTATCGCCCAGGCGCGGCACAGCGCCGAACAGCGCCAGGCACAGGGCGTCCAGCAGGGTACTTTTGCCCGCGCCGGTCGGCCCGGTAATGGCAAACAACCCGGCACTGGCCAGGGGCTCGGCGGTGAAATCGATCTCGAACGGGCCGGCCAGGGAGGCCAGGTTCTTCAGGCGAATGGCGAGGATCTTCATGGCTGTTCACCCTCCTGTTGCACTTCCTGGAGCAGCACGGCGAAGTCCTTCAAGGTCTGTTCGTCTACTTCGCTGCCGTAGCTGTCCTGCCAGGCACGGCTGAACAGTTCCTGGGGCGTGAGCTGGTCAAGTTCGACCAGGCGATCTTCGCCTTCCTCCTCACGGCTGCCCTTGCCGGCGTACTCGGCCGCGATGCGCACCAGGCGCACCGCCTTGCCTTGCAGGGCGGTTTCGATCTGCTGGCGCAGGTCGGGTTGCGGCTCGTCGAGGCGCACACGCACTTCCAGCCAGGGGTGACGCTGGGTTTCGGCGAGCAGGTCGATGTCCGGCAACTCGGCAAGCTGCGCGAGAATTTCCGCCAGGGGCGCGGCCTCCAGGCGTTGCAGGTCGACCGAGCGCGGGATCAAAATCGGTTCGACACCCACCAGGGCTTGGCCCTGGAACGTCACGTCAAGAATCTGATGCTTGTAGCCGATTTCGGAAAAAGACAGCGGGATTGGCGAGCCGCTGTAACGAATGCGCTCTTCGCCGTTGACCTTTTGCGGCTTGTGCAAATGGCCGAGGGCAACGTACGCCACGCTTCTGTCGAACAGCTTGGCGGGCAGTGCCTCGGCATTGCCGATGACCAAGCTGCGCTCGGAGTCTTCCGACACCGACCCACCGGCCATGTGCGCATGGCTGATGGCAATCAGCGCTTGGCCTTTCTTGCGCTTGGCGTTGGCGGCCGCGATCAGCCATTCATGCACCTGGCCGATACCCTGCAGGTAGTCGTCACCCAGCTGAGCACCGGTGACTTCCGCCGGGCGCAAAAAGGGCAGCGCCAGGCACCAGGCGGCGATCTTGCCCTTGGCATCCGGCAGGGGAATCAGCAGGCGCTCGGCATCCAGTTGGCCGTCATCCAGCCACAACACACGGCCCAGCGCGTGGGTGCGCAGGCGGCGCATCAGCGGCGCGGGCAGTTCAATGCGGGAGCCGGAATCGTGGTTGCCGGCGATCATCACGATGGTCAGCTTGGGGTTCTGTTCGTGGGCGCTGATGATGAAGTCATACAGCCGCTCCTGGGCTTTGAGCGGCGGGTTGACCGTGTCAAAGATATCGCCGGCGATCAGCAGCACATCCGGCAACTGGGCCTTGAGCTGGCCCAGCAGCCATTCGAGAAAACAGGCGTGTTCGAAGTCGCGTTCCTGGCCGTGAAGATTTTGGCCCAGGTGCCAGTCGGAGGTGTGAAACAGACGCAAGGCGAACTCCGTGGAATAGATGAAAAGGAGGGGAGTTTACCTGTGTGGGAGCTGGCTTGCCTGCGATGGTGGTGTGTCAGTCGAAAAATCTGCTGGATGACACACCGCTATCGCAGGCAAGCCAGCTCCCACAGGGGTTACGCGGTGTGCAGGCAGTCCAGTGCGCGATCTGCAAGGGTTTTGGCGTTGATGATCGAATGCTCGGAGGCACCTGCCAGGTGGCGCTGGTCGCCCGTAAGCCCCTGAGTGACAGCACCCGCGGTGGCCGCTGCGCAGCGCAAGAGGTCGCAGATTTGGGTCAGGGCGTCTTCGAAGCTGAGGTTTGGATGCACGCTGAACGCGGGTTGAGAAGCGGGTTGCAGGTAGTGGCGCAGGGCGCGGTCGAAGATTTTACGGTCGGGGACAAAACGGGGTGGGTCGGGGACGATTTTGTTCATGAATGAAACTCCTACTAAGTGGGGGAGCCATCCTGTGCCGTTTCCACACGACAGATTAGGTGGCAGCCATACGCGGGGTGGAAAACCGAGTAGTAGGACTCGGCCAGACCGAAGTCTGCCCGCGCACAGCCGCCATTGAGCGTTTCATACGATCATGACGCCTACTAGTTCCCAGGTTTCCACACCCGATCGCTGATATGCAGCGACGGAGCGAAGGCTAGCCAGTGGTCAGAGCAGGCGCAAGGCCGTGGGATTGTCTAGGAAACTTCCCTCAAATTAAAGGGATATGGATTGCTGGCCTTTAACAACGCATTTTGCCCAAGCGATGGTAATCCAATGTGGGAGCGGGCTTGCTCGCGAAGGCGGTGGTTCAGTCAGTTCATCTTTATCTGACACACCGCCTTCGCGAGCAAGCCCGCTCCCACATGTTGATTGTGTGGTGTCAGGGATATCGTGGTTATTTGGGGTACAGCGGCGGCAAGCTGGTGGTGTCGGTGGCCGGGTCTGCTTCGCGTTCGGCCATGGGGATGGCTTTTACCGCGCGCCACAGCTCTTCGCCCAGCCAGTACTGGCCGCTTTCGCTGTACAGCGCGCCGTTGAGCCCATCCAGCGCATCCGACAGCGGCACAAACCGCGCCGCCATGTCGGCAAGGGTTTCCGGTTGCTGGCGGGCCCAGGCATCCAGGGCTTGGCGTGTCGCCTGAGGGTCGTTGGCCTGGGTGGCGCGTTTGAGGTCGTCGAGCAGCGTGCGTGGGCTCGGGCCGGTCTGCGCGGCACGTTGCACGGCCGGTTGCCGGCGCGCACGCCACCACAGGCCGAAACCCAGCAGCGTGGTGCAGGCCAGGATCAACGTGCTCAGTTGCCACAGCCACAGGCGCTCATCGTCCGGCGCAGTGATCACCGTGGGCGTGGCGGGGGTGTCCACCACCAGGCTCGGGTTGGTGGCCACTTGCAGCGTACGGGCGGGCAGGGTGGTGCGTTCGAGGTGGTCTTCGTGGGTGTTCCACCACACCACTTCCACGGCCGGCAGTTCAACTGCACCCGCCCGGGTCGGCACCAGGGCTTCACGCTCTTCGCGGCTGCCGATCAGGCCGCGGTCATTGTTCTGGTTACCGAGCACCGGCTGGTCAGGGTAGCGGCGCAGGCCATTGATGTCGCTGCTGGGCAGGGCCGGCAACTGCGCACTGGACAGCCCCTCGGCCTTGACCGTGAGGTTGCGGGTCAGCGAGTCACCGACCTGCACATGTTCAGGCTCCGGGTTCCAGCCTTCGGTGAGGCTCAGGCTGCGCGCCGGCAGCCAAGGCGCGTCGGCCGGGTAGAGGGCCGGCTTGGGTTTGACCGTCAGCGCCAGTTCGGCAGAGCTCACGTGGATCAGCTTGCCTGGCTTGGTCCCTTGCAGCGTGTTCTCCTGAGGCGGGCGCGACTCCACCAGCGTCGCGCTGAAGGTCTGCGCCGGAATCACCAGGGCCCCGCTGTGTTGCGGGTAGATCGCGTAGCGGGTTTCGATCACGCCGTGGCGGATGCTGTTGATGACTTTCTCGTAGGTGCGCGACTCACCCAATTGCTCGATGCGCGCATCGGGGATCTGCAGCGGCGTCAGGCTGCTGTCGTCATACAGCGACACCGAGTGATACACACGCACGGTCAGCAGCGCCTGGGCTTGCACGTACACCGAGCTTTGGTCGAGGTTGGCCTCGATGAACACCGGGGCCAGTTCGGCGGCGGTGTCCTGGCTGGTGGTCTCCACCACTTGCAGGGTGATGGGCTGGGTCTTGAGTTCGCCGACTTGCAGTGGCGGGATCACCACGCTGCCGTTTTCCTTGGGCAGCAGGGTGATGATCCAGCGCGTGGTCGCGTGGTTGTCGCCGCCCAGGGTGGTGAGCTGGTTGATCTGGCGCGTGCCGCTGACTTCAAACTGCGCGTCCAGGGGCGTCAGATCCGGTTTGCCGAACTGGGTCACGTCGCTGGATTCCACCGTCAGCTCCACCGTTTCCCCTGAATTGAGGCGGCTGCGGTCGACGCTGGCGACCAGGTTCGCCGCCTGGGCGTGGCCTGCCGTTAACGCGAGCAGAAGCAGTAGGGTGGGGCGGCGCATCATCGAGTCTTGTCCTGATGTTGTTGCTGTTCGTACCAGAATTTGCGGCGCAGCAGTTCGCCAGGGTTGTCCGGAATCTCCCGCAGCCATTGTTCCAGGGCCTGGCGGTGTTCGCCGTCGATGCTGGCATCGGCAGGGCGCAGGGGCGGGGTGGTGGTTTGCTCATCGCCCAACTCGCTGCCGGGTACTTCGTTACCGCCTGCCTGGGGTGTGGCGTTCGTCTGGGTGTCGCCGGCCTGCGCTTCGTCCTGGCCCTGTGATGACGGTTCTGCGCCAGTGGCACTTTGCCCGGTTGCGCCGGGTTGCGCAGTTTGGCCGGGTTGCGTGGTTTCGTCATCCTCGTTTTTTGCAGGCGTGGGCGGCTCGGGTTGCGCCTGTTCCTGCAGCAGGGTTTCCACCAACGCCTTGTTTTTCAGGGCCGGTTGCAGGTCGGGCTGGGCTTCCAGGGCTTGCTCGTAAGCATCGATGGCGGCCTCCAGCTCACCGGCCTTGGCCAGGGCATTACCCCGATTGTAGTGGGAATAGGCGTCGTTGCCCTCGGCAAAGCGTTTGATCGCCTCGGCGTAGTTGCCCGCTTCGTACAGCGCCACGCCCTGCCATTGCGGGTCCTCGAAGTGCTCGGCCGCTTCGGCCGGGCGTTTTTGCTTGAGCAGGTACTGGCCCTGCTGGTCCGGACGCAGCCACAGGTCTTGCAGCTCAAAGGCATAGCTGGGTTGCGGCGCGCCGAGCAGCAGCAACGGCAGGCAGAACAACCAGCCCCGGCGCCCGGCGCAGGCGGCCAGCAGCAACAGTGGCAGCAGCAGCCAATAGCCTTGGTCGGCCCAGGTGTCCAGGTGCAGCAACTGGCCGTCGTTGCGCAGGCTTTGCGGACCGTCGAGCATGCCAAGTTGGCGCAGGTCTTTGTCGTCCAGGCGTGCTGCTCGGTAGCGACCGCCCATCTCACTGGCGAAGGCCTTGAGGGTCGGGCTGTCGAGGCGTGGCACCAGAATCGCGCCTTGTTCGTCCTTGAGGAATTCGCCGCTTTCCTGGGTGACGGGCGTGCCTTCGCGGCTGCCGATGCCGAGGATCGACAGGCTTGGCGCTTGGCCACTTTGCAGCAGCAGGCGAATGCCCTGGCGTTCCTGTTTGGACAGCGACGAGCCCACCAGCAACAAGCGCCCCTGGCCCAGGCCGCCTTGCTTGAGCAGGCCCAGGGCTTTCTCGACGGCCAGGTCGGCACGATGGCCAGGCTGCGGCATGATTGAGGGGCGCAGGGCTTCGAGCAGGTTGCGGCTGGTGGCCAGGTCGTCCGACAGCGGCACCAGCGTGTGAGCGCTGCCGGCGTACACCACGATGGCGGTGGGGGCGTTGTCCCGCGCCTGCAGCAAGTCATACAGTTTGCGTCGCGCTTGTTCCAGACGGTTGGGCGGGCTGTCGGTGGCGAGCATTTCCGGGGTCAGTTCCAGCAGCACCACCAACGGGTCTGAAGGTTTTTGGCTGGACTGTTCCACCCGTTGCCAGCTCGGCCCGAGCAGCGCCAGCACGGCCAGCAGCCACGCGATACCCAGCACCACCCACGGCGATTTGCTTTCGCGGCCGTTGCCACCACTGAGCAATACCGCGTGAAAGGCCGGTGGCAGGATCATCTGCCAGCGCCCGGCGCGTTTCTGCCGGTGCCACAGTTGCCACAGCAGCCAGCCGAGCAAGGGCAGCAGCAACAGCCACCAAGGGCGGAACAGGTGCGGCCACAGGTCGATCATCGACGCCTCCGCAAGCGCAGGCGTTTGAGGCGTTGGCGCCATTCCGGGTGCTGTTGCAGAAAATGGCCCTTGCTCGAAAGTTTGTTGAACAGCCGTTGCAGCGCGTTGTTCGGCCAGCGCTCCTGGATCACCAACAGCATGCTCAGCACCAACGCCAGGGCCAGTGGTGCGCTGTACAGCGCCTGGGCCGGACGGGCCTGGGTGGGTTGCTGGGCGACGGGTTCGAGCTTGTCGAGGGTTTCCTTGATCTGCTGCAGTTCTTCGCCGTCACGGGCACGGAAGTAACGCCCGCCCGTGGCGTCGGCAATGGCCTTCAAGGCGGGTTCGTCGAGGTCCAGGCTCGGGTTCACGCCAAGGATGCCCAGGGAGCCGGTCTGCTCGGGGTCGGCGCCGATGCCGATCGGGTAGATCTTCACGCCTTCTTCAGCCGCCAGGCGGGCGGCGGTCAGTGGGTCGATCTGCCCGGCATTGTTGGCGCCGTCGGTGACCAGGATCAACACCCGGCTCTGCGCCGGACGCTGGCGCAGGCGTTTCAGGGCCAGGCCGATGGCATCACCGATGGCGGTGTTCTTGCCGGCGATGCCGATGCGCGCTTCGTCCAACCAGGCGCGCACGGTGCGGCGGTCGAAGGTCAACGGGGCTTGCAGGTAGGCCTGGCTGCCAAACAGGATCAGGCCTACGCGATCACCTTCGCGCTCTTCGAGGAAGTCGCCCAGCAAGTGCTTGACCAGCGACAGGCGGCTCACATCGTCGTCCTGCCAGTGCATGTCGGGGAAATCCATGGAGCCGGACACGTCCACCGCCACCAGCAAGTCGCGGCCACTGGCGGCAATCGGCAGGGGTTCACCGAGCCATTCCGGGCGCGCTGCGGCGGTCAACAGCAGCAGCCACAGCACCACAAACGGTGCCTGTTGGCGCCAGCCGGGCAGGTTCACGCGGGCGCGGCGGCGGGCCAGGCCTTCGAGGTCGCTGAGGTAGCTGACTTTCAGCGCCGGTTCGCCGCTGTCGGCCACCGGCAGTACGAGCCGCATCAACCACGGCAAGGGCAACAGGACGAAGATCCACGGCCAGGCGAACTCAAACATGTTTGCGAATCCAGGTGTCGACGGCCTGGGTGAGGCCGGCGATGGCCTTGTCGTCCAGTTTGCATTCGGGTTTGTAGGCGCCTTCCACCAGCACCATCCAGCGCGTCAGGCCCGCCGCCGGGCAGCGGTTGTCGAGGAAGGCCAGCCATTTGCGCCCGTTGAGGGTATGGCTCTGGCTGTAAGGGTAGTCATTGCGACACAAGCGCTTGAGCAGGCCGTTGAGTTGCTGCAGCCACGCGCCGGCGGGCGCGCCATCGTAAGGCTTGGGCATCAGCGCCAGTTCGGCGAGGGCAGCGATGCGCAACGGGTCCAGGGGCTGTTCGGCGCGGGCCACTGGGCGCCGGGATGGCAGGAAGCGGCGCAGCGACCACAGGCCCCAACCCAACAGCGGGATCACCAGCAGCAACAGCCACCAGCCCGGCGCAGGCGGCCAGAAGCCGATGGCCGGCGGCGCGATCAGCGGTTGCAGTTGGTCGAGGCTGCTCATTGCTTTTTAACCGGACGTTGCGGGTTGAGGTATTCGCGCAGTTGCTCGACCATTTCGCTCTGGGTGCTCAAGGGCATCAGCAGGACTCGCAGTTTCTGCGCAAGCAGTTCCCAGCGTGCAATGCGTGCTTCGGCCTGGGCCTTGTAGGCCTGGCGCAAATCGAAGTTCAGCGTGTCCAGTTCCAGCTGTGCGCCTCTTTCCGCGAAGCGAAGCAGCCCGGCGGCGGGGAGGGCGTGGTCCAGCGGGTCGGAGATGGGCAGCAGCAACAGGTCGCAATGGCGTGACAAAAGACTCAGCTGTTGCTCGGCACCTTCGGTGAGGGCGCGCTCATCACAGATCACAATCACCAGGCTGCCCGGGCGCAGCACTTCGCGGCCCCGGCGCAAGGCCATGCCCAGCGCGTCGGCTTCGGGGCGGCTCTCGGTGTTCAGGCTCTGGTTCACGCGCACCAGGCGGTTGAGCAGTTGCAGCAGGCTTTGCTTACTGCGCCGGGGTTTGATTTCGTAGTGCTCGCTGTCGCCGAACACCAGCCCGCCGACGCGGTCGTTGTGCCCCAGGGCAGCCCAGCCGATCAGGCTGGCGGCCTGGGCGGCGAGCACCGACTTGAACATCTGCCCGGAGCCGAAAAACAGCCGGCAGCTTTGTTCCACCATGATGAAGATCGGCCGTTCGCGCTCTTCGTGGAACAGCTTGGTGTGGGGCTCCTGGGTGCGTGCGGTGACGCGCCAGTCGATGGTGCGCACGTCGTCCCCGGCCTGGTAGACCCGCACCTGGTCAAAGTCGACGCCGCGCCCGCGCAGTTTGGAGTGGTGCAGGCCGATCAACGGGCTGCGTTGGCTTGGGGTGGAAAACAGCTGCACTTCGCGCACGCGATGGCGCATCTCGATCAATTCGCTGAGGGTGACGCGGATACCATCGCTTGCGTTCATGGGGATCAAGCGACGGCAACGACGTCGAGAATGCGCTGCACCACACGGTCCTGGTCAACACCGGCCGCTTCGGCCTCGAACGACAGAATGATGCGGTGACGCAGCACGTCGAACAGCACCGCCTGGATGTCTTCCGGGCTAACAAAATCGCGACCGGCCAGCCACGCGTGGGCGCGGGCGCAGCGGTCGAGGGCGATGGAACCCCGTGGGCTGGCGCCGTAGGCAATCCACTCGGCCATTTCCGGGTCGAACTTGGCCGGCGTGCGGGTGGCCATGACCAGTTGCACCAGGTATTCCTCCACCGCGTCAGCCATGTACAGGCCAAGGATTTCCTTGCGGGCGGCGAAGATGGCTTGCTGGCTGACGCGGCGCTCGGGCTTGGTTTCACCGTTGAGGGCTTCACCACGGGCCTGTTGCAGGATGCGTCGCTCGACGGCAGCGTCCGGGAAGCCGATTTTCACGTGCATTAGGAAACGGTCGAGCTGGGCTTCGGGCAGTGGGTAGGTGCCTTCCTGCTCGATAGGGTTTTGCGTGGCCATCACCAGGAACAGCGGTGACAGGTCGTAAGTGCTGCGCCCCACGCTGACCTGACGCTCGGCCATGGCTTCGAGCAACGCGGATTGCACCTTGGCGGGGGCGCGGTTGATTTCGTCCGCCAACACCAGGTTGTGGAAGATCGGCCCTTGCTGGAACACGAAGCTGCCGGTTTCCGGGCGGTAGATCTCGGTGCCGGTAATGTCGGCGGGCAACAGGTCGGGGGTGAACTGGATACGATGGAACTGCGCTTCAATGCCTTCGGCCAACTCTTTGATGGCCTTGGTCTTGGCCAGGCCCGGGGCGCCTTCGACCAGCATGTGGCCGTCGGCGAGCAGGGCGATCAACAGGCGATCGATGAGTTTTTCCTGGCCGAGAATCTGCGTAGAAAGAAAGGTTCGCAGCGCAAGCAGCGCTTCACGATGTTCCATCGATGACGGTTCCTGGAGAGATGAGCCCGGGTGTCGATCAAAAACACCGGGCTTGGGAGGCTTACTTTAATGCATCGAAGGGGGTGGCGACTAACGGCGCGCGGAGTATTTTTAGGAAAAATTGTAGGAATAGTGTGTGGGCACCCGCAATTGTTGTAGTGAGCGGGCTCGCCCCGCGCCAGCAGCGCCGCGATCCAAAACCCCACACCTCGGTCTCCCTGAAACACCGCAACGCCCCAATTGGGGCGGCTTCGCCACCCGGCGCGGGGCAACCCCGTTCACTACAAGCAATGGGGGCGCGTCAGGTGCGAATGTAGGTGCCGGTGCCCTTGAGGATGTTTTGCAGGGTTTCTTCCACTTCGGCCAGGTCCGAGGCAGCGGTGGCATGGGTGATCTCCAACCGGTCCTTGCCGCCCAGTGCGTCGGCATCGCCGGCTGCCAGTTCTACCAGCAGTGTTGTGGTGCTCAGGGTGATCTTCAGCCCGTCCAGGGTCGACGGCTCGTAGTCCCAGGTCAGCTCCACTTCTTCTTCGTCCGGGTAACGGCTCAGCATGAACATCTCGCCGTTCTTGCCATGGCAGCAGAGCATGGCCATGTTGTCTTCTTCTTCGTCGCATGGGGTGGCCATCAGGGCGTCGGTTTTCAGTTGCAGCATGGGCAATCCTGTCTGGGATAAGGCGTAATGCGGGCGATTGTGCCATTGGCGCGAATTTTGTGCTGCATCCTGTGTCAGACCTCTGGCATGACCTTAAGGTGACTATCAGTCATTTTCGGTACTCGTGGCCGTGAAAGATGCCAGTTTTTTCACCACAAATTCAGGGTTGCGAGAGTCGCAACCCCAAGCCTGCGTACCGATGACCGAATATGTCGCAGCGTCGCAAGCAGCTGTCTTCCTACACTCGTTAAGCTGCGCAACGGATGTGCTCTGTGCCGGGAGTCTGACCTGCCCGTCGTACCGTCGCCTGGCGTGGGGTGCATCTCATGGAAGTTGTATGTGACCTGACTGTCTTGTCCAGCTTCACCCACCTGTCACTCCGATTCGCTATGGTTAACGTGCGAACAGAGCTGACGGTCTCCCCGCAAGGGGATAACACGCGACGCTTTCATCAATAACAAGCCCAAGCGGAGTACCACAGATGGCGTTCTTCACCGCAGCCAGCAAGGCCGACTTCCAGCATCAACTGCAAGCGGCACTGGCGCAGCACATCAGTGAACAGGCACTGCCACAAGTGGCGCTGTTCGCTGAACAATTCTTCGGCATCATTTCCCTCGACGAACTGACCCAACGTCGCCTTTCCGACCTGGCCGGTTGCACCCTCTCTGCGTGGCGCCTGCTTGAGCGCTTTGATCACACCCAACCGCAAGTGCGGGTCTACAACCCCGATTACGAACGTCATGGCTGGCAGTCGACCCACACCGCGGTCGAAGTGCTGCACCATGACCTGCCATTCCTGGTGGATTCGGTGCGTACCGAGCTGAACCGTCGCGGCTACAGCATCCACACCCTGCAAACTACCGTGCTCAGCGTGCGCCGTGGCGCCAAAGGCGAGTTGCTGGAAATCCTGCCCAAAGGCACCCAGGGCGAGGGGATCCAGCAAGAATCGCTGATGTACCTGGAAATCGACCGCTGCGCCAACGCCGCCGAATTGAACGTGCTGAGCAAAGAGCTTGAGCAGGTACTGGGCGAAGTGCGCGTGGCAGTGGCCGATTTCGAACCGATGAAAGCCAAGGTCCAGGACCTGCTGGCCGGTATCGACGCCAGCCAGTTCGCCATCGACGGCGAAGAAAAAGCCGAGATCAAGAGCTTCCTGGAATGGCTGGTGGGCAACCACTTCACCTTCCTCGGCTATGAAGAGTTTGTGGTACGTGACGAGGCGGATGGCGGTCATATCGAATATGACGCCGGTTCGTTCCTCGGCCTGACCAAATTGCTGCGTGCCGGCCTCACCGCCGAAGACACCCGCATCGAAGACTACGCCGTGGCTTACCTGCGTGAACCGACCGTGCTGTCGTTCGCCAAGGCTGCGCACCCAAGCCGCGTCCACCGCCCGGCGTATCCGGACTACGTGTCGATCCGTGAGATCAGCGCCGACGGCAAGGTCATCAAGGAACACCGTTTCATGGGCCTTTACACCTCCTCGGTGTATGGCGAAAGCGTGCGAGTGATCCCGTACATCCGTCGCAAGGTCGCGGAAATCGAGCGCCGCTCGGGCTTCCAGGCCAAGGCTCACCTGGGCAAGGAACTGGCGCAGGTGGTTGAAGTACTGCCACGTGACGATCTGTTCCAGACCCCGGTCGACGAGCTGTTCAGCACCGTGATGTCGATCGTGCAGATCCAGGAGCGCAACAAGATCCGCGTGTTCCTGCGCAAGGACCCGTACGGCCGTTTCTGCTACTGCCTGGCCTACGTGCCACGCGACATCTACTCCACCGAAGTGCGCCAGAAGATCCAGCAAGTGCTGATGGATCGCCTGAAGGCGTCGGACTGCGAGTTCTGGACCTTCTTCTCCGAGTCCGTGCTGGCCCGTGTGCAACTGATTCTGCGGGTCGACCCGAAGAACCGCCTCGACATCGACCCGCTGCAGCTGGAAAAAGAAGTGGTGCAGGCCTGCCGCAGCTGGCAGGACGACTACTCGAGCCTGGTGATTGAAAGCTTCGGCGAAGCCCAGGGCACCAACGTGCTGGCCGACTTCCCGAAAGGTTTCCCAGCCGGCTACCGCGAGCGCTTCGCCGCGCATTCGGCCGTGGTCGACATGCAGCACCTCAACAGCCTGACCGAAGCCAACCCGTTGGTGATGAGCTTCTACCAGCCGCTGGGCCAGGTTTCCGGCCAGCGCGAGCTGCATTGCAAGCTCTACCACGCCGACACCCCGCTGGCCTTGTCCGACGTGCTGCCGATCCTGGAAAACCTCGGCCTGCGTGTGCTGGGTGAGTTCCCGTATCGCCTGCGTCACGCCAATGGCCGTGAGTTCTGGATCCATGACTTTGCGTTCATCGCCGCCGAAGGCGTGAACCTGGATATCCAGCAGCTCAACGACACCCTGCAGGACGCGTTCGTGCACATCGTGCATGGCGACGCCGAGAACGATGCGTTCAACCGCCTGGTACTCACCGCCGGCCTGCCGTGGCGCGACGTGGCGCTGCTGCGTGCCTACGCCCGTTACCTCAAGCAGATCCGCCTGGGCTTCGACCTGGGTTACATCGCCAGCACCCTGAACAACCACACCGACATCGCCCGCGAGTTGACCCGGTTGTTCAAGACCCGTTTCTACCTGGCGCGCAAGCTCACCAGCGAAGACCTGGAAGACAAGCAGCAGCGCCTGGAGCAAGCGATCCTCACGGCACTGGACGACGTTCAGGTGCTCAACGAAGACCGCATCCTGCGTCGCTACCTGGACCTGATCAAGGCCACCCTGCGCACCAACTTCTACCAGACCGACGCCAACGGTCAGAACAAGTCGTACTTCAGCTTCAAGTTCGACCCGCGCGCCATCCCCGAGCTGCCTAAGCCAGTGCCGAAGTTTGAAATCTTCGTCTACTCGCCACGTGTCGAAGGCGTGCACCTGCGTTTCGGCAACGTTGCCCGTGGCGGCCTGCGCTGGTCCGACCGTGAAGAAGACTTCCGTACCGAAGTGCTCGGCCTGGTAAAAGCCCAGCAAGTGAAGAACTCGGTCATCGTGCCAGTAGGTGCGAAGGGCGGCTTCCTGCCGCGTCGCCTGCCTCTGGGCGGCAGCCGGGACGAGATCGCGGCCGAGGGCATCGCCTGCTACCGCATCTTCATCTCTGGCCTGTTGGACATCACCGACAACCTGAAGGACGGCGCCCTGGTGCCACCGGCCAACGTCGTGCGTCATGACGACGATGACCCGTACCTGGTCGTCGCGGCGGACAAGGGCACCGCAACCTTCTCCGACATCGCCAACGGCATTGCCATCGACTACGGCTTCTGGCTGGGTGATGCGTTCGCTTCCGGTGGTTCGGCCGGTTACGACCACAAGAAAATGGGCATCACCGCCAAGGGCGCGTGGGTCGGCGTGCAGCGTCACTTCCGTGAGCGCGGTATCAACGTGCAGGAAGACAGCATCACCGTGGTGGGCGTCGGCGACATGGCCGGTGACGTGTTCGGTAACGGCCTGTTGATGTCCGACAAGCTGCAATTGGTCGCGGCCTTCAACCACCTGCACATCTTCATCGACCCGAACCCGAACCCGGCCACCAGCTTCGTCGAGCGCCAGCGCATGTTCGAGCTGCCGCGTTCGGCCTGGACCGACTACGACACCAGCATCATGTCCGAAGGCGGCGGTATCTTCTCGCGCAGCGCGAAGAGCATTGCCATCTCGCCGCAGATGAAAGAGCGCTTCGACATCTCGGCCGACAAGCTGACCCCGACCGAACTGCTGAACGCCTTGCTCAAGGCACCGGTGGACCTGTTGTGGAACGGCGGTATCGGTACCTACGTCAAGGCCAGCAGCGAAAGCCATGCCGACGTGGGCGACAAGGCCAACGACGCCCTGCGCGTCAATGGCAACGAGCTGCGCTGCAAGGTGGTGGGCGAGGGCGGTAACCTCGGCATGACCCAACTGGGTCGTGTGGAGTTCGGCCTCAATGGCGGCGGTTCCAACACCGACTTCATCGACAACGCCGGTGGCGTGGACTGCTCCGACCACGAAGTGAACATCAAGATCCTGCTCAACGAAGTGGTGCAGGCCGGTGACATGACCGACAAGCAACGCAACCAGTTGCTGGCGAGCATGACCGACGAAGTCGGCAACCTGGTGTTGGGCAACAACTACAAGCAGACCCAGGCACTGTCCTTGGCGGCGCGCCGTGCCTACGAGCGTGCGGCCGAGTACAAGCGCCTGATGAGCGACCTGGAAGGCCGTGGCAAGCTGGACCGCGCCATCGAGTACCTGCCGACCGAGGAGCAGCTCACCGAGCGCGCCGCGACCGGCAAGGGCCTGACCCGTCCGGAATTGTCGGTGCTGATCTCGTACAGCAAGATCGACCTCAAGGAAGCGCTGCTCAAGTCGCTGGTGCCGGATGACGACTACCTGACCCGTGACATGGAGACCGCGTTCCCACCGAGCCTGGTGGCCAAGTTCGGCGAGGCCATGCGTCGTCACCGTCTGAAACGCGAGATCGTCAGCACCCAGATCGCTAACGACCTGGTCAACCACATGGGCATCACCTTCGTTCAACGGCTCAAAGAGTCGACCGGCATGAGCCCGGCGAACGTGGCGGGTGCCTATGTGATCGTGCGCGACATCTTCCACCTCCCGCACTGGTTCCGTCAGATCGAAGCCCTGGACCACCAGGTTTCCGCTGACGTTCAACTGGAGCTGATGGACGAGCTGATGCGCCTGGGCCGTCGTGCTACGCGCTGGTTCCTGCGCAGCCGCCGCAACGAGCAGGACGCTGGCCGTGACACCGCGCACTTCGGTCCGCACCTGGCAGCGTTGGGCCTCAAGCTCGACGAGCTGCTGGAAGGCCCGACCCGCGAAGGCTGGCAGAACCGCTACGGCAAATACACCGAAGCCGGTGTGCCTGAGCTGTTGGCACGCATGGTTGCCGGTACCACGCACCTGTACACCTTGCTGCCGATCATCGAGGCCGCTGACGTGACTGGGCACGACGCCGCCGAAGTGGCCAAGGCCTACTTCGCCGTGGGCAGCGCCCTGGACTTGCCATGGTACCTGCAGCAGATCAGCGATCTGCCAGTGGCCAACAACTGGCAGGCCCAGGCTCGCGAAGCCTTCCGCGACGACGTGGACTGGCAGCAACGCGCGATCACCATCTCCGTGCTGCAAATGGCCGATGCGCCGCAAGACATGGAAGCCCGCGTGGCCCTGTGGCTGGAGCAGCACAAGGACATGGCGGAGCGTTGGGTGGCGATGATGGTGGAAATTCGTGCTGCGGTGGGCACGGACTACGCTATGTACGCAGTGGCCAACCGTGAGTTGCTGGACCTGGCGTTGAGCGGTCAGTCGGTGCTGTAACCGGTTTGATCCCTCGGTATAAAACAAAAGCCCCCGCCTCGTAAGATGCGGGGGCTTTTTGTTGGCGCGCTATTGATCAGGCAAAGAGGGGCAAATGTGGGAGCGGGCTTGCTCGCGAATGCGGTGGGTCAGTCACGGATGTGTGGTCTGATCCGGCGCATTCGCGAGCAAGCCCGCTCCCACGGTTTGATCTCCATTTGTCAGGGGATCAGTGGTGTTTGAGCAATTTCGATTCCAGGTGGTCGAGGTGTTGGGTCATCAAGGTGACAGCGGCGGTGGCGTCGCGTTGCTCCAGTGCATCCACAATCGCCATGTGTTCCTGCCATGCACAGTAAGTGCAGGCTTTCGCCTCGTACTGGGCAATGACCAATGACGTCAACGGCACCAGGCTGTTGAGGAACTGTGCCAGCGGGGCATTCCGCGCCATCGCCGCCAGTTGCAGATGAAATTCCCCGGACAACCGAATCGCCGGGCCGCGCTGGTCCCGTTCGATGCACTCGCGCTCGCGGGCAATCAGCTCACGCAGCTGGCGCACCTGGGCGGGTGTGGCGTGCACGCAGGCCAATTGCACCACGGTGATTTCCGTCAGGCGCCGCGCTTCCAGAATTTGTCGGGTCTGCTGCGTGTCCGGCGCCGCCACCTGGGCGCGCTGGTTGGGGCGCAGGATAATCACCTGCTGGTGGGACAGCTTTGCCAATACACGGCGGATCACACTGCGGCTCACGCCAAAAATCTCGCCCAGGCCTTCTTCGGTAAAACGGCTGGCCGGCGCGATGCGTTGTTCGAGGATGGCGTCAAACAGGCGCGGGTAGATGTCATCCACCGACGGCTTTTTACCGGCGATCAAGCGCAGGGCAGGGAAGATAGGGTCGCGTTGCAACGCGTAAGCAGTCATGGCCAGTCTCCAATAAATCAGCTGCCCAGATGGTCGTCCGGGATGTTCAAGCGGATGCCCATGCGCAGGCCTTCCTGAAGGATGTGCCGCCGCATCTCGGCGCTGGCCAGGGCGCTGTTCTTGTTGCGGATGGCGCGCACCACGGCTTCGTTTTCCTGCAAGCGTTCCGCCAGGTGTTCGGGGGAGTTGCGCAGCACCTGGGCGCTTTGCTTGAGGGCGTTGCTGGTCTGTTGCACTACGTTCTGGAAGATCGGGTTGGAGGTCAGGGCAAACAGTTCCTCGTGAAAGTCGATATAGGCATTCATGCCGGCTTCGGCGTCTTCAGCATCGAGGGCTTCGCGCATGTCCATGAGCGTGAGGCGCAACTGGCCGACTTCCTTGCTGCTGATGGACTGGGCCACCAGGCCGACGATGAAGGGCTCGAGGGTGTAGCGCAGTTGCAGGATGTCTTCGAGGCTGGCGTCAGCGACGGCGTCGCTCGATTGCGGCTCGTTGACGCTGGTTTCCAGCACCACCACGCCTTTGCCTGGCATGGAGCGCACCAGGCCGAGGGTTTCCAGCACGATCACGGCTTCGCGCAGGCTCGGGCGGCTGATGCCCATCTGTTCGGCCAGTTCGCGCTGGCCGGGCAGCATTTCGCCACGCCGCCACTGGCCACGCGCCAGGGCGGCGCGCAGTTTTTCTACCACTGAATTGACGACGGTTGAGGTGCTGATCACGTCTATGGCTCCTAGCTATATGCCTTACATGTGTAGGCGCCGGCTTGCCGGCGATGGCGGTCTCAAGGGCCCATCGCTGGCAAGCCAGCGCCTACAGGTGGTGTACCGATCAGAACTCCTGGTGGGCCGGCAGTACCGGTTTCTTGGCCTGGAAGGCATAGCCTTGTTGGCCGTCGAGTACCTTGTTGGCCCGCTGGATATCGATGTCTTTTTCCCAGCGTGCGATCGCCACGGTGGCTACGCAGTTGCCGATCAGGTTGGTCAGCGCGCGACCGATGCCCATGAACCAATCCACCGCCAGCACCAGCACCAGGCCTACCACCGGAATGGCCGGGATCGCCGTGAGCGTCGCCGCCAGGATCACCAGCGCCGAGCCAGGAATACCGTGGGCCCCTTTGGAGGTAATTAGCGACACCAGCAGGATCGTCAGCAAATCGGTCATCGACAGCGGCGTGCCGGTGGCGTTGGCAATGAACACAATGGCCAGGGTCAGGTAGATGGAGAACCCGTCGAGGTTGAACGAATACCCCGTCGGAATCACCAGGCCCACGGTGGAGCTGCCGATGCCCAGGTGCTCCAGTTTACGCATGATCTGTGGCAGCACGGCGTCGGAGGAGGCGGTGCCCATCACGATCAGCAGTTCTTCGCGCAGGTACTTGAGCAGCGGCAACATGCGCAGGCCCGACAGGCGCATCACCAGGCCCAGGATCAGCCCGACAAAGGCAAAGCAGGTCAGGTAGAACAGGCCCACCAGGCTGCCCAGGTGTTGCAGGGAGTCCAGGCCGTAGGTGCTGGTGGTGAAGGCGATCGCGCCGAACACGCCAATCGGCGCCAGGCGCACGATCATGCCCATGATGCGGAAGATGATATGGCTCAGTTCGTTGATCAGGCGCGAAATGCCCGATGCCGCTTCGCCCACCAGGTTCAGCGCGCTGCCGAACAGCACCGAGAACAACAGCACTTGCAGCACGTTGTTGTCGGCGAAGGCACCGATCACCGAGTTGGGGATCAGGTCCATCAGGAACTGGCTGGTGCCGCGAATGTGCTGGCCCTTGTCGGCCAGTTCATTGAGGCCTGCGGACGACAGCTGCTCCAGGTGGATATTGGCGCCTTGGCCGATGCCGGTGCTGAAGGCCATCACCAGGCCGATCACCAGGGCGACGGTGGTGAGCACTTCAAAGTAGATCACCGACTTGAGGCCGATACGCCCGACTTTTTTCAGGTCGCCAGCACCGGAAATGCCGCTGACCACCACGCAGAACACGATCAGGCCGATCAGCATCTTGATCAGCTTGATAAAGCCGTCACCCAGGGGTTTGAGTTGTGAGGAGAATTCGGGAAGGGCCAGGCCGCAGACTATGCCTAGCATCAGGCCAATCACGACTTGCAGGAAAATCGAACGCGAGCACCATCTGAGCATGGGAGGGATCTCTATTCGGTGCCCTGGTGGTTCCAGGGCTTAATTGTTGTGGTCTTACCGGTAAGTCCAGTGCGGGGCCAGTCTACGCCGGGTTTTTTTGAAATCACAAGTAAATATTCAGGGGTTGACCGGTCCCGGTCTGACCAGTTGGTCGGTGAGGGTGATGCTTGAGCGGTTGGCGGGCTCAAATTTTTTTCGCTTATCATCCACGGCTGAGCAGATGAGGTGATGGATGGACAAACCAGGGCTGACAACGGACGAAAACGGGCGCACCCATTGCACCTGGCGCACGGCGGCACCGCAGTACCCGCCATATCACGATCACGAGTGGGGCGTGCCGGTAGGGGACGACACCTTGTTGTACGAGAAGATCTGCCTGGAAGGCTTTCAGGCGGGCATGGCGTGGATCACCATCCTGCGCAAGCGCGAGCAATTCCGGGCGGCGTTCGACGGCTTTGATTTTCGCCGGGTGGCGCAGTACGGCGAGGCGGATATCGAACGCTTGATGAGAGACCCCGGCATCGTGCGCAACCGGGCCAAGATCGTGTCTACCATCAACAATGCGCGGCGGGCGTGTGAGCTGGTGGATGAGACGGGTTCGTTGGCGCGCTGGTTGTGGGCGTTCGAGCCCAGTGATGAGGAGCGTCCGGCCGTGGTGGACATGGCCTATTGGACGGGTAATCCGACGTCACCGGCCTCGGTGCGCCTCTCCAAAGCCTTGAAGAAACGCGGTTGGACCTATGTGGGGCCGACCACGATGTATGCGCTGATGCAGGCGATGGGCATGGTCAATGATCACCTCGAAGGCTGCGTGTGTCGCGAGCAGATCGAAAACCTGCGCCGCCAGTTCAAACGCCCCTGACAGCCCACGCTCAAACCTGTAGGAGCCCGGCTTGCCGGCGATGGCGGTGTATCAGTGACAGAAGTTTCGGCTGATACACCGCTATCGCAGGCAAGCCAGTTCCCACAGGTTTGTGTGGGGCGGGTTATTTGGGCAGGGGCGTCAACACCTCGGCCTTGTCATCCAGCACCATCACCACCAGCAATTTCGCCGGTTGTGTCTGGCTGGCGTTGCTCGATTCAAAGTGCCGGGAGCCGGCGGGTTCATAGAAGGTTTCGCCAACCTGGTAGGTTTTTGCCGGCTCGTCATTCACCCGCGAGGTGATCGCGCCTTGCAGCACATACGCCACGGCAGTGCCGGTGTGGCTATGGGGCACAGTGGCCTGGCCGGGGGCGTAGTCGACGGTGAGCATGATGGTTTTCTTGCCCGGCACGTTAGTCAGGGCGTGCTCTTGCAGGACCTTGATCGACTCCTGGTTGTACACCGGTTCGTGGGCAAAGGCGCTGAGGGAGGCGAGCATCAGGGAGGCGGCGAGCAGTCGTTTCATGGCGAAGTTTCCGAGTGGTTCGAGACCTTTTCACCCTACGCCGCAAGGCCTGGGCGACCAATAACCAATCCAGGCTAAGAGTAGGAGACCATTGCTTCAGTGGTCGAAATCCAGGGAGCGGGCCAGGTGTTCACGGGTCAGTTCGATAAACCCTTGCAAGGCCGGTAACGCGAAGTGTGCGCTGAGCTGTTCGCCACTGATCCAGCGACCCGTGACGATCCACAGATCGGCGTCCATCAGGTCGCGCTGCACCCCGTAATCCAGGCAACCGGGGGCGGTGCGCACCGCGTCGGCTATCTGCTGCAGACGCTCGCCCAGTTCCGCTGAGCGCCCGGCGGCCGCACGGATATGGACGGTATTGAAGGCACAGGCTGGCATGGCGATGGTCTCCGAGGTCGGGGGTCAGTGCACAGGCTAGAGCCTGACGAAGCCAGGACCAATGACCAATCCGCCGGAAAATCCGCTAGCCAATCTGCTGGAGGATATCGCGCACCTTGTCCAGCGCCGGGTCGATGTCCAGGGTTTCGATGGCACCAAAGCCGATAATCAAACCTGGGCGTACCGGCGCATCATGGAAAAATACATCCAAGGGGTACAAACCCACTTCTACCCGGCGCGCCAGTTCCATCAGCAGCGGGATATCCATGGGCACCTTGCACAGCGCCGCCATGTGGAAGCCTGCCACCGTCGGCACTGCCTCGAACCACGGCGACAGGTCAGCCGCCAGGCGTTGCAGGATGCGCTCGCGGCGCCCGGCATACACCGTGTGGCAGCGGCGGATATGCTTGAGCAGGTAGCCCTCGCTGATGAATTTGGCCAGGGCCCATTGGGGCAGGGTGGAGCTATGCTGGTCGGTCAGTTGCTTGGCCTTGAGCACGGCGCCGTAAATCGCTGAAGGCAGTACGGCGTAACCCAGGCGCAGCTCCGGCAACAGGGTTTTGGAGAACGTGCCGACATAGGTCACCACGCCTCGGGTATCCATGCTTTGCAGGGAGTCGGTGGGGCGGCCTTCGTAGCGGAACTCGCTGTCGTAGTCGTCTTCGATGATGATTGCGCCCAACGCGAAGGCGCGGGCCAGCAACGCCTCGCGACGTGCCAGGCTCATGGGCATGCCGAGGGGGAACTGATGGGACGGCGTCACGTAGATCAGCCGTGTGCCGTCGGGAATCTTGTCCACCTCGATGCCCTGTTCATCCACCGGGACGCTGGCCACCTGCGCGCCCATCGCCATGAACAACTGGCGCGCCGGGCTGTAGCCGGGGTCTTCCATGGCGACAAGCGTACCCGGTGCCAACACCACGCGGGCGATCAGGTCCAGGGCTTGCTGGGCGCCGTTGGTGACCACGATGTTGTCGGCGCGGCATTTGACCCCACGAGAAAACGCGATATGCCCGGCAATGGCTTCGCGCAGCGCCGGCAAACCTTCGGGCTGGCTGTAGAAACCGCTGTTCTGGGCGATACGGCGCAAGGCGTCCTGGGTGCAACGACGCCATTCATCCTGGGGGAACTGGTTGCGGCTGGTGGCGCCGCCGATAAATTCGTAGCGCAGCGTGCTGTCACGGGTGGGGTGACGCATGGGCGAGGGCAGCGCCGCCCATTTGCCCAGGTTGGCGGCGCACGCCAGGTCGGTCGCGGTTTGCACGCGTTCGGCCTGGGGCGCATGGGCATTGACGAAGGTGCCTCGGCCGGTCTTGCCCACCAGCAGGCCTTCGTAGGTGAGGGTGGCGTAGGTATCGGAGACGGTCTTGCGCGACACGCCCAGTTGCTCGGCCAGCAGGCGGCTGGGGGGCAATTGCGCACCTGCGGCCAGACGCCCGGAGCCAATGGCTTCACGCAGTTGCTGGTACAACTGTTCGGCCAGGTCCTTGCGGCCGTTGATCACCACGTGCAGTTCCATGTTTTATCCTGAGGCGCTGAATCTGCCCCAAGGTTACTCGCTCGCGCAGCGCCCTCAAAATGGTCTCTCGATAATCCGGTCGATTGGCTATAGGGCTGGTGCCACCAGGGCTTTAGGCTGGGTTGTCATCGCACCGGCCGCACGAGAACCGCCCATGGAACCCCGCCTGGATTACTACACCGCCTCACCGCAAGCGCTCAAGGGCATGTTGATGCTGGAAGCCGCCACCTTCGGGCTGTCCATCGAGAAACCGTTGCTGGAACTGATCAAGATCCGCGTCTCGCAGCTCAACCACTGCGGGTTTTGCACGGACATGCACTCAATGGCTGCGCGTCAACGGGGGGAGAGCGAGCGCCGTTTGTTCGCGCTGTGCGTATGGCGCGATTCGCCGTTTTTCAACGGGCGGGAGAAGGCCGCGTTGGCCTGGTGCGAGTCGGTGGCAATGCTCCCGACCTCAAGCGTTTCGGATGAACTCTACGCGGCGGTGCGCGCAGAATTCAGCGAGCAGGAACTGGTCGATCTGACCATGGCGGTGTCCAGCATCAGTGGCTGGAACCGCCTCGCGGTGAGTTTTCGGCAACAACCGCCAAACACATGAGTACACCGCCGATCAAAAATGTGGGCGCGGGCTTGCCCTCATTCCGAGTAGTGAGCGGGCTTACCCCGCGCCGGGTGGCGCAGCCGCCCTAATTCAGTCGCCGCGCTCTTCCAGACAGAACTCCGTTGTCTGGTTTGGGGCGGCTGCGCCACCCGGCGCGGGGCAAGCCCGCTCACTACAAAGCCTGGCCGCCCCTTGGTTCCTTAACTGACCATTGAGTTGGGTGATGCCCGCATTATCAGGACAAGAAACCACCGTCCACATTCAGCGACACGCCCGTGGTGTAGCTGGACGCATCACTGGCCAGGAACAACACCGCGCCGGCCATTTCGCTGGGGTCGGCCACACGCTTGAGGGGAATCTGCGCCAGGGCCATCTTCAGGATCGAGTCGTTCTTGACCAGTGCCGAGGCGAACTTGGTGTCGGTCAGGCCCGGCAGCAGGGCATTGCAACGAATGCCGAACGCCGCGCACTCCTTGGCGAACACCTTGGTCATGTTGATCACCGCGGCCTTGGTCACCGAGTAAATGCCCTGGAACACGCCTGGTGAGATTCCGTTGATCGACGCCACGTTGATGATGCTGCCGCCGCCGTTCTCGCGCATCAGTTTGCCGGCTTCCACCGACATGAAGAAGTAGCCGCGAATGTTCACGTCAACGGTCTTCTGGAACGCACCGAGGTCGGTGTCCAGCACGTTGCAGAACTGTGGGTTGGTGGCCGCATTGTTGACCAGGATATCCAGGCGCCCGAACTGCTCGCGGATACCGGCGAACACCTGGGTGATCTGTTCCATTTCACCGATGTGGCAGGCCACGGCGGTGGCTTTGCCGCCGTCGGCGATGATCGCATCGGCCACATGCTGGCAGCCTTCCAGTTTGCGGCTGGACACGATCACATGGGCGCCTTGCTGGGCCAGCAATTTAGCGATGGCTTCACCGATGCCACGGCTGGCGCCGGAAACGAAAGCGATCTTGCCGTCGAGGTCGAACAGGTGGGTCTTGGACATAGCGGTTCCTTAAAGGGACGATTTGCTGATGACGTTCAGGCTCATCTGCTCCAGCAGCGTGTTCATGTGAATGAACTGCGCAAAGCGTTTGTCCTGGGTCTGGCCATGGAAGAAGCGGTAGTAGATCTGCTGCACGATGCCGGCCAGGCGGAACAGGCCGTAGGTGTAGTAGAAGTCGAAATTGTCGATCTGGATGCCCGAGCGCTCGGCGTAATAGTCGACGAACTGGCGACGGGTGAGCATGCCGGGCGCGTTGCTTGGCTGGCGGCGCATCAGTTGCACCGGCGCCGGGTCTGCCGCTTCGATCCAGTAGGCGAGGGTGTTGCCCAGGTCCATCAGCGGATCGCCGAGGGTGGTCAACTCCCAATCGAGTACGCCGATGATCTGCATCGGGTTGTGCGGGTCGAGGATCACGTTATCGAAGCGGTAGTCGTTGTGCACGATGCTGGAGGTCGGGTGGTCGGCCGGCATCTTGTCGTTGAGCCAGGCGCGTACGGCTTCCCAGCGCGGCGCATCGGGGGTCAGGGCTTTCTCGTAGCGGTCGCTCCAGCCACGGATCTGACGTTCCACGTAGCCTTCCGGCTTGCCCAGGTCGGCCAGGCCGCAGGCGGTGTAATCCACCTGATGCAATTCCACGAACTTGTCGATGAAGCTTTTGCACAGGGCCTCGGTCTTGGCCGCATCCAGGCCCAGTTCGGCCGGCAGGTCGGAACGCAAAATGATGCCGTTGACCCGCTCCATCACATAGAACTCGGCGCCGATCAACGACTCATCGGTGCAATGCACGTAGGCTTTGGGGCAATACGGGAAGCCGTCCTTGAGCTGATTGAGAATGCGGTATTCGCGGCCCATGTCGTGGGCTGACTTGGCCTTGTGGCCAAAGGGCGGGCGGCGCAGCACGAATTCCTGGCCCGGGTATTCCAGCAGGTAGGTCAGGTTCGACGCGCCGCCGGGGAACTGGCTGATTTTAGGCGTGCCGCTCAGGCCCGGGATATGGGCCTTGAGGTAGGGATCGATCAGGCTGGCATCAAGTTCTTCGCCTGGGCGAATCTGGGTCGATTGGTCGTTAAGCGCCATGCTTATCCCTTCTGCTTATTCTAAAGGCCTCGGACTATTTCCTAATCTAATGCGCGCAGCCGCCAGGCGACAAGGTCGGGGCGGCTTAATAGGTTAGCGTGTTGGATGATGATCAGCGTGCCTGATCGGTCATTTAGTGGGCGGGGGCAGGGCGACCGGCGTGAGTACCGGGCGGCCGGCGAAGTATTCCACCAGGTTGTCGGCGACGCGCTGCACGGTGTCATGGGCCGCTTCCGGCGACAGGCCGGCGACGTGGGAGGTGAGCACGGTATTGCTCAGCTTCTTGAGCGCGTCGGGCACCTTGGGCTCATCGTCGAACACGTCCAGTGCGGCGCCGCCGATCCGGCGCTGCTCCAGTGCCGCCACCAGGTCGGCGGTGACCACCACACTGCCACGGCCGATGTTCACCAGGTAGCCGTTGGGCCCCAAGGCGTCGAGGGCGTGGCGATCGATCAGGTGACGGGTGCTTGCACCCCCGGGGGTGGCCAGGATCAGGAAGTCCGAGGTGCGCGCCAGTTCCACGGCGGTTGCGCAATAGGTGTAGTCCACGTCATCGCGGGGCTGGCGGTTGTGATAACTCACCTCCATGCCGAACCCGAGGGAGGCGCGCTTGGCGATTTCCATGCCTACCGCACCCAGGCCGAGGATGCCCAGTTGCTTGCCGCCCAAGGAAGGGCGCATCACCTTGGGCCATTCGCTGCGGCGCACGGCGGCGTCTGTCTGAGGGATACCGCGCACCAGCGACAGCAGCAGCGCCATGGCGTGGTCGGCCACCGACGGCGCGTTCACCCCGGCGCCGTTGGTCACGACAATCCCACGGTTGCTCGCGGCTTGCAGGTCCACGTGCTCATAACCGGCGCCGATCACGCAAATGATCTCCAGCAACGGCAAGGCGGCGATTTCCTCGGCATACAACCCCAGTGGGCCACGGGTCAGCACCGCCTTGATCTGCCCACCATGGGTCTTGATCGCCTGGGCGCGTTCGGCAGGCGTCGGCGCCAGAATCACGTGAAAGTCATTGCTCTCGATGATTTGCAGGTATTCGTTGATGGTTTCAACCAGGACCAGAACTGTGGTGGACATCGGAAGGCTCTTCCTGAAGGGTTTGAGTGGGGCAGTATGCGTGATTTGTAAGACGGAGCGTTTTGTTGGGATAGAAAATTTTCTTCTTTCGTAAGGCCTGTCTGAATTTCAAAACCGTCCGTCCAGGGTGGGTGTACTGAGCCAGACTTTGTCGACTTTCCCACCAGCAGAGACGACATGGATGCTTGTTCCTGCCACACCCGAAGAGATCAAATGGACGCCATACGGTTACAAACACGGCCCCTCAACGCTTGTCCCCTGGAGAACGGTCATCGCCGGTACAGTGGTCGGCCCGGCCAAATACCGGCCCGGCATCGCTATTGAAAAGCTGGAACGAGAGGCCTCTAAAAATGGAGTGCCCACCACCAACGGAAAACCCTGGAAAGTGATGGAATGCCAGCATTGCATCGGAGCCAGTCATGGAAAACTCAGCCGCTGGGTGCGAGTAGAACTCAGTGCAGGTGCCATTCATGGCCACCCGATTTCTGAACAGGAACTCATGAGGTTAACAAATTGATCGCGTTCAACTTTAGCGGTGGCACAGTCACCCATGACGATCTGTCACTGCTGCAGGACATTGCGGTGGCAAAACAAACCGACTTGCTGAAAGAAGATATGCTCCAGGTGGAGTTTGCCGGTGGGCTACTGCTGGATGTGGGGTGGTACCCTGAGTTTGATGCTTCGGGTGGTTTCCGGATAAATGTCATCAAGAATTTCGACTGGGATCGTCCGGTCGTGGCATTGACGGCACACGAAACCGCAGAGCTTGTAGAACAACTGAACGTAGCGCAGGACGCCATCAATGGCGAACTGCGCAAGACCTCGGCTTTTTAGTCGGCGGTAGCCACGGCCGAACGCCAGACATCCACCGCTTTGACCTGCTTCACAAATGCTCCCGCCAGCGTCGCATTGTGATGGTCGATGATCGCCTTCGCGGACAGTGCCTGGGTGTCCATGCAGGTATGGCCATCCTCCGGCAACACCACCGAAAACCCCAGCTCAACTGCCACCCGGCACGTGGTGTCGACACAGAACTGCGTTTTCATCCCCACGATCACCAACTCATCGACGTTTGCTGCCGCCAGGCGCTCCGCCAGGTCGGTGCCCAGGAAGCAGCTGGGGCGGGTTTTGTTGAACAGATAATCCCGTGCTTCATCGACCTCAAGGCCAGGCCACAGCTGCCAGAACGCGCTGCCCGCTTCGATGGGCGAGCCGGCCGGGCCGGTGTGGCGGGCGACGAAGATCGGTGCGTGGGCGGCGCGGGCGCGCTGAATCAGCAGGTTGATGGTGTCGAGTACGCGCGCTCGTTCGAAGGGTTTTTGCGGGCCGTCGTACAGGCCGACTTGCATGTCAATGATCAGCAGGGCATTAGCCATGGTGGTGCTCCTTGTGGGTGCCAGGTGACGGAGCAATAAAAAGGCCCCGTCCATTGCTGGCGGGGCCTTGGGGTGATTCCGGGGTGTGTCTAGTTCACGCACCCACGGTCACCGCACGACCCGCCATAAGCGGTCGTGGTGGTGGTACGGGTGAGGAACAGCTGGATAAGGTTCATGGCCTGATCATGCGGTGGCGGGTAAGTGGCTGTCAACGCAAGTGTCTGTTTTCTTCTCGGGCAAAAGCGTGTTTCGGGCAGCGTCGAGGAACTCTTCTGATACGCCGCTGCCCCGAGTCGCGCGGGCGAGCACCAAGGCGCCGACCATCATCGCGTAGTCAGCCAGCATGGCCTGGCGACTGTCATCCCGCAGTTGCTCGAAGACGTCCAGCGACTGTTCGACGCCGTTGATGAAGCTGTGCTGCAAGGCGGTGTCGGCAGGTTCATGGCACATGTCCGGGGTGAAGGCCGAGATCGGGCAGCCGTCCCCCGGGTTGTCGCGGTGGTGGGTCGAGAAATACGGGCGCAGGATCGCTTCGCGGGCCGACTGCGTGTCGGCGCTGGCGCTGATCTTTTCTTGCCAGCCGAGGTTTGATTGTTCAAATGCTTTTTGGCACGCCTCGGTGGCCAGGGCTTCCTTGGAGGCAAAGTGCCCGTAAAAACCACCGTGGGTCAGGCCGGCGGCGGCCATCACGTCCGACAGGCTGATGCCATGCAACCCGCGTTCACGGAACAGGCGCGTGGCGGCCTCGACGATGATTTCGCGGTTGAGTTCGGCTTGTTTGCGGGAGACGCGGGGCATGGCGAGGTTCTCGGGATAAAGGCGGGCACTGCGCTAAAAAGTACAGGAATGCCCGGCAATCTAAAATAGATTTGTTGGGGAATGTATTCCCGCAGCGGCGCTGGAGCCGGCGTAAACTGGCGCTTTTAGCCACCCTTGAGCGTCTGCACCGCCTAACCGTTCCTCAGCTAAGTCTTTGCTTATTCAGGAGAATCCCGGACAATCGCGCCCCTGTTATGGTCGGGGCGCTGCCTGTCAGGTTTTTCTGACTCGTCCCGGCTATGGAAATGCGGAGATCCGACCGGATGAATGATCAGGCCAATAGCGTCGACCAACGTTATGAGACGACACCTGCAACCCTCACAAGCTGGAGCCGCCAGGACACCACCTGGATGCTTGGCCTGTTCGGCACCGCCATTGGCGCCGGTACTTTGTTCTTGCCCATCAACGCCGGCCTGGGGGGCTTCTGGCCGCTGCTGATCCTGGCGGTGCTGGCGTTCCCGATGACGTTCTTTGCCCACCGTGGCCTGACCCGTTTCGTCCTGTCCGGCCGTGAAGGCTCCGACATCACTGACGTGGTCGAAGAGCACTTCGGCATCAAGGCCGGCGCGTTGATCACCCTGCTGTACTTCTTTGCGATCTTCCCGATCCTGTTGATCTACAGCGTCGCACTGACCAATACCGTCAGCAGCTTCATGGAGCATCAACTGCACATCATGCCGCCGCCCCGGGCGATCCTGGCGTTTGTGCTGATCCTCGGCCTGCTGGCCGTGGTACGTTGCGGCGAGCAAGTGATCGTCAAGGCCATGAGCCTGATGGTGTATCCGTTTATCGTGGCCTTGCTGTTCCTGGCCGTGTACCTGATCCCCCACTGGACCGGCGGCATCCTCAGCACTGCAAGTGAAGTGCCGGCCCCCTCGGCGCTGCTCAACACCCTGTGGCTGGCCATCCCGGTGATGGTGTTCTCGTTCAACCACTCGCCGATCATCTCGGCGTTCGCGGTGGACCAGAAGCGCCAGTACGGCGCCCACGCCGATGAGCGCAGCTCGCAGATCCTGTCCCGCGCCCATCTATTGATGGTCGTAATGGTGCTGTTCTTCGTGTTCAGCTGCGTGCTGACCCTGTCGCCGGCGCAGTTGGCCGAAGCGAAAGCGCAGAACCTGTCGATCCTGTCCTATCTGGCCAACCACTTCGACAACCCGACCATCGCCTTTGCCGCGCCATTGATCGCGTTCGTGGCGATTGCCAAGTCGTTCCTGGGCCACTACATCGGCGCCAGCGAAGGCCTCAAGGGCCTGGTGGTCAAGACGGGGCGCCGCCCGGCACCCAAGGCGCTGGACCGCATGACCGCAGCCTTCATGCTGGTGGTGTGCTGGATTGTCGCCACGCTTAACCCGAGCATTCTCGGCATGATCGAGACCCTGGGCGGTCCTGTTATCGCGTCGATTCTGTTCCTGATGCCGATGTATGCCATCCGTAAGGTACCGGCCATGGCCAAGTACCGTGGGCAGGCGTCCAACGTGTTTGTCACGGCCGTTGGCTTGGTGGCGATCACCGCGCTGATTTATTCGCTGCTGTCCTGATTCCAGGCGGCAACGACACAGGCCGATTCGCGCATACCGCGAATCGGCCTTTTTTGTGCGCGCAGCACGGGGGCAATCGATTCAAACGGTGGGGGCGGCGGTGCGACGATTCGACTTGCTCGCGAAGGCGGCCTATCAGGCGATTTAGTGTTATTGGATGTACACGGTTCTAATGTGTGGGCTTGCCTGCGATGGCGGCCACTCAACCAACCCACCCCTACCTGACACCTCACATTCCAACTGTGGGAGCGGGCTTGCTCGCGAAGGCGGCCTATCAGGCGATTTAGTGTTATTGGATGTACACGGTTCTAATGTGGGAGCTGGCTTGCCTGCGATGACTGTGGGCTGGGCGCTATAGATTTTTGGTCGGAGTACATATCCGTTGCTGCGGTCACGGCGGCTTAGGGTTCCGCCCTTACGGCGGGCCACTTTTGGCAAACGCCCCAAAAGTAACCAAAAGGTCTTTGCCCCACCACTCGGCACCTCGCCTAGGCTCGGTGTGCCCGAACGAAGGCTTGAATCCGTGGGCCGCCGTCATGGGCCATCCCTGGCCCAGGACGGCTAACCCGGCGTCCTGCCGGGTTGCCCACGGATTCAAGCCTGCGTTCGGCCAGCGTGGTTGACGGGGCGCCTCAGATCAAGATCAAAAGCCAAAGCCAAAGCCAAAGCCAAAGCCAAAGCCAATGGCTGGGGCCGGAGTGTCTGTAGATACCTGCGTTGCAATGAGGGCTAAGCTTGTCGGCTTACAGGTTCCTATTTGGAGTTGTCCATGGCTCGGCCCCGCCCGCAACTGGTCACCGGCAAGCTGGAAAAGCTGCACCCCACGCAACTCACTGTCGGCCTGGCTGAGGTCGCCGCCAAGCGCGAAGCCTGGACCAAGCTCAAGCGCAAGGAGCGCGCCGCTGCGCTGGATAAACACTGGTTCCCCTGCGTGTTGGGGCCGGACGAGCGTTTTTACATCACCGATCACCACCACTTTGGCCTGGCCCTGCTGCTGGAAGAGGTCAAGAGCGTGTCGTTGCTGATGCTCAAGGACTTGTCGTTCGTCGAGCGCAGCACGTTCTGGAATGTCATGGCGTTCAACCAGTGGGTTCACCCTTATGATGCCCGGGGGCTGCGTCGTTCCTACGAGGCTATCCCCCGAAAGATTACCGACTTGCAGGATGATCCCTATCGCAGCCTGGCGGGCCTGCTGCGTACGGCGGGCGGTTACGCCAAGGACGCTACGCCGTTCAGCGAGTTTCTCTGGGCTGATTTTTTCCGCTCCCGTATCGGTAGCGATGTGGTCAGCCAGCCGAGTGCCAAGGTGTTGGCCAAGGCTATGGTCCTGGCGCGCAGCCAGGAAGCACGTTATTTGCCGGGATGGGTAGGGCCGATTGAAAACTGAAACCAATGCCCCTGTTGTTGCATCACCCAACCGTATCCAGGACCTGCTTGCCGGGTTGTCCATTGCCGGGTTGTTGCTGCCCGAAGCGGTGGCGTATTCCAGCATCGCCGCATTGCCACCCCAGGCTGGGGTGATTGCCCTGTTTGCAGGGCTGCTGTGTTACGGCCTGTTCGGCACCAGTCGCTTTGCGATTGTTTCGGCCACCTCGTCTTCGGCGGCGGTATTGGCGGCGGCTACGGCCAGCCTGGCCGGTGGTGATCCGGCGTTGAGGCTGTCCCTGGCGTTCGGCCTGGTGCTGATCACTGCGGTGCTGTTCCTGCTGGCGGGGTTGTTCAAGCTGGGGGGTGTGACGTCGTTCATCGCCAAACCGGTGTTGCGCGGCTTTGCCTTCGGATTGGCGCTGACCATCATCCTCAAGCAGTTGGCCAGCGTGGTCGGCGTGCACCTGACCGACAACAACCTGATCCGCTTCCTGCCGCAATTGCTCGAGCAGTTGCCCCGCTGGAACTGGCCGGCCGCGACGGTGGCCGGGGTGGCGTTGCTGGTGCTGTGGGTGTGTGCGCGGATTCCTCGCTTGCCGGGCGGGCTGTTGGTGGTGCTGCTGGGCATCGTTGCCGGGCAATACCTGGACCTGCAGGCCCACGGCGTTGCCCTGATCGGTTTGATCGATCTGCGCCTGGCGTTGGGGCACTTCCCGGATTTGCCGTTCGCCGACTGGCTGCGGTTGGGCGAACTGGCGTTTGCCTTGGTGATGATCCTGTATGCAGAGTCGTACGGCTCCATCAGCTCGTTTGCGCTTAAACACGGCGATCATGTGTCATCCAACCGCGACCTGCTGGCCTTGGGCGCGGCCAACCTGGTGTCCGGGTTGTTTCACGGCATGCCGGCCGGTGCCGGGTATTCGGCCACCTCGGCCAATGAAGCGGCGGGGGCCAGCTCGCGTCTGTCGGGCATTGTCGCGGCCTTGGTGGTGCTGGTGATCGTGCTGACCGTGCTGCCGTATGTGGCGCTGACCCCGGAGCCTGTGCTGGCTGCCATCGTCGTGTATGCCTTGGCGCGGGGCCTGAGTCTGCAGCCCCTGGGGCGTTATTTCCTGTGGCGGCGCGACCGTTTGCTGGTGGTCTGTGCTGTGGCGGCGGTGCTGGTGTTGGGCGTGCTGGATGGTTTGCTGCTGGCGGTAGCGATCAGCGTGGTGTTGATGCTGCGTCAGATGTCGTCGGCCGACATACAAGTGCTGGGCCGCCTGGGCGATAGCCATGACTTTGTCGACTGCCAGCACCACGCCGATGCGGTGGCAGTGCCCGGTGTGTTGATCGTGCGGCCCAGCGAGGCGCTGTTCTTCGCCAATGCTGAACGTATCCTCGGCGCCGCCTTGCGCTTGATGCGCCAGTCGCCGGTGGACGCAGTGGTGTTGAGCCTGGAAGAGTCGCCGGACCTGGATGGCACCAGTATTGAAGCTCTGGCGGCGTTCTTTGCCCAGGTGCGCGGGGAGGGCAAGCGCCTGGTGCTGGCGCGTGTGCGGCATCCGGCGATGGACGTGTTGCAGGCATTGCCCGAAGCGCAGGCGCCGCAGGTTCAGCTCTGCGCCCTGAGTGTCGATGGTGCCGTGCAACTGGCCAAATCCCAGGCATAAAAAAACGCCGCGTATCGTGGAATACGCGGCGTCCTTTTACGTCAACACACCTTAGGCTTGAATCACCGGGATGTTGGCGCTTGCTGCGATTTTACGGAACTCGGCGATCTGGTCGAAGTTCAGGTAGCGGTAGACGTCACTGGCCATGGTGTCCAGTTTCGCTGCGTAGCCCATGTACTCTTCGACGGTCGGCAGGCGACCCAGAGTGGAAGCAACAGCCGCCAGCTCAGCCGAGGCCAGGTAGACGTTCGCGCCGTCACCCAGGCGGTTCGGGAAGTTACGGGTGGAAGTCGACACAACGGTCGAGTTCGGCTCTACACGTGCCTGGTTACCCATGCACAGCGAGCAGCCCGGCATTTCCATGCGCGCGCCAGCCTTGCCGTAGATGCCGTAGTAGCCTTCTTCGGTCAGTTGGTGAGCGTCCATCTTGGTCGGCGGCGACAGCCACAGACGGGTTGGCAGCTGACCCTTGACCTGCTCCAGCAGCTTACCGGCAGCGCGGAAGTGACCGATGTTGGTCATGCACGAACCGATGAACACTTCGTCGATCTTCTCGCCTGCAACGCTCGACAGCAGACGGGCATCGTCCGGGTCGTTCGGTGCGCAGAGGATAGGCTCGTTGATTTCCGCCAGGTCGATCTCGATGATTTCGGCGTATTCCGCGTCGGCATCGGCTTCCATCAGCTCAGGGTTCTTGACCCAGGCTTCCATCGCTTGAGCACGACGTTCCAGGGTACGTGCATCACCGTAGCCTTCACCGATCATCCAGCGCAGCAGGGTGATGTTGGAGTTCAGGTACTCGGTGATGGACTCTTTGGACAGCTTGATGGTGCAACCGGCAGCCGAACGTTCCGCCGAGGCGTCGGACAGTTCGAACGCTTGCTCCAGCGTCAGGTCGTTCAGGCCTTCGATCTCCAGGATGCGGCCGGAGAAGGCGTTCTTCTTGCCTTTCTTCTCTACGGTCAGCAGGCCCGACTGGATCGCGTAGTAAGGAATGGCATGAACCAGGTCACGCAGGGTGATGCCAGGTTTCATCTTGCCTTTGAAGCGCACCAGGATCGATTCCGGCATGTCCAGTGGCATCACGCCAGTGGCTGCGGCGAACGCGACCAGGCCAGAACCGGCCGGGAACGAGATGCCCATCGGGAAACGGGTGTGGGAGTCACCACCGGTACCCACGGTGTCCGGCAGCAGCATGCGGTTCAGCCAGCTGTGGATGATGCCGTCGCCTGGACGCAGCGATACACCGCCACGGGTCATGATGAAGTCAGGCAGGGTGTGGTGGGTGGTCACGTCGATCGGCTTTGGATAGGCCGCGGTGTGGCAGAAGGACTGCATCACCAGGTCGGTCGAGAAGCCCAGGCACGCCAAGTCTTTCAGTTCGTCACGGGTCATCGGACCGGTGGTGTCCTGGGAACCCACGGTGGTCATCTTCGGCTCGCAGTAGGTGCCAGGACGAACGCCTTTGCCTTCCGGCAGGCCGCACGCCTTGCCCACCATTTTCTGTGCCAGGGTGTAGCCCTTGCCAGTGTCGACAGGTGCTTCAGGCAGCTTGAACAGGTCGGTTGGGCCCAGGCCCAGTTCGGCACGTGCCTTGTCGGTCAGGCCGCGACCGATGATCAGCGGGATACGGCCGCCGGCACGGACTTCGTCCAACAGCACCGGGGTCTTCATTTCGAAGGTGGTGATGACTTCGTCGGTGCCGTGTTTGCAGACTTTGCCAGCATGCGGGTACAGGTCGATCACGTCGCCCATGTTCATGTTGGTAACGTCGAATTCGATTGGCAGTGCGCCCGCATCTTCCATGGTGTTGTAGAAGATTGGAGCGATCTTGCTGCCGAAGCAGAAGCCGCCGGCGCGCTTGTTCGGCACGTATGGCACGTCGTCGCCGAAGAACCACAGCACGGAGTTGGTGGCCGATTTACGCGACGAACCGGTACCGACCACGTCGCCCACGTAGGCGATCGGGAAGCCTTGGCCGCGCATTTCTTCGATCTGCTTCATCGGGCCGGTCTTGCCTTGCTCGTCCGGCACGATGCCTTCGCGCGCCATTTTCAGCATGGCCAGGGCGTGCAGCGGGATGTCCGGGCGGGACCAGGCGTCAGGCGCAGGGGACAGGTCGTCGGTGTTGGTTTCGCCGGTGACCTTGAAGACGCGCAGGCTGATCTTGTCGGCCAGGGTAGGGCGGTTGCGGAACCACTCGCCGTCAGCCCAGGACTGGATCACGGCTTTGGCGTGTTCGTTGCCGTTACGGGCTTTTTCAGCCACGTCGTGGAACGCATCGAACATCAGCAGGGTGTGCTTGAGTTGGGCGGCGGCGACAGGAGCCAGGGTGGCGTCGTCCAGCAGCTCGACCAGGGTCACGATGTTGTAGCCGCCTTGCATGGTGCCAAGCAGTTCAACGGCGCGCTGTTTGCTGATCAGGGGGGAAGTGGCTTCGCCCTTGGCCAGGGCAGACAGGAAACCGGCCTTGACGTAGGCAGCTTCGTCAACACCTGGTGGAATGCGGTTGGTGATCAGGTCAACGAGGAATTCTTCTTCGCCAGCCGGAGGATTTTTCAGCAGCTCGACCAGGCCTGCGGTTTGTTCGGCGTTAAGCGGCTGGGGAACGATACCCAGTGCTGCACGCTCTTCGATATGTTTGCGGTAGGCTTCAAGCACAGTTATTACCCTCATCAGTGGTCCCACGGGACGCTCATCCAGAAATGAACGGCACGCATGCGCTCGGGGGCTTTTTGGGCCGCAAAGCCAGCGCTGCCGGCATTCCTCACAGAAGCTGCTTTCAAAGTTTTACGCCTGCAGAGCGGAGCTGATGAGGGTTGGCGCTGGCTATTTACCGCGTAAATAACCGTCGCCAACACCGCTCTGAAGGAACGACTGTGCTCGTGACGCTTTGAAAACAGCTTCCAATGGACTATTGGCGCCTTACAAGGCCGGATGATTCTACGGCAAAAAATTTCTAAAGGTAAGTTGCCTAACCAAGTTTGCGGGGTGATAGCCGTTAGACAAAGGGCTAACATGGCGCATTGTTTCGCTGATCGGCGTGTTGTTGCCCATGTCCAACCAAACCATCAAGACCCCCTGCGTCGGCCTGTGCTCCACGGTTTACGGCGATCTGGTGTGCCGTGGCTGCAAGCGCTTCCATCACGAGGTGATCCAGTGGAATGGCTATAACGAGGAAGAAAAACGAGCGGTCTGGCTGCGCCTGGAGCAACTGCTGGTGCAGGTGATGGCCGGCAAACTGGAGGTGTTCGACCCCAAGGCCCTGCGCGGGCAGTTGGAGCAACGCAAGATCCGCTTTGTGCCGCACCAGTCCGAGTACTGCTGGGCCTACCAGTTGATCGCCCGGGGCGCGCGGGTGATTTCCAACCTGGAGGCCTATGGCATGGTGCTATTGCCGGAGTTTCGCGGGTGGACGTTGCCGGATTTGCGCGATGCCATTGATCGAGAGTTCTTCATCCTCTCCGAGGCGCATTACCAGCGCTACATCGCCCCCGGGTTTCTCAAGGATGTATTTTCCACCTGACACCACACGAAACACCTGTGAGAGCTTCACGGTTTGAAAGGGCAGTGTCAGGGCTTGCTGGCCAGTTCTTCCAGATGATCCATCAACTCCTGCGGCTTGAGCACCAACACATCGCTTTCCAGCGTATCCAGCACGACCTCTGCGGTGTTGCCGATCAATGCCCCGGAAATACCCGTGCGGCCCACGGTGCCGATGATAGTGACCGCCGCCTGCAGCGTGTGGGCGAGATGCGGTATCAACACGTCCGCCGGCCCTTCCTCGATATGCAGATGTTTGTCATCCACATCGAACTCCGCCTGAAACGCCCTGCATTGCTCGCGATAACGCGCCTCGATGGTTTCCTTGAGCTGGAAGGTCGGGTCGGCCGCTGACAGCATCGGCGACGGGTGGGCGCTGATCACATGCAGCTGCGCCTTGGCCAAATGCGCGATATCGAAACCGTGATCGATGATCGAATTATGCAGTGAGCGGTGTTCACCGTCGTTGTTGCCCACGTCGATGGCCGCCAGGATCACCCGGCCCGCCCACGGTGTGGCGGTCTTGACCAACAGCACCGCAGTCGGGCAATAACGCAGCAACTTCCAATCCGCAGGCGTCAGCAGGGCCTTTTTCAGCGCGCTGTCAGGGAAGTGCTGCTTGATCACCAGCCCGCAGCCCTCGGCCTGCTGCACATCGATGATGGTTTCATGCAGGCTGTCATTCCAGGCCTGCTCGGTGGTGACGCTGTAGCCGTCCTCCTGCAAACCGGCCTTGAGCAGGCTTAGCAGCGCCGAGTGCTCGTGTTTCTTGTCGCACACCAGTAAATGCAAGTGCGCGCCGGTGACCCCGGCGATCAGCTTGGCACGCTTGAGGGCCAGGCTTTCCGAATGCTCGGGCTCGATGACCACCAGGAGGCTGCGGATGGCTTGCATGGTCGGGAACTCCAAGAAGAGGGTGGGCGTGCAACAACTATAGTTGCTGCCACGCTGCCGTCATGTTGATGCACATCAAGGGCGGTGGCTGGTGGTCTGCGGCGTGGTCGGTATAATCGGTGCCCTTTTGTGATCCTTTTGCCCGTGAGCCCGATGAACCTGCCCGAAATCCACGAATTCCTCGGCTGCCGCACCCCCGACGCCTGGGTCCAGGCCGCACTGGCCGATCAGGAAACCCTGCTGATCGACCACAAGAACTGCGAATTCAAAGCGGCCAGCACCGCCCTGAGCCTGATTGCCAAGTACTACAGCCATGTCGACCTGATCAACATGATGTCGCGCCTTGCCCGGGAAGAACTGGTGCACCACGAACAAGTCATGCGCCTGATGAAAAAACGCAAAATCGAGCTGCGCCAACTGAATGCCGGGCGTTATGCCTCGGGTTTGCGCAAAGTGGTGCGCACCCATGAACCGGTCAAATTGGTGGACACGCTGGTGGTAGGCGCGTTCATCGAAGCGCGCAGTTGCGAGCGTTTCGAAGCACTGGTGCCGCATTTGGACGAAGAACTCGGCAAGTTCTACTTCGGCTTGCTGAAAAGCGAAGCCCGGCACTTCCAGGGCTACCTGAAACTGGCCTACCAGTACGGTGACGCCAAGGATGTCGCCCAAGTGATCGAGCGGGTGAGGGCGGCCGAGCAGGAGCTGATCGAGTCACCCGACGTCGAGTTCCGCTTTCACAGTGGCGTGCCAGCCTGACGCCACGGCCACGCCGATCAGCGCGGTGATTCCGGTCAGCAGCAGGATCACCGTCTGCGTGCCCAGGGGCGCCGCCAACACGGCAATCAGCAAACCGGCCAATGGCTGGGCCAGGTTGTTGAACAGGGTGATCACGCCCACCGTCTTGCCAAAATCCTGCACCGGGATCACCCGTTGCCGGGTGCTGCGCATGTACACGTTGAACATCTTGTCGAAGCCGGTCACCAGCAGGAACCCCAGGGTGTAGGCCCAGAGATTGGGGCTGATCGCCATGATCAGCGCGCCCACGGCAATCATCGAATACGACAGGCCGCCCAGCACCTTCAGGGGCAATGTGGCGCGCGCCAGGTAAAACAGGATGGCGATGGTTACCCCGGCACCGGCCGCCTGCAGCACGGCATAGCCATCCTTGCCCGCGCCAAACTGGCCGGTGACCATCGCCGCCGAAGTCGCCAGGGTCACGCCGATGATCAGGTTCACGCCCACCGCCAGGGTGATCACGCGTTTCAACTCCGCCAGGTTGCGGATATGCCCCAGCGCCGTGCGCAGCGGCTGCAGCCAGATATCCCGATGCTGCACAAAGACTTGCAGGTTCACCGTGCTGTTGCGTTGCCACACGCGCATCGCCACGTCGGCCATCACAAACAACCCGGCCACCCCCAGTACCACGAGGTGCCAAGGCCACACCTCCAGCATCAGCGCCGCCACCAGCGGGCCCAGCACCAGCCCGCTCTGGTCGGCGATTTGCGAGTAGGACAGGGTCTTGGCATAGCTGTATTGCGAGAATACATGGGGCATCAGCACTTCTCGGGCCATGATGCCCTGGGTGGTCAACACCCCGCACAGCGCCGAGAGCAGCACGATCCAGTGGATACCCTCGAACAGGCCGTACAGCGTCACCGCCATCACGCAGGCCAGTGCCCGATACACCTGGCTGATATGCAGGATGCGCGCGGGCGGGTACTTGTCGCACAATGCCCCGCACACCGGAAATGCCAGGTAGCGCGGCAGTGACTCGACAAAAAATGCCAGGCCGGCCCAGGAAACGCTCCCGGTACTCTGGAACACGATCAACGGCACGATAAACAGCAGAATCTGGTCTGCCAGTCGCGACAAAAACAGCGAAACAAAGAACGCCTGGTAATCCTTGCGCATACAACTCCCTGTGAATGGCGTTAAAGAGTGCGGGGTATTTGTTAAAAACTCTTAAAAGCATGAAGCTTCGTCGGCGCGTAATGGCCAACCGCTTCTGTGCACCGGCTTGCCACCTATAATGCGCACACTTCAATTCGCGCATCCACACTGAGAATTTATGGAAAACCTGGGTCTGGGCAAGGTTCTGCTCGTCGAGGACGATGAAAAGCTGGCGGGGCTGATCGCGCACTTTCTGTCGCAACACGGTTTCGAGGTGCGTGTGGTGCACCGGGGCGATGAAGCCTTGGCAGCGTTTCTCGATTTCAAGCCGAAAATCGTCGTGCTCGACTTGATGTTGCCGGGCCAGAGCGGCCTGCACGTGTGCCGCGAAATCCGCAATGTGTCCGACACGCCCATCGTGATCCTCACCGCCAAGGAAGATGACCTGGACCACATCCTGGGCCTGGAGTCCGGTGCCGACGACTATGTGATCAAACCCATCAAGCCACCCGTGCTGCTCGCCCGTTTACGTGCCTTGCAGCGCCGCCAAGTGCCCGAGCCCACCGTGCGCGGCTTCCTGGAGTTCGGCCGTTTGTCGATTGACCGCAGCTGCCGGGTGGTCAGCCTGGGCGACGAGAAGGTCGACCTCACCACCATGGAGTTCGAGCTGCTGTGGTTGCTAGCCAGCCACTCCGGCACCATCCTGTCGCGCGACGACATCCTCAACCGCATGCGTGGCATCGCCTTCGACGGCCTCAACCGCAGCGTCGACGTTTACATCAGCAAGCTGCGCGGCAAGCTCAACGACAACCCACGGGAACCGGTGTGCATCAAGACCATCTGGGGCAAGGGCTACCTGTTCAATCCGTTTGCGTGGGAGGCCTAGATGCTACGGCTGTTTTTGCGCCTGTACGTCATCCTCGCGCTGGGGTTGGCCGGGGCGATCTGGCTGGTCAACTACACCTTCGACGAGCTGCTGCCCGAAGCCAACGAAGTCTATAACCGCGAAGCGCTGCGCGGCCCGGCTTATGGCGTGGTGGAGCAACTGCGCTCGGTGCAGGGCGCGGCCCGCGAGGCGCGCCTGGCCGAGCTGCAACCCCATTACGGCTTGCACCTCAAGCTGGTGGAACGCGATGCCATGGCCCTCAACGAGCGCGAGCAAAAGCTGCTTGCCGACGGCCAGTTGGTGGTGCGTGGCGACTTCATGGAGTTCATCACCAATATCGACGGTGGCCCGCAACTGCTGGACATCAAGTTGCCGGAAGAACCCAAGTGGTTGTACCTCTGGGCCTATAGCTTCCTCGGGGTGAGCCTGGCGATCGTGTTGTATTTCTGGGTACGCCCCCATTGGCGCGACCTGGAGCATATCCGCCTGGCCGCGCAGCGGTTTGGCGATAACGACCTGGGTTCACGCATCCTGCTGCCGCGCCGCTCCACCGTGCGCGAACTGGCCGGGCACTTCAACCAGATGGCCGAGCGCATTGAAAGCCTGATCGCCAACCAGCGTGAGCTGACCAACGCCGTGTCCCACGAGCTGCGCACGCCGATTGCGCGGTTGTCGTTCGAGCTGGACCAGCTCAAGCAACAGGCCGACCCGCGCCAGAGCCGCGAGCTGATTTCCGATATGTATGCCGACCTCGGCGAGCTGGAGGAAATGGTCTCGGAACTGTTGACCTACGCCAGCCTGGAGCGCGGCGCCACCCAAGTCACCCGCGAAAGTATCGAGGCCCACAGCTGGCTCGACAGCGTGATCGGCAGCGTGGCGCTGGAGGCCGAGGCGGCCGGTGTGCAGTTGTCGTTACGCACCTGCGAGGTGGATTTCATCCAGATCGAGCCGCGCTTCATGGCCCGTGCGGTGATCAACCTGCTGCGCAATGCCATCCGCTATGCCGAGCGCCGCGTGGAGGTGTCGCTGGTCAAGTTCGGCAGCGGCTACGAAGTGCGGGTCAACGACGATGGCCCGGGCGTACCGCTGGACGGCCGGGCCAAGATCTTCGAACCTTTCATGCGCCTGGACGCCAGCCGCGACCGCCGCACCGGCGGCTTCGGCCTGGGCCTGGCGCTGGTGCAGCGTGTCAGCCAGTGGCACGGCGGGCAGGTGGAAGTGATGGATTCGGAGTGGGGCGGGGCATCGTTCCGCATGACCTGGGCGTATGCCGAGTGAATGTGTAGACGTTCTAATGTGGGGCGGGCTTGCTCGCGAATGCGGCCGATCAGTCGAAGTATCTTTGCCTGACACACCGCCTTCGCGAGCAAGCCCGCTCCCACCTATCAGGTCAGAAGGTGTACTCGACCATCCCCATCACCGACGTCTGCAACCGTCGCTCCACAATCGGGCTCTTGCCCGCTTCATCTGCCAGGTACTGCACGTCCAGCAAGGTCGAGAACTGGGTGTGTTCGCTGATTGGCACGCTCCAGGTCAGGTTCATGCCGTTGCTGATGTTGCCCGCGCCAGCCTTGTAGGCCTTGAAGCGGCTTTGCGCGGCCTGGCCGGTGGTCACGCCGTACCAGGTCTGCAAGTACTCACGGTCGCCGAAGTGGCTGCTCAGGCCAGCATCGACTGAACCATAGCGGCCTTCATACAGGTTGGTACCCAGGCTCAGCTCCAGGTGGGTATAGGCCTTGCCGATGTCCTTGTGATCGTTTTCCTTGAACGCATGCTCCAGGGTCGCCCCCGCGATCACGCCGCCCAGGTTGTAGCTGGCACTGACGCCCAACTGCGGGCGTGACTTGATCTCGCCCATGCCCTCGAGGCGTTTGGAGCCTGCGTGCAGGCTGTCATTTTTATCTTTGCGTGAACCGCTGGCGCCCACGTAGGCGCTGAAGCTCAGGGCATTCCCTTCATAACCCCAACCCAGGCCTTTGTCGGTGTCGAGGAAGATGCCCCAGGGGCTGACGACTTTGCCGCCCAGCACTGGCGCGGTCATGCGTTCATCGCTGCCGCTGTAGCGCGGCGCATTAGCCACGCCCGCCTTGAGGCTGTATTCCCAGTCGTCGGCGAATGCCGTGTTGGCGCCCGCAAGCAGGCACAGCGAGGTCATCGACAGGCAAAGGTTTCTTGAGCGCATCAGGGTGGTCTTCCGTATCAGAAAATCAGAGGGTTATTGGGGGAGTGCGTGCGTTTGAAGGAGTAGCCCGAAGCGCTCAAGCCGTTGACCTGGCGGCTCACGGTGTCGCCCAGGCCATAGCCGTTCCCGGCCAATACCGCGTGGGCGTTGTCGACGGGGAGCAGGATGTAGTCGGTCAGTGGCTCGTCATGCAGTTGGCCGCGAATCACCAGGAAACCTTCTTCCAGGCGCACGCTGATCCCGCTCAAGGGCGCGTCGGGCTCATGGGTATTGAGCACTTGATAGGTGCCGATGGTGTCGGCCCAGGCCAGGGGCAGGGGCGGCGGGTCGATGCGTTCGCCAATGGCAATGCGCTGGCCGTGGCTGCGGGCGGTAAGCATCTGGCGGCCCTGTACCGTCACCACATCCAGCTGCACGCGGCCCAGTTCGCCGAGGTCCTTGAGCCAGAAGCCGAGGATTTTCTTCTGCGCACGCAGCCAACCGTGATCGTCACGCAGCAGTTCGAAATCGTACCCGGCCAACTCGCCGGTCAAGCGATCAGGCTCATCCTTGATCCGGAACACCCCCCAAGCCGTCGCATAAAACCCGGCCAGGCGCTTGCGGTCGACGGCGGCCGGCACATGGCGCAGCTTGAGGCCGTGGGTGGGCGCCTGGCAGTCGTCGGCGCACACCGGTTCGCCGGTTTGTGCCTGCAGCATCAGGCGCAGGGCATCGGTGGACAACGACACCACCATGTCCTCAGCGTTGCTGTCGTTGGCCATGATGATCACGGCCAGTTGCTGGTCGGGCAGCAGGGTCAGTTGCGCGGCAAAGTCATCACCACCGCCGCTGTGCTGGTAGGTGCGTACGCCTGCGCCAATAGGCTCGTCACCGCAAGGCGCGAGGAACCAGGCCAGGCCTATCTGGCAATCGAAGTCCAGGGCATTGCCGGTGTTTTGCTGGGTGAACATGTCGTCGATCGAGGCGCGGCTCAGCACGGCGCTGCCTTTGTAGGTGCCTTGGGCGAACAGCATCTGCACGTAGTGAGCGAGGTCTTTGGGACTGGTCCACAAACCGCCCGCAGCGAGGTCGCGCACTTGGGCGTCGGTACTGGCGACGCCATCCTCGTAACCCAACGCGCGATAGTCGAGTTCGGCGCGGGTGCCGACAAAACTCGACTGCTTCATCTCCAGCGGCTTGAGCAGGCTGTTTTGCAATTGGGCCTCAAAGCTTTTGCCGCTGCTGCGCTCGATGGCGGCGCCGACCAACGAGTAACCGAGGTTGGAATAGGCCACCTGGGAGCCGGGCGGGCTGCTCAGCCACACCCCTGATATGCGTGCCGGCATCTGCCCCATCGCAAAGCTGCTGCGCAGGTCACGCAGGTGTTCGCTGGGCAAACCGGATTGGTGGCTGAGCAAACGGCGCAGGGTGATATCGCGGTCAGCGGCAGCCTGGTCGGTGTGAAAGCGCGAACGCACGTAAAACTCGCGCAAGGTCTGCTGGATCGGCGCATCCAACGCCAGGCGTTGCTGTTCCACCAGTTGCAGGGCCGCCGTGGCGGTCAGCAGCTTGGAGATGCCCCCGGCGCGAAAGGCCGTATTGGGCGTGACCGGTACACCCTGGCTTTTGTCAGCCAGGCCAAAGCCACGGGCCCAGATCAGCTCCTGGCCATTGACCAGGGCAATGGACAGACCGGGCACATTCTCCCGGACCATGTCCCGGGGAATGCGGGTTTGCAGGTAACGGATGATCGCGCTGTAGTCACCCTTGGGAATCGGCGGCGGGGCAGGCGGTTGCCCATGGCACCCGATACTGCCCAGCAGGCAACCCAGCAGTGGAATACCGCGCAATGTGCGAAACATGAAGAGCACCCGGATGGTGATGTGGATGCTCGAATGCTAGGGCCGTGCCCGCCCACAATCTTTGAGAGCTTTGTCGGGAAACTGTCAAAGACTGTTAACGGGCCAATCCCAATCGCGCATGCCACTGGGCGATGGATTCCTCGGGGTATTCGTCGAACTGCAGGTCGCCCTTGCGCACGCTCACTTCAACCCAGGGTGCCTTGGAGCCCAGCATCAAGTGGGTGTGCTCCGGCGGCACCGGCAACGGCGTGTCGATGGCCGAGGCAAACGGGTGGATCAGCTCCGGCCACTCGGGGCTGAACAACCACAAGGCACTGGCGCACTGCGAGCAGAAGTGTCGCTCGGCCGTGCTCGCATGGGCGCGGCTGGCGCCGTCCGGCTTGAGCTTGGCGTGGTAGATCGAAATGTATTTTCGCCCGCGTACTTTAAGGCTTGAGGCGTCGCCGCCCAGGTTGATCGCGTAGCCGCCACCGCCCCCGGTCTTGCGACAGATCGAGCAATAGCAACGCTGGTAAGGGTAGGGGTGGGCGCTGGTGAGGCTGAACGTCACGGCGCCGCAATGGCAGGATCCTTCTAAATGCATGGCTGTCTCCTTTGGCAAGGTGACTGTTGAGCTTAGGCGCTCTCGGGCATCAAGGTGGCGATCAACGCGCGGATCGTCCCCGGCAAGGCTTCCAGCTCGCGCACCAGGATGCTGCGCTCGCGAATCGCCCAGGGCTCATCCAGCTTGACCGCCACCAGTTGCATGGTCCGGCTGTGCCGCACGGCGGCAGACTCCGGAATGATCCCGATGCCTACACCGGCCTCGACCATCCGGCAGATCGCCTCGAAGCTCGACACCTGGATACGCAACGACAAATGCTTGCCGATGCGCTCCACGTGTTCACGCAAAAAGCTCAACAGCGTGCTGCCTTCATGCAGGCCGATGTGCTGGTAGGCGAGGGTCTGTTCCAGGGTGACTTTGGCGTGGCCAGCCAAGGGATGATCCACGGGTACCATCAGCACCAGTTCGTCGGTGCTGAAATGCAGCACCTGCAAACCTGCCGCTTCCACGGGGCCGGCGATGATGCCCATGTCGCTGGTGCCGTCCAGCACGCCGCGCACGATATCCCGGGACAGTCGCTCTTGCAGGTCTACTGTCACCCCGGGGCGCTTGGACAAGAAACCCGCCAGCACTTCCGGCAGGAACTCGGTGACGGCCGTGGTGTTGGCGAAGATGCGGATGTGCCCGGCCGAATCCACGCCGTACTGGGTGAACTCGCTTTTGAGGTAATCCACCTGGCGCATGATCAACCGCGCATGGTGCAGCAGCCGCTCGCCGGCCGGGGTGATCTCCACGCCCCGGCTGTCACGGTAGAGCAGGCGCGTGTCCAACTGGCCTTCCAACGCCTTGATCCGCGCACTCGCGGCGGCCGGTGAAAGAAACGCCCGCTTGGCGCCCTGGGTGAGGCTGGGGGATTCGGCGATATGGATAAACAGGCGCAGGTCAGCAAGATCGAAGTGCATGGCGGCTCCAGGTTGAACATGACTCTCATCACAATGGAGATCTCATTGTGGGAGCGGGCTTGCTCGCGAAGGCGGTGTCTCAGTCAATGAATGTGTATCGGGCAAACCGCTTTCGCGAGCAAGCCCGCTCCCACAGGGAATCGCCTCGTACATAAGAGTGGCGTTCAGCATAACCGAACGCTGGTTTATTGAAATGCAAATTCTCAGAACGGGCACGCGCTTGCATGATCCGGGGCAGACACCCACTGCCAGAGGACCTGCACCTGATGAGCGCCACAGACTGGATCGGCCGAAGCGAAACCGCCCACGACCATTTGAGCCATAACCTGCTCAAACGCATTGCCGCCACGTTCGGTGAGCCAGTGCCTGAAGATGGTGCGCCCGTGCCCCCGCTGTGGCAGTGGTGTTTTTTCCAGGACCCGGTGCCAGAAGCGGCGCTGGGCAGCGACGGCCATCCGGCCCGAGGCGGCTTCCTGCCGCCGGCTGACAACCGCAACCGTATGTGGGCCGGTGGGCGCCTCGAATTCCTGCACCCCCTGCGTGCCGGTGAAGCGGCCACCCGCGTATCCACCATCACCCAGGTCGAAGAAAAGGCCGGTCGCAGCGGTTCGCTGTTGTTCGTCACCGTGCGCCACGACTACTCCCAGCAAGGTCGCCTGGCCATCCGCGAAGAACAGGACATCGTCTACCGCGAGCCCACGCCACCCAAGCAGGGCAGCGGTGAGGCGCTGGCGGCCGGCGAATGGCGCGAAGCCGTCGAGCCCACCCCCACCTTGCTGTTTCGCTACAGCGCCGTGACCTTCAACGGCCACCGCATTCACTACGACTACCCCTATGTCACCGGCACGGAAGGCTACGCCGGGCTGGTGGTGCACGGGCCGCTGATCGCCACCTTGAACCTGCGTGCCTTCTGCCGTGCCCACCCCGACAAGACCTTGCGCCGTTTCGCCTATCGCGGTGTGCGCCCACTGATCGCGCCGCAGGCCTTTGAAGTGGGCGGGCGCCTCACTGAAACCGGCGTTGCCGAGCTGTGGGCCGGTAACGGCGATGGCCTGGCGCAGACCGCACACGTGCATTTCGAATAATCAAAGAACAACAGGCGGAGAGCCGTTAATGAACCCCCATGACAATGAAGAACTCAACGCCATCCGCGAAGGCGTGCGCGCCTTGTGCGCCGAATTCGATGCCGCCTACTGGCGCAAGATCGATGAAGAAAAAGGCTTCCCGGAAGCCTTCGTCAAGGCCCTGACCGACGCCGGCTGGCTGTCGGCGATGATCCCCGAAGCGTACGGCGGTTCCGGCCTGGGCCTGGCCGAAGCCTCGGTGATCCTTGAAGAGGTCAACCGTTGCGGCGGCAACTCCGGCACCGTGCATGGCCAGATGTACAACATGTTCACCCTGTTGCGTCATGGCAGCGAAGCGCAAAAAAGCTTCTACCTGCCCAAGCTGGCCAGCGGCGAACTGCGCCTGCAGTCGATGGGCGTCACCGAGCCCACCACCGGCACCGACACCACCAAGATCAAGACCACCGCGATCAAGCGCGGCGACAAGTACGTGATCAATGGCCAGAAGGTGTGGATCTCACGCATCCAGCATTCCGACCTGATGATCCTGCTGGCGCGCACCACGCCGTTGGCCGAGGTGAAGAAAAAGTCCGAAGGCATGTCGATCTTCCTGGTGGACCTGCGCGAGGCCATCGGCAACGGCCTCACCGTGCAACCCATCGCCAACATGGTCAACCATGAAACCAACGAGCTGTTCTTCGACAACCTGGAGCTGCCCGCCGACAGCCTGATTGGCGAGGAGGGCAAGGGCTTCAAGTACATCCTTGACGGCCTCAATGCCGAGCGCACGCTGATCGCTGCCGAATGCATCGGTGACGGCCGCTGGTTCATCGAAAAAGCCAGCGCCTATGCCCGCGACCGCGTGGTGTTTGGCCGGCCCATTGGGCAGAACCAAGGCGTGCAGTTCCCAATTGCCGAAGCCCATATCGAAATCGAGGCGGCCGACCTGATGCGCTGGCGTGCCTGCGAGGAATACGACAGCGGCCGCAATGCAGGAGCCAGCGCCAATATGGCCAAGTACCTGGCGGCCAAGGCGTCCTGGGAAGCGGCCAACGCCTGCCTGCAAACCCACGGCGGCTTCGGGTTTGCCTGCGAGTACGACGTGGAGCGCAAATTCCGCGAGACCCGCCTGTACCAGGTGGCGCCGATCTCCACCAACCTGATCCTGTCCTACGTGGCCGAGCACCTGCTCGAACTGCCACGCAGTTTCTGAGGGCCCGACCATGAGCCATACCCAAGCGCTGTGCCGGTTCCTCGCCGCATTGAATTACGAGCAATTGCCTGACGCCGTGCTGGCGCGCACCGAAGACCTGTACCTGGACTGGTTGGCCTCGGCCCTGGCCAGTAAAGGTGCGCACCCGATCCCGTTGTTCGAACGTTATGCGCAGAAGATGGGCCCTGCCAGTGGCCCAGCCCAAGTGATCGTCAGTGGCGGCAGCAGCAGCGCCTATTTCGCTGCGCTGGTCAACGGTGCGTCGTCCCACCTGGTGGAGCAGGACGACCTGCACAACAGCTCGGTGCTGCACCCGGCCACCGTGGTGTTTCCGGCGGCGTTGGCCGCAGCACAAGACCTCGGCAAATCCGGCCGCGACCTGCTGCTGGCATCGGTAGCCGGCTATGAAGCGGGCATTCGCATCGGCGAATTCATGGGGCGTTCCCATTACCGCATCTTCCACACCACGGCCACCGTCGGCACGCTCGCAGCTGCCGTGGCCGTGGGCAAGCTGCTGGGTTTCAACGAAGAACAATTCATCAACCTGCTCGGCAGCGCCGGCACCCAGGCCGCAGGGCTGTGGGAGTTCCTGCGCGATGCCGCCGACTCCAAGCAACTGCACACGGCCAAGGCGGCGGCGGATGGGTTGCTGGCCGCTTACCTGACGGCCGACGGGCTGACCGGTGCGCGCAATATCCTCGAAGGTGACCAGGGCTTGGCGGCGGGCATGTCCACCGATGCCGAACCCGCCAAGCTGTCTGCCAACCTGGGCAGCCGTTGGGCGCTGTTGGAAACCTCGTTCAAGTTCCACGCCTCGTGCCGCCACACCCACCCGGCCGCCGATGCCTTGCTCGGCCTGATGCAACGCGAAGGCCTGCACGCTGAACAGATTGCACGCGTGCAAACCCATGTGCACCAGGGCGCCATCGACGTGCTGGGCCGCGTGAAGGTGCCGGCCTCGGTGCACCAGGCCAAGTTCTCCATGGGCACCGTGCTCGGCCTGATCGCTGTGCATGGCAAGGCGGGCCTCACTGAGTTTCACGAACTGGCGTTGAACGACCCGGCTGTCGCTACCTTTCGCGACAAGGTCAGTATGACCCTGGACCCCGAAGTCGATGGCGCCTACCCGCAGCGCTGGCTCGGCCGCGTCACCGTCACCACCACGGATGGCCGCACGCTGTGTGGTGCCATCGACGAGCCCAAGGGCGACCCGGGCAACACCCTGAGCCGGGCAGAGCTGGCGGACAAATTCCAGCGACTCATCCACTTCAGCGCTGCCCGCACCCCGGCCCAAGCCAATGCCCTGATCGAGAAGGTCTGGGACTTGCGCAACGCCGCGTCCATGGCCCACTGGCTTTGAGGGATCATCATGACTAACCAACGACCACTGGACGGCATCACCGTCATCAGCCTGGAACATGCGATTGCCGCGCCATTCTGCACCCGCCAATTGGCCGACCTGGGGGCTCGGGTGATCAAGGTGGAGCGCCCGGGCGCCGGCGATTTTGCCCGGGGCTACGACGAGCGCGTGCGCGGCCTGGCCTCGCATTTCGTGTGGACCAACCGCTCGAAGGAAAGCCTGACCCTGGACCTCAAGCAGGACGAGGCGGGCGCGATTCTCGAGACCCTGCTGGCCGACGCCGACGTGCTGGTGCAGAACCTGGCGCCCGGCGCAGCGGCGCGCATGGGCCTGTCGTTCGAGGCGCTGCATGAGCGTTTTCCACGGTTGATCGTCTGCGACATTTCCGGCTATGGCGAAGGCGGGCCGTATGAAAAGAAGAAGGCCTACGACCTGCTGATCCAGAGCGAAGGCGGCTTTCTGTCGGTGACGGGCGGGCCGGGCGAAGACCAGATGGCCAAGGCCGGCTGCTCCATCGCCGACATTTCGGCGGGCATGTACGCCTACAGCGGCATCCTCTCGGCCTTGCTGTTGCGCGGCAAAACCGGCAAGGGCAGTCGTATCGACGTGAGCATGCTGGAAAGCCTGGTGGAGTGGATGGGCTACCCGATGTACTACGCGTTCGACGGCGCGCCCCAGCCACCGCGTGCGGGCGCCGCGCATTCGACGATCTACCCCTATGGGCCGTTTCCTACCGGTGACGGTGGCACGGTGATGCTCGGTTTGCAGAATGAACGCGAGTGGGCGGCGTTCTGCGACAAGGTGCTGCTCACGCCGGAACTGGCGACGGATGAGCGTTTCTCGGCGAACTTCAAGCGCTCGGCCAACCGCGAGGTGCTGCGCCAGATCATCGTCGACCGCTTTGCGCAGCTCGATGCCGAGGCCGTGATCCAGCGCCTGGAGGAGGCGCAGATTGCCAGTGCACGGGTCAACGACATGCAGGGCGTGTGGGAGCACCCGCAGCTCAAGGCCCGCGACAGCTGGCGTGAGGTTGATAGCCCGGCCGGGCCGTTGCCTTCGCTGCTGCCGCCGGCACGCAACGCGGCGTTCACCCCGCGCATGGACGCCGTACCGGCACTGGGGCAACACAGCCAGGCCATCCTCGACAGGCTCGGTTACAGCGCCGACGCCATCGAAACCCTGAAAACCCGCGGCGTCATCTGACCCGCATCCCCTTTGTAGGCGCCGGCAAGCCGGCTCCTACGGGGGCTGTGATAACAAGGAAATTCTGTGATGCCCAAGCCATTAGTGCGCTCTGCGCTGTTTGTACCCGGCAGCCGCCCGGAACGATTTTCCAAAGCCTTGGCCAGTGGTGCCGATGCGGTGATCGTGGATTTCGAAGACGCGGTGGAAGAACCCCTCAAGCGCCAGGCACGGGACAATCTCGGGGCCTTTCTCAGCGCCAACCCGGCGGCCCAGGTCTGGGTGCGCATCAACGCGCCGGAACATGCCGAGCACTTTGAGGACGTGGCGTTCTGTAAAGCCCACCCAAATGTGGCGGGTGTGCTGTTGCCGAAGGTCGAAAGCGCAGCCCAGGTGGCGGTGGTGGCCGCCACCGGCAAAGTGATCTGGCCGATCATCGAAAGTGCACGGGGCTTGCTGGCCGTGGCCGAGATCGCCCACGCCCCTCAGGTGGAACGCCTGTCGTTCGGCGGCCTGGACCTGGCGCTGGACCTGAACCTGAGCAGCCATTCGCCGGCCGCCCAGTTCGCCCTGGACCAGGCGCGCCTGGCGCTGATCGTACATTCCCGCGCAGCCGGGTTAGTGGCGCCGCTGGACGGCGTGCACCCGGCCATCGACGACCCCGAGGGCCTGCGCCGCTCGATCCGGCATGCCTATGAAATGGGCTTCGCCGGGGCGCTGTGTATTCATCCCAAGCAGGTGGCGGTGATTCATGAGGCGCTGGCGCCCAGTGCCGAGGATCTGGCCTGGGCTAAGCGCGTGGTGGAAGGCGGCGCCAGCGGGGCAGGCGCCTACCAGATCGATGGACAGATGGTGGATGCACCGGTGTTGCTGCGTGCCCAAAGATTGCTGGCCGCCCAGATCTGACTGACACCACCTACTCAAAAACTGTGGGATCTCCATTGTTCTTTGGATTGGTGTTCGGCCAGGCCGAACGCAGGTATCAAAAAATCGAAATTCACTACACGCGCCACATCAGGCACCTTGCCCTACAACACAACAATAAGAAGGTGATTTCCCATGCTCAAGCTTTCCCGGGCGCTGCTGTGCGCCGCCACCTTGTTTGCCGCGGGCCTGGCCCAGGCGGCGGACCCGATTGTCATCAAGTTCGCCCACGTCGTCGCCGAAAACACCCCTAAAGGCCAAGGTGCGCTGCTGTTCAAAAAGCTGGCGGAAGAACGCCTGCCGGGCCGAGTGAAAGTCGAGGTGTACCCCAACTCGTCGCTGTTCGGCGATGGCAAGGAAATGGAAGCGCTGCTGCTGGGGGATGTGCAGATGCTGGCGCCGTCCCTGGCCAAGTTCGAGCAATACACCAAGCAAGTGCAGATCTACGATTTGCCGTTCCTGTTCAACGACCTGGCGGCCGTCGACCGCTTCCAGGCGGCCCAGGGCAAGGCGCTGCTGACCTCCATGCAGGACAAGAACATCCTCGGCCTGGCCTATTGGCACAACGGCCTCAAGCAATTGTCGTCGAACAAGGCCCTGCATGAACCCAAGGATGCCCGGGGCCTGAAATTCCGCGTGCAGGCGTCCAGCGTGCTCGAAGAACAGTTCAAGGCGATCCGCGCCAACCCGCGCAAGATGAGCTTTGCCGAGGTGTACCAAGGCTTGCAGACCGGCACCGTGAATGGCACCGAGAACACCTGGTCGAACTATGAAAGCCAGAAGGTCAACGAAGTGCAGAAGTACTTCACCGAGTCCAACCATGGCTTGATCGACTACATGGTGATCACCAACGCCAAGTTCTGGAACGGCCTGCCACCGGATATCCGCACCACCCTGGAGCAGATCATGGCCGAGGTCACCGTCGAGGTGAACAAACAGGCCGAAGCGCTGAACCAGTCGGCCAAGCAAAAGATCATCGACGCCAAGACCAGCGAAATCATCGAGCTGACCCCCGAGCAACGCCAACTCTGGCGCGAAGCCATGCGCCCGGTGTGGCAGAAGTTCGAGGGTGAGATCGGCGCTGACCTGATCAAGGCGGCGGACGCCTCCAACCAGTGATTCCAGGTTGTACCGAGATCCCATGTGGGAGCGGGCTTGCTCGCGAATGCAGTCTGTCAGTTGATAGAACTGGTGACTGACACACCGCTTTCGCGAGCAAGCCCGCTCCCACATTTAGCTCCGGCTTACACCCTGAGCCTTGCACAACCCATCTCTTTTACGCGAGGTTTTGCCATGCAAACGCTAAGGCGCGTCTGGGAGCACCTGGAGGAAGGTTTTATCGCTTTCCTGCTGGCCGCCATGACCCTGGTGACGTTCGTCTACGTCATGCTCAACAACATCTACACGCTGTTCTTTGCCCTGGCTGACAAGTGGGCGTTCAGCAGCGGCTTCTTCAACGCCCTGGGCGACGGCACCATGACCTGGGCCCAGGACATGACCTGGAGCGTGGCACTGACCAAGGCCATGTTCGGCTGGCTGATTTTCTTTGGCATTTCCTACGGCGTGCGCACCGCTGGCCACCTGGGGGTGGACGCGCTGGTCAAGCTGACCAAGCGCCCGGTGCAGCGCATCCTCGGCATGCTCGCCTGCCTGTGCTGCCTGGCCTATGCCGGGCTGTTCATGCTCGCCAGTTACAAGTGGGTGAGCGCCGTGATGACCGCCCACATCGGCGCCGAAGACCTCGACCAATACGGCATCGACGTCGGCGACATCGTGGTGATCGTGCCCATCGGTTTTGCCATGGTGTTCATCCGCTACCTGGAAATTTTCTACCGCATCTTCACCCACCGTCAGGTCGGGTTGGGGCTGGCCGATGAAGCCGGTGAGGCCAGCAAGTTGGCCGGCAGCCATGAGGAGCGTCACTGATGGCCGTGCTCTGTCTGTTTCTGCTGTTGTTCGTGTTCATGTTCCTCGGCGTGCCGATCGCGATTTCCCTCGGCTTGTCCGGCGCGGTGTCGATCCTGATGTTCAGCCAGGACTCGGTGAGTTCCCTGGCGATCAAGCTGTTTGAAACCTCTGACGCCTACACCTTCCTGGCGATTCCGTTCTTCCTGCTGTCCGGTGCGTTCATGACCACTGGCGGCGTGGCGCAGCGGCTGATCGACTTTGCCAACGCCTGCGTCGGGCATATTCGCGGCGGCCTGGCGATTGCCGCGGTGCTGGCGTGCATGCTGTTTGCGGCGCTGTCCGGTTCGTCACCGGCGACGGTGGCGGCGGTGGGCTCGATTGCCGTGGCGGGCATGGTGCGTTCCGGTTACCCGAAGGAGTTCGGCGCGGGGATCATCTGTAACGCCGGTACTTTAGGCATCCTGATTCCGCCGTCGATTGTGATGGTGGTGTATTCGGCGGCCACCGAGACCTCGGTGGGCAAGCTGTTCATGGCGGGTGTCATCCCGGGGCTGTTGCTGGGCTTGATGCTGATGGTGGCGATCTACATCGTCGCGCGCATCAAGAAATTGCCGGCCCAGCCACGGGCGACCTTCCGCGAGTGGCTGACCTGCGCACGCCGGGCGTTCTGGGGCTTGCTGCTGCTGGTGATTATCCTCGGCGGTATCTACAGCGGCATGTTCACCCCGACCGAAGCAGCGGCCGTGGCAGCGGTGTACTCGGCGTTCGTGGCCTTGTTCATCTACAAGGACATGAAGTTCCGTGACTGTCCCAAGGTGCTGTTGGAGTCCGGGCGCCTGGCGATCATGCTGATGTTCATCATCGCCAATGCCATGCTGTTTGCCCATGTGCTGACCACTGAGCAGATCCCTCAGGAAATCACCGCGTGGGTGATCTCCGAAGGGCTGACGCCGATCGGCTTCCTGATCATGGTCAATGTGGTGCTGCTGGTGGCGGGCAGCTTCATGGAACCGTCCGCCATCGTGCTGATCCTGGCACCGATCTTCTTCCCGATTGCCATGAAGCTGGGCATTGACCCGATTCACCTGGGCATCGTGATGGTGGTGAACATGGAGATCGGCCTGGTACACCCACCGGTGGGGTTGAACCTGTTCGTGACATCCGCCGTGACCGGGCTGAGCCTGGGGCAGACTATCCGTGCGGCGCTGCCGTGGCTGATGATTTTGCTGGTGTTCCTGATCATGGTCACCTACCTGCCGTTCATCTCGCTGGCGTTGCCGCACTGGCTCGGCATGTAACTCGCGCCCCAAACAATGTGGGAGCCGGGCAAGCCCGGCTCCCACATTAAGTTGTTGTTCGACGTTAGTGGTCGAGCGCGCTCAAGATCGCATGGGCCAACTTCACCCGCTCCGCATTCGGGTAGTTCTTGTTCGCCAGGATCACCACACCTATATCCTTGCTCGGCACAAACGCCACGTACGCACCAAAGCCTGCGGTGGAACCGGTTTTGTTGTACAGCACGTTGGCGGGTTGCACCTGCGGTGTCGCGAGCCAATTGGCCTTGTGCGGCTCCATGGCCATCGGCGTGGAGTTGCCATCGATCAATGCCTGCAGCGTGATCGGATAGGCGTAGTACTCCCAGCCGAGACCCTGGGTCATGTCGTTGACGGTGTAGTAACCGGTATGCGTGGTGGCGATGGCTTGTTGCAGAGGTTTTGCCAGCGTCTCAGTGTGCATGTTGACCATCACGTAGCGCGCCATGTCTTGGGTGCTGGTCTTGATGCCATAGGCTTCACTGTCCAGCGCACCGGGGCCGACACGTACAGGTTTGTGCTGCTTGTCGTAGCCCTGGGCATACTGGCCGGCCTTTTCGGCGGGGACGCTGACATGGGTGTTCTTCAGGCCCAGCTTCGGCAACAGGGTGCGTTCCATGGCCACGTTGAATGGCTGATGAAGGCTTTGCGCGGCAAGGTAGCCGAACAAGCCGATGCTCGGGTTGGAGTACAGCCGCTGGACGCCGGGTGCGTAAGTGGGTTTCCAGTGCTGGAAGTAGCCGAGCATGGCGCCCGCATTGTCGGCGGCATCCGGAAACTGCAGTGGCAGGCCCCCGGGCGTGTAGGTGGCCAGTTGCAGCAGGCTGATACGGTCAAATGCGCTGCCATAGAGGGTGGGCAGGTACTGGCTGGCGTTGTCGGTCAATTTGAGTTTGCCCGTGGCCTGGGCATAGCCGCCGAGGGTGGCGGTAAAGGTTTTGCTGACGGAACCGATTTCAAACAGGGTGTTCTCGGTGACAGGCTGTTGGGTGCTTTTAGAGGCCACGCCGTAGTTAAAGTATTGCGCCTGCCCATTTTTCACCACCGCCACCGACAGGCCGGCAATGCCTTGTTGCTGCATCAGCGGTTCAACGCGGCTGTCGACGACCTGGCGCAGGCCCGTGTCCGCCATGCAGCTGCCGCTTGCGAGCAATAACGCCGAAATCATTAAGGCGTGTACGTTACGATTCATGCTGATTCGCTTCCCTATAAAAACGCAATGAGAGGATGGCCTGCGCAGGCGCCGCAAATCTAGGTAGATTTCAGCCGTGGGGCAAACGATGATATCTCGCACCAGCCATTAGATAAATTTGGGTCAGACATGCTGCGTTCCCATCTTCCCCTCAACGCCCTGCGTGCCTTTGAGGCTTCCGCCCGGCATTTGAGCTTCACCCGGGCCGCCATCGAGTTGTGCGTCACCCAGGCCGCGGTCAGCCATCAGGTCAAGAGCCTGGAGGCCCAGTTGAACGTCACCCTGTTCAAGCGCCTGCCCCGAGGCTTGATGCTGACCAGCGAAGGCGAAACCTTGCTGCCGGTGGTGCGCGAGTCCTTCGACCGCATTGCCCAGACCCTCAGCCAGTTCGAAGGCGGCCACTACCGCGAAGTGCTCACCGTGGGCGCGGTCGGCACCTTTACCGTGGGCTGGCTGCTGCCGCGCCTGGCGGATTTCCAGGCGCGCTACCCCTTTATCGACCTGCGCCTGTCCACCCACAACAACCGCGTCGACGTCGCCGCCGAAGGGCTCGACTACGCCATCCGTTTCGGCGCCGGTGCCTGGCACGGCACAGACGCCTGCCAACTGCTCGAAGCCCCGCTGACCGTGCTGTGCGTCCCTCAATTGGCCGAGCAGTTGCACACGCCCGCCGACCTGTTGAAGCATACGCTGCTGCGCTCCTACCGTGCCGATGAGTGGACCCAATGGTTCCACGCCGCCGGCTTGCCCGCCGACACGCCTGTGCCGCGCAGCATCATGTTCGACTCCTCCCTGGCGATGATGGAAGCCGCGCTGCAAGGCATCGGCGTGGCCCTGGCCCCGGCGATGATGTTTTCGCGGCAGTTGGAAAACGATGCGATCCGCCAGCCGTTCGACGTGGGCATCACCACCGGCAGTTACTGGCTGACGCGTTTGCAGTCACGGGCAGAGACGCCGGCGATGTCGGCCTTCAAGGGCTGGCTGACGGAAGTCATCGGGCAGGCATGAAATTTTATTCGTGAAACAAAATGAAACATTTGTGCCGGGCTAACCTCTACCGTACCCCGACCTGAGTGCATTCATGAAAAGTCCGCGTCCCTCCGCCCGCATCCCTCACCTCACTCAACTGCGTAACCTGAAAATGGCGCGTTCCGCCCACGCCTACGTGCGTGGCAGCACCGTGCAGTTCTACGAGTGGCTGCACAGCCAGCGCGGCCGGCGCTTGCCCCATGGCCCGGCGATCTGGATCTGCGGCGATTGCCACGCGGGCAACCTGGGGCCGACCGGGGACACCAAGGGTCGTATCGACATGCATATCCGTGACCTTGACCAGACCGTGATCGGTAACCCGGCCCATGACCTGGTGCGCCTGGCGCTCTCATTGGCCACGGCGGCGCGTGGCTCGGACCTGCCCGGCGTGACCACCGCACGCATGCTTGAAGAAATGATGGTGGGTTACGAGCAGGCTTTCAAAGACAAGCCTGATGAAGTGCCACCGCGCCCGTCCCAGGTCAAGGCGGGTATGCGCAGTGCGGTAGAGCGCACCTGGAAAAACCTGGCGCGTGAACGCATCGAAAATGCCCGGCCGACGATTCCGTTGGGCAAGCATTTCTGGTCGTTGTCGCGGGCAGAAAAAAGCGCGCTGGCCAGCGTCTGCGCTTCGGACGAGATCCACCAGTTGGTCACCTCTCTCAAGGGCCGCCCCAAGGGCGCCAAGGTCGAACTGCTGGACTCGGCCTATTGGGTCAAGGGCTGCAGCTCCCTGGGCCTGTTGCGGTATGCCGTGCTGTTGGGCGTGGGCGACAAGGACGATCAAGAATACTGCCTGATCGACATCAAGGAAGCCGTCGGCGCCGCTGCGCCCCGTGCCCCGCGCGCGAAGATGCCACGGGACAACGGTCGTCGCGTGGTGGAGGGCGCCCGCCAGCTGTCCCCCGGACTTGGCGAGCGCATGGTCGCCACGCGGTTCCTGGACCACGGTTTTTTCATCCGCGAACTGCTGCCCCAGGACATGAAGTTGGAGCTCGATGAGCTGAGTGAAATCGATGCCATGCACGCGGCCGGTTACCTGGCGCGTGTGGTGGGGATTGCCCATGCCCGGCAGATGGACCGCGACACACGCAAGGACTGGATGGCAGTGCTGCAGGAAAACCGCTCCAAACAGCTGGATGCGCCGTCGTGGTTATGGACCAGCGTGGTGCAGTTGGTGGGCAGCCATGAGCAGGGGTATCTCAACCATTGCCGGCGGTATGCCCTGGAACACTAATCTTGAGGACAACGACGTTCAAATGTGGGAGCGGGCTTGCTCGCGAATGCGGTGGATCAGCTGCATCTTCAGAGACTGACGAACCGCATTCGCGAGCAAGCCCGCTCCCACATGTTTGATTGCAACTAGGCCAGGTATTTGCGAAACCAGCCCAAAGTGCGTTCCCACGCCAGGTTCGCCGCCGCTTCGTCATAACGCGGCGTCGAGTCGTTATGGAAACCGTGGTTGGCCCCCTTGTAGATAAACGCCTCGTACGTGGTGCCTGCCGCCTTCAAGGCCTTCTCATACGCCGGCCAACCTTCATTGATCCGTGTATCCAACTCGCCGTAGTGCAGCATGATCGGCGCCTTGATGTGTGGCACGTCCTTGGCCGCTGGCTGGCGCCCGTAGAACGACACCGCGGCGCCCAGTTCCGGGTAGGCCACCGCCGCCGCATTGGTCACGCCGCCGCCATAGCAAAAGCCGGTGATGCCGACTTTGCCGGTGCTGCTGTCGTGGTGCATCAGCCATTCGATGGCGGCGAAAAAGTCGTTCATCAGCTTTTCGGGGTCGACTTTCTGTTGCAGTTCCACGCCTTTTTCATCGTTGCCCGGGTAGCCGCCCACCGAGGTCAGGCCATCCGGCGCCAGGGCGATGAAGCCGGCCTTGGCCAGGCGCCGCGCCACGTCTTCGATATAGGGATTCAGGCCACGGTTTTCATGCACCACCACCACGGCCGGCAGCTTGCCGCTGGCCTTGGCCGGGCGCACCAGGTAGCCGCGCACCGTGCCGTTGCCCTTGGGCGAGGGGTAGGTGATGTAGTCGGCGACGATGTCCGGGTCGGTGAACTTCACCTGTTCGGCCAGGGCGTAGTTGGGGCTCAGGGCGGCGAGCAGGGCCGAGGCGGTGAGGCCGCCAAAGGTGAACAGCGCAGCGCGGTCGAGAAATTCACGGCGGTTGATCTTGCCGTGGGCGTAGCCGTCGTAGAGTTCCAGCAATTCGGGGGCAAAGTCTTTCGCGGTAAGACGAGTCATCGGTGCAATCCTCGATTAGCGGTGGCCGTCAATGTAGACCAGGTTCAACCCTCGCGGCCATGGGCAGCGGCGGCCAACTGCGCGGTGTCGACGCGCACGAACACCGAATCGCCAATGGCCGTCAGCACGTCACCGGCGTACACCTCGCAGACCACGCGGCTCTTGCGCCCCACATCGCCTTCGACGCGGGCGCGCAAGGTCAGCGTAATGCCCATGGGGGTCGGCTTGATGAATTTGATGCCGAGGTTGCCGGTCACGCAGTCGATGCGCGGCGCACTGCCGGGCTCGCGCCCTTCGGCGCGATAGTGGTAGGCCATCGCGGTCCAGTTCGAATGGCAGTCCACCAGCATGGCGATCAGGCCGCCGTAGACCAGGTCGGGCCAGCCGGTGAATTGAGCGTCGGGCAGATGCTCGGCGATCACGTGAACGCCGTCGGCATCCCAACGGCTCTTGATGTGCAGGCCGTGCGGGTTGCTGCCGCCGCAGCCGTAGCAGATGCCTTCGGGTGCTGTGGTGTCCTGCAGGGAAGGGGCGTGCATGAGAGGTCCTTATCTTTCTGGGGCGACTACTCTGTTTAGCAGGACACGCGCCGGATGGGAATAAATCCATGACATGGGGTGTTAGCTCAGCACGTGTGTCCTTTTCTCTTGTGGAGTGTTCCCTGATGCGTCGAATGGCCCCAGTCGTCCTGCTGGCTCTTGTCTTCGGCTGGTTGTCCAGTGCCCAGGCCGTGGAGTACCAGGACGTCAACCGCACCGCCAGCCAGATCAGCTTCACCTTCCAGCAGTTTGGCCAGCGGGTGTACGGCACCTTCAGCCAGTTCGAAGGCACGTTGACGTTTGACACGCAAAAGCCCGAGGCGGGGCATGCCTTGCTCAAGATCCAGCTGGCCAGCATCGACGCCGGCAGCCCCGATGCCAATGACGAGTTGCAACGCGCCTCGTGGTTCGACACCGCGACCTATCCGGTGGGGGTCTACGAGTCCACCGGCGTCAAGGCCTTGGGCGACAACCGCTTCAAGATCAGCGGCAACCTGACGATCAAGGGCATCACCCAGCCGGTGGATATCGATGTGCTGCTCAAGGAGCAGAGCGGCATCGGCGTGTTCGACGGTGAGTTTGTGCTCAAGCGCGGCGACTTCAAGATCGGCGAGGGTGAATGGGCGGGGAACAGCGTGGTGTCCGACGCCATCAACATCAAGTTCAAGATGGTTGCGCCTCAGCGCTAGCGCGCAAACTTCTTGGCCCCGGCCACGCAGCCGATCACCGCAACGGTCACCAGCACCATGCCCAGGCTGACCTGCTCATGCAGCAGGCCGGCGGCCAGCGCCAGGCCAAAGAAGGGTTGCAGCAACTGCAACTGGCCAACGGCGGCAATGCCACCCTGGGCCAGGCCGCGGTACCAGAACACAAAGCCGATCAGCATGCTGAACAACGACACGTAGCCCAGGCTGAGCCAGGCGGGCAGGCTGATGCCGGTGAGGCTGTGTGGCGCCAGCACCAGGCTGAATGGCACCACTATCGGCAGCGACACCACCAGCGCCCAGCAGATCACCTGCCAGCCACCCAGGCTGCGCGACAGCTTGGCGCCTTCGGCGTAACCCAGGCCGCACACCAGCACGGCCAGCAGCATCAACAGGTCGCCGGCCGGTGCCGCGCTCAGGCCCTGGGCCAAGGCGTAGCCCATCACCAACAGGCTGCCGAGGACTGAAAACAGCCAGAACACCGGGCGCGGGCGTTCGCCACCGCGCAGCACGCCGAACACGGCGGTGGCCAACGGCAGCAGGCCGATAAACACGATGGAGTGCGCCGAGGTCACGTATTGCAGCGCCAAGGCGGTGAGCAGTGGAAAACCGATCACCACGCCCAGGGCTACCACTGCCAGGGGGACCCACTGGTGGCGTGCGGGGCGTTTTTCCTTGAAGGCCTTCAACAGCAGCAGTCCCAGCACAGCGGCGAGTGTGGCGCGGATCATGGTCAGGAACACCGGGTCGAACTCCATCACCGCCAGGCGCGTGGCCGGCAATGAGCCGCTGAAAATCACCACGCCGATAAAGCCGTTGATCCAACCCTGGGTGCGGGTGTCCAGGGTGCTGAGTCGTGAAGTACGTTCCATGGGGAGAGGCCCGAAAAAAGAAAGGTTGCGTGGCGCTCATCCTAGGATTGAAGATAAAGACAATCAAAGAATTGTCATGGATACATCGCCCATGCCTCGCGCTCGCTACAAGTCCTTGGTCGACGCCTTTGCCCAGAGCATTCGCTCCGGCGAAATGCCCCCCGGCACGCGCTTGCCCACCCATCGCCAATTGGCCGCCGACCACGGCCTGGCGCTGGTCACCGCGAGCCGGGTGTACACGGAATTGGAAGCCATGGGCCTGGTCAGCGGTGAAACCGGGCGTGGCACTTTCGTGCGCGAAATCGCCTTGCCGCCAGGGCAGGGCAGTGGGCAGATGACCCTGGCCACCGGCATGCTTGACCTCAACTTCAACTACCCCTCGCTGCCAGGCCAGGCGGATCTGTTGCGCAGCGCCTTGCGCCAATTGGCGTTGTCCGGCGACCTGGAAGCGCTGTTGCGATACCAGCCCCACGCCGGCCGCTTGCATGAGCGCGCAGCGGTGGCGCGTCATCTGGTGAGTCGGGGGTTGGTGGTGGAGGCCGAGCAGGTGCTGGTGGTCAGTGGCGCCCAGCATGGCTTGGCAGTCGCGATGATGACGTTGCTCAAGCCCGGGGACGTAATCGCGGTCGATGCCTTGACGTATTCGGGGTTCAAGGTGCTGGCCGAAACCTTGCACCTGGAAATCGTCGCCATCGCGGTGACGCCCCACGGCCCGGACCTGGACCATCTGCACAGCCTGTGTCGCAAGCGCCCGGTGCGGGCGGTCTACAGCATTCCCACCCTGCATAACCCGCTGGGCTGGGTGATGAGCCTGGAACAGCGCGAGCGGTTGGCGGCGATTGCTCGTGAACATAACGTGACGATCATCGAAGACGCGGCTTACGCCTTCCTGGCGGAGGATGCGCCGCCGCCGATGGCGACGCTGGCACCTGAGCGCACGGTGTATATCGGTGGGTTTTCCAAAAGCGTTGCCACCGGTTTGCGGGTCGGTTTTATCGCCGCGCCATCAGCGCTGGTGAAGGGCCTGGAACGCACCATCATGGCCACCACCTGGAACGTGCCGGGGGTGATGAGTGCGATTGCCGTAGGCTGGATCGAAGACGGCACCGTCGCGCAGTTGGAAGCCCAAAAGCGCCAGGACGCTCAGGCTCGGCAAGCGCTGGCGGCGCAGGTGTTGAAGGGGGTGGATTACATCAGCCATCCGTCGTCGTACTTTTTATGGCTGCCGCTGGCGGAAGACATGCGCGCCGATCAGATCACCATGGCGCTACAACGGGAAAACATTTCGGTGTCCACTGCCGAGCCGTTCGCGGTGTCGGCGACGGTACCCCATGCGCTGCGCCTGGCATTGGGGTCGGTCACGATGCCGGCGCTGCGCGAGGCACTGCTGGCGGTGCGCAAGGTCGTGGTGTGGTGAGCCGACGGGCGCGGCTCACCCACAGGCCTCAGTACTTGTAAGCCTGACGGCCGATCAGCAGCCATTTGCCTTTCTGTTTCTGCCAAACCTGGAAGTTGTCGATGTCAGTCGGCACTTCGACGCCGCTGTTCACCGCCAGGGCGTGGAAGTGGTTGCGCACCAGGGCGGTGTCGCCATCCAGGGTGATGGTCTGGTTCTGCATCTCAAGGGTCTTGAATGCGCTGGTGTGGGTTTCCAGGTCGGCGATGAATTGCGCCTTGTTCTGCACCTTGCCGCTGGAGTGGCCATAGGTGAGTTTGTCGGAGGTCAGCGCGTGCAGTTGCTTGAGGTCCAGGTGCAGCATGGCTTGGGTCAGTTGGTCGACCGCTTGGGCCACATCCTTTTCGGCAGGGGCAGGCGCTGCTGCGACGTAGCCGGTGAACAGGCACAGAAAACCGATCAGCACTTTGACGTTTTGCATGGGTGTTTCCTTATTGTTGTGGGGGGCGACACGACGGCTTGAGTCGTCGTACAACCATGCAATATTTACCGTCGAGAAGGAAAGTGAAATTTTGAAATATCTCGAAAATATTCAGCGATAAGCTGTTCTAAGCGAAGTTTGATCTTGTACGACGTCCCAACACGTTGAGTTCTTCAGACGTGCAGTGCGTGCCGCTTCCTGCACCAGTAGCACATCGCTATGCTATGGCCGAAACAACAAACCATCCCCCGAGGGACAGCATGGATTTTGACTGGCACAGCGGTTCCATCACCCGCGCCACCCCCGTGACCCCGCGCTATAAAAACACCCAGAACGTTCGCCGCTTCATGCTCGAACACTGCGGCCCCGGGTTCAAATTCGACCGGCCATTCATGGCCTGGATTCGCAACGGCCAGCCCAAGACACTGGGCGATGTGGTGCAAGAATGGCAACGACGAAACCCGGAGATACGCCCATGACACGCGACGAAAAATACCAGGCCGCCCAGCAACGTATCGGCTATCTGCTGGAGGCGTTCAAGGTCGGTGGCAACTACACGCCGTTGGTGCGCGACGGCAACCACCTGTACATCAGCGGCCAGATCCCCCGCGTCGGCGACACGATTGTGCTGCCGGGCAAGGTCGGCGAAAGCCTGACCCTGGCCCAGGCCCAGGTGGCTGCCGGTATCAGCGTGCTGCGCTGCCTGGGGCTGCTCAAGCAGGCGCTGGGTTCGCTCGACCGGGTCAAGGCGATTCCGCGCATTGGCGTGTATGTGCGCAGTGCCGAGGACTTCGACCAGCAAAGCGAAGTGGCCAATGGCGCCTCGGACCTGCTGCATGAAATTCTCGGCGAGGCCGGGCTGCATACGCGTACCTCGGTCGGTGTGTTCCAGTTGCCTAAATCGGCCGCCGTCGAGATCGAAATGCTCGCCATCGCCCACGCCTGACCCCAAGGATTGATAACCGATGATCACCGAAGGAATGGTGGTGCTTGTGCGGTACGCGGCTCATCTGGCCCCGGGGCTTGCGCTGTTTGGCCTGTGGTTCGCGCTCACGCCCAGGGCGCTGACCGCGATGCGCATCCTGATTGTGCTGGCGGCGTTTGTGCTGATGCGCGACGCGATGACACCTTTGGGCATGTGGCGGCTGGGCAGCGAGGTGCAGATCGCGTTCACCGCCAATGCGTTTGTGTTGGCGGCGCTGGGTGGTTTGTCGGTGCTGTTGATCCTGCTGCTGTCACGTGTGGCGCCGGAGCTGTGGCGGCTGATTCGCTGGTCCATTGGCAACCCGGTTGCCGGTCTGGCGGTCGGGTTGGCGGTGGGTGGCTTGATTGGCGTGCCGTTGCGGATTTACCAGGGGATCGACGCTGCCGATTTCCACGGTTACTGGGTGTGGTTGCCGGGCATGGTGGTGTTGGCCTATGGCGCCAATGCGTTGGAAGAAGTGCTGTTTCGCGGGTGCTTGCAGGGTTATCTGGAACAGCAGGTCTCACCCCTGCGGGCGGCGTTGATCAGCGGCGTGGCCTTTGCGGCCTGCCATGCGTTCCTGGCGTTGAGCGTGACCTCGCTGGGCTGGCCGATATTGGCCTTCACCCTGATCGAAGGCCTGGCCTGCGCGCTGGTACGCCTGCGCTACGGCGTGCTACCCGCCACCGTGGCCCATGGCACGGCAATCCTGCTGATCGCCGTGCCGTACATGGCTTGAGGTGAAACCCCGACCCAACTGTAGGCGCTGGCTTGCCAGCGATGGCGGTGAACCAGACAGACCGCAATCGCCGGCAAGCCGGCTCATACAGGCACCGTGTTAGTCCGTGGTCAGCGCCGGGGTGCGGGGTGGGATCTGGCGTTTGCTGCCGGTGGCTTCATAGGCGGCCGCGAGGCGCAGCAAGGTGGAGTCGTCATAGGCACGCCCCGCAAACGTCAGGCCTACCGGCATGCCAATGTCCGCCATCACGCCCATCGGCACGGTCACGGTCGGCACGCCCAGGTGGCGAATGGCGAGGTTGCCGTTGGCCACCCAGATGCCGTTGCTCCAGGCGATGTCGGCGGAGGCTTCGTTGACGTCGGCGTCGGCCGGGCCCACGTCGGCCACGGTGGGGAACAACACGGCGTCCAGTCCGAGGGTGTCCATCCAGTCTTCCAGGTCCAGGCGGCGGGTTTGTTCCAGGCCGCGCAAACCGTCCGGCACGGTGCTGATTTCATTCCAGGGGGTGATGCCGCGCTGGGCCATGCGTACGTATTCGTCCATGCCCGCGGCCAGGTCGTCTTCACGGTTGGGTAGGGTGCCCGGGTCGTGGGGGAAGATCTTCGGCCCGTCCACATCCGCCAGGCGGTTCAAGGTCGGGTCGCCGTTGGCCCGCAGGAAATCATCGAACGCCCAGGCCGACAGTTCCCACAGCTCATCGTGCAGGAACTCCTTGGACACCAGGCCACGGGTGAACACCGTCGGCGCGCCGGGGCGGTCGCCTTCGCAGTTGGACACCAGCGGGAAATCCACCTCGATCACTTCGGCACCGGCCGCTTCCAGTGCCTGGCGTGCGCCTTGCCACAACGCGATCACCGATGCGCGGGTGTTGATCTTTTGCCCGGTCGGCCCGCCGATACCCGGCTTTTCGCTGGTGCCGGCTTCGGGGTCGGCATTGATGTACATGCGCGGCACGCCGAAACGCTTGCCGGCCAGGGCGGCGCTGCCAACGGCCAGTTCGGCGTAGGACGCCGGGCGTACCGAGGCCACGCTCGGGATCGGTACCCAGGGTTGCAGGCGCCACAGGTCGCCACGGGTGTCGGGGTCTTCGGCGACCACCACGTCGAGCACTTCCAGCAGGTCGGCCATGGTGCGAGCGTAGGGCACCACCACGTCCATGGTCGGCGTCAGTGGCCAGTTGCCGCGTACCGAAATCACCCCACGGGACGGGGTGTAGGCGCACAGGCCATTGTTGGAGGCCGGGCCGCGACCGCTGGACCAGGTTTCTTCAGCCAGGCCGAACGCCGCAAAGCTGGCGGCGGTGGCGGTGCCGGCGCCATTCGAGGAGCCGGAGGCAAATGGTGCGGTGAGGTAATCGGCGTTGTACGGGCTTTCGGCGCGGCCATAGACGCCACGCTGCATGCCGCCATTGGCCATCGGCGGCATGTTGGTCTTGCCCAGGCAGATGGCGCCACCGGCGCGCAGGCGTTCAATGGTGAAGGCGTCACGATGGGCGGTGAGCTTGGCAAATGCTGGGCTGCCCGAAGCGGCCGTGAGGCCCTTGACCAGGTAGCTGTCCTTGGCGGTATACGGGATACCATCCAATGGCCCGAGGGTTTCGCCCTTGGCCCGGCGTGCGTCGGAAGCCTGGGCCTCTTCCAGGGCCTTGGGGTTGCGCACCACCACGGCGTTCAGTGCGGTCGCGGTCTGCGGGCCATCGTAGGCATCGATCCGCGCCAGGTACGCCTGGACCAGTTCAACGGCAGTGGTCTGGCCGGTTTCCAGCGCAGTGCGCAATTGGGCAATGGAGACTTCGGTAACTTGCATCACGTTTTTTTCGCCGCCTTCAAGTGGGAGGTATGGCGGCAGTCTACGTACAGATATTTCACAAAACCAGCGCCGCATGGTCGGCATACGCCGCACGCATGACCTGCCAGGTGTGCTCGTTGGCGGGAATCAGGTGTTCGATTCGCAGCGAGGTCAGCGTGATGTCCTGGGGCATGCCGAAGGTGGTAAAGGTCGACAGGAAGTTCAGCTCGCCCTGGGTTGAGCGGATGCGCGTCAGCACCAACGGCGGCATTTGCGTGGGCAGCTCGGTGCTGTCGGGCACCGGCAAGGTTGCCAGCAAGGCAGCCAGTTCGGGGTTGCCCAGTGCTTCGCGGGTTGCCCGTTGCCAGGCGAGGGTGCGGACCTCTTCGGCATTGATCAGGTGGTCGCCCAGGCCGCCCGTTTGCAGCAGGGTGGTGAGCAGGTTCAAGCCATCGGCCGCGTCTGGCTGCAGGCCGACCAGCGCGAACAGCACGCCAGCGCTGGCATTTGCCGCCAGCACTTCCCAGTGGTTGCCCAGCAAAATCGCCGGAGCGGGGTTGTTGGCATGCAGCACGTGGTGGACCGCTTCGCGCACTGCCGCCATGGCGGGCGAGGCGAGCGGGGTGGCGGCGTAGCGCGGGGCGTAGCCGGCGGCGAGAAACACCCGATTGGCTTGTTCCAGCGGCGCATCCAGAGCCGTCAACACCCGGTGCAGCGTGCCAGGGCTTGGCGTGGCACGGCCGGTTTCGATGCAACTGAGGTGGCGCTGGGAAACACCGGTGATCAGGGCCAGGTCCAGCTGGCTCAATTTGGCGTCGCGGCGCAACTGGCGCAGCAGTTCGCCGGCAGGCGTGGGCGTATCCATGAGGGTTTCATGACCTCCGAGGTCATTGCGAGGGTCGCCACCTTATCACTAGGGTGGGCCTCGATCACTTCAAGGACGACACCATGCGCAGACCTTATCTCGCCCTCGCTGCATTGCTCGGCTTTTCGATGTACACCCTGGCCACGATGCTGACGGCGCAGCAATCGTTGTGGGCGTTCGGGCTGGAACTGATGTCACGGCCCGACACCGCGCAGGTGGTTATCGACCTTTACCTGATGGCGGTGCTGGCCTGTGTGTGGATGTACCGGGATGCCCGCCGGCGTGGGCGTTCGGTGGCGTCGTTGGTGCCGTACGTTGTGCTGACGGCGGTGTTCGTCTCGGTGGGGCCGCTGCTGTATCTGGTGATGAATGGAGGCCGGGATGAATGACCTGCTGAAGGTGTATGCGCTGTGTGTGCTGGTGCTGTGCCTGAAGATGTTTGTGATTTCCTGCTACCAGGGGTTCTTCCGGCTACGGGGCTTGGCGTTTACTCATCGGGAAGATGCGGCGTTTTTCAAGCGTGCGGCCCAGCCAGAAGAATTGCCGCAGGTCGCCCGGGCGGCGAGGGCTTGGGCGAATGATCTGGAGAATATCCCGCTGTTTTTTGTGTTGGGTGGGTTATGTGTGGTGTTGAACGTCCCAGACGTTGCCGGTGCCGGGTTGTTCGCCGGTTTCACCCTGGCGCGGTTACTGCACACGCTGGCGTTCCTGGCGGGATGGCAACCCTGGCGCACGCTGGCCTACATGGCCGGCGTGGCGTGCCTGTTCGGCCTGGGCACCCTTGTGACGGCTGGGGTGTTGTAGTGAGCGGGCTTGCCCCGCGCCGGCGCCCCTGAGATCCCGATTTGCCCGCTTAATGGCGGTGACCGGGTTGACGCGGGCGCGGGGCAAGCCCGCTCACTACAGGACGCGATTATGGGTTGAGGAAGGCTTGGTAGTTGTCCTTGGTGATCTGCTGGTAAGGGATGGTCAGTTCAGCGGTGTAGGGTTGTTTCTTCACCATCTTTATCGCCAGGTCGATGGCGCCCACGGCCTGGCCCTTGTTGTCCTGGTACGCCGTCACCAGCAACTGGCCTTTTTTTACGGCATCCAACCCGGCGGCGCCGCCGTCGCTGCCGGCGACCAGAATGTCCTTGCCCGGTTGCATGCCCGCCTGGCTGATCGCCATGGCGGCGCCAATCGCCATTTCATCGGCGTTGGCGGCCACCGCATCGATCTTGGTGCCCGAGACGATCCAGTTGTTCATCAGGTCGATCGCCTTGCTGCGCTGCCATTCGGCGCTTTGTTCCTCGACGATCTTGATGCCCGGATATTCCTTGAGCACGTTCTTCACGCCCTGGGTGCGGTTGTGGGTGGCGTTGTTGGACAGCAGCCCGAGCATGATCGCGAGGTTGCCCTTGCCGCCCATTTTTTCCGCCAGGTAGCGCATCTGGATCTCACCGGCCTTGATCTCGTCGGAGCCGACATACCCCACGCCCGCCGGCACCTCCTTGAACTCAGGGCGACGGTTGACGTACACCAGTGGCGTCTTGGCCTGCTGGGCATTGACGGTCATCTTCTGCGTGGCGGCGGTGTCCACGGCGTTGACGATAATCGCGTCCATGCCTTGGGCGGTGAAGTTTTGCACCTGGTTGAGCTGGCGCACCACATCGCCCTGGGCGTCTTCGAATTGCAGGGTCACGCCGGGCAGTTCCTTGGCGTGGGCGGCCATGTAGTCACGCATCTGTGCGAGGAACACATCGTCGACCTGGGCGATGCTCACGCCGATCCGGATATCCGCCAGCGCCCACGGGGTGATCGCCAGGGTAAAGAGTGCCGCAAGGAGTTGCTTCTTCATGGGGGTGCTCCGTTATTTTTTGTTGTTGTTCAAACAGAGTGATTCACGCCTGGCGTTTGGCGCGCAGCTGCTCCACGGCAGCGGCGAAGTGCGCCAGTGACCAGCGTTCGTTGAGGGCCTGCACCATCAGTTGCTGCCCGGTTTGCGGTGCCAACCCGTGCAGGGGTGGGTCGGTGTCGAGGTTGGTGGGGAAGGAATAGCCGTCGGCGGTGCAGGCGATCACGGCCTCTACGGCGCTGGCATCCAGCGCGGTGTTTGCCAGCAGCACCGGGTACACCGCCAGCATCATGCGGTCGCGGTCGAGGGCTTCCATGGGTTTGCCGAACGCCGAGGAAATCTGCAGCAGGTTGGCCATGCGCTGGCGGTCGGGTGTGCGGTTAGTGCCGGCCGCGTGAAACAGCGCCGGGTTGAAGAACAGCAGGTCGCCCTTGTTCAGCGGCAGTTGCACGGCGTGTTGCTGGAAGTAGTCGATGAATTCTGCACGGCGCCACGCCAGGTAGCCCAGGGCGTACTGTTGGGAAAATGGCAGCAACTGGGTAGGGCCGGTTTCCAGCGGCATGTCCGAATGGGCCACCGCGCCTTGCAACGTCAGGTACTGGGACAGCACGTGCAGGGGCAGGGGGAAGCGCTCCACCACGTCGGTGGTCTGGAAGCCCAGGTGATAATCGCGATGGGGCTGCTGCGCCTGGCCGCCGGGGTGCACCACGTTGACCTGCGCGGTGACCTGAAAGCTCGGGCCCAGCCATGCCTCGGCGATCAGTCCCAGCAACGGGTTGGCGTAGTACTCGACAAACGATTCAGGCGATTGCAACGCGGCCTTTTGCAGGGAATTCCAGATACGCCCGTTGCTGCCAGCCTTGGCGAAGTGGTCGGCGGCCACACCTTGTGCGGCTTCGTTGGCAAAGATCGCCTCGAACACCTGGCTATGGCGGTCGACCACCTCAAGGTCTTCGTAGGCGCCGCGTACCACCATCACGCCCGGGCCATCGCGGAACAGGCGGTGCAGTTCATTCATCACGCTCAGGCGGTCGGTGTGACGCAGGGTGCGCGCCTGATAGATCGGCACATTGCTCAGCACCTCAGCGCACAGCGGATAATGCTCCTTGACGGCGCGTTGCGCGCAGAGGCGGCTGAAGTCCGCCAGTTGCACGGCGTCGCCTGTGACAAACGCCGACATCACACACCTCCCGACAGGCTCAGGGCCTGGTGCGGTTGCGGGGTGCTGCTGTCGGTGCAACCGACCACGCCTTGCTCCAGGTCGATCACCGCGCCGGTCATCATGCCCGACTCCCGGGACAGCAAAAACGCCACGCTTTGCGCCACTTCCTCGGGCTTGAGCAGGCGGCCGAAGGGCTGTGCGCTTTCGGCCTTTTCCAGCCAGCCGTCCTCGGCACCGTGGTACTGGCGCTGGATCTCATCCTCGTGGGGCGTGTCCATCCAGCCGATGTTCAGGCCGTTGACCCGGATACGGTTGCGCAGGGCACTGAACGCGACGTTCTTGGTCAGGATCGCCAGCGCGCCCTTGGACGCCGCATACGCGCTCAAGAACGACTGGCCACCATGGCCGGTGACACTCTGGATATTCACCACGGCGCCTTCCACGCCGGTGCTGATCATCAGCTTCAACGCTTCCTGCATCAGGAAAAACGGCGCGCGCACGTTCACCGCAAACAGGCGCTCGAACAGTTCGGGCGAAGTGTCGAGGATGGTGCCGCGGTCGGACATGCCGGCGCAGTTCACCAGGCCATGCAGGGTGCCGAAGTGGGTGCGTGCGGCCTTGATGATCGCGCGGCAGTCCTCGACGTTTTCCAGGTCGGCCTCGACAAAAAACGCCTGGCAATCGAGCTGCGCCAGTTGCCGCACCTGCTCTTCACCCTGGGCACGGCGGCGACCGCACAGGATCAGCCCGGCGGCGCCGCGCTGTGCCAGGGTATGGGCCACCGCAGCGCCGAGGCCCTGGGTGCTGCCGGTGACGACAAAGTATTGGCCGCTGAACGAGGTGGCGAGATCGGTGTGGGGCATGGGGTTCTCCTGAAATTTTTGTTGTTGTGCATCGCCCGGCTCGACGGCGGGCAAAACTGAGACTAGCATTGCGAAACCTCAGTAACGCCCAAAAAAGACCTCAAAAACACCTCAGGCAAACCCCATGCTCGAACGCGCCAAACACTTCTCCATCAAGCAACTCGCCACCCAGGCGGGTGTGAGCAAAGCCACGGTCGACCGTGTGCTTCACCAGCGCGGCAGCGTGCACGGACAGACGCGGCGGCGTATCGAGCAGGCGTTGGATGAGTTGGAGGCCCAGGAGAAAAACGGCCTGGCGGTGGGGCGCACGTTCCATGTCGACGTGATCATGCACACGCCCCAGCGTTTCAGCGCGGCGGTGCAGGCGGCCATCGTGGCGCAATTGGCCAGCCTGGCGCCGTTTCGCATCGCGCCGCGTTTTCACCTGTTCGAAGAGATCGAACCCCAGGCCATGCATGACCAGTTGCTGCGTTGCCTCGACACCGGCAGCCAGGGCGTGGTGCTCAAGGCCGCCGATGAGCCGGCGGTGAACCAGGCGGTCAAGCAATTGATCGCGGCGGGCATTCCGGTGGTGACGCTGGTCACCGACCTGCCGCAAAGCGAGCGCATCGGCTACGTGGGCATGGACAACCGCACGGCAGGGCAGACCGCTGCCTACCTGATGTCGCGCTGGTTGCCGGTGCAACCTCAAGACGTGGCGGTGGTGATCGGCAGCGAGTTGTTCCGGGGTGAAGAAGAGCGCGAGATGGGCTTTCGCGCCTGGCTGCGCGGTCGTGCTGCGCACCTGCGGGTGATGGATATCAGCGGTGGTTACGGCGTGTATGACCGCACGTTCGAGCGCGTCACCCAGGCCTTGAAACTCAACCCTGAGCTGAAAGCGGTGTACAGCGTGGGCGGTGGGAACCGGGCGATTGTCGACGCGTTCGCCGCGCTGGAGCGGCCTTTGGAGGTGTTCATCGGGCACGACCTCGACGAAGAAAACCGCCAGTTGCTGCTCGAAGAAAAAGTCGCCGCGATCATCGACCACAACCTGCAGATCGATGCCCGCAGTGTGTTCCTGCACATCCTGCAATACCACCGGCTGTGGAAGGCCGGGCCGATTGCGCCGTCCCAGGTGCAGATCGTCACGCCGTTCAATCTGCCGGACTAAGCACTCCCTCAATAACAACACCAGGAGTTCGACCATGCTGAGAATCGCCGTTCTGGGTGCCGGGCGCATCGCCAAGATCCACGCCGCCAACGTCGCCGCCCACCCGAATGCCACGCTGGTACTGGTGGCCGACCCCTGGCGCGAAGGCGTCGATGCGCTGAGCACACAGTTGGGCTGCGAGGCGGCCTACGATTGTGCGGCGGTGCTCACCCGCAAGGACATCGACGCGGTGGTGATCGGCACGCCCACCGACACCCATATCGACCTGTTGCTGGCAGCGGTGGCCGAAGGCAAGGCGGTGCTCTGTGAAAAACCCATCGACCTGGACATCGCCAAAGCCCGCAGCGCCGCCCAGGCTGTCGAGCGCCAGGGTGGGCGGGTGATGCTCGGCTTCAACCGGCGTTTCGACCCCGACATGCTGCGCCTGCGCCAGGCCCTGGATGCCGGGCAGATCGGCGCGGTGCGCCAAGTGATCATCACCAGCCGCGACCCCGGGCTGGCCCCGCGTGACTACCTGGCACACTCCGGTGGCATCCTGCGGGACATGACCATCCACGACTTCGACACCGCCCGCCACCTGCTCGGCGAAGAACCTGTGGAAGTCAGCGCCATCGCCAGCCGCTTGGTGGACCCGAGCCTGGCCGAGATCGACGATTACGACAGCGTGATGGTGTTGCTGCGCACCGCCTCCGGCAAGCAATGCCACATCAACTGCTGCCGCCAGGCGGTGTATGGCTATGACCAGCGGGTGGAAGTGTCGGGGACCAGCGGCGTACTGCTCACCGACAACCACCGGCCCAGCACCTTGCGCCACTGGAGTGCCAAACACACCGAAGCGCTGGAGCCGTTACAGCACTTTTTTCTGGAGCGGTACGCCGATGCCTACCGCAATGAGCTGACGCAGTTCATCGACGCGCTGAACAGCGGCAACCCGCTGCCCACAAGCGTGCGCGACGGCCTGTACGCGTTGCATCTGGCCGATTGCGCGCTCGAATCGGTGAAAACCGGGCGCAGTGTGGCGGTCAACTACGATCTCTGACTGTACGCCGCTCCCCCTGTGGGAGCGGGCTTGCCCGCGAAGGCGGTGGTTCCGCCAAAGAAGATGTCGCCCACACCACCGCCTTCGCAGCCTCGCTAAAGCTCGACAGCTCCCACAGGGAAAATGCTGGCACGCTTAAAACACTGTGGAGATCAAAGGTGGGAGCCGTCGAGCCTTAGCGAGGCCGCGAAGGCGGCGGCACAGTCGATACATTTGCTGACTGACCCGCCGCTTTCGCAGCCTCGCTGAAGCTCGAGTTGCTCCCACAGGGATTTGTACAACGACGAAGATCCACTGTGGGAGCGGGCTTGCCCGCGAAGGCGGTATGTCAGGCAACGGATATTTAACTGGCGGGGCGCCGTCGCTGTTGGCGACCAGGATGTCCTCTCCTGGTTGCATGCCCGCCTGGCTGATTGCAGTTTCGTCAGCATTCACCGCAACCGCAACGATTTCGCATGCGGACACGATCCAACCTTGTCTAAGCCTCGCGGGCCGGTAGATACAGTGAGGCCAGAAAATCCTTATCGCCTTGTGACAGCTCGTCATTGGCGGGGATGGCCTCGTTGTTGGAGGTAGAACTGGCGGTAAACGGGTAGTGCATCACTGATGTCTGATCATAGTCAGACGTTGTCACGCTGGCACGGTTGAGAGAGGCGAGTATGTTTGGGCCGACGTATGCCGTGGAGGCGCCACCATAGCTTCTGTACACCTGAGGGGCGTTGAAAGAAAAAGGCCGGTCCGGATGTTGATGTTCATGTTCCAAGCCCAAGGCGTGCCCAAACTCATGAAGTATCTTGCGTTTAATCGTTTTGTCGTCAAAACCCTGCGTGTCCACGTTCAAGGTCGCCTCATCGGGCGCACTATGGAGGGCTGCAACGCCTCCCTCTGACCAATCACCTTGGTTTTTTTCAGTGGCAATGCGTATTTCACCGTCGTTCCCGTCAACAAACTTGAACTTCAGGTTCACGTGCGAGGCGAATGACTCAATGGCCTTTTTGAAAATGCCTTTATCTTTGTCCGACACATCCATGAAGGAAATCGTGATGGTTTTGTATTGAGGCCATAGCTTGCGAGTGCTGGCGACACCGCGTTTATGACGTACGACGGTTTGCGCCTCGGACGTTTCAGAATTGCGCAGTGTGCTGGCTGAGTCAGTCGGATAGAAAGTGTGATTCACCGCAGGGGAGATCGTAGTCATGCAATATTCTCCTCAGGTAGCGAGTGACTTCAGTCACTGTCGATTAGCCTCGAATAGGTGGCACGGCAGGTGATCAAGTTCCTTTGCAAAGCAGGAGATCATCCAGCAGCAAGGACGAAAGTCGAAGCGCATTCCGGGGGGCTGAAGGAGTCCTACGGTTATGGGCGGTAATGGCCGACGCCGGTACGGTCCACCAATCGAATGCTGTCACGCCCGCCGCGCTTGCTCTCGTAGAGTGTGGTGTCGCCTTGCTCGATCAGTTGCGCGAGGGTGGCAGGTGGCTGGTCGAACAAATGGGCACCGATACTCAAGGTAACCGGCGCCGGGGTGGCGAAGGTGTGCGCGGCCAGGTGCTGGAACTGCTCGCGCAAGCGGCTGCCCAGGTCGACGATTTGCGTGGTCGATGCATTGTTGAGCAATATCACGAACTCGTCGCCGCCCAAACGCGCCGCCAGCGCGCCGTGGGGCACCTTGCTACGAATCATCTCGCTCAGGGCGATCAGTAAACGGTCGCCGGCGGTGTGACCGTAAAGGTCGTTGACCCCTTTGAAATTGTCGATATCAATCAGCAGCAAGGCGCCCGGTTCAGCCGCCGAGACCTGCGCCAGCAGACGTGGCGCATGCACGTCCAGCGCACGGCGGTTGTACAGCGCCGTGAGCGGGTCGCGGGCGGCGAGTTGAGCGATCTGCTGTTCGCGGCGGTAGCGTTCGGAGCCGGTCATCGACAGCGCGATCAGCATGATTGCCATTGCGCCTTCCACCAGGGAAATCTGGATGATCTCGCCCTTGAACGCGGCCAGGTCAATCAAGGTGCCCGGGATCAAGACCGACAGCGCCTTGGCCACATAAAACGCGCCGTGAATCAGCAAGACGAAGCGCAACTGCACCGCGCCGATGCTCAGGGACTTGCCGTGGGGACGCAGCAGGAAACTGGCGCGCAGGGTGGGCAGCGCCACCAGCAGCGACTGCACCCCCAGCATGACCTTGGACCACGACGGGTCGGCCGGCAGCATCAGCATGCCCAGCCACACCGCCAGCATCAGCAGCCACAGGGGCGACAGGCGCGTCTGGGTAAAGCGCGCCACGCCGAGCAAAAACAGGAAGTGTGCGGTCACCAGCAAGCCGTTGGCGAACCAGATGCCAATCATCAGGTAGCCATTGAGGCGCAAGAGGGCGAGGGTGGAGCCGACGGTGATGGTGGCGAACCCGGCGCTCCAGTAGAGCAACGAAGGTTCGCGCACACTGCGCCATTCAACGGCCAGGTACAGCGCGGCAGCGGCGGCCAGGGCCACGGTGAGGGCCAAAATCGTAGGGGGGTCGAGCGTCATGTCTTGCCGGATCTGCCTGGTGTGCGTTTAAACCGGGATTGTAAGCGCACACGCAGGTTTTTCAGAGCAACTTTCGTGATGGCATACAGCCATCCGATAATCGGCCGGTCAGGCGCCCTTGGTCGAGGGCAGCAAGACCGTCAGGATGCCCACCAACGGCAGGAACGAGCACAGTTTATAGACGTACTCGATACCGTGGGTATCGGCGAGCAAACCGAGTAGCGCGGCACCAATCCCGCTGAAGCCGAACATCAGGCCGAAGAAGATCCCGGCGATCATGCCCACGTTGCCCGGCACCAGTTCCTGGGCGTACACCACGATGGCTGAGAAGGCCGAGGCGATGATAAAGCCGATCACCACGCTCAACACCGCCGTCCAGAAGAGGTCGACGTAGGGCAGGGCCAGGGTGAACGGCGCGGCGCCAAGGATCGAGAACCAGATGACTTTCTTGCGCCCGATCTTGTCGCCAATCGGGCCGCCCGCGAACGTGCCGACGGCCACGGCGCCGAGGAACAGGAACAGGTACATCTGCGAGCTGGCGACCGACAGCTGGAATTTTTCGATCAGGTAGAACGTGAAGTAGCTGGTCAGGCTGGTCATGTACCAGTATTTGGAGAACACCAGCATGGCCAGCACGATGAGTGCAAAGGTCACCCGGCCCTTGGACAAACCATGGGTCGCTTTGCCGCCGGTCTTGAGCTTGAACAGGTTGAGGTGGTTGCGGTACCAGCGGCTCAGGCCGTACAGCACCAGGATCGCGAACACGGCAAACAAGCCGAACCAGGCGATATGGCTTTGGCCGTAGGGGATGATGATCGCCGCTGCCAGTAACGGGCCGAAGGCGCTGCCGGCGTTGCCGCCGACCTGGAAGGTCGATTGCGCCAGGCCATAGCGACCGCCGGACGCCAGGCGTGCGACACGGGAGGTTTCCGGGTGGAAGGTCGACGAGCCGACACCCACCAGGCCCGCAGCCAGCAAAATCGCCGGGAAGGTGCCGACAAACGCCAGCATCAGGATGCCAATCAGCGTGCAGACCATGCCCGCTGGCAGCAGCCACGGCTTGGGATGGCGGTCGGTGTGGTAGCCGATCCACGGTTGCAGCAGGGACGCGGTCAGCTGGAAGGTCAGGGTGATCAGGCCCACCTGGGTAAACGTCAGGCCGTAGTTGGCCTTGAGCATCGGGTAGATCGACGGCAGCACGGCCTGGATCAGGTCATTGATCAAGTGCGCCAGGGCGCAGGCGCCGAGGATGCGCATGACCAAGGGGCTGGCTTGGGGTGTCGTGGTTGCGGCGGCGGGTGACGCAGTGAGGGTCGACATGCGGGCATTCCATACAAGGCAGCTAATCAAAGGCGGCGACTGCTTACGGTCGCCATCCATTACAAAATGATTCGGCGTTCATGCTAGATTCGTCATGAATGCCTGTCTCGCGTAATTCGGGCGACAACCATCGCAAAAAGGGCGAAATGATTAAACCACTCAACGAATTCCTCCAGGAAATCAACGAAGGCGACTGGGCCGTCATCAGTTCAGCCACGGACTACCCGGAAAACTGGGTGATCCCCGACCACAGCCACGAGAAGCACCAGTTGCTCTACGCCATCGAAGGCGTGATGGTGGTGTACTCGGCGTTGAACCAGTGGACGGTGCCGCCCAATCGCGGCATCTGGATGCCGGCTGGGCAAGTGCATTCCCTGCGTTGCGTAGGCACGTTGAAGATGCGCAGCGTGTTTGTGCGCCCGGATCGTTTCCCGAACATGCCGGGCGAGCCGAAGACGGTGAGCATCTCGCCGCTGCTCAGCGAGCTGATCAAGGCCTCGGTGAGCTTGAAACCGCCGTATGCCGAGGATTCGCGAGACGCGCGGATCATGCACCTGATCCTCGACGAACTCGCCATGTTGCCGGCCTTGCCGCTGTCCTTGCCGCAACCGGCGGACCCGCGCCTGCAGCGTATTTGCGTGGCGCTGCAAGAAGAGCCGGGCGACGCCTCCACGGTGGCGCACTGGAGCGAGCGCCTGAACCTGGACCAGAAAACCATCCAGCGCCTGTTCCGCAAGGAAACCGGCATGACCTTTGGCCAGTGGCGCCAACAGGCCAGGTTACTGCTGGCGCTGGAGCGCATTGCGGTGGGGGAAAAGGTGATCGATATCGCCTTGGAGCTGGGCTACGAAAGCCCCAGCGCGTTTACCAGCATGTTCAAGAAACAGTTTGGCAAGACGCCGAGCCATTTCTTCCGGTAGCGCCTAGCGGCCGTCCGCCAGGTTGGCGAAGAAGATGCAGCCCACCAGCCGTGCGAACAGGCTCAGGGTTTCCGGCAGGTTGGGGTCGTCAAACAGCATCGCCCGCGAGTCCAGGGCGCACAGTGCACCGTACAGTCGGCCATCGGGCAGGAAGATTGGCGCCCCGGCGTAGCTTTCGATTTCAAACTGCTTGACCACCGGGCGCGTAGCGAAGCGGCCGTTTTTGCTGATCTCGGGAATGAACAGGGCCTGTGGATTGATACAGAACTCACTGCACAGGGTGGTTTCCAGGTCGAGCACGTCGTGCACGTTGATGCCCATCTGCAACGGGTCGTAGACCGAGCACACCACCCATTCCAGATCGGTGAACTTGGCGATCCCGGCAAAGCGCATTCCGGTCAGGCGCGTGACCAGATGAAGAATATTGGTGGTGGCTTCGATTTCGGCGATGGCGGCGCGTTCGTCTGCGCTGAGTCGCGCGTGTGCTGAGGTGACGCTTGGAACCATGCAGAATACTCCAGGGTGAACGGTCGGGCAACCTTCGTAATGAACGGGCTTGCCCCGCGCCGGCGTCAACGAGACCGCGATTTGGCAGATTCACTGCGGTGGCCGGGTTGACGCAGGCGCGGGGCAAGCCCGCTCACTACACGTTATGGGTCAGTTGATGCGGGGGTGCTGTTGCACAAGGTTTTGGCGCTTGGCCTCCAGCGCGGCAATTTCGGCATCGATGTCTTCGATCTTTTGCTCGATGTTGTCGTGGTGCTCTTGCAGCAATTCCTTGGCTTCTTCCATGTCCGAGGCGGCCGGTGCGGCGCCGCGCAGGGGGCGGTTGGCGGTTTCCTTCATGGTCAGGCCGGTGATCAGGCCGACCACGGCAAACACCATCAGGTAGTAGGCCGGCATGTACAGGTCGTTGGTGCTTTCCACCAGCCAGGCCACGGCCGTGGGTGTAAGGCCGGCGATCAGCACCGAGACGTTGAACGCACTGGCCAGGGCGCTGTAGCGGATGTGGGTAGGGAACATCGCCGGCAGCGTCGAGGCCATCACGCCGATGAAGAAGTTCAACACCACGGCCAGGATCAGCAAACCTGCGAAGATCAGGCCGATCTTGCCGCTGGTGATCAGCATGAACGCCGGAATGGACAGCACCAGCAGGCCGATGCTACCGCCGATGATGAAAGGCTTGCGGCCGATCTTATCGCTGACAAACCCAATGAACGGCTGCACGAACAGCATGCCCACCATGATCGCGATGATGATCAGCACGCCGCTGTTTTCTTTGTAGTGCAGGTTGTGCGACAGGTAGCTCGGCATGTAGGTGAGCAGCATGTAGTACGTCACGTTGGTGGCCGCAACGATCCCGATGCAGGTCAGCAGGCTGCGCCAGTGCTTGGTGGCGACTTCCTTGAAGGACACCTTGGGGCCGTGGGTCAGGCCTTGGCGGTCGCCTGTTTCGAGCTTGTCCATGTGTTGCTGGAACGCCGGGGTTTCTTCCAGGGCGTGGCGCAGGTACAGGCCGATGATGCCCAGGGGCAGGGCGAGGAAGAACGGCAGGCGCCAGCCCCAGGCTTCGAACTGCTCGTCGCCCAGCACGCTGGAGATCAACACCACCACGCCCGCGCCCAGCACGAAACCGGCGATGGAGCCGAAGTCCAGCCAGCTGCCGAGGAACCCGCGCTTGCGGTCTGGGGCGTATTCGGCGACGAAGATCGACGCGCCGGTGTATTCGCCGCCCACCGAGAAACCCTGGGCCATTTTGCACAGCAGCAACAGGATCGGGGCCCAGATGCCGATGGCGTCATAGCCGGGGATCAAGCCGATGGCGAAGGTGCTCAGGGACATGATCACGATGGTGGCGGCGAGGACTTTTTGTCGTCCGTATTTGTCACCCAGGGCGCCGAAGAACAGGCCACCCAGCGGGCGGATCAGGAAGGGCACGGAGAAGGTTGCCAGGGCGGCGATCATTTGTACGCTGGGGGAAGCGTCCGGGAAGAACACCTTGCCCAGTACGTAGGCGACGAACCCGTAGACGCCGAAGTCGAACCATTCCATGGCGTTACCCAGCGCAGCGGCGGTGATCGCCTTGCGCACTTTGGTATCGTCGACAATCGTGATGTCTTTCAATCCGATGGGTTTGACGCTTTTCTTACGTAATTTCATGCGGGACACTCTAAAACAGAACAGGGGAGGTGCCATCGTTGCGATGGCACCGCTCTGTCAGTTCAGATACAAGCCGACACGAAAAAATTCACCGCTAATTTGTTTTTTTACCTTATGGGCACGCTTTTGTAGTGAGCGGGCTTGCCCCGCGCCTGCGCAAACCCGGCCACCCTGGTTAAATTGTCAAATTGCGATCTCGGCGGCGCCGGCGCGGGGCAAGCCCGCTCACTACAGGAATATTCGTATGGCTACAGCTGTTGCACGACTGATCTACCGCCAGCCACAACCGAGTGACGTGCAGCGATTGTTCGCGATCTTCGGTGATCCACAAACCAACCAGTTCAACCCCGCCGGCCCGATGGCGAGCCTGGAGGTTGCACAACGCCTGCTCAATCACTGGCTCCAGCAGTGGGCCACCGAGGGCTATGGCTGGTGGGCGATTGCGCGCAGTGAAGCGCCGGATCACCTCATTGGCTTCGGGGGTGTCGCGCCACTCGATTACTTGACCGACCGACGTATCAACCTCGGATATCGGTTTGCAGTGGAAGCCTGGGGGCAGGGCTACGCCACCGAGTTGGGCCGCGATGCGTTGGCGTGGGCATTCGAAACACTCGGCCTGCCTGAAGTGTTCGGCCTGGTGCGGCCTGACCACGCCGCCTCGATCCGCGTGCTGGAAAAGATCGGCATGCAGCCCTATGGCCTGCTCGACGACGTACCCGGCAAGGCGCCCAGCCGGGTTTTTCACATTCGTCGTCCTACAACTGATTTTGCCTGACCTTTCACATCGCCGCGTAATACCTGAATAACAGCGATCTTTCAGATTGACAGCCCGTAGGCGGCCCGATATAAAAGTCACAGTTGTACGACGACATATGACGTTATGTATGTCTTACCTAACAAAAATAAAAAAGTGATGCCATGAACTTGAACGAGCCCATCAACGCCCAGCGCGTTGGCCAAGCTGTAGGCAACTATCGCTGGACCATCTGCGCGATGTTGTTCTTCGCGACCACCGTCAACTACCTCGACCGGCAGGTGCTCAGCCTGCTGGCGCCGCAGTTGTCGACGCAATTTGGCTGGAGCAACACCGACTACGCCAACATCGCGGCGGTGTTCCAGTTTGTCTATGCCATCTCCATGCTGTTTGCCGGGCGCTTTGTCGACAAGATCGGCACCAAGGCCGCCTACATCGTGGCCATTGGGATCTGGTCCACGGGCGCCGTCATGCATGCGTTCGCGGTGCCGATGGGCGAGGGCGTCGCAGCGATCAGCGGGGCCATCGGGCTGGCGGTGATTCCGGTGTCGATTGCCGGCTTCATGCTGTCCCGCGCCGTGCTGGCGATTGGCGAGGCGGGTAACTTCCCGATTGCGATCAAGGCCACCGCCGAATACTTCCCCAAGAAAGAACGCTCCCTGGCCACCGGCATTTTCAACTCCGGTGCCAACGTGGGCGCGATTCTGGCGCCGATCTGTGTGCCATTGATCGCCGGCCTGTGGGGCTGGGAAGCGGCATTTATCGTGATCGGCGCCCTGGGCTTTGTGTGGGTGGCGGTGTGGATCGGCCTTTATCAGAAGCCGGAAGAGCAAAAGCGCCTATCGGCCGCCGAACTGGCCTACATCCGCAGCGACCAGACCGTACAGCCGTTCACCCCGGCGCCGGCCGGCGCGGTCGAGAAGAAAGTCTCCTGGTTCAAGCTGCTGACCTACCGCCAGACCTGGGCGTTTGCCTTTGGCAAGTTCATGACCGACGGCGTGTGGTGGTTCTTCCTGTTCTGGCTGCCCACCTACCTGTCGGCGCAGTACGGCATGAAAGGCGCGGACATCGTGATGCCTTTGGCCGTGCTGTACAGCATGACCATGGTCGGCAGCATCGGCGGCGGCTGGTTCCCCAGCTACTTCATGGCGCGGGGCGATGCGCCGTATGACGGCCGCATGAAAGCCATGCTGGTGATCGCGCTGTTCCCGCTGGTAGTACTGCTGGCGCAGCCGTTCGGTTACCTCAGCTTCTGGGTGCCGGTATTGCTGATCGGCGTGGGCGCTTCCGCGCACCAGGCGTGGTCGTGCAATATCTTCACCACTGTGTCCGACATGTTCCCGCAGAAAACCGTGGCCTCGGTGGTGGGTATCGGCGGCATGGCCGGTGGCCTGGGCGGTGTGGTGATGACCAAGATCGGCGGCTGGGTTTTCGATTACTACAAGTCCATCAACGACATCCACACCGGCTACATGATCATGTTCGCCATCTGCGCATTGGCGTACCTGGTGGCCTGGAGCGTGATGAAAGCGCTGGTGCCACGCCACAAGGAAATCACTGACCTGTAAGACGAGACGTCCCGCGCCGCAACGGCGCGGGACGGCTTCACAGGTCGCGGGCCCAGGTCTGGCTGACCAGGGATTTGCCGAAGGTATCCAGCGTTTCTTCCTCGACCAACGCGAACCCGGCTTTCTGATAGAGCTTGCGGGCAGTGGCGAGGATGTCCACGGTCCACAACTGCATGCGCTGGTAGCCGACCTGCCGGGCAAAACGCACGCACTCATCCACCAGCCGCTGGCCGATCCCCATGCCCCGCGCACTGGCGTCCACGTAGAGCATGCGCAGTTGGGCGGTGTTGTCGTCGTGGCGAATCACAAACACCGATCCCACCACTTCACCGTCCTTTTCCGCGATCCAGCAACGCTCGCAGCTCGGATCAAACGCCCTCAAATACTTGGCGACAGTCTCCGCCACCAACGCTTCGAACTCCCAGTTCCAGCCATATTCTCGGGTATACAACGCGGTTTGTTGCTGCACCACTGTACCCATGTCGCCGGGTTGTGGATCGCGCAGCAGGTAGCCTGGCGCCGTGCCTTGCAGCAGGGCCTGGATGCGTTTCATGGCCTCGGTGAGCTGCCGCTGTTGTGTCTCGGGCAGGCTGTCGAGCAGGGCGATGACTTCGCACTGGGTCTGCTGTTCCAGGGGCGCCAGCACCTCACGGCCGTGATCGCTGAGGTGCAGTTGCAGTGCGCGGGCGTCGGTGGTGGAGCGGACTTTTTCGATCAGGCCTTTCTTTTCCAGGCCGCTGGTCAACCGGCTCAGGTAACCCGCGTCGAGGCTGAGCATCTGGCACAGGTCTGCGCTGGTCAGGTCACCCCGGGTCGACAGCTCGTACATCACGCGGATTTCAGTCAGGGAAAAGTCGCTTTGCAGCAGGTGTTCCTGCAGCACGCCGATCTGGTGGGTATAGAAGCGGTTGAAGCCGCGCACGATGCCGGCGCGTTCGACAAGCAGGGGGGTAGACATAGCGGAATGCTCGAATGGTTGCCTGAGGCAATTATATTGTTGCTTCAGGCAACCATGTCAAACACTTTGCTTATTGGATGCGTGTAACCCGCCAAAGGGTATTGGCCAGGTCATCGGCGATGATCAGCGCGCCTTTGGGGTCCACCGTCACGCCAACCGGCCGCCCACGGGTCTTGCCGTCTTCACCGCGAAAACCCGTGGCAAAGTCGATCGGCTCACCGGACGGCTTGCCGTTGCTGAAGGGCACGAAAATCACTTTGTAGCCCACCGGGTTGTCGCGGTTCCAACTGCCGTGCTCACCGACGAACACGCCGTCGGCGAACTTCTCGCCCATTTGCGGGATGGAAAAGTCCACGCCCAGCGCCGCCACGTGGGAACCCAGGCTGTAATCCGGCTTGATCGCGGCGGCGACCTTGGCCGGGTTTTGTGGCTGGGCGCGTGGGTCGACGTTCTGGCCCCAGTAACTGTAGGGCCAACCGTAGAACGCACCTTCACGCACTGAGGTCAGGTAGTCCGGCACCAGGTCCGGGCCCAGCTCGTCGCGTTCGTTGACCACCGTCCACAGTTGCCCGGTGTCTGGTTGAATCGTCAGCGCCGTCGGGTTGCGCAGGCCGGTGGCGTAAGGCTTGTGCGCGCCGGTGGCGGCGTCGATCTGCCAGACCATTGCACGGTCGATCTCCACTTCCATGCCACGCTCGGTGACGTTGCTGTTGGAGCCGATCCCCACATAAAGCTGGCTGCCATCCGCGCTCACCGCCAGGGACTTTGTCCAGTGGTGGTTGATCTGTGCCGGCAGGTCGGTGACGGTACTGGGCGGCCCGCTGGCTTTGGTCTGGCCATCGGCGTAATCGAAACTGACCAGGGCATCCTGGTTGGCCACGTAGAGTTTGCCGTTGGCATACGCCAGGCCATACGGGGCGTTGAGGTTGTCGGCGAAGACGGTCCTGAGTTCGTACGTACCATCACCGTCGGCATCGCGCAGCAGGGTCAGGCGGTTGCCGCCCTTGACCTTGGTGTTGCCCTCGGCCTTGATCACGCTGGCGATCACATCCTTGGGCTTGAGCTTGGCCGCGCTGCCGCCACGGCCTTCGGCGACGAGAATGTCGCCATTGGGCAACACCAGGGTCTGGCGCGGGATGGCGAGGTCGGTGGCGATGGCGGTGACGCGGTAGCCTTCGGGCACGGTGGGTTTCTGCTCGCCCCAGGGCGTGGGTTGGGCAATCTTCATGCTGGGCAACAGGCTGCTTTGCTGTTCCGGCAGCTTGGGGTCGGGGCCGCGGGCCTGGGTCTTGTCGCCTTCACCGCCGCAGGCGCTCAACAACAGGGCGGCGCTCAACAGCGTCAGGGTGCTGGACGTCTTCATTTGACACCTCCCGAACGCAAGCCGGTCCAGGTCGCCGCCAAGGCCAGCAACAACACGATGGCCGACAGAATCAGGCCGCCCGGCATCGAGCCGTAGGCGTCTTTGGCGTGCTGGAAGGCGTTGACCAGCCCCAGTACCCAGGTGGCCAACAGCAGCAGGACATACCGCGTGGGTTGCCCGGCCTTGGGCCTTGCACGAAGCAGGTTGACCAGCGCGAATAAAAACGCGAAACCTGCGAACACCAGCGCCCCGGCAATCAACCAGGAGGCGAAGTTGGCCCATTGAATCTGGTAAGTCTGGGTGTAGGCAATGTCGCTGAGCAGGGCGCCGAGAAACAATGGCACGGTGCCGGCGAGTAAGGTCGCATGCAGCGGCCCGGGGGCGTATCGGTAGGTGGGGAGGGTAGTCATGGTGATGGCGGCTCCTTGTTGTACAACGCCCCTGGACGGGGCAGCGCATAGGAAGTGAGCGCGCCACAGGTGAGAAAGTTCAGCGTGAAACGTTTCGAAATAGTGTGAACCCCCTGCGTATGCGCGAGCCTAACCCCGTATCATCGCGTCCTTACCTCGTACCAGGCCTCCTCATGACTCATCCTCGCATCGGCTTCCCCTGCCAGTACAAGCACCCCGAACGCCTGCTGTCGGCCAGTGCCTTGAAGTTGATTGAAGGCCCGCTCAACCCGCGCACCACCACCTTGCGCTGGATGGACAGCGTCACGCCGCAAGTGGCCCGCGACAAACTGGTCGAGGTGGTCACGCACAACCTGCAAGCCCAATTGCACCTGCTGGCTTACGTGGCCGGGTTGCCGCCGATGTTGCGCATGCTGCGCCTGAGCAGTGATCTGCTGCCGTTCTACAGCCACCCGAAAGTGGCGGATGTGTATAAAGACCCGGCGATCGAGCGGCAACTGGTCGATGGGTTCGCCGCCATCGGCGACCTGGCGCGTGCCTCGGATATCCGCCTATCGTTCCACCCCGGCCAATATTGCGTGCTGGGCTCGGAAAACCCCGGCGTGGTGGAAAACAGCCTGGCCGAATTCGAATACCACGCTGACATGATCCGCATGATGGGCTACGGCCGCCAATTTCAGGACCTCAAGTGCAACGTGCACATTGCCGGCCGTCTGGGTGTGGAGGGCACCCGGGCGGTGTGGCCGCGTTTGTCTGAGGTGGCGCGCAACTGCATCACCTTCGAGAACGACGAGAAGACCTACGGCCTCGACCACTGCCTGCAAGTCGCCGACCTGGCGCCGGTGGTGCTGGACATCCACCATTGCTGGATCAACGAAAACGAGTACATCGACCCCCATTCGCCCCGGGTGGCCCAAGTCATCGACAGCTGGCGCGGCGTGCGCCCAACCATGCATTACTCGCAGCCCCAGGAGAGCCTGCAGGAACTGGGCTTTGATGCCGAGCACAAGCTGGAAATGGAGGCGCTGCTGAAGGTGGTTTCCAAGCGCGACCTGTACGGCCATAGCGACCAGATGTGGAACCGCTGGACCAACGATTACGCGCTGCAGTTTCTCGACCGCTTCGACATCATGCTGGAGGCCAAGGGCAAGAACGTGGCGGCGCTGGCGTTTTACGAACACTGGCAGCGCCGCACCGCGTAAAACCGCTTACTGCTTGCCGTTCAAGGGAATCACCAGCGACACCCACATGTTCCAGCCCTCGGGGCGGTTCTTGGCGTCGAACTCGTAGTAGCCCTTGATATTGGCGTACCACAGCCCTTCGCCCACCTTGAAGAAGTGCCCGGCCTGGGGGCCGATCCCGGCGACCCGCGACTTGAAGTCCCCCAGCACCGCGCCGCTGCCGCTGTCCCCGGTGACTTGTTCGAAGTAGTAGCCCACCAGCCCGACCAGGGATTGCGAGGTGAGGAAGTGCGAGGCGCTCAGGTCGATATGAGCGTCAATACCGTTCTGGTAGTCGGTGTCGTTGTTCTTCCAGTTGTAGGTCATGCCGGCGACCGCAGAAAACTCGTTGGTCTTGTCGAAGTAGGTGTAGCCACCCCCGGCATCCAGGGCCGCGTGGCCCAGGCCGATGTTCACCAGGCGGTTGGGGTCGTAGGCACCAATGGGGATGTTGCCCATGGAGTAAGCCATGAAGTTGTGCACGCCGTGGTTCCACTTCAGGGTGCCGAGCAGGTAGAGGTCGCTGCCGCCCTTGAGGCTGTCATTCGTGCCACCGGAGAAAGACCGCCCACGCGGGCCGGTGAGGGTTGCATCCACGCTGGCTTCGGAGCGCGCCACCGCCGCTATCGCAGAAATGGCGGCCTGGGCGCCGCCGAGCACCGGCGTCTCGAAGGTGTAGGTGGGGCTGGCGAACAGCAGGTCTGCCTTGGCATCCAGCCCGACCACCGTGCGCCCGCCACGCGGCACCACGGCATTTTTGTTGTCACTGGCGTTCACGTGGTAGTAGATCAGCGGCAGGCTCCAGCCCGGCGTGACGGGGGCGGCAGCCAGTGCGCCGAACTGCCCTGGTACCCAGAAACTCAGGCCACCATCGTCGGCCTGTGCCAGGGCGATGGGTAGCAGGGCGAGTACGCCCAATACGCTCGTCTTTGTGGTCATAGGACTTCCTATCCAAAAGGCCATTTTGTGCGTGCGGTTGGGGCTGTGCTCCCCACGGCTGCTTGAGCATAGTCCAAGGATTGAAGGGCGTTGCGCCCGTGCGCGATGGCGGGCATGCTCCCTGGCCTGAAATAAGGAGCTACCCATGAGTACCGCACAACCTGCAGGTGTCGACGCGGACGGCTTTGTCCTGACCGTTGGCGATCATCCGGTCCAGCCTGAATTCGAACCGTTGATGGCGGACGTCTGCCAGACCCTTTCCCAGCCTGAATCAGGGCTGCACAGCCTCTATCTTTACGGCAGCGTCGCACGGGGCGAGGCCACCCCTGGGGTGTCCGACCTGGACCTGACGCTGGTATTGAACGAGCCACCCGACGCCCACGCGTTGGAGCAACTGGAACGCATTCGACAGACGCTGGAGCAACGGCACCCGGAAGTCACCAAGATCGACTTCGATATTGGCCACCGCGCCGAGGTGCTGGCACCCGAGCAGAACAACCGGTGGGGCTTCTGGCTCAAGCACTGTTGCTGCTGTGTCTGGGGCGATGACCTTGCGCCGCACTTTGAACGGTTCCGACCGTCGCGGGACATTGCGCAGGCGCTCAACGGGGACTTCCAACAGAGCTTGGCGGCGTATCGCGAGCGCATTGATCTGGCCAGTGACGCATCGGAGCGTCTGCGCCTGCAGCGCGAAGCGTCGCGCAAGTTGATCCGGTCGACGCAAACACTGCGCGAACAAGACGCGCCAGGCTGGCCGCGCACCCTGGAAGAGCACGTCGGTGGGTTCGTCCAGCAGTACCCCACGATGCGCGTTCAGGTGGCGTACTTTTTGTTTGAAGCCAGAAACCCCAGCGCCGAGCGCGAGCCGTTCTTGAGTCGCCTGGATGCCTTTGTGGCCTGGATGGTTTCACAACAGGGATAGATAGGTATATTGGCATTAAACCCCACGTTGCATACGCCAAGCCTATGGACCTTTGATGATCAACTTCCGCCTGATTCGCCACCTCTGGCTGTTCCTCGCCGTTGCCGAAGAACAGAACTTCGGCCGCGCCGCCAAGCGCCTGGGCATGTCCCAACCACCGTTGAGCGAGCAGATCCAGGTGCTGGAGCAGGCGCTCAAGGTCACGCTGTTCGAGCGTTCGCGGCGCGGCGCCAAGCTCACGCCGGTGGGCGCGGCGATCCTGCCTGCCGTGCGCAAATTCGCCGAGCAACTGGAACGCCTGGAGCTGGCGGTGGAGGAGGCGGTGGCGGGGCAGTCGGGCATGCTGACCATCGGCGCGATCTCCACGGCGATGTTCGATGTGCTGCCGGGCCTGATCGACCGGCTCAAGCAGCAGTACCCGCACCTCACTGTCTCCGTGCGCGAGATCGACAGCGTCGAGGCGGTGCCGGCACTGGAAGCGGGGGATATCGACCTGGCGTTTGCCCGCCTGGACGGTGACCTGGGCCCGGCCGTGCAGTCATTGCCGTTGCTGGAGGACCGCTTGATGGTGGCGCTGCCCAGCGATCATCCGTTGGCCGCCCGCACGCGCATCAGCCTGTCGAGCCTGGCGTCCGAGCCACTGGTGATGTTCTCGCGCAAGGTCAGCCCGGTTTACTTCGACAACCTGATCGCCACCTGCCGCGCCAGCGGGTTTTCGCCACGGGTGCTGCATGAGGTGCGTTCGGTGGCGTCGCAGATCGCGTTTGTCAGTTGCGGGCAGGGCATTGCGCTGGTGCCGGCGTCGTTGAAGAAGCTCGCACCAGACAACGTGGTGCTGCGGGCGTTGACGCAAAAACTCCATGTGGTCACCACCGCCGTGGCCTGGAACAGCGAGCGGCCCAACCCGTTGGTGGCGGAAGTGGTTGCGCAGTTTCAGGCTCATACGATTGGCGTATGAATACGTTCCGCAATTCGTTATTTACACCTCGATCAATTCACCCGACAGTGGCGGCTTTTCTGTTCCGGGAGCCCCTGTCATGTCGTTCGTCCACACCCACCTGCCGCTGACGGTAGACGGCGTCTCGCTGAACATTGCCGCCTTGCATCGCACGGGCGAACGTGCGCCCATCCTGTTTTTGCACGGCTTCGGGTCCACCAAGGAAGACTACGCCGATATCGTCCTGCACCCGGCCTTCGACGGGCATCCCTTCGTCGCTTACGACGCGCCCGGCTGTGGCGAAAGCGAATGTGCCGACCTGTCGAAGATCGGCATTCCTTTCTTGTTGGAAACAGCAGTTCAGGTGCTGGAGCATTTCGCGATCGAGCGCTTCCACCTGGTGGGCCATTCCATGGGCGGCTTGACCGCGCTGATGTTGGCGCACCGCTTTTCCGACCGGGTGCTGAGCTTTACCGATATCGAAGGCAACATCGCTCCCGAAGACTGCTTTCTCAGCCGCCAGATCGTCGACTTTCCCGCAGACGATCCCGAGGTGTTTTTCACGGCCTTTATCGAACGCACCCGCCAGGCGCCGGCCTACGCCAGCGCCCTCTATTCTGCGAGCCTGCGTCACAAGGTGCGGGCGGGCGCGGTGCGCGGGATCTTCCAGTCGATGGTCGAGCTGTCTGACCATGGCGACTTGATGGGCAAGTTCCTCGGGCTGCCTTGCCCGAAGATGTTCATGTACGGCGAGCAGAACGCCTCGCTGTCCTACCTGCCGCACATCCAGGCCCACGGCGTGCGCCTGGCGCCGATTGCCCAGTGCGGGCATTTCCCGATGTATTCCAACCCGGTTGCCATGTGGCAGCAGATTGCGGATTTCCACCGCCACAGTGGCTGATGACGGCGGGCGCTACGACTTGAAACGCCCCACCAACCCATTCAGCTCCGCCGACAGGTCAGCCAGCCGCCCCGAATCGTCTTGGGCCGAGTTGGCCAGGCTTTCCACCAGGCGCGCTTCGTCGTAGATCTGCTGGATATGCCGGTTGATCTCTTCGGCGACGCTGTGCTGTTCCTCGGCGGCGGCAGAGATCTGCAGGTTCTGGTCGCGGATCTCGTTGACCGACAGCTGGATGCCTTCAAAGCTGTCCCGTGCGTTTTCGATGGACGACACACTGGCGCGGGACAGGTCCAGGCAGCTGCTCATCTTCTGGGTGACTTCTTCGGTCTTGCTGCCCAGGGTGCCGAGCAACTGCTCGATCTCGCCGGTGGAGTCGGAGGTGCGCTTGGCCAACGCCCGCACCTCGTCGGCCACCACCGCAAAACCCCGGCCCTGGTCGCCGGCGCGCGCGGCTTCGATGGCGGCGTTGAGCGCCAGCAGGTTGGTCTGTTCGGCGATGGCGCGGATGGTGCCGAGGATCTGGTTGATGCTGCGGCTGCCGGCTTCCAGCTCGACCATGGCCTGGGACGATTCGGTCAGGCGCCGGCCCAGGCGGTTGACGTTGTCGGTGGTCACTTCAATCTGCTGTTTGCCCTCGGCCACGCGGCGATGGCCGTTCTCGGCCGATTCCGCCGCGCCACTGCATGAGCGCGCCACCTCGTTGGCCGTGGCCACCATTTCGTTGAACGCGGTGGACACCAGTTCCACTGCCTCGCGCTGGCGCCCGGCCGCTTCGTTCATGTTGTGCGCCACTTCGCTGTTGACCTTGGACGCATCCTGCAAATTGGTCGACGCCGCGCCGATGTGCTGGATCAACTGGCGGATCGCCGCGAGGAACTTGTTGAACCAGCCCGCCAGTTCGGCGGTTTCGTCCTTGCCCTGTACGTGCAACTCGTGGCGTAAATCGCCCTCGCCCTGGGCGATCGATTGCAAGCCGGTGCTCACCTGGCCGATGGGCTTGACGATCACCTTGGAAAACGCCGCCGCAATCAGCCCGAAGATCAGCACCAGCACCGCAACGATCGCGGTGGTGATATAGGTCATGCGCGTGGCGGCGGCCATCACTTCGTTGTATTCGATCAGGCCGACATAGCGCCAGCCCAGGCCCGGCGAGGTCCAGACGTTGGCCATGTAGCGCACCCCGTCGATCACCACTTCGGTGGAGCCCTGGGGCGTTTCGGCCAGGTGTGCATACGGCGCGCCGAGGTCCTTGAGGGGCTTGAAGTTGTGCGCGGCATTGCGCGGGTCCACCAGCACCACGCCGTCTTCGATCAGCATCACGTAGCCGCTTTCGCCCAGCTTGATGCTCTTGAGCAACTCGGTGAGGTTTTTCAGCGACACGCTCACCACGAACACGCCCTTGGGTTTGCCGGTGTTATCCAGCAAGGCGCGGGCGGTGCCCACCAGGGCCACGTCGTCCTTGTCGTAATAATAAGCAGGGGTGCGCACCGTCTTGCCGGGGCTGGCCATGGCGGCCTTGTACCAGGGGCGGGTGCGCGGGTCGTACTTGGCCAGTTGTGGGTCATCCGGCCACTTGGCGTAAGTGCCGTCCTCCAGGCCGATGGACAAAATGGCGGCAGACGGGTGGGTTGCACCAAACCGTGCAAACTGGTCGATGACCTGCTGGGCCTGGGCTGGCATCGGCTGGCTGGCCGCGTTGGCAGGCTGGTAATCCTTTAGAGTGTTCACGGAAGTGTATACAGGATCTGCGGACATTTGATCGACGTTCTGCAGCGTGCCATCGAAGAACTGCCGGATGTTGCCATCGATCTGGCGTATTTCACGGGTGCTGCCATCAATGAATTGTTCGACCGCCTGGGTCCGTGTGTTCATGACGGAGATCACCGCGACCAGGCTGACCGGGATAAACGCGACGGATACGAAAGCAAGCACTAGCTTATTTTTTATTTTCATCGAGACGACCATCAGCGGGGAGGGCGGCCAAACCGTCGACTCCGGGCGAGAGGCGGCGATTTGCTATCACTGTCTGTTTCGGCTCGATGCGGGGAAATCTTTAGCGATATTTTGTGTACAACAACAATACTTTTTGTCCTGAATATTTTTCAGGTCGATAACCGTGCGACAGCTTTGTCCCCGTGCAACACATCATGCCCGCTGACCACCACGATGCCGACCAACACCAGGAGCGAGCCGAGCACAAACGTCGACTCCAGCGGCTCGCTCAACAGCCATACGCCGAACGCCACGCCAAACAACGGGGTGAGGAACGACAGCACGCCCAGCCGCGACCCCAAGTAACGGCTTAGCAACCAGAACCACACCAGCAGGCTCAGGAACGAGAACACCACGGTCTGAAATGCCAGGCTGGCAAACGCGATGCCGGAGAGGTGGAACCGGGTTTGCCCGGTGACCAGCGCCACCAGCCCGAGGATGATGCAAGCGCCGGCGAGTTGGTAGAACAGCGTCAAGGGTGCCGGCGCATCCGTCAGCCTTGAGCAGCGAATACTCAAGGTGGTCGCGCCCCAGGCGATGGCACCGACCACGCCCAATGCATCCCCCATCCGCTGCGGCGTGACCCAGCCATCGCCCGGTTTGCCTGGCGTATAAAAGGCGATGGCGATACCGATAAAGGCGATCAGGATGCCCAGCCATTGCAGGCGGCTCAGGCGCTCACTGGCAAAGCGAAGATGCAGGCCGATGGCGGCAAATAGGGGCGCGGTGTAGAGGAAAATCACCATGTGCGCAGCCGAGGTGTAGCTCAGCCCCACCGACACCGCGATGTACTCGACGGCGAACAGAACCCCGACCACCACGCCGCCTCGCCAGGTCTGCCAGTGGCACTTTTCGCGGTAGCGACGCAAGGTCAACAAGAGGCCCACCATCACCGCGGCAACCCCGGAGCGCAGGGCGATTTGCAGCATCGGCGAAACATCCTGGGCGGCCACTTTGATCGCCACTTGCTGTAGCCCCCAGATGGCACACACCACGACCATCATCACGGTGGCTGTTTTATCCAGTGTCTGGCGATTTTCCACGGTACGACTCCTCTGACCCAATGGCATCAGTCTGGGGTTGTCGTAATGGTGGGATATAGCGCAAAAACGACAAACGATAGCGAGGAATCGTCATTCGCGCCGTGGCCCGAACCACGGCGCTGGCAGCCGCATCGACTCAGCCCATGTCCTGGGTGGCACGTGCAGAATCGTCCTTGAGCTCCTCGGCGAACTTGCGCATCAAGCGCACCAGGTTGTCAAAGTCGCCTTCGTCCCAAGTGGAAAAGATCGACACGCCAATGCGTTCGCGCGCGGCGTCAACTCGGTCAGTCATGACTTTGCCTTTTTCGGTAATCACCGACTCGCGCAGGCGGCGGTCGAGCGCGCTTGCCTGGCGCTGGATCAAGTCGAGGCTTTCCAGCTTGGTCACTTGCCGGCTGACCGTGGTGTAGTCGCGACCGACGCGGTCGGCCAGTTCGACCACGCCGATAGGGCCCAGCCGTTCTACCAGCACCAGCAGGGGAAACAGCGCGCGGTCCAAGGAAATTCCGGCCTCGCGCACCATCGCTTCATCGCGCTGGGGGCGGTTCATCACCCCCACGATCTCAACCAACGACCCATGCAAATCACGCAGCTGAGCGCTCATATGTGCGTTTTGCACGCTTTTTCTTGACACTGTGTTTCTCCGTCTTAATATGTGCATATTGCACATATAGGTGGTCATTATGAACGAGCAATGCGCGGTCGATGTTCTGATTTGTGGTGCCGGTGCGGCCGGCTTGACCTTGGCGATAGACCTGGCCAGGCGCGGTATCCGCTTTCGTCTGATCGAGAAAAACCACCAGCCTTTCCACGGTTCCCGTGGCAAAGGCATCCAGCCCAGGTCGCAGGAAATCTTCGAAGACCTCGGCGTACTCGACCGCCTGTTCGCCATGGGTGGAGTCTATCCGACTGAGCGGCGCTACCGCGACGACGGCAGCACCCTCGACGCCGATCCCATCGAACACAGTGCCGCGACTTCGGCTGAGCCTTATCAGCAACCGCTGATGGTGCCGCAATTCCTGACCGAACAGGTGCTGCGCGAGCGGTTGCTCGAACTGGGCCACCGGCCAGTGTTTGGCTGTGAATTGACAGGGTTTGAGCAAGACGCGGACGGCGTGACCCTGCAGCTCAATGGCCGCGCAGGCCCGCAAACACTGCGTACGCGCTGGCTGGTGGGGGCCGACGGGGGGCGCAGCTTCGTGCGCCAGGCGTTGAATATCGGCTTCCCGGGCAAGACCCTCGGCGTGCGTGCGCTGGTGGCGGACGTGCAGCTGTCAGGCCTGTCGTCGACGTATTGGCATTGTTTTGGCGAGGGCGACCCACAACGTCAGATTGCCATTTGCCCGCTGGCCGGCACGCAACTGTTCCAGATTCAAGGTCCGATTGCCCTGGACGCCGAGGTGGACCTCAGTGCTGAAGGCTTGACCGCGATGGTGGCCCAGCGCACCGGGCGCGATGACATTCAGGTGCACGCGGTGTCCTGGGCGTCGGCCTACAGCATGAATGCGCGGCTGGCCGATCAGTACCGTGTCGGCCAGGTGTTTCTGGTCGGGGACGCCGCGCACATCCATCCGCCGACCGGTGGCCAGGGGCTCAACACCAGCGTGCAGGATGCCTACAACCTCGGCTGGAAACTGGCGGCGGTGGCCAACGGCGCACCTGAAGCGTTGCTCGACAGCTACGAAGAAGAACGCCGGCCGGTAGCGGCCTCGGTACTGGGTTTATCCACCCAACTGCTCGATAACCTGCAACGTGGCGACGTGCGCCGGGGCCGGGAAGTGCATCAACTGGACATTGGTTACCCCCATTCCTCGCTGGCGGCGGGTCGGGCGGACCGCGCCGGTGCGCGTGCGCCGGATGCACGGCTGCGCGGCGCGGCAGGCCAATCGCTACGCCTGTTTGACCTCTACGCTGGCCCGCATTGGACGCTGCTGTGTGTGGCCGGCACGTCGGCCGACGTGGCACCAAGGCCAGGGTTGCGAATCCACCACGTTGGCCTGCAAGGGGAAGTGATTGATGACCAAGGGCAGATGCAACACGCCTACGGGCTGGCCGCAGGGGATCGGGTGCTGGTGCGCCCGGATGGCTATATCGGCGCGATCTTTTCGTCCGATGAGGGGGCGCGGTTGGAAGGCTACTTGTTGCAAGTCGGCCTGCCGAGTGTGATCAGTCCTGAGTCGTCGCGTTGACGGCTTGAGCGGGTAGCGCCCCCGGCGTCTTGATGGTCTTGGTCACGATGTAGGTGAAGTAGCGCTCGATGGCCAGGTCTTCCAGCAGCAATTGGTCGATGAAACGCTGGTACGCGTCGATGTCGGCGGCGCGAATCATCGCGATGTAGTCCACGCCGCCGCCGGTGGCGTAGCAGAACTCCACCTCCGGCGCGTCGCCCATGCGGTGTTCGAAGCGGCGCATGTCCTGGGCGGTGTGGCGGGCCAGGGTGATTTCCACCAGCAACTGCTGGCTCTTGAACACCTGGTTCCAATCGATCACCGCGCGGTAGCCTTTGACCAGGCCCGCGTTCTCCAGCTTGCGCACCCGCTCCCAGGCCGGGGTGACCGACAGGTTGATCGCCTCGGCCAGGCTGGACTTGGTGATGCGCCCATCCTCGGAAAGGATGCGCAGAATGTTCAGGTCATAACGGTCAAGCTTGTGCATCAAGGAAAAACTCCACAGGCCATAGTAAGGCGGCGCCCTCACGGCCATCGCCGGCAAGCCGGCTCCTACACGGGTTCCGCGTTTCGCCAGCCCCCTGTAGGAGCTGGCTTGCCAGCGATGGTCGTCAACGATAACGCACATCCGTCGAGCGTACGCCGTGTTCAGCCGAGGATTTCCCCCGCCACCTGGTCAATCGCACCCTGGGTGATGTCGACGATCAGGTCCGCGTCTTCCCGTGTGAGGATCAACGGCGGAGCAAAGCCAAGGATGTCGCCATGGGGCATGGCCCGGGCGATCATGCCGCGCTCCAGGCAGGCCGCCGAGACTTTCGGGCCGACTTTCAACCCGGCATCGAACGGCGTGCGTTGCTCGCGATCGGCCATGAACTCCACGGCGGCGAGCATGCCGTCGCCACGCACTTCGCCCACCAGCGGGTGGCCTTCGAGGGTTTCGCGCAGGCGGCGGTTGAGGTACGCGCCCACCTGCTCGGCATTTTCGGTGAGGTTTTCGCGCTCCAGAATGTCGAGGTTCGCCAGCGCCGCCGCCGCGCAGATCGGGTGCCCCGAATACGTCCAGCCGTGTCCCATGGCGCCGTCGGTGGTGGAGGCTTTTTCGATCACGTCCCACACTTTCTCGCCAATGATCACCGCCGACAACGGTGCGTAGGCACTGGTCAGGCCCTTGGCCGTGGTGATCAGGTCCGGGCGCATGCCGTAACGCTGGCTGCCCATCTTCGACCCCAGGCGGCCAAATGCGCAGACCACTTCATCGGCAATCAACAGCACATCGTATTTGTGCAGCACCGCCTGGATCGCCGCCCAGTAACCGGCCGGTGGCACCACGATGCCGCCGGTGCCCATCACCGGTTCACCGATGAAGGCGGCCACGGTGTCCGGGCCTTCGGCAAGGATCATCTTTTCCAGCTCATCGGCGCAGTACCGCACGAACGTGGCTTCATCCATGCCCGCCGGGGCTTTGCGGTACCAGTGCGGGCACACGGTGTGCTGGATGCCTTGCTCCGGCAGGTCAAAGTGCTGATGAAATGCGGCAAGGCCCGTGAGGCTGCCGGTCATGATGCCCGAGCCGTGGTAGCCACGGTCGCGGGAGATGATTTTCTTCTTCTGCGGACGGCCCAGCACGTTGTTGTAGTAGCGCACCAGCTTGATCTGGGTCTCGTTGGCGTCGGAGCCCGACAGGCCGTAGTAGACCTTTTTCATGCCTTCCGGCGCCCAGTCCATGATGCGACTCGACAGCTCGATAATCGCCTCCGTCGAGTGGCCGACGTAGGTGTGGTAGTAGGCCAGCTCCTTGGCCTGCTTGTAGATCGCGTCCGCCACTTCGGTACGGCCATAGCCGATGTTCACGCAATACAGCCCGGCAAACGCGTCGATGAAGTCACGCCCTTCATGGTCACGGATGCGGATGCCCGACGCGCTCTGGATGATACGGCCCTTGAGCGCGCCGCTGGCATGGTCGTGGGCGTGGGTGGACGGGTGCATGAAGTGCGCGCGGTCCTGTGCGAACAGGTGGTCGAGTTCGTGGTTCATAGCGAGTCTCCTTTGAATTGTCCTTGGTGGTGCAAGCAAAAGTATTTGGTTTCGACAAAGGCCTCGAAGCCCTCGGTGCCGCCTTCGCGGCCCAGGCCCGAGGCTTTCATGCCGCCGAACGGAATCGGGTGGCCGGTGAACTTCACGCCGTTGACCGCGACCATGGCGTGGTCGAGGCGACGGATCAGCGGGTAGATCAGGTCCAGGCGGTTGGAGCAAATGTAGGCGGCCAGGCCGTACTCGGTGTCGTTGGCCAAGGCAATCGCCTGCTCCAGGTTGTCGAAGGGCATTACCCCGGCAATCGGCGCAAAGTTTTCTTCGCGGTAGATGCGCATCTCGGGCGTGACATCCGCCAACACCGTGGGCTGGTAGAACAAGCCGCCCAGCGCATGGGCTTCACCGCCCACCAGGCGTTGCGCGCCCAGCTGCAAGGCGTCTTCCACCCGCGCGACGGTTACATCGAACGCGGCCTGATGCATCAACGGGCCAACGTCCACGGCATGTTCTTCGCCGCCTATCAGCGCAGGGCCCACGCGCAGTTCGCGCACGGCGGCGGCAAAGCGCTTGAGGAAGGCGGGGTAGATCGCGCGGTCGACGAGGATGCGGTTGGCGGCGCAGCAGTCCTGGCCGGAGGTCTGGAATTTGGCCTCCACCGCGACCTTTACCGCCAGGCCCAGGTCGGCGTCGGCACACACAATGAACGGCGCATTGCCGCCCAGTTCCAAGGCGACCTTCTTCACGTCCTGGGCGGCCGCTTGCAGCACCAGCTTGCCCACGCGGGTCGAGCCGGTGAAGCTCACCGAACGCACGCGGCTGTCCTGCACCAGGGTTTGCATGGCCATCTGCGGCTCGCCCAGCACCACGTTGAACACCCCGGCCGGGAAGCCGGCTTCCTCGGCGAGTTGCGCCAGAGCAAAGGCCGAGTAGGGCGTTTCATGGGCCGGCTTGACCACCACCGTGCAACCGGCCGCCAGGGCAGCAGCGGCTTTGCGCGTGATCATTGCCGAAGGAAAGTTCCACGGCGTCAGCAGCGCGCAAACGCCCACCGGCTCCTTGAGCGTGCCCAGGTGCGCACCGGGAATATGGCTGGGGATGTTCTGCCCGTACAGCCGCCGGGCTTCGTCGGCAAACCAGGGAATGAAACTGGCGGCATAGGCGATTTCGCCCCGGGACTCGGCCAGGGATTTGCCTTGTTCCAGGCTCAGGATGCGCGCCAGGTCTTCCTGATGTTCCAGGATCAGACTGGCCCAACGCTTGAGGACGGTTGCGCGGGCGTCAAGGCTCTGTTCGCGCCAAGCCGGGAAGGCGCGATGCGCGGCCTCCACGGCGGCAGTTATCTGCGCTTGTTCGAGCATCGGCACATGGCCGATCACGTCCTGGGTCGCCGGGTTGTACACGGCGAGGGTGCTGGCGCTGTCACTGTGGACCCAATGGCCGTCGACATAGCACAGCGCCTTGAACAGCAGTGGGTGTTTGTAAGTCATGGTGGTGGCTCCCAATCGTCTGAGTGCAGTCATGCTAGGGCAGGGCAGCGCAAGAAAAGGCGGGTTTGGCGGGGGTGGGGCAGTGGGTTTTTTCTGATTGCAGGTGCCATTTCCGGTGATTTCTGTGGGAGCCGGGCTTGCCCGCGATGCAGGCGCCTCGGTGCAACTGCTATACCGAGGTGATGCCATCGCGGGCAAGCCCGGCTCCCACAGGAGAACGGGTTACATGCCGGGTTATTTGGCGGCTTTGGCGGTGGCGACCCAGCCGTCGAAGGTGGCTTTGTTTTCACTCATCCAGTCATCCGCCAGCTTGCGAATGTTGCGTTCGCTGGAGCCTTCCTGGCTGATGGTTTTTTCCCAGTAGCTCCAGGTCGACTGCGGGAATGTCATCTGTTCCACCAGCGCCTTCACCGCCGGGTTGGCTGCGATGAACTGCTTGTTGCCAATCGCGTACCAGTTCCACGCGGCCATCGCCATGCGGCACGGGTCGGCGCCGCCTGCACACCCTTCCACGCCTGGGGTGAGGGCGCTGGTGGTGCTCGGCACGTTGCCCGGCAAGGCATCAAACGGCGTCGGCAACCACACCACGTCCTTGCCGGGGACCATGGTGTTGGTCATCCACGACGGCGCCCAGGCATAGAAAAACACCGGCTCGCCGCGCTTGAGGCGCGCAACGTTTTCGAACATCAGCGCTTCATACTTGCCACGCACCGGGTTCACAGTGGCCTTGAGGCCGAACTTGTCGAGCTGGTAATCCACCACATCGCCACAGCCCCAACCCGGGTCGCAGCTGATCAGGTCAGCCTTGCCATTCTTGCCGAACAGCGCGGCGATCTTCGGGTCTTTCAACTGCTCAAGGCTGGTGATGTGGTACGCGTCGGCGGTTTTCTTGTCGATCATGTAGCCGTTGTAGCCGGCACCGGTGATGGAGCCGCCGCCGACCACTTCGGTGCGGTCCTTGACCTTGTCGAAGCTGGGTTGCAGCTGCGGCAGGGTCACGTCCATCGACAGGTCCAGGTCACCCTGGGCGGCGGCCGGGAAGAACAGCGTGGTGTTGACGGTACTCAGCTTGCTCCCGTAGCCGAGGCGCTTGGCGGCCTCGATGGCGATCTTGGTGATGACGTAGTTGCCACCGGTACTTTCCGACTGCACGAAACGGATGGTCTTGCCGTTGCCGGGCAGGTTTTCGGCCATGACCGAAGTGCTCCCCAGGTACAGCACGGCTGCAAATCCGAGCAAGGCGTTGAATGGACGCATCATGATTTCCTCTTTGTTTTTCTCGTTATGGTTAAGGGATGGCAGTCAAAAAACGACGTTCATGATTTCTTGTTATGCGCTGACCGCCCGCAGGGTGAACAGCCGCTTGAACAGCGATTTGCGCTTGCCCGGTGTGGGCTGCGCGAGGTTCTGGGTGATGCGGTCGAGCATCATCGCCAGCAACACAATGGCGATCCCGCCGACCGCAGCGCGGCCTACATCCATGCGTCCCAGGCCTTGCAGCACCACCAGGCCGAGGCCTTCGGCGCCGATCATGGCGACGACGACGGACATCACCATGGCGGTGAGCACCGTCTGGTTGAGGCCGCCAAGGATGGTCGGCACGGCCAGGGGCAACTGGATTTCCCAGAGCAACTGCTTGCGGTCGGCGCCGAACGCCAGGCCGGCTTCCACCAGCTCGGTTTCCACCATGCGGATGCCCAGGTAGGTAAAGCGAATCAGCGGCGGGCATGCCGAGATCACCACCGCCACTTCACCCGACACGGTGCCCACGCCAAACAGCATCACCACTGGCACCAGGTACACGAAGGTCGGCGTGGTTTGCATGATGTCGAGGATCGGTCGCATCACCGCCCACACCCGTTCACTGCGCGCGCACCAGATACCCACCGGGATGCCCACTACCATGCAGATCACAATCGCGGTAGTGATCAGCGACAGGGTGGTCATGGCTTCGTCCCACACGCCCAAGGCGGCAATCACCACCAGCGCAACGGCACTGAAAATAGCCACGCCCAGGGTGGCGGCGCGGTAGGCGATGAGGAACATCAGCACCACCATCACCGGGAACGGAATGGCGTGGATCAGCGTGTCGCTGAAGCCCAGCAAGTGTTCCACCGGCCAACGGATGGCCTGGAAGATCGGGCGCAGGTGGATGCCGATCCATTCAACGCCCCCGCTGATCCACTGGTCCACGGGAAAAACAGCGAGGTCTTCTGACTTAAGCATGGTGTGCAACCTCCGAAACGGCAGGGCGAGGGGGCGGGACGCTGGCGATGCAATCGAGGATATGGGCGCTGTTCAAGGTGCCGATAAACACCCCGTCGGCGTCGGCGACCGCCACCGGATGGCCCGGTTTGAGCAGGCGCGCCACTTCCACCAGCTTGGCACTGGCCGGCACGCTGACGAACTGCGGCGACAGGCGCTGCAAGGCATCACCGCCTGCGCCCACCGCCAGCAACGCGCCGGCATCCAGAACGCCCACGGCCTTGCCGGCCGCGTTGAGTACAAAGGCATTGGCGCTGTCATTGCCGACCACGCGAGTGTCGCCCTGTACCAGCAGGGTGCTGGCCGGCTGCATGATCGAGCGCGCATCGAACAGCCGCGAGCGGTCCACTTCCCGGGTAAACCCGGCCACATAATCGCTGCCCGGGTCGGCGACGATTTCCTGGGGCGTGCCTTCGCGCACCACTTGGCCGTCGGCCATGATCGCGATGCGCGTGCCCAGCTTCAGGGCTTCCTGGAAGTCGTGGGTGATGAACAGGATGGTTTTCTTCAGCGTGCGCTGCAGGCGCAGCAACTCGTCCTGCATCTCGGTGCGGATCAGCGGGTCGAGGGCGCTGAACGCCTCGTCCATGATCAATACGTCGGCGTCGGTGGTCAGCGCCCGCGCCAGCCCCACGCGCTGGCGCATGCCGCCCGACAGCTCATGAGGGTGGTGATCGGCCCACTTGGCCAGGCCGACCACCCCGAGCACCTCCAGGGCACGCTTGCGCCGTTCGGCAAGGGGCACGCCGCGCAGCTTGAGGCCGAACTCGGTGTTTTCGATCACGGTCTTGTTCGGCAGCAGCGCGAAGTGCTGGAACACCATGGAAATCCGCGTGCGGCGCACGTCGCGCAACTCGTTTTCGTTGAGGGTGACCAGGTCCCGGCCGTCCAGCAGGATCTTGCCCGCCGTCGGCTCGTTGAGGCGGTTGATGCACCGCGCCAGGGTGGATTTGCCCGAGCCGGACAAGCCCATGATCATGTAGATCGCGCCGCTGGGGATCGACAGCGATACGTTGTTGAGGCCGACCACCGTGGCGGTCTCCGCCAGGATCCGGTCTTTAGTGGCGCCAGCGGTCAAGAGCTGCATGGCTCGGTCGGGCGCCGAAGAGAACACCTTATACAGGTTCTCGATCTTTAGTCGTTCGCTCACCAATTGCCTCCAATTGTTGTTTTGCTATCTGCGGAAATTTCATCAAGAGAAATTTTTGGGCTACTGGCAGTCAAAGGTCCGTCGGTGGTGCAGTCGCAAGGGGCAACGCAAAAATTTCTTGTTGTTCGACAAAGCAGTTACAGCATGAGCGTGGGGCGGGTGCAAGGGGTGGGCGTCAGCCGGTAGGCGATTCCATCGGGGCCATGCCTTCCCGGGCCTTGCGCGCTACGCGGAAGGCTTCGACGCCCGCCGGAATGCCGCAATACACCGCGATTTGCACCAGGGCTGCGCGCAATTCCTCATCGGTCAAACCGTTGCGCAGGGCGCCGCAAAAATGCACCCCGAACTCCTCCATGCGCCCCAGCGCCGCGAGCATGCCCAGGTTGAGCAGGCTGCGTTGCTTGAGGTCCAGGGCGTCGTCGGTCCAGACCATGCCCCAGCAATATTCATTCAACACGTCCTGGAACGGCCGCGAGAAATCGTCGGCCCGGCCCAGGGCCTGCTCGACGTAGGCGTCTCCCAGCACGTGGCGGCGTACGCGCTCGCCACTGGCCTGCAATGACTTATCCATGGTGGGTCTCCGAATCGGTTAAAAAGTCGCGCATCAGCGCCGCCACTTGCTGCGGTGCCTCTATCAGGATGCAGTGGCGCAGCCCCGGCAGAATCCGCAGGGCCGAGCCTTGGATTTGCGCGTGCATGAACGCCGCCATGCGCGGGTTGGAGCCGAGGTCATCGGCGCCGGTGGCAATGAGTGTCGGGCAGTGGATCTGCCCCAGTTGCGCGCCGAAATCCGATTCGGCCAGCACTCGGTACGCCGCGGCGTAACACCCTGGGTCATTGGCGGCATTCAGTTGCCGCAAGCGCAGCACGGCATCCGGGTTCTGTGCCTGGAACGCCTCGGTCAACCAGCGCGCCAACGAGGCTTCGTAATGCGCCACAGGCTCACCGGCTTGCAGCGCGACCAGGCGTGCTTTGACCCGCTCACGTTCTTCGGCATTACGCCCGGCCACGGTCGACAACAGCACCAGCCGACGTACCCGCTCAGGATGGGTAAGCACCAGTTGCTGGGCGATCAGGCCCCCCAGCGAAAACCCCGCCAGGTCGAACTGCCCGAAACCCACGTGTTCGGCCAGCGCCAGGGTTTCACCGACCAGATGGTCGATCTCATAGCGCCCTGGCGTGCGCGACGACTGCCCGTGGCCGCGCAGGTCGAAGGTCAGCACCGTGAAGTCGTCCTTCAAGCCCTGCACCACCTCAGCCCAGGCGTCCAGGCTGGAACCCACGCCGTGGATGCACACCAATGGCCGAGGCCCATGCCCATCGAGGCGGTAGTTGAGCGTGACATTCGCCACGCTGAGTTGTTGTGCGTCGCCCATGGCTTACCCCGCCACCGTTTCGCGACGTTTGACGCGCTCGCGCTCGGCGAACACTGGCATCACCTCGTCGATGAACAGGCGCAGGGTCTGCTTCTGCAATTCGAACGGCAGGTTGAAGGTCAGGCCCAGGCAATATTGATCGACGCCGGCCGCTTCATAGTCGAGCAGCTTGGCGATGATTTCGTCCGGGGTGCCGAACATCAGGTTGCGGCGGATGTTGTCCGGGTTGTAGTTCTCCTTGCCGCGCACCGCCTCAAACGGCACCGGCTCGGGGAAACCGTTGTGCACGGTGCCGACGTTCTGCATCAGGTTCTCGAACGCACGGCCAAAGTCCATGCTGTGCTGCACCGGCACTTGCCAGTCTTGCGGGTTGGCGTAGACGCAGGTGCGCCGCTGCATCATGAAGCGCGGGCGCGGCACGTGGGGGTTGTCGGCCACGGCCTTGTTGAATTTCTCGCCCAGCACGGCAATTTCCGCAGCGGGCAAGGAGAGCGGGGTGGAGAGAATGTTGGCACCGATGCCCACCGCCCAGTCGAAGGTGCCCGGGTCACGCGCGGCCACCCAGATACGCGGGTGGTCCTTTTGCAAGGGTTTGGGCACCGCAGCGGTCAGCGGGAATTTCCAGTAGTGGCCGTCGTGGGCGTAGTCACCGGCCCAGAGTTTCTGCACCGCCGGCACCAGCTCCTTCATGTAGCCGACGCCTTCCTGCTGTTGCAGGCCGGGGGTCATGCGGTCGAATTCGTACTGGTAGGAACCCCGGGCGATACCGAATTCCAGGCGGCCTTTGGTCAAGTGATCGCACAGCGCCGCTTCACCGGCCAGGCGGATCGGGTGCCAGTAGGCGGCCGCGATGGTCGCGGTGCCCAGTCGGATGCGCTCGGTGTGCTGGCCGAGCCAGGTCAGGGTCTGGAACGGGTTGGGCGCGATGGTGCATTCCAGGGTGTGGTGCTCGGACGTCCACAGGGTTTCGAAGCCGCCTTCGTCGGCGATCTTCGCCAGCTCCAGCAGGTTGGCCATGACGGTCTGCATCGGCACGTCCGGGGAGAAACGTTCCATGCTCAGGGATACGGCAAATTTCATGTGAGGCTCCTTGAATAATCAGCGCAGGCGAATTACGAACGGGTCCTGCATCTCGCCGGAGTAGTCGATGATCACGTTCTTGGCGCGGGAGAACTCGCGCATCACATCAAAGCCGCCGCGTCGCCCGTAGCCGCTCTGTTTGAAGCCACCGTTGGCCGACATGTAGGCCGAACTGCGGTAGGTGTTGATCCACACCGTGCCCGCGTCGATGCGGTTGGCAAAGCGCAGGGCGCGATCGATGTTCTGGGTCCAGATGCCCGAGGCCAGGCCGTAGGAGGTGTCGTTGGCCAGGCTGATCATCTGTTCTTCGGAACTGAACGGCATCACGCCCACCACCGGCCCGAACAGCTCGTCGCGCATGAACGGCATGTCGTTGCGGGCGTTGGCCATCACCGTCGGTTCGAAGTACCAGCCTTCGCTCAGGTGTGCCGCGCTGGGGCGCTTACCACCGATCGCGGCCTGGGCGCCTTGCTGCAGGCCGCTGGCGATATAGCCCTCAATCTTTTGCAGTTGGGCTTGCAACGCCAAGGGGCCGATATCGGTATTGGCTTCCATCGGATGGCCCACGGTGATTTTTTGCGTGCGCGCCACCAGTGCTTCCACAAACTGGTCGTAGATCGACGCCTCGACAAAACAACGCGAACCGGCCACGCAGCTTTGCCCGGCTGCGGCGAAAATCCCCGAGACTACGCCGTTGACGGCTTTCTCGATGTCGACGTCGGCGAACACCACGTGAGGTGATTTGCCGCCCAACTCCATCTGGCACGGCACCAGGTTGTTCGCCGCGTTGCCAGCAATACGGCGGCCGGTGTCGGTGCTGCCGGTAAACACGTACTTGGCGATGTCCGGGTGGCGGGTCAAGGCATCGCCGGTGATCGCGCCGTTGCCGGTGACCACGTTGACCACGCCAGCCGGGAAGCCCGCCTGGATGATCAATTCGGCCAGGGCCAGGGTCGAGGCGCTGGCGTGTTCCGACGGCTTGATCACTACGGTATTGCCGATCGCCAGGCACGGCGCCAGGGTGCCGGTGAGCAGCATCAGTGGCGAGTTCCACGGGGTGATCATGCCGACCACGCCCAGAGGCTCGCGGCTGCTGTAGTTGAGCTGGTTGAGCTTGTTGACCGGGATCACCTCGCCTTGCAGCTTGTCGGCCATGCCGGCGAAGTAGGTGTAGGCGTCGGGCAGGGCGCTCATTTGCGCGCTCATCTCGCGCAGCAGCTTGCCGTTGTCACGGGTTTCCAGCAGGGCCAGTTCCTCGGCGTGTTCGGCCACCAGTTGCGCCAGGCGATAGAGCAGCTTGCCCCGTGCGGTGGGCGTGATGTCACGCCATTGCGGGTCGTGGAAGGCGCGCTTGGCCGATGCCACCGCGCGAGCGACATCGCTGGCGTCGCCCTGGGCGAACTGGTACCAGGCCTGGCCGGTGGTGGGGTCGAAGCTGTCGACATAGGTGCCGCTGGCCGGTTCGACGAAGCGGCCGTCGATAAACAGGTTGAGACGATTGCCCTCAAGGGCGCTGACCGTGGTTTTCATGCAAATGTCCTGTGTGTGCGGTTCAAAGCGGGGCGTTTTCGAGCATCGCGATGCGCCCGCTGGCGGCGGAGCCGGTGTAGATGCCGAATTGTTGGTTCTCGCGTTCGCGGGCGTAGCGCCGCACCACCGAGCGCAGTTCGTTGACCGGCATCAGGTCGATGGGCAGGTCGTCCAGCGGGAAGAAGCGCAGGGTGTCGGGCAGTTCGGCGGCCAACGCGCCAAGCTGGGCGCGGTAGATCAGGAAGCCCGGGTCGGTGTCATCCACGTCGAACACCGAATACAAGAAGGTCGATTCCAGTTCCACCGGCAAAGCGCTGCTGCCGGCATCGATAAAGCCCTTGCGCTTGCCCGCCACAGGCAGGGTCCAGCCGCCCTGGCCGTCGGCGCGGAACAGAATTGCGCCGTCGGTTTCGATCAGGTAGCCGATGATCATCTTGTGCGAGTCCAGCCAGCTGGCCGGCAGCGGGTCCTGGATATTCGCGTAGCGTCCCCGGCAGAAACACAGGGGCAACTTGGGGCTGGTGCCGAAGGCGCGCACCTGGCCGATCAGCACCAGGTGGTCGCCGGCGTCGATGCGCTGGTGCACGCTGCAGTCGAACCAGGTCAGGCTGTCGGTGAGGATGGGCGCACCGGTGTGCACGGTGTCGTGGTTGACGGTGTGGAACTTGTCCGGCGACTTGGAGGCGAAGGTGCCGGAGACATCCACTTGCCCTTCATGCAGCAGGTTGACGGCAAAGTGTTCGCTGGCCGCAAACGCGCCGTGGCTGGCGGCGGATTTCCCGACGCACACCAGCAGCAGCGGTGGGTCGAGGGAAACCGAGGTAAACGAATTGGCAGTCATGCCCCGAGGGTTGCCGTCGGCGTCATGGGTGGTGATCACGGTCACGCCAGTCACAAAGGTGCCGAAGGCCTGGCGCAAGGCACCTGGGTCGACGGCTGCAACGTTGTCGGTACTCGGCATCGGAGTGCTCCTGTTGTTGGGGTGTCAAGCAAGCCTACGGGCGGTTCCTACCCCAGGCTTGCGACGATCACGGGTAAAACGCTGGAAAGTTTTGCGCGGTTTCAGCGCAGGGCTCAGTCCTTGGGCTGTTCGGCTTCCATCTCCGCCATGTCCTGATAACGGTCGGCAATGCGCGGGTGAGCACGGGAGCCGTCGGACGCACCAATGGCGATCAGCACCTCATCCGGCCCCGGGGCATCAGCCACCTGGAAGTTGGCGGTGAGGAAGTGCGAGCGCTTGCCGGTTTCGCTCTTGTGCACCATCGGCAAGGCGAGCAGGGCGCCCGGGGCGTTGCGGGTGTTGGTGAAGCTCAGGTAGGCGGTGCCTTCCACGGCTTCGCGGAACAGGTTGCCAAAGCGCAGGGTGTGGATCAGGCCCGAGGCGTGCTCGATCTCACCGTTGACGCCCACGGCGGCGGCCTTGCCAAAGGCTTCGACTTTGCCTCCCGGCATCAGCGCAATCAGGCGGCGGGTCATTTCGTGGCCCAGGCCGGGGGCCAGGCGCAGGATCTCGGGGCGCAGGTTTTCGACGAAGCCCTGGCCGGCCCAGGGGTTTTTCAAGATGGCGGCCACCACGATCAGCGTGATGGGTTTGCCGGCGTCCTTGCCCCCTTCGATAAAGGTTTCTTCGATGAAGGTGCAGTATTTCCTGACGCCCAGATTGTCCAGATTCATGATGAGGTGTCGCCCTTGTGGCTGTTGGTTTGACCCAAGGCTATGGGCAAAGGCAAAACCCGTCTTCCGTCGTTTCGATGCATAAAAGCAGTAGACATTGCTACGAAGTGGAGCAAGTATCAGGCGGGCCGGGCAGGCATCTTGGCTGCCATGTTCCACCCGTTCAGGTGAGCGCCTTGAATCGAGAAATGCAGATACTGTCGCTGCGCGACGTGGCCAGCCAGATCAACTCCGGCGGCGACTTGCAGTCGATGCTGCACCAGCTGGTGTACGCCAGCTGCCGCCACACCCACTGGACCATGAGTTCGATCATGGCCATCGACATGGAGGCGGGGTTCGGCCATGTGATCGCCCGTCACGACCCCACCCTGGTACAGCGCCCGCTGGTGGACAGTTGGGAGCTGTCCTCCAGCCCGGTGATGACCGCGTTGCAGCGCAACGAACCGGTGTTTATCCGCGACGTGCGTGATTGCGAGTACCCGGGCTATCGCCGCGAATCGGTGGAGCGCGACTACCGCACGGTGATGGTGATGCCGATGAATTGCACCGACTTCGACGGCCGGCCCATGGTGCTCAGCGTGATTTCCCGCACCTTGATGGACGTGTCCGAAGAAGACCGGGTGTTCCTCGGCATGATCATCCACCTGGGCGCCATCGCCGTGGAACGCCAGCGCCAGCTGGAAGCCGAACGCCGCGCTGCCGAACGCATGCAGCAGGCGCTGCATGTGCACACCTCGATGCTGGAGCACGTGCTGGGTGGCGGTTCGGTGGGGTCGCTGTCGCTGATGGTGGGCAACCAGTTGCCCAACCCGGTGATCGCGGTGGACTTCACCGCCAACCAGGTGGTGGCGGGGCGCTCACCGGACACCGCGCTGTTCGACGACAGTAGCTGGCAGGCGGCTGCGGCCGGCGTGCTCAGTGTGCAGATCACCAAGACTGCCCAGGACAGCCTGCGCAGCGCCCTGCGGAACACTGTCAACCTGTTTCTCGACGACGGCCAGCGCCAGTTCACCCTGCGGGCGCAGATCGAACCGCTGATGGTCGACCATGAACTGGTGGGGGCGCTGGTGCTGTTCCCGGTGGCGGCGCCGGTCAATGAACTGGATTTGCTGATGCTCGAAAGCGCCAAGTTCGCCCTCAGCGTGCAGATGATGCGCAGCTTTATCCGCTTCCGTTTCGAGACCCGCACCCAGACCGAACTGCTGTTCGAAGTGCTCGAAGGCCGTTGGCGCGATGCCGATGACATCCAGCAACGCGCCCAGCGCCTGGGCATCCAGTTCAACCAGGCGCAACAGATGATCATCATCGACTACGGCGCCAAGGCCCGTGAAGCCAAGAACCTGCACCACAACGTTGCGCGCATCCTGGCCCGCGCAGCGATCCCGGCCACCGTCATCAGTGTCGATAACGGCCTGGTGTGCCTGGTGCCCGCCGAAGGCGAGAAGGGCCGCGAGCGCCGGGCCAAGGTCAAGCGCCAGATCGCCGAAGACCTGGCCCACTACCTGGGCGGCGAGCCGCTCTTGCTGGCCAGCGGCGTCTGCCACGCCCTGACCGATTACCCCGGCGCCTGGGAACGTTGCCGCCGCCTGATCGACATCGCCCGCTCGTTTGGCCGCAGCGGGCCGATCTCCGACCAGGACTTCGGGCCCATCCCGATCTTCGTGGCTGCGGTGGGCGGCGAAGACATCCGTACCTTCGTCAATGAGAGCGTCGGCGCCATGCTGGAACACGACCGCAAGCACCAGACGCCCTACCTGGAAACCCTCACCGCCTACCTGCGCGAAAGCTGCCGCAGCCAGGCCTGCGCCGATGCGATGGGCGTGCACGTGACCACGCTGCGCTATCGCCTGGCGCGGATCCAGGAGTTGTTCGGTATTGATGTGGAGACCCCGGAGCGCCGGTTTGCCACGGAGCTGGCGATCCACTTGCAGCGGGTGATCGACAGTTAAGGTCGTACCACCAACCCCACGCCACGGCCCCGTGGGTCCGAAGCGGTCTGCACGGTGCGGCCGTTGACCTGGATCGCCTGGATGTCGCCCATCAACCAGCCCTGGTCCTTGAGCACGTAGCCCATGCGTTGCAGTTGCTGGGCAACCTCGCCGGTCAGCGGCGCATACGCGTCATAGAAAAGCGTGTCCTTGGGCAGCAACTGGTGGTGCACGCGCTGCGCGGCCACGGCTTTGTCCAGCGGCAGGTGGAAGTCGTAGACGTTGTTCAGCACCTGGAAGATCGACGTGAAGATGCGCGAACCGCCTGGCGTGCCCAGCACCAGGCTGACCTTGCCGTCGCGGGTGACGATGCTCGGGCTCATGGAGGAGAGCATGCGCTTGCCCGGGGCGATGGCGTTGGCATCGTTGCCGACCACGCCAAAGGCATTGGCGACGCCCGGTTTGGCGCTGAAGTCGTCCATTTCGTCGTTGAGCAGGAAGCCCGCACCCTTGACCACCACGCCACTGCCGAAGTCCCAGTTCAGGGTGTAGGTGTTGCTGACGGCGTTACCCTCGGCATCGATGATCGAAAAGTGCGTGGTCTGGTGGGACTCAAGGCCGGGGCGCACCTGCTCGGTGGGCGAGAGGGCATCCGGGTTGATCTGGGCCGCGCGCTGCGCGATGTAGGCAGGGTCAGTCAGGCGCTGTGCGGGCACCTCGGAAAAGTCCGGGTCGCCGAGGTAATCGGCGCGGTCGGCAAACACGCGCTTTTCGATCTCTGCCAGCAGGTGCAGGTAACGCGCAGAGTTGAGTGGCACACCTGCAAAATCCGCTGTGCGCTGCTCCTTCATGCCCAGCAACTGGGCCAGCGCGATGCCGCCGGAACTGGGCAAAGGCGCGGTGTACAGGCGATTGCCTTGCCAGTCGATGTGCATGGGCTCGCGCCACAGGGCGTGGTAGTCCGCCAGGTCTTGATGGGTGATCAGCCCACCGTCACGCTGCATCTGTGCCACCAACAGGTTGGCGGTCTGGCCTTTATAAAATTCATCTGGGCCGTTGGCGGCGATGCGTTGCAGGGTGTTGGCCAGTTCCGGCTGCCGGAAGGTGGCCCCCGGTTTCATCGCGCCAAAATAGTCGCCAAAGTTGGTTTTGCCGCTGAACAGGGCAATCGCGTTCTGACGGTACTGGAACTGCTGGCCGGCCACCTTGAAGCCCTGGCTGGCATAGCCGATAGCCGGCGCTACGAGTTCGCGCCAGGGCAGCTTGCCGAAGCGTCGATGGGCTTCCCACAAGCCCATCACCGTGCCGGGTACGCCGGCGGCGCGGGTGCCGATCAGGCTGAGGTTTTCGATGACTTCGCCGTTGGCGTCCAGGTACAGGGTCTTGGTCGCGGCCTTGGGGGCCGTTTCCCGGTAGTCGAGGAAGTAGGGCTTGCCGTGCATGTAGAGGGTCATGAAACCGCCCCCGCCGATGTTGCCGGCCTCGGGGTAGGTGACGGCCAGGGTAAAGGCGGTGGCAATCGCGGCGTCCACCGCATTGCCTCCGGCCTTGAGCACCTGGGCTGCGACCTGTGCGCCATATTCGTCCGGTGCCGCGACGGCGCCGCCTTCCAGTGGCGCGGCCAGGGCGTGGTTGAGTGTGAGGGTCAGGGTAAAGGTGGTTGAGGCAAGAAGGCGCATGGCAGGGTCCATTTTCTTATTGTTGGAAAAGCCGGCTCCCGCACCCGGGAGCCCGGGCGGTCAAGCGAACAGGTGTTTGTTGGCGAGCAGGTAGTCACGCAAGGTCGTGGTGGCACGGCCGGTCAGTCGTTGCACGGTGTCGGTCACCGGTACGTCCTTGTAGGCCTCGACTTCGTGACGGTAATAGGTCATGACCGGCTCGAAATAATCACCGAGGATTTCGCGCAAGGTGCTGTCACTGTCGACGTAGGTCACGGGTTCGCCGATCACTTCGCTGAGCAAGGCGCTGATTTGGCGGTAGTCGAGGCGCTCGGTGCCGGTGATCAGGTAATCCTGGCCCACGTGCTCTGCGGCAGGGTCGGCGATGATGCGCGCAGCGACGGCGGCGATGTCCAGTTCCGACAGGTGCAGGCGTGGCGCGTCGCTCACGGACGGCATGATGAACTGGCGTTTGGTTTTTACGTCGTTGGCCACGAACCACGGCAGGTTGAACATGATCCAGCACGCCGCGTTGATGTAGGTCACCGGCAAGCGGCTGGCGTCGAGCAGTGGCTTGGCCAAGGTATGCAGGTTGGCGCCGCAGCGGGTCGCGAGAAACTCCGGCGCCAGGTCGTGCGCGGTGAGCCCGGGTGGAATCGCGATGAAGCGGATCACCTGGGACGTACCGCCCGCGCGCTTGATGGCGTTGATGATGTTGGGGGTGACTTGCAGTTCATCGGTGACAAAATCCGGGGTCACGATAAACACCTTGTCGGTGCCTTCGACGGCCTTGAGCAGGCTGGCCGGGTCATACCAGTCGGCCTGCACGGCCTGCGCCGCGGGGAAGGCCGCTTGCAGTTTGGCCACGCCTTCGGGGCGGCTGCTGGCCAGGCGCAAGCGCACGTCAGGGAAGTGGTCGGTGAGTGCGCGCGCCGTCGCGGTGCCCAGGTTGCCTGTGGCGCCGAGTATCAATACGTGGGTCATGTGCTGGCCTTTGCTCCGTGAGCGTTCTTCGAGGCGGGCCAATCTATCAGCGGCATTCACTCATGATTAGACGGTATGATGGGAATGGACCTATAACCCAGAGGTATCAATGGTGCTCGACGGCGTGAATGACCTGATAGCCTTCCTGACCGTCGCCCGCGAGCGCAGCTTTACCAAAGCGGCTGCGCAAATGGGCGTGTCGCAGCCAGCGCTCAGTCGCACCTTGCGCAAGCTGGAGGCGCGCCTGGGCGTGCAATTGCTCACCCGCAGCACCCGCAGTGTGGCGCCCACTGACGCGGGCGAACGCTTGCTCGAAAGCCTCGGCCCGCATTTCGACGGCATCGAAGCGGGCCTGGCCGAGCTGTCGGAACTGAGTGGGAAACCGGCCGGCAGCCTGCGCATCACCTCGCTGGAACATGCTTCTGCCACGCTGCTGACGCCCGCGGTGTGCGGCTTGATGCAGGACTACCCGCAGATCAGCGTGGAAATCAGCGACGACTACGCCATGGTGGACATCGTTGCCGAGCGCTTCGACGCCGGTGTTCGTTGGGGGGAATCAGTGGCCAAGGACATGATCAGCGTGCGTATTGGCCCGGACTTTCGTATGGCCGTGGTGGGCTCGCCGGCCTACTTCGAGCGCCGTCCCAAACCCCTGACGCCCCATGACCTGGTGGCGCATACCGGGATCAACCTGCGCCTGCCGACCTCGGGTGGGTTGTGGAGTTGGCCGTTCAGGAAAGGCAAACGTGAACTCAAGGTACGCCCGGAAGGGCAGGTGGTGGGCAACAGCGTGGCGCTGATCCTGGATTTTGCCTTGGGCGGTATCGGCTTGGCGCATCTGCCCGAAGACGTCGTCGCCGAATCCGTCGCCGAGGGCAAGTTGGTGCGGGTGCTGGAGGACTGGTGCACGACGGTCACCGGCTATCACTTGTATTACCCCAGTCGCCGACAGCCCAAGCCGGCGTTTCGTTTGCTGCTCGAACGCCTGCGTGCCCAGGCTGCGCAAACGGGGATCGCGCATACTGAGCACGTCAACGCCGCCCGGAAGCCTCGCCCATGAACACGCCCGCCGAACACCTGATCCTCGCGCCGTTCACCGATGAGTTGCCCGCACCGATCTACTTCCGTGCGGCGCGCATGCCCGCGTCGGCGGCGTACCCCTGGCATCGCCATCCGTGGGGGGAGTTCGTGTATTCGTTCAGTGGCGTCATGGAACTCAAGCTCGACGGCGTGCACTTCATCGCGCCGCCGCAATATGGCGTGTGGCTGCCGCCGAACGTGGAGCACAACGCAATGAACCACCAGGAGGCCTGCCACTGTTCGCTCTATATCGCGCCAGCCTTGTGCGAGCGCCTGCCCCGAGAGGCCTGCGCGCTGACTATCACCCCGCTGATCCGCGAATTGCTGGAGGAGTTGCACGCGGCGCCACCCGGGCCGGTGCAGACGGACGAGGAGGGCCGGTTGTTAACGGTGTTGCTCGACCGTTTGAACCGCACCTCGCGGGTGGGCAGCTACCTGCCGGGTTCCATCGACCCGGTGCTGGCGCCGATTCTTGAGGCTCTGGAGCAGAATCCGGCGGACAGCCGTTCGCTGGCGCAATGGGCGCAGTTGGTCAATGCCACCGAACGCACGCTGTTGCGGCGTTGCCAGCGGGATTTGGGCATGTCGTTGGCGCAGTGGAAGCAGCGGTTGAAGGTCACGGCGTCGCTGGTCAGGCTCAAGGCGGGCGACTCGGTAGAGGCGGTGGCTTTTGACCTGGGCTATAGCAGTTCATCGGCGTTTATCAGTATGTTCCGTAAGCTCACCGGGGAAACGCCGGATGAGTATCGGCGTAAGCGGTTGAGTTGAAGGCTCAGCCCCTTATCGCGTTCAACGCAGCCTTCAGGCCGGCCGATGCGCTGGCAAGCGCTGGCGGCCCGGAGCTGACAAGCCGCGCGGCGCCCCCCATGGAGGCCTGGCCCAGCGCGACGATGGAGGCCCCGTCCAGATAGGCGCGGTCGGCGGCCTTTGCGATCGAGCAAAGGTAGCCCTGCAGATCGCCTGCTTTGAACAGGTCCCAAGCCCCCGCGACCAGTTGCACGTCGACCGTCGCGCCCGTTCGTTGCGCGACCCTGTGAAACAGGGTCGAGGTCGGTTCCAGGGTAGTCGCGACGGCACACAGCACCACGACCCTCGCGCCGGCCCGGGCCGCTTCGACCGCCAATGCCTCATCTGCTCTGAGGATGGGCGCCGGGGTAGGGTGAGGGATGGTGTCTAGCGAAGGGCCGAGGGTGGAGCATGTGAGCACCACGGCATCGGCGTGTCGGGCCAGCGCAAGCAGTACCTCGGCCGTGGTGCCAGCAACGTCGTCACTCAAGTAACCGAGGTGTTCTGCGGCTGCCAACAGGTCCGGGCGTACTTCGTGGTGCAGCACTCCCGGCGCAATCCCCAGGGCGGTTGCGGCCGCTTCAAAGACATCGATGTTACTGGCAGCGGTATGAAGGCAAGTGATTCGCATGGGACGCTCGCGGCGTGGGCGGGTAAGATGCCGTCCACATTACTTCATCAGGGACGATGCATGCCGCTCATCATGGAACGCGTAGAACTGGCCCGCAACGGCGCCAACGATAAAGTCATCTGCCGCATGGCCTCCGGCTGGGCGGTGATGGGGGATGTGCAGTTCCTGCCGGGTTACTGCCTGCTGCTGCCCGACCCGGTGGTGGCCAGCCTGAATGACCTGGACCCTGAAGCCCGTGCCGTCTACCTGCTCGACATGGCCCGCCTGGGCGACGCGGTGCTGCAAGCCACCGGCGCGCTGCGCATGAACTACGAGATCCTGGGCAATTCCGAACCGGAGTTGCACTGCCACCTCTTTCCTCGCTACGCCGATGAGCCGGATGACAAGCGCAAGATGCCCGTGTGGTTCTACGACTGGAAAACCGCCACGCCCTATGCAGAAGACCACCACGGTGAGTTGCGCGAGAAGATCGCGCAGTTGTTGAGCTTCACGGGTGCGCCTGGAGCCCATGCATGATGCAAAGAAACAGATTGGTGCCCGAGCTGATGGTGACAGATCTGGGTAAAAGCCTGGAATTCTGGGCGTCATGCCTGGGCTTTACGGTGGCTTACCAGCGGCTGGAAGAGGGCTTTGCCTACCTCGACCTGGACGGTGCCCAGGTGATGCTGGAGCAGGTCGATCCCCTCGCCAATCAGTGGCAGACCGGTGAGTTGCAACGCCCCTTCGGGCGCGGCTTCAACCTGCAGATTGATGTGGCGGCGGTGCAACCGGTGTTACAACGGCTTGAACAAGCAGCGTACCCGCTGTTCAAGGCGTGCGCGGATGTCTGGTACCGCGCCGGTGAAGTCGAGGTGGGGCAACGCGAGTTCCTGGTGCAGGACCCGGACGGGTATCTGGTGCGGTTGGTGGAGCGGCTGGGTGAAAGAGGCTTTAGCGCTCCCTGACTCAGCAACTCCATAAGCCTATTCAACCGAGAATATTGGCTGTCGCGATCACCCTGGCGTAATCCATCGCCAGGTTGCTCAGCGACAGCGCATGCACATCTTCCGCAGGCCAGACCCGCCCGGACAGATCAGCCTGATCAAATGTATAGCAAGCATCCGCCGCCACGATCACATCAAAACCCAGGTTGCCGCCTGAGCGCGCAGTGGACTCCACCGAGTTGTTGGTGATGACGCCCACGATCACCAACTTCTGGATCGAGCGTGTGCGCAACCAGCGCTCCAGGCCTGTCGCCGCGAAGGCGTCCGGGACGTTTTTTTCAACGACGTGCTCGTGGGCGAGGGGCTGCAGCGCCGGCTGGAATTCGCAGCCAGGCTGGCCGGGCCAGAACACCGAGCCTGGAGTGCGGGAGATATGGCGGATGTGCACGATGGGGCGTTGAGCCTGGCGCCATGCCGTCAGCAAGGCGTGCATGTGCTGTTCGGCGTCGGGGTTGTTACGTCGACCGAGATCAGGACGGTTCATGCCCTGTTGCATGTCGATGATCAGCAATGCGGTGTTTGCGTCTAACGGTACCATGGCCTGTCCTTGTGCGTATGAGTTGCAAAACATAACAGCCATTGCGTGAGCCTACACAGTGATTTGTTCCAATCCCTGGCCCGTTTGCCTTTACACTGCGGCCCCGAATTTCAGCCTTGATTGACTGGATATCCCATGCCTGCACACCTTCGACCGGCTCAACCCGATGACGCGCCCTTCCTGCCGGGCGTGGAACATTCCGCTGCCCAGGTATTCCGCGAGATCGAAGGCCTGGCGTGGTTGGCAGATACCGTCACCTTGAGCGTAGAGCGCCATCAACAGCTGATCGCGTTGTCGACGTGCTGGGTGGTCGTCGATGCACAGGAAACGCCGCAAGGTTTCCTGAGTGCAGAACGCCAGGGTGACGCTTTGCATATCGTTGAAGTGTCGGTCGCACAGGCGGTGCAAGGCCAAGGATGGGGGCGCAAGCTGGTTGAAGTCGCGATGGAACATGCGCGATCAAACGGGCTGGAGTCGGTGACGCTGACGACATTCAAGCACGTACCGTGGAATGCGCCGTTCTACCGCCGCCTGGGGTTTGAGCCGGCAACGAGCCCGCACCTGGAAGAGATGCTGGCGGCCGAATATGCCCACGGTTTTGAGCAGGGCAGCCGCTGCGCCATGGTATGGCGGCTGCCCTGATGCCTGTCAGCGCAGCTTTTCAAGCATCTGGTAGTACCACATCCCCACTGCCAACATGGGGTTGCCGAACACATCCCCCAGCGGCACCTTGATGTGCTTGCACCCGGCAAAGGTGTCGAACTTGGCCAGCGTGCCGGTCAAGGCCTCGGCCATGATCTCGCCCATGATATGGCTGGTGGCGATGCCATGCCCCGAGTAGCCCTGGCAGTACCAGACGTTGTCCGACAGCTTGCCCAGTTGCGGGATGCGGTTCATCACGATGCCCATGGCGCAGCTCCACTGGAACGCGATGTCCACGCCTTTGAGGGCCGGGAAGGTGCGCTCGATGCAGGGCCGCAGTTCGGCGGCGATATCCCGTGAGTCGCGCCCGGAGTAGTTGGCGCCACCGCCGAAGAGCAATCGACCGTCGCCCGTGAGGCGGTAGTAATCGAGTACAAAGCGACAATCGTAGACCGCCAGGTCATAGGGGTTGAGGGTGCGTGCCAGCTCGCCCAACGGCGCGGTGGTGACGATGCCGCCCATGGCCGGGAAGATCTTGCCCTTGAGTTGGCCGGGTTCGAGCTTGTGGTAGACGTCGCCGGCCAGCAGCACCTGGCGCGCATCGATACGACCTCGAGCGGTGATCACCGCAGGGCGCTCGCCATGCACGATCTGCAGCACCTCGGAATTCTCGAAAATCAACGCCCCCAGGCTGTGAGCTGCACGGGCTTCACCGAGGCACAGGTTGAGCGGGTGCAGGTGCAGATTGCGGGTGTTTTTCAGCGCGCCCAGGTACAGCTCGCTGTCCAGGTGTTCGCGCACGCCGGCCCTGTCGAGCAGGCTGACCTGATCGCCCATGCCACGCCGCTGGGCTTCGTCATGAAACGCGCGCAGTTCGTGCAGGTGCGAGGGCTTCATGGCTGCGTGCAGGTGGCCGTGCTTGAGGTCACAGGCAATCGCGTACTTGTTGACGCGTTGCTCGATGATTTGATGGCCGCGCCAGCGCAGGTGCCAGATGAAGTCATCCACTTCATCGCCAAGGCGCTTGCGCATCTGTTGGCGCATGGCTTCGTCGCCCGACAGGCTGCCGGTGACTTGCCCGCCGTTGCGCCCGCTGGCGCCCCAGCCGATGCGATGGGTTTCGACAATCGCGACCTTGAGCCCGCGCTCGGCCAGTTCAACGGCGCTGGCCACGCCTGTGAAACCGCCGCCGATGATCACTACATCGACACTGACCTGGCCTTGCAAGGTCGGATACTGGGTGGGGTCGTTGAGGCTGGCGGTGTAATAGGAAGCGCTGCGCTCGGCAGTACGTAGGGCGGCGGGCATGGGGTGATCCTTCTGATAAATGAATGCCGGTGGGGCAGGTTCGACTTGATCAGAGGAGGGCGTCGGGCGGACGTGCATGGCGGCAATGCCACAGCGCCCAGAAGGCCAGGATGATATGGAACAACGGATTTTCGCAGGGACGCGCCTGCGCCTTCGGCAGCGAAGCGGGCAGGTGGCAACGGAGGGGGCGCAAGAGCGAAATCATGGTCGCCGATGCTCCCAAAGCGCGCAGGCACGTTCAATCAGGGTTTGTGAACCTTCAGGTATGGGTTTGTTAAACAATCCCCGCCGCTCAACTGAAACCCGTGACGGCATGGGGCGTGTAGTTGGCCTCCAGGCGCTCTATTTCGGCGGCGGTTAACTGAATGTCCAGCGCCGCGACGGCATCGTCCAACTGGGCCGCCCGGGACGCGCCCACAATGGGCGAGGTCACCCCGCGATGGGCCAGCACCCAGGCCAGTGCGATTTGCGCCATGGGCACGCCACGCTCTTTGGCCAGTTGTTCCACCGCGTTGATGACCGGGCCGTCAATGGCGTCGGTGGCATCCAATACGTGCTTGCCGAATTCGTCGGTTTTACTGCGCTCGGTCTGCTGCCCGTGGGGGCGGGTCAGGCGCCCGCGCGCCATGGGGCTCCAGGGCATCAAGGCGACGCCCTGGTCGATGCACAGCGGGATCATCTCGCGCTCTTCTTCACGGTAAATCAGGTTGAGGTAATTCTGCATCGAGACGAAGGGCGACCAGCGATTGGCCTTGGCCACTTCCTGGGCCTTGGCGAACTGCCAGGCGAACATCGACGAGGCGCCGAGGTAGCGCGCCTTGCCGGCCTTGACCACGTCATGCAGCGCTTCCATGGTTTCTTCAATGGGCGTGGTGTAATCCCAGCGATGCACCTGATAGAGGTCTACGTAGTCCAGGCCCAGTCGGGTGAGGCTGGCGTCGATGTTGGCCAGGATAGCCTTGCGCGAGAGGCCTTTTTCGTTCGGCCGGGCCGTACCCTGGCCCATGCCGGCGGGGTAGAACACTTTGGTGGCGACGACCGTCTCATCGCGACGCGTGAACGCTTTGAGCATTTTGCCAAGGATGATTTCCGAGGTGCCCGCCGAGTAGCTGTTTGCCGTGTCAAAAAAGTTGATGCCGTGTTCGACGGCCTGTTTGAAGATAGGGCGGCTGGCGTGCTCGTCGAGTGTCCATGGGTGAGTGCCGGCTTCGGGTTGGCCGAAGGTCATGCCGCCCAGGCAAAGGCGCGACACCTCCAAACCGGTTTGACCTAACTTGACGTAGTGCATGGAGGTTCTCCTGTTTGAGGGGTTATTCGGTTCGAGGACCAAAACCGGCATAGGGTTTCAATGGCACGATGGCGGTCACTTCGAGCATGCCGTTGTTCACCAGCGGCAGCGTCGCGAGTTGTTCGCGCACGCCGGCCTCACTGTCGGCTTCGACCAGCAGGCAAGCGCCGCCCATGTCGCCACGGTGCCAGAGGGTGCGGATGAAACCTTCCAGGTAAAGCGCTCTGGCGCGTTGGGCCTCGGCGTCGAGAAACGGTGCAAAATCCGCATCGGAAAATCGTTCCGAAACGCGGCGTGATAACGTGATGAACTGCATGGGCTTCCTCGCTTGAGCGCGTGTTTTTAAACTGCTCAGTGATGATTTCAAACAATACGGTGTGGGTCCAAGACGGGTTCTGCACCACCTGAGACCGGATTTGCATGACCCTCGATCTTCGTTTACTGGTTGCCTTTATCGCCGTCGCTGAAACCGAAAATGTAGGACAGGCGGCGCTGCGCCTGCACATCTCGCAGTCGCCGCTGAGCCGGCAAATCATTCAGTTGGAAGACCAGTTGGGGTTGCAGCTGTTTGAGCGTACGCGCCAACGCATGCGCCTGACGGATGAAGGGCGGTTGTTCCTGAGCGAGGCACGCAGCCTGGTGGAGCACGCGTCGAGCGTGGCAGCGGCAGCGCGCACGATTGCCCAGGGGCAAACCGGCCATATCGCTGTGGGCTATGTGGAGGGGGCGATGCATTCCAATTTGCTGCCCAACGCTTTGGCCGACCTGCAGGCGAGGCATCCCTCGGCGACCTTCGATATTCATCCGATGAACTCGGCCCGACAGGTCGAGGCGTTACGCGGCAGGGCCATCGACCTTGGGCTGGTTTACACCGTTGCCGAAAGTCCCGATATCGCGAGCATGCCGGTCAGCAGCGAAGCGTTGTTGCTGGTACTCGCCAAGGACCATCCGTTAGCGACCCAAGCTCATATTTCTGCTGAAGCACTCAACGGCCAGCGCTGGGTCTCGCTGGCTCAACCGCTCAATCCGGCGGCCCGCCGGCATTTTCTGGAGCACTGTGCGGCGAGCGGTTTTGCTCCTGATATTCAGGCAGAGGCAAATGATTTGTTGGGGGTGATGCGGCTGGTGGCGGCGGGCCTGGGCATCACAGTGATCCAGGCCAGCCTTCGCGATTGCATGTCGGGCAAGGTGGTGTTTCGCGAACTGCCCTGGTTCCCGGTGCGCATCGATATCCATGCGATATGGCGCAAGGACGATCCCAAGCCGTTGATTAACCATTTCCGGGAGGCGCTGGCGCGTTTCACCTTGTGTTGAGCGCGGTCAGGTAGGCGCTGAACATGTCGGCCATGCCGCCGGCGTAAACCGCGATGGCCTCGGGTGTGCGCGGGGTTGAGGAGAAGTCCTTGCCCGCGCAGCTGAGGGTCGACTGGATCAGATCGTGGGCCAGCTGGCGGGTCGCGTCGGATGCATCGGGGAGCAGTTCCCGCATGAAGTCGCGGAATATCTGACGTCCCGCCTCGCGAACTTCCAACGCTTCGGGGGCGTTGCGATACAGCGGCGCTGCGTCATCCAGCGCGCCGCGCATCAGCGCTTCCTCGCACTCCGAATGAATGAACGCCTGCACCAGGGTGCGCAAGCGCTGCAACGGCGCGAACTGCCGGTTTTCCAGAATCTGGCGCAGCATGCGGGTGGTCTGTTGCCATTCATCGCTCTGCAAGCGGAACAGGATCGCGGCCTTGTTGGGGAAGTACTGATACACCGAACCCACACTCACACCGGCCTTCTCGGCGACCCGCGCCGTGGTGAAACGGGTGGCGCCTTCCTTGGCCAAAACCTGAATAGCCGCCTCCAGAATCGCCGCCACCAACTCGGTGGAGCGGGCCTGTTGTGGCTGTTTGCGCGAGGCAATACGCGGGGTCTGGCGGGTGGACATGGGTGGCTCCAGCGGGTCGGGGGAACGCGAATAGCGAATGCGACGAATCACTCGCATACTTTCAATGCGACGAATTAGTCGCATCTTAGTCCAGACCTCACGGAAATCAATGATGAATACCCTGACGACTGCGCCACTGGCGCCCCTGATCGAACGTCTCTACGCCCAGGCAGAGGCCGCCACCAGCCCGGACTTGGCCAACGTGCCCGATGCAGAACGCAACCGCCTGATGCACAGCAAAACCGAATACCTGGCGCTTTACACCCTGCTCAAGGACCTGTGGCTGCCGGTCTCGCGGGACACCGGCACGCTGCTCTACATGCTTGCGCGCAGCACCCAGGCGCGGGCCATCGTCGAGTTCGGCACCTCGTTCGGCTTGTCTACGCTGTTCCTGGCCGCCGCCCTGCGTGACAACGGTGGCGGTGTGTTGATCGGCAGCGAATTCGAGCCGTCGAAGATCGCCCTGGCGCGTGAGCATTTCACCGAAGGCGGTGTGAGCGACCTGATCGAAATCCGCGAAGGCGACGCACTGGTGACCCTGGCCTCAGGCCTGCCGCCATCGGTTGACCTGCTGCTGCTCGACGGCGCCAAGGCACTGTATGGCGACGTGCTTGGTCTGGTGGAAAGACACCTGCGCCCGGGCGCCCTGGTGGTGGCCGACAACACCAACTATTGCCCGGAATACCTGGCACACGTGCGCTCGCCGCACAACGGTTACCTGTCGGTGCCGTTTGCCGATGACATCGAGCTGTCCATTCGTTTGGGTTAATTGAGGAGTCACCCTATGCACGTATTTGTCACAGGCGCCACCGGCTGGGTCGGCTCCGAAGTGGTCAAGGACCTGATCGGTGCCGGCCACCTGGTTACCGGGCTGGCCCGTAGCGATGACAAGGCCAAAACCCTTGCAGCAACGGGCGCGAAGGTACTGCGCGCGTCCCTGGATGACCTGGATGCAATTCGCCGCGCGGCCTGGACCGCCGACGCGGTGATCCATACCGCGTTCAATCATGACTTTTCGCGGTTTGTCGAAAACTGCGAGCAGGACCGGCGCGTGATCGAAGCGCTGGACAGTGTCTTGAGAGGCTCCGACACGCCGCTGCTGGTCACCTCGGGGTTGTCCGGGCTGGCCCGTGGCGCCACCGAGGCGGACCTGCCCAACGGTGCGTCGCCGCGCAAATCCGAATTCGCCGCCAGGGCCTTGGCCGAGCGTGGTGTGCGTGCCGCCACGGTACGCTTGGCGCCGTCGGTGCATGGGCTGGGCGACCATGGTTTCTTGCCGATCCTGATTCGCCTGGCGCGAGAGACCGGCGTGTCGGCCTACCTTGATGAGGGGCTCAACTGCTGGTCGGGCGTGTATCGCACCGATGCAGCGCGGGTCTATCGCCTGGCGCTGGAGGAGGGCGTTACCCAGGCCGTGTATCACGCCGTGGCGGACGAGGCCGTGCCGTTCAAAGCCATCGCCGAGGTCATCGGGCGTCGCCTGGGTGTGCCGGTGGAATCGCGGCCGCGTGAACATTTTGGCTGGTTCGCCAACATGGCCGGCGCCGAGATGGCGGTGTCCAGCGCGCAGACCCGGGATCGCCTGGGGTGGGTGCCGACAGGTCCGGACCTGCTGAGCGACTTGGATCAAGCGGGCTATTTCAGTCTCTGACAGGAGCGTTCCCATGACACAACACGGTACGTCTTCGGTGCTGTTGAAACTGCTGCCGATCACCCTGGCAGTGTTCGTCGCATTCCTGATTATCGGCCTGCAACTGCCGGTCCTGCCGCTGCACCTGAACCACACCCTGGGCATGAGCACCTTGGTGGTGGGCGTGGTGGTCGGTGCGCAGTTTGCCGCCGCGCTGCTGTCGCGGGCTTGGGCCGGCAACTTTGCCGATATGCGTGGGCCCAAGCGCGCAATGCTGATCGGCATGCTGGTGGCGGCCGGTTCCGGGCTGTTGTACCTGGCGTCGCTCGGGTTTGTGGAAACCCCGGCGCTGTCGGTGTGGGTCTTGCTGGCAGGGCGTGTGGTGCTGGCCCTGGGTGAAAGCCTGATCATCACCGGCTCCATGGGCTGGGGCATGGGCCTGGTGGGGCCGCAGAACGCCGGCAAGGTTATGGCCTGGATCGGCATCGCCATCTACGCAGCGTTTGCGCTCGGGGCGCCTTTGGGCGTGGCGCTCAACGCCCAATGGGGCTTCAGTGGCGTGTGTGTGGCCACGCTGATCTTGCCGCTGTTTGCGCTGGCCATCGTCGTGGGGGCCAAGGGCGTTGCGCCCACCAGCCAGCGGCGCACGTCGTTCTACACGGTGCTGGGCGCTGTCTGGTTGCCCGGGTTGGGGCTGGCGTTTTCGAGCATCGGGTTTGGTGTGATTACCGCTTTTATCGCGCTGTTGTTTGCCGCCAAGGACTGGGGCAATGCCTCGTTCGCCTTCACCGCCTTTGGCTTGGCGTTCATCGGTGCGCGGCTGTTCTTCGGGCACCTGCCGGACAAGCTGGGCGGCGCCAAGGTGGCGCTGGTCTGCGTGCTGATCGAGGCGCTGGGGCAATTGCTGATCTGGGGTGCGGGCTCGCCGGTGATGGCGTACGTGGGGGCAGCCTTGACCGGCTTCGGCTATTCGTTGGCCTTCCCCGGGTTTGGTGTAGAAGCGATCAAGCGGGCGCCACCGCAAACCCGTGGTCTGGCCATGGGCGCCTACGTGGCGTTCCTGGATATCGCGCTGGGCATCAGCAGCCCATTGGCCGGCGCCCTGGCGGGGTCGGCGGGGGTGGCGTCGGTGTACCTCGCCGGCGCCGTGGCGGTGATGCTGGCGGTGGCGGTGGCAGGGTCGCTGCTGGTCAGGAAACCCGCGCTCAGCGCTTGCTGAACGCCAGGCGCGCCGCGAACAGCACAAAGATCATTCCCGTGGTGCGGTCCATCCAGCGAATGACGCTTTCGCGGCGCAGGAAGCCGGACAGTGGCCGCGTGGCGCCAATCAACACCAGCGACCACACCAGGCCGAGCACCACATGGATGCTGACCAGGCCGAAGGTCCAGGCGATCAGCGAATGGCCCTGGGGGATGAACTGCGGCAGGAACGACACGTAGAAGATCCCGACCTTGGGGTTCAGCACGTTGCCCAGCATGCCCTTGAGGAACCAGTTGCTGCCGGGCTTGCCGTCGGCTTCGGCCGGCGACAATGAACGGCGCGGGCGCAACAGCATGTTCAAGCCCAGCCAGGCCAGGTAGGCCGCGCCGCAGTATTTCAGTACGTTGAAGGCCACCTCCGACACGGCGATCAACGCGCCCAGGCCAAAGGCAACCGCCGCGCCCCAGAGCAGGCAGCCGGCATTGATCCCCAGGGTGGCCTGCAGCGCCTGGCGCTTGCCTTCCACCGTGGCGGTGCGCAGCACCAATGCCGTGTCGAGCCCCGGGGTGAGGGTCAGCAAGGTGGCGGCGAAGGTGAAGGCGAGGAGGTTATCGGCAATGGACATGGAGCACTGGCCTCAAGGTGGATAGGGCACACGTTAACCGATCGGCAGCCAACGCGGAAAACCCCGGGACTTCCCGGCAAAAAACTTCATAATAGCGGCCATTTTGTTTAGCCCGTTATTCTGGTGTGCCCGCATGGAAATTAAGGTCAACTTTCTCGACAACCTACGACTTGAAGCCAAGTTCGACGATTTCACGGTGATTGCCGACCAGCCGATCCGCTACAAAGGCGACGGTTCGGCCCCGGGTCCGTTCGACTATTTCCTGGCGTCGTCGGCGTTGTGTGCGGCGTACTTTGTGAAGTTGTACTGCCAGACGCGCAACATCCCCACCGAGAACATCCGCCTGTCGCAGAACAACATCGTCGACCCGGAAAACCGCTACAACCAGATCTTCAAGATCCAGGTCGAGCTGCCGGCCGACATCTCCGACAAGGACCGCCAGGGCATCCTGCGTTCCATCGACCGCTGCACCGTGAAGAAAGTCGTGCAGGCCGGCCCCGAGTTCGTGATCGAGGAAGTGGAAAACCTCGACGCCGATGCCCAGGCTTTGCTGATGCCCAACTCGACCTCCGACGGCGGGACCTACATTGCGGGCAAGGACCTGCCGCTGGAGCAGACCATCGCCAACATGTCCGGCATTTTGGCGGGCCTGGGCATGAAGATCGAAATCGCCTCGTGGCGCAATATCGTGCCCAACGTGTGGTCGCTGCACATTCGCGACGCACACTCGCCGATGTGTTTCACCAACGGCAAGGGCGCCACCAAGGAAGGCGCACTGGCGTCGGCCCTGGGCGAGTTCATCGAGCGGCTCAACTGCAACTTCTTCTACAACGACCAATTCTGGGGCGAGGAACTGGCCAACGCGCCGTTCGTGCATTACCCGGATGAGCGCTGGTTCCAGCCGGGCCCCAACGACGAGCTGCCAAGCGAAATTCTCGATGCCTACTGCCGCAAGGTCTACGACCGCGAGGGCGAATTGCGCGGTTCGCATCTGTTCGACACCAACTCGGGCAATGAGGCACGCGGCATTGTCTCGCTGCCGTTCGTGCGCCAGTCGGACGGTGAAGTGGTGTATTTCCCGTCCAACCTGATCGAAAACCTCTACCTCAGCAACGGCATGAGCGCCGGCAACACCCTGGCTGAAGCCCAGGTGCAGTGCCTGTCGGAGATCTTCGAACGGGCGGTGAAACGCGAAATCATCGAAGGTGAATTTGCCTTGCCGGACGTGCCTGCCGAGGTGTTGGCCAAGTACCCGGGCATCCTGGCCGGCATCCAGGGCCTGGAAGCGCAAGGGTTCCCGGTGCTGGTCAAGGATGCGTCCCTGGGCGGTGAGTTCCCGGTGATGTGCGTGACCCTGATGAACCCGCGTACCGGTGGCGTGTTTGCCTCGTTTGGCGCGCACCCGAGCCTGGAAGTGGCGCTGGAGCGCAGCCTCACTGAGTTGCTGCAAGGCCGCAGCTTCGAAGGCCTGAACGACTTGCCGGCGCCGACCTTCGAAGCCCAGGCAGTGACCGAGCCGAACAACTTTGTCGAGCACTTCATCGACTCCAGCGGTGTGGTGTCGTGGCGCTTCTTCAGTGCTCAGTCGGATTACGAGTTTGTCGAGTGGGACTTCACCGGCCAGGGCGAAGACTCCAACGTCCAGGAAGCCGCAACCTTGTTCGGCATTCTCGAAGGCATGGGCAAGGAGTCGTACATGGCCGTGTACGAACACCTCGGCGCCACCGCCTGCCGCATCCTCGTGCCGGACTACTCGGAAATCTACCCGGTGGACGACCTGATCTGGGACAACACCAACAAGGCGCTGTTCTTCCGGGCCGACATCCTCAACCTGCACAGCCTCGACGACGATGAGTTGCAAGCGTTGCTTGAGCGCCTGATCGAAAGTGAGCTGGACGACTACACCGACATCACCACGCTGATCGGCATCGAATTCGACGACAACACCGCGTGGGGGCAGTTGACCATCCTGGAGTTGAAGCTGCTGATCTTCCTGGCCTTGAAACAATATGAAGAGGCCAAGGAGTGCGTGGAGATGTTCCTGCAGTACAACGACAACACCGTCGAACGCGGCCTGTTTTACCAGGCGATGAATGCGGTGCTGGAGATGGAACTGGACGACGATCTTGAGTTGGACGACTACGAAGCCAACTTCCGCCGCATGTTTGGCAATGAGCGTATGGACGCGGTGATTGGCTCGGTCACTGGTGACGTGCGCTTCTATGGCCTGACGCCGACCAGCCTGAAGCTCGAAGGTTTGGACCGCCATCAGCGCCTGATCGAGAGCTACAAGAAGCTGCACGCCGCGCGGGCCAACATCACCTCGGCCTGACACAAGGTCACCTGTGGGAGTTGTCGAGCTTTAGCGAGGCTGCGAAGGCGGTGGTTCAGGTGAAATCACTGTTGACTGTGCCGCCGCCATCGCAGGCAAGCCAGCTCCCACAGTTGACCGAGTACACCCGCTGACCTGTAGGAGCAGGCTTGCCGGCGATAGCGATCCATCAGCCGGCAGAGTTGCAGCTGACCCACCGCCATCGCTGGCAAGCCAGCTCCTACAGTGGATCTTCGTCGTTGCACAGACCCCTGTGGGAGCTGTCGAGCTTCAGCGAGGCTGCGAAGGCGGTGGTTCAGGCGACATCTCTATTGGCTGTGCCTCCGCCATCGCTGGCAAGCCAGCGCCTACAGTAGATCTTCGTGGTTGCACAGACCCCTGTGGGAGTTGTCGAGCTTCAGCGAGGCTGCGAAGGCGGTGGTTCAGGCGACATCTCTATTGGCTGTGCCGCCGCTTTCGCAGGCAAGCCAGCTCCCACAGTTGACCGAGTACACGGGCTGACCTGTAGGCGCCGGCTTGCCGGCGATAGCGATCTATCAGCCGGCAGAGTTGCAGCTGGGCCACGGCCATCGCTGGCAAGCCAGCGCCTACAGGGGGGCTGTCAGATGCGGGCCAACGCCTGGGCCAGGTCTGCCCGCAGGTCTTCCACATCTTCAACCCCCACCGACAACCGCACCAACCCGTCACCAATGCCCAACTGCGCGCGCGTGGCGGCCGGGATGCTGGCGTGGGTCATGATGGCGGGGTGTTCGATCAGGCTTTCCACACCACCGAGGCTTTCGGCCAGGGCGAAGATCTTCACGTTTTCCAGGAAACGCGTGGCGCCCGCCAGGTCGCTGTTGAGGTCCACCGAAATCATCCCGCCGAACCCACGCATCTGCCGGCGCGCCAGCTCATGCTGCGGGTGTGAGGCCAGGCCGGGGTAGTAGACGCGCGACACCTGCGGTTGTTTCTCCAGCCAGGTCGCCAGGTCGAGGGCATTGCTGCAATGACGCTCCATGCGCAATGCCAGGGTTTTTACCCCACGCAGCGTGAGGAAGGCGTCGAACGGCCCGGCAATGGCGCCCACCGAGTTCTGCAGAAAGCCCAGGCGCTCAGCCAACTCCGCGTTGTGGCCGACAATGGCAATCCCGCCGATGACATCCGAGTGGCCATTGAGGTACTTGGTGGTGGAATGCACGACGATGTCGAAGCCCAACTCCAGCGGGCGCTGGATCCACGGGCTGGCGAAGGTATTGTCGGCCACGCAGATGATGCCGCGCGCCTTGCAGATGCGCGCGATGGCGCTCAGGTCGGTGAGGCTCAACAGCGGGTTGCTCGGGGTCTCGACCCAGACCATGCGCGTGTCGTCCTGTAAGCTCGCCTCGAATGCCGACAAGTCGCTCAAGTCGACAAAGCTGAAACGGTGCCCGGCACTGCGCTGGCGCACCTTGTCGAACAGGCGGAAGGTGCCGCCGTACAAGTCGTTGCCGGAGACGATATGTGCACCGGCGTCCAACAATTCCAGCACCGTTGAGATCGCCGCCAGCCCGGACGCAAAGGCAAACGCCTGGCTGCCGCCCTCCAGGTCGGCCACGCAGCGTTCCAGGGCAAAGCGTGTCGGGTTGTGGGAGCGGCCGTAGTCAAAGCCTTTGTGCACGCCGGGGCTGTCTTGCAGGTAGGTGGAGTTGGCGTAGATCGGCGGCATCAGCGCGCCCGTGGTCGGGTCGGGGGATTGCCCGGCATGGATCACACGGGTGGCAAACGCGCTTTTATCGGACTGACTCATGCAAGGGATCTCCGTAGGTGGTTGAGCAGGTCGACGCGGGTGATCAGGCCATGAAAGCCCGACGCGTCGGCAATGATGGCGACCAGGCCGCGGTCCAGTTCCGCCTGCAGTTCCGCCAGGCTGGCGCTGGGGGCCAGGGTTTGCAAGGTGTCGGTCATGGCGCTGTCGACGGTCATGGAGAAATGCGCCGCGTCGTGGTGCAGGCCCAGCAGGATGTCGGACTCGTCGATCACGCCTACCAGCTTCTGGCCGTCCACCAGTACCGGCAACTGTGAGACGTCGGCCAGGCGCATACGCTGGAAGGCCGTGAGCAGGGTGTCGTCGGGGCGCACGCTGATCACGCGGCCGTCTTCGAAACGGCGGGCGATCAGGTCGCGCAGGTCGCCGTAATGCTTGTATTGCAGCAGGCCCGCGTCTTTCATCCATTGGTCGTTGTAGACCTTCGACAGGTAGCGCGTACCGGTGTCGCACACGAACGTGACCACGCGCTTGGGCTCGGTCTGTTCGCGGCAATAACGCAAGGCGGCGGCGAGCAGGGTGCCAGTGGACGAACCGCCGAGGATGCCTTCGGCGCGCAGCAGTTGGCGGGCATGGTCGAAGCTTTCTTCATCGCTGATGGAGTAGGCGTGGCGCACGCTGGAGAGGTCGGCGATCGACGGAATGAAATCCTCGCCGATGCCTTCCACGGCCCAGGAACCGGGGGTTTCCATCTTGCCGCTGCGGCTGTATTCGGCCATCACCGAGCCAACCGGGTCGGCCAGTACCATTTCCAGCTCAGGCTGCACGCGCTTGAAAAAACGGGTCAGGCCGGTGAGGGTGCCGGCCGAGCCGACGCCCACCACAATGGCGTCCACGTCATGCTGGGTCTGGGCCCAGATCTCCGGTGCGGTGCTGGTTTCGTGGGCCAGCGGGTTGGCCGGGTTGTTGAACTGGTCGGCGAAGAATGAACCGGGAATGTCCTTGGCCAAGCGTGCTGCGACATCCTGGTAATACTCGGGATGGCCCTTGCCCACGTCGGAGCGGGTGATATGCACCTCGGCGCCCATGGCCTTGAGGTGCAGCACCTTTTCGGTGGACATCTTGTCGGGCACCACCAGCACTACCCGGTAGCCTTTGGCCCGGCCCACCAGTGCCAGGCCCAGGCCGGTGTTGCCGGCGGTGGCCTCGATGATGGTGCCACCTGGGCGCAGGCGGCCATCGCGCTCGGCGGCGTCGATCATGGCCAGGCCGATGCGGTCCTTGATGGAGCCTCCAGGGTTCTGGGATTCGAGCTTGAGAAACAGCGTGCACGGGCCGGTATCGAAACGGCTGACCCGAACCAGCGGCGTATTGCCGATCAGTTCGAGGACGGCGGGGCGGGAAAGCGTGGGCATGTCGTCACCTGGGTACGGGAAGGGCGTAGGGAGGGGGACAGCAAATTAAAACGCATGGCTTGGAACATAGGCCGCTATCGGGCGGGTCGCAACCGGGCGGTCCGATGAATGTCTTTTTTTGGCGCATGGGCGATGCCCGTGTGCGCCATCAGTGGGCAGGGTTGAACCAGGGTAAAGCGGGCGCAAGCCCGTAAACAGTGGCTTTTGGTGGATGGCCCGGGGTTTGCTAAAGGAAATCCAAACTTGGATACAAGATGGGATTCCCTATGCAAACCGTTTTTGGCTGGACCCTTGGCGAATGGCAGTCGGCTTACCGCAACGGCGCAATCACGCCAGATATCGTGCTGGACCTGATCGATGCCTACCCGGCCGATGACAACGCCTGGATCGCCCGCGCCGGTTCGTCGCAACTGCAGGCGCAATTGGACGAACTCGGCGAACGCTTGGCGGCCGTGGGCGGCGACATGGCTCAGTTGCCACTGTATGGCGTGCCGTTTGCGATCAAGGACAACATCGATGCGGCAGGGTGGGACACCACGGCGGCTTGTCCTGAATTTGCCTACGCACCTGAGTCAGATGCGTCTGTCGTCTCCAAGCTACGCGCGGCGGGCGCGATCCTGGTGGGCAAGACCAATCTCGATCAGTTCGCCACCGGCCTGGTGGGCACACGTTCGCCTTATGGTGCGGTGGGCAACAGCTTCGACCCGGCCTTCGTCAGCGGCGGTTCCAGCTCCGGCTCGGCCTCGGTGGTGGCCCGAGGGCTGGTGCCGTTCGCCTTGGGCACCGACACCGCAGGCTCGGGCCGCGTGCCGGCAGGCTTCAACAATATTGTGGGTTTGAAGCCGACCAAGGGGCGGCTGTCCAACACCGGCCTGGTGCCGGCGTGTCGCACAGTGGATTGCATCTCGGTGTTCGCCCTGACCGTGGCCGATGCCGAACGCGTGGCGCAGGTGGCTGCTGGCTACGACGCCAGCGACGCGTATTCCCGGGCAAATCCCAACACAGCGCCGGTGGCGGTGGGGGCGCAGATCAAGTTGGCGATCCCGGCTGAGCTGGAGTTCTTCGGCGATAGCCAGAATCAAGCGGTGTTCGAGCAGGCCGTCGAGCGATTTGAGGCCATGGGCGCGGTGATCAGCCCGGTGGATTTCACGCCGTTCAAGGCCCTGGCTGATCAGCTGTATTTCGGGCCGTGGGTGGCCGAACGCACGGTAGCGTTGGAAGGCATGCTTGAGCATCAGCCCCAGGCGATCAACCCCGTGGTGCGCGGTATCGTTGAAAACGGTCGCCAGTACACGGCGTGTGATGCGTACAAAGCCGAATATTTGCGTGCCGAGTTGAGCCGGCGTATCAACGACAGCCTGGCAGGTTTTGATGCCTTGCTGGTGCCTACGTCACCGACCCTTCGCACCCTGGCTGAAATGGCCGAGGAGCCGGTGCGCTACAACTCGCAATTTGGCTATTACACCAACTTCACCAACCTGGCGGACCTCTCGGCCCTCGCGCTCCCCGCCGGGTTGCGTGCCGATGGTTTGCCCAGTGGCATTACCTTATTGGCACCGGCCTGGCACGACACGGTGCTGGCTGATCTGGGCAAGCGTTGGCAGGCCAATCTCGGCCTTAATCTGGGCGCGACCGGGCGTTCTCTGCCCGCATCCGGCGTACCCGTGCAGGCGCCGGGGTCTGTGCGTGTGGCCGTGGTGGGCGCGCACCTGACGGGCATGCCGCTGAACTTCCAGCTGACCAAGCGCAATGCGGTGCTGGTGGAGCAAACCCACACCGCTGACAGCTACCGCCTGTACGCATTGCCGGGCACCGTGCCGCCCAAGCCGGGGCTGGCCAAGGCCGAGAGTGGGCGCTCGATCATCGTTGAACTGTGGGACATGCCCCTTGCACGCTTTGGCGAGTTCGTCGCAGAAATCCCCGCGCCCCTGGGGATTGGCAACGTGGTGCTGGCGGACGGGCGTAGCGTCAAAGGCTTTATCTGTGAACCCTGGGCATTGGCCGACGCGCTGGACATCACCGAGTTCGGCGGCTGGCGCGCGTTTATTGCGAGCCGAGGGTGAACATGCCGCGCCCTGACAACCTCGCCGAGCAGGTGTACACGCAACTCAAGGCGGATATTTTCGACTTCCGCCTGCTGCCGGGGGATCGCTTCAGCGAAGGCGATGTGGCAGGGCGCATGGACGTCAGCCGAACGCCGGTGCGCCAGGCGCTGTATCGCCTGGAGAAGGAAGGCTATGTGGAGGTGTATTTCCGCAGCGGCTGGCAGGTTAAAGCGTTCGATTTTGCCTATTTTGAAGAACTGTATGACGTGCGCATCGTGCTGGAGCTGGCGGCGGTCAGCCGGCTATGCCGGATGGAGGCATCCGACAATTCGGTGTTGAACGCTCTGAAGGGTATCTGGCTGGTGGCGGAAGATGAGCGGTTGCAAGACCCTCATGAGGTGTCCGCGCTGGATGAGCGCTTTCATTGCGCGCTGGTGGAAGCCACCGGCAACCGTGAAATGGCGCGCATGCACTACGCGATTACCGAGCAGATCCGCATCATTCGCCGGCTCGACTTTACCCAGGCCGAGCGCATTGCGGCGACCTATCAGGAGCATGCACATATCCTCGAGGCCATCTTGCAACGGCGCAGTGACGTGGCCCAGCAACTGCTCACGCGACATATCGAGTTGAGCAAACAAGCCGTGCGCGAGATCACGTTGCACCGGTTGCAGATGGCACGGCAAGCGGGCCCCAGGCCCGCGTAGGAACCGGCTTGCCGGCGATGCAGGCGCCTCGGTGTGCTCAGGTACACCGCGTGGATGCCATCGCAGGCAAGCCAGCTCCCACAGTGGATCTTCGTCGTTGCACAAATCCCTGTGGGAGCTGTCGAGCTTCAGCGATGCTGCGAAGGCGGCGGTTCAGGCGACATCACTGTTGACTGTGCCGCCGCTATCGCCGGCAAGCCAGCTCCCACAGTGGATCTTCGTCGTTGCACCGACCCCTGTGGAAGCTGTCGAGCTTCAGCGAGGCTGCGAAGGCGGTGGGTCAGGTGACATCTCTATTGGCTGTGCCGCCGCTATCGCAGGCAAGCCAGCTCCCACAGTGGATCTTCGTCGTTGCAAAAATCCCTGTGGGAGCTGTCGAGCTTCAGCGAGGCTGCGAAGGCGGCGGTTCAGGCGACATCACTGTTGACTGTGCCGCCGCCATCGCCGGCAAGCCAGCTCCCACAGTGGATCTTCGTCGTTGCACCGACCCCTGTGGAAGCTATCGAGCTTCAGCGAGGCTGCGAAGGCGGGGGGTCAGGTGACATCTCTATTAGCTGTGCCGCCGCTATCGCAGGCAAGCCAGCTCCCACAGTGGATCTTCGTCGTTGCAAAAAACCCTGTGGGAGCTGTCGAGCTTCAGCGAGGCTGCGAAGGCGGCGGTTCAGGCGACATCACTGTTGATTGTGCCGCCGCCATCGCCGGCAAGCCAGCTCCTACAGGTTATGTGCTTGGGTTGAGGACCGTGTGCAACCGGGCTTTCACCGCGTCGCTGGCGGGCTGCATCGGGGCGCGCAACTCGCAGTTGATCAACCCTTCCATGGCCAGCGCGGCCTTGACCGGTGCGGGGTTGGGCTCCATGAACATTGTGTTTATCAACGGCAATAACTGAAAAAACGTCGCCCGGGCTTCGGCCAGTTGGTTGTCCCGGACCTGCTGCCACAGCGCCACAAACTGCTCGGTGTGCACATGGGCGGAGGCGGCAATCGCGCCGCTGGCGCCGAGGCACAGGGCGTTCAAGAGCTGGATGTCCTCCCCGCACAGCACATCCACCTCGCCACTGGCCAACAGCGCCAGGGTGTTGCCCAGGTTGCCGCCACAATCCTTGATCGCGACGATGCGTTGATGGGCGACGATGTTCAGCAGTGTCGCCTGCTCGAAGGTCGCGCCGGTACGGTAGGGGATGTCATACAGGATGATTGGCACGCTGGACGCATCGGCCACGGTGCGAAAGAACGCTTCCAGGCCCGCCTGGGACGGGCGGATGTAGCTGGGCGCCGGCACCAGCAAACCGGCCACCGGGCGTTTGAGGATCTGTGCCTGGAACTGCAGCAGTTCAATCTGGTTGTAGCCCGCCAGGCCCATGACCACGCGGTGTGCCGGCACCAGTTGCAGCACGGCATCGAGCACGGCCAGTTGTTCCTGGCGGCTCAGCGCAGCCGCTTCGCCGGTGGTGGTGCAGACCATGATCCCGGCCACGTGTTTTTCCAGCAGGTGGCTGACCAGCCGGCGCAGGCCGATAAAGTCGATGGCACCGTCATGGAACGGCGTGACCACGGGAACCCAGATACCTTGAAACGCTGACATGCACTTTCTCCTGATGATTGACCGCTTGAGTCACCGTCAGAAGGGCAGAGGGAATTGTGCAAAGGGGAGGGAGTCCGTCGCGCTCAATGTCCTGTCAGCTCATCTGACGGGACAGCGCGCCCCGGTCACATGAGCGACTGTTTCTTCGATTTGAGGGCGTGCGCTACGCAACCTTGCGCCTTGGCAATCAAGCCAATAGCAGAAAGGTTAGCGAACGACGTAGCAGACATAAATTGTCACACCCTGAGTAAGGCCCCCATCTTCAGGGGAGGCTGGCGAATGTGTCAAGCCCGCCGCAGCTGTTCTCGCACAAATTGCGCGACCTGCGCGGCCAGCTCCAAGTCCTCCGGCGCGCCCATGAAACCACCATGGGGCATCGCTTCGAACACATGCAATTGCGCAGGCACCTGGGCCTTGAGCAGGGCACGGTGCATGCGCACGGTGTTGGACAGGAACAGGTCCCGTGTGCCGCTTTGCAGGAAGGTGGGCGGGAAGCCTTTCGTAAAGTCACCAAACAACGGTGACAGGTACGGGTGGGTCAATTCCGCGCCATTGGCGTACAGCAGGTTGGCGCTCATCAATGGGTTGGGCAGCACCACATCGACGGTGCGGTTGACCTGGAAACTGTCACCCGACTCGGTCAGGTCCACCTCCGGCGACAACAGCACCAGCGCGGCCGGCAGGGGCAAGCCTTCGTCCCGGGCCCGCAGTACCATCGCTGCCGCGAGGTTGCCGCCGGCGGAGCGGCCACCCATCACGATGTGCTGCGGCGCGTGCCGGGTGAGCACATGGCGATAGGTGGCCAGGCAATCATCCAGCGCGGCCGGGTAGGGATGATCGGGTGGCATGCGGTAGTCCACGCCGTAGCAGACCAGGTCGTGCAGGTCGGCCTGCCGGGCGGCGGCCAGGCGGCAGTTCTCACCGCCGCCGAACACCAGCGCACCGCCGTGCAGATCGATGTAGGCAAAGTCAGCCACGCCGCTGGCCGGCGTCGCGACGTGGACGGTGGCGTCGCCCAGGGTGATCGTCGCCAGGCTGGCCCGTAGCGATGCTTCCTGGCCTGCGTTGGCGGCGGCGTAATGCTGGGCCACGGCACCTTGCAGGCGGCGCCAGCCGTCGTGGTCGTCGGATGAGGGCATGGCGTGCAGCGCGTTCAGCGGCACCCCGTCCGCACCCACCAGGCGCTTGAGCAGCGCCTGGGCCTCGGGGCTGATCGAGTGTGGGACGGGTAAGGTCCGTGGGTCGATCTTGACGCCGTCATTCATGGTCACTTACTCGAAGGTGTCGATACGCGAATCGGAGTAGTAGAACGGGTTCTTGTCGGTGCTCGACTCAAAGAAGTAGGCGTAGTCGGTCAGGAAGTACCAATGGCTGACGCGCTTGTACTCGTCTTTGTCGTAGGTGCATGACAAGGCCTTGGCCGTGCCCAGCAGCTTCGGGTTGAGCTCGCTGGCTTGCAGCTCGCGTTCCACCACGCAGCGGGTGAGGTTGGGCTTGCCGTAGCTGCCGACGATATTGTTGAGGGTGGCGCGGGTGAACTGGTAAATCACGGTTTCGCCCACCGGCAGGGTTTTCCAGTTACCGGTGAAGCTCAGTTGGGTCACCGTCGAGCTTTCGGCCATGCTGCCGCCGCCGTAGCTGGATTTGGTCACCAGCTCAATCAGGTTGCGCCAGCTCACCGATTGCGACTCATAGCCCTTGCCGCGGTTGGCCACGCTCAGTTGACCGCTGGGCCCGTCCTGGCTGATGAAGTATTGGCTCGACAACTCACTGGTGGTGCCTTTGTAGGTCGAGGTGCCGACCATGTGCACGTATTTGAAACTGCGGGTGGGCTTGTCCAGGTTCAACTGGGTGATCGCCGCCAGTACCTGCGGTTGTACCGACGTGAGGGCGATGGTCACTGGGGCTTTCAATCGCGGCTTGAAGGCCGGCAACGCCGCGATTTTTTCCGGGCGGATGCAGACGTTATTGAACAGCAATTCATAGTCGGCGTTGCTGCCGGCGATCTTCTGGGGCGTCGGGAAACTGTCGACACGGCCATCGCTGACGCGGTTGTCGGCATCCATGTCGTAGCCGGCCAGTTCCTTGTAGGTGCCGGCGGCGCACGACACGGCGAAGTGCTCGCGCTTTTGCGCGTAAGGCGCGTTGTACGGCAAGTCGTTCAGCACGGACGGGTTGTCGAAGGCGGCCCAGAAACGGGTTTCGCCATTGACGTTCTTGATGCTGTTGGCGTCGATCAACACCCAGTTCTCGCGTTCGTTGGTCTGCACCAGGCGCCAGTCGGGTTTCGGCGTGTCGGCACAGGCGCGCACGAACGTCGGGTTGGTCTCCAGGGTGGCGCGCAGGTCGGCAGACAGCTTGCGTGCACCGCTGTAGCGGCCGGCGGCGGTCGGGTAGACGCGCTGGGCGCCGTCGAGGTAAAGCAGGTACAACTGCGGTGAGGAACACGCTGCCTCGAACTGCATGGTGCGGCGTACACCGGCCGTGGACTCCGGCATCAGCAATTCAAAGCTGAGGTTGTCGCCTTCGCGCACAATGCTGTTTTCCACCAGGGGCTGGGTCAGCGTGCTGGCGAACATACGGTCAACCGTGGATTTTTGGGTGGCACAACCGGCCAGTGTGGCGATGCCACCGAGCAACAACAGGGAAGAAATAACGCGCACAGAAGCCTCTTTGAGTCCATTCAGGGATGTAAGGATGACGGCAGGCAGCCCGTAATCTTTAGGCGGCAAGCCTAACGGCCACGGGTTTATCTGTATAGCCGGTTCGAAGCCGCAACCAGCTATGCCCGAGTCGCAATGGCGGCGGCGTGCGTTTGCCGAGCGGGTAGTCTTTGCAGACACTCTGGGAGAACCTCGATGATTCGACGCGCGTGTTTGGCAACGGCCCTGGCTTTTTGTGCATCGAGCGCCTTTGGCGCGTCGACCTACGACCACCTCTATGCTTTTGGCGACAGTTATTCGGACAACGGCGCGGGCGCTGCCTTCACGGCGCACTTGGTGCAGCAGAAGGTCAAGGACGCCCAGGCACTGCCGGGCGAGTTGTATTGGCAGGGCCGCTGGAGCAATGGCCCGACAGCGGTGGAAGGCTTGGCGACGGCCTTGAAAGTACCACTGACCGACTATGCCGTCGGCGGCGCCAAGAGCGGCCATGGCAACTACTACGCCTGGATGATGCCGGCGCGTGACACCGGCGTGCTGGGACAAGTCGCCGATTACCTGAAGACTGCGCCGGACCACAAGGCCGACCCCAAGGCGCTGTATTTCATTTTCATCTCGGCCAACGACTTTTTCGAATGGGCCGACTTCACCCATCCCGAGTCGGTCGAGGCGCTGAGTGAGGTCAGCCTGGCCAATATCCGCAAGGCCACCGAGCAATTGATTGCTGCCGGCGCCGGGCATGTGATGGTGGTGGGCACCACGGATCTGAGCCATGTCCCGGCGGTGGTGCAGGGCAATCAGGTCGAGCATGCGAAACGATACCAGCAGTTGCTCGAGCAAAAGCTGCCTGTAGCCCTGGCTGCGTTAGAGGCAAAGGTCACTTACTTTGATCATGTGGCGTTCAGCAATGCGCTGCGCGCCAACCCTGCAGCCAACGGCTTCAAGGACCTGGATACGCCCTGCCAGGCCACTTACCCGCAGGTGAAACCGGCCTGTGCCGACCCCGATGCGCATTACTACTGGGATGAATGGCATCCCACGCGCAAGGTGCACGCCCTGGCGGCCCAGGCGATGTTCCAAACGCTGGGCGCCAAACCCTAACGGCCGGCGACGGCGGCTTCGATGGCGGCAATGTCGATCTTGGTCATGGTCATCATCGCGTCGAAGGCACGCTTGGCGATCGCCGGGTCGGCGTGAGTGACCGCAGCGACTAATGCGCGCGGACTGATCTGCCAAGACAGGCCCCACTTGTCCTTGCACCAGCCGCAAGCGCTTGCCTGGCCGCCGTTGTCGATGATGGCATTCCACAGGCGGTCGGTCTCGGCTTGATCATCGGTGGCCACCTGGAACGAAAAAGCCTCGCTATGGGAGAACGCCGGACCGCCGTTGAGGCCCAGGCAGGGAATGCCCATCACGCTGAATTCGACGGTCAGCACGTCGCCCTGTTTGCCCGACGGAAAGTCACCGGGGGCATGGTGCACGGCGTGCACCGCGCTGTCCGGGAAGGTCTTGGCGTAGAAGGTGGCGGCGTCCAGGGCGGTGCCGTTGTACCAGAGGCACAGGGTATTTTTGTGGTTCATCGTCTGGCTCCATGGGGGGATGGGTCCATGGAGTCTAGACAATGGCTGTGCCTGCGAGCGCTACATGATGGTGTAGTCCCTGACCACGCCATTGTTGAGGTGGATGTTGAGGCGGCGGTTCTGTTGTTCGGGTGCGATGTTGTCAATGGCGGTGCGCCGCGTGTCGATGGCGTTGTCGTAGGTGTTGCCGGGGATATGGTTGGACACCAGCCCGAGCAAGTGCCGCATGGAGGCGTTGGCGGTGGTGGAAGGGGAGTAGTCCCAGGTTTCGGTGCCGTCGGATGCAATCGACTGGTTCTGCGGCTCGCCGTACATCGCCTTGAGCTGTTGGGCAGTGGTCTTGCCCGACACGATATGGGTGCGCACGTAGGTGGTGTCGAACAACGAAATATCGGGTCCTGACTTGCCCTGGATACCGGGTATGGACAGGCCGTTGAGGCTGCTGAGACCGTTGTTGCCACCGGCGCAGCCCGACAGCAAAACAGCAGCGACCAGTGGGGTGATGGCGTTACGAATAAGTGCACGACGGGCCATGATTTCCTCCGTTGATTCAGGGCTCTGAAACTGAGGCCAATCATAAAACGGCGAAAAAAACGCGGAAAAAATCTTCCTGTCCCAGCGTCTCAATTACTTGCCTGGCTGTCTCACGCGGGTGTCATTTGGCCCAGGATGGACCGCAGCGAAAAGCCATCATGCCGGTTCACCTGGCCCTGTTTGGCGTGTACGCCCGCCACGTCCCGGGCCTCTCGGGGGGAGTAGCCGAAAGCCTGCTTGAACGCGCGGCTGAAGTGCGCATCGCTCTTGAACCCGAACTGGAACGCTAGGCCGGAGACCCGATGCCGTGTGCCGCTGTCGCTTTGGATCATCACCCGTGCCCGGTTCAACCGGCGCTTCTGGATATACGCTGCCACGCCGGTTTCCTGGCTGAACAACCGGTACAGGTGCGCCCGCGAAATGCCTAACTGCTTGCACAGGAAAGTGGGGGACAACTCGGGGCTGCGCAGGTGCTGTTCAATCAGGCGACGGGCACGGTTGAGCAGGGTGTGGTCGATCTCCTGCGCGGCCATGTGCAGGTTCGCCAGCGACGGCGCGATGGCGGCCGAGACCATGCCCAGGGTGGCTTGTTGCGCGTGGGGGATTTCCCCGGGCAGCAGGCGTGGCAAGCGATGTTGCAAGGCGCGCATGTGGTCGGCCAGCAACTCGCTCAAGCCGCCTTGCAGCACCTGCCCGTGCAGGTCTTTGTGGCCCAGGCCAGGCGCCAGCAGGTCGCGGGGGATGGTGAGGATCACCGTGTCGCCGGCGGTGATCAGGCAATCCAGTTCACGGGCCAGGTCGAGGATGTAGATCTGTGAATTGCCAGCCGTCAAGGTGGCGCGGCCTGCGGTGCCGTTGATCGAATGGGACAGGCCCAGGCACAGGTAGTAATGGTCGAGGTGGTCACGGCGGATCATCTGGGCCGAGCGCTTGACCCGGTAAGGCACCGGGGCGCCGGTGCCATCCCAGGCGCCGCAACCCATCAGCAGCGCGCCCAGGTAACCGGTGGCCAGGCGGTAATTGAAGGCGGCGGCGTCCGGCTCGTTGATGGTGATATCGAAGATCGCGTTCACTTCCTCCCGCCACACGTCGAAGCGTTGGCGTGGCGGGTAGGGTTGGGTGGTAAAGGTGAACAGCGGGTTCTCCATGGCTGGCGCCCTCCATCAAAGCTGTTGTGCTATCGCCGCCTTATCGATGACTGACCAGACGTGCGCGAATTTCCCATCGATGACTTCGTAGAATACGTTTTCATCGAAGGTCACTGTCTTGCCGTTGATCGGCAGGTCGAAAAATTCACCCCTGGGGCTGACCTTGAAATTCAACCGACTGGCCACCGTGGGCGGGTCGGCCACCAGCAACTGAATGTGAAACACCAGATCGGGGATCTCGCGAAAGTCCCGTTCGAGCATGGCGCGGTAGCCGTCAAGGCCGACGGTGATGCCGTTGTAGCTCACCTGCGGGTGCACGAAGTCGCCAAGGTGCGCCCAGTCCTGGCGGTTGAGGCAATCGATGTAGCCTTGGTAAAGGACGGCGAGTTGATCGCGGGTCATGGGGCGCTCCTCTGTGGTTTAAAAGCGTTCGTCCAGGATGGCGGGCAAGGTCAGTTCTACATGGAGGTAAGCCTGCGATCTGTCTGCTTACTGTTCGCCGGTTATTTCACCAGACAATTGCCCAATTCCCTCGGGCGTTGAATAGAGGGTTTCCAGCGCCGCAACTTGCTCAAGTTGTTGCGGCGACAAGCTCTTTTCCTCGTGTTCCAGTTGACTGCGCATGTCTTCTTCCTGGCTCGGCGGACGCTGTTTCAGCGCAACGCGCAGGAGCGCGCACGCCTTGACCTTGCTGCGCTGAAAACCGCGGCCGGTGTCCATATTCATCGCGAGGGTCGCGGTTGAGAAGGCGTGGCTTTGTGCGGCCGCTTTCAAAAACCAACGGTTTGCCAGCGGATAGTCGACCGGCAATTTACCGCTGTCGCTATAGAGTCTGCCGAGGATGTACTGTGCATTGGCCCGGCCCTGCTCGGCAGAGCGCGTGAACCACTGCACGGCGGCGAGTGCATCAACAGGCATGCCGGTTCCGTCGAGGCTGGAGGTTCCGAGCATTTCGTAGGCGTCGGTGTTGCCAGCGTTGGCTGCCAGCGTGAGTAGATTCACGTACTGCTGAAGGTCGACCGGCGTACCCCGTCCCAATAAATAAAGGCTTGCCAGCAGCAAATGAGCGTCGACGATACCGGCGGCGCTCGCCTTGCTCGCCCAGAAAAAAGCGCGCTGGTCGTTGGTCTTTACACCCCTACCTGACGCATACAGTTTTGCGAGATGGTATTGGGCCTTGGCATGGCCTTGTTTGGCGGCTTTGCGAAACCACTTTGCGGCTTGAGCCGGATCAGCCGGTGTGTCCAGGCCATTCAGATTGGCAAATCCCAGGTAAAACTCGGCGCTCGGGAATCCCTGCTGGGCGGATTTGGTCATCCACTCAAAGCCCTTGGCGTTATCAGCCGGCACACCTTTGCCCTCAAAGAAAAAGATACCGGTCTTGTACTCGGCGAGCGCCTCGCCATTTTCGGCTGCGCGCAAGTACCAGGTTGCCGCTTTGACCGGGTCTTTAGGAAATATCACGCCTTCGTCATAGAAGCCGCCGATCAACAGGGTGAGGCTGTGCGGGTTACGCCATAGGGTGATAGAGAAGGTGATGACCAGGTAGGCCAGCAGGCCAAGAACCAGAACCCCGAGGGCAGTTGAGTAGCGGCGCACAGTCGAATCCGTTCGTGAGGTGGAGGGGCAGTGTAACGAGGTTGGCGCACGATGGCATGGGCGATGGCGAACACAAACGGTCATTGTTGGCTCGTAAGGTGTGCGGCCGAGTTTTCTTGTAGCATCCAACGCCGTTTTACATTCATGGAGAGCACATGCGGATCTACATCACAGGCGCTTCCTGCGCGGGCGTGACGACGCTGGGACGCGCCCTCACAACGTTGCTCGGCTTGCGACAAGTCGATGTCGACGACTTTTACTGGATGCCCACGGACCCGCCGTACACCACTAAGCGTGCGCCTGAAGATCGCGTGAGTTTGATTCAACAAACGCGCGGGGACGATGACTGGGTGCTGACGGGCTCGTGCAACGTGTGGGGTGATGTGTTGATCGCCGAGGCCGACCTCATCGTGTTTGTGGACACACCAACGCCGGTGCGCCTCAAGCGGCTGGCAGCACGTGAGCAGGCACGTTTTGGGGCGCGCATCGCACCCGGTGGCGACATGCACGAGATACACGTAGCCTTTCGCGAATGGGCTTCGCAGTATGACGATCCCCACTTTTCCGGGCGCAATAGAGCGCGGCACGAAGTGTGGATTACGAAACAGACGGTGCCTGTTCTGCGGATTGACGGGGAGGGCACTGTTGAAGGAATGGCGGCGCAAGTGGTGGATGCTGTGGAGTCGTATAAGTAGCAATCGGTTTAATCACGCTAGACGTGAAGCATGGGATGCTACGAACTACCGCTGTTAGCTATTTACCCAGGTTTTGATTCATCAAATTGTCCAGTACCGGTAACTCATTGGCTGCCTGCCATTCGTGTAAATGCTTGCATCCTTCCTCACTAACGTCTGCAAGGTTGCTGCGGGAGTCGCATACCGTGAACCAGTGCTGTCGTAGAGAGGGGTATTTTACAAAATCTTCCCGGGTAGGGGGTTGGTGAGTGGACAGGCGCAGCGCTGACAACACTAAAAGGGCAGACGCGCCGAGACCCATGGAATACTTTTTATACGTCATATCAACTTTCCGTCAATGAACTAACGAACACTGTTAAATGTTTAGGGCGCTGGGCGACTATAGAGGATAAATGGATCAGTAAAAGATCCACTTTTGACGCATTTCGTAGAACCATTGGTTTGCGATGTGTGCTAACCCCAAGCCTCAGTCACGTTGAAGGAACATCATGTGACAGCCCTATCCAAAGCGAGGCGCGGCGTTCATATCTCCTACGGCCAAGAATCGGCAGTCGGCGTCGGTTCTACCAATCGAAGCGCCTAGGCCAGGGACACTTTTTATATAGTCGCAGTGTTGAAGCATTAGGCTCGTACTGCCTGAAACACCCGACTGATCAACTCAGGGTGACTGACTTGCTGTTTCTTGGAACTCGCGCTACAACCCAAGGCACGGAAAGCACTTTGGAGGCAAGGATGAGTTATCAACGCGATCAGCTTATCGGCGACGTCACCCGGCACGGTACCCTGGAAGACATTCTTCCGATTCTGGGCCCTGACTATGACTTTGCAGAAGACGTAGACCGTATCGTCATCAGGGCGGCCCATTACGGGAACGAGGTGTTGGTTCGTCAAGCACTGGACCTCGGGGCGAATGCTGCAACAGGCGATGAGCATGGTTTCCCCCTGATCAGCGCATGCGGCTGCGGACGGCTTTCATTGGTCAAGCTGCTGTTGGAACGTGGCGCGCAGGTCAACGCTATCGGCCGGTACGGTGACACCGCCATACAATCGGCAGCCCGTAATGGCCAGATCAATGAATTGAAACTGCTGATCCAGGCCGGAGCCACCCTCGATGATGCGATGTATGCCGCCGTGGACCATCTGCGGATTCCGATGGTGAAGTTCTTGATTGAACTGGGGGCGCCCTTGGATAAGCCTGGAAACTTAGCGCTTACCCCGTTGTTGGTTGCGTGCTCCCGGGGGAAAAAGAAGGGCAGTGAAATAGCATTGTTGTTGCTTCGTGCTGGCGCCGATGCGACCTACGTGCGGGAGGAGGATGGCATGTCGGCGACAAAGTTCGCGCTGTGGGGCCAGTGTACGCAGGAGGTATTTACAGCGCTGCACCTCAACGGCGCGCCAGGCGTGGAAGACGGATTTCCCATCATCCGACTCGTATAACTGTAGTGAGCAGACTTGCCCTGCGCCGGGCGCGCCGCAATCCAAAATTGAGCGGTGCCAATCTGCCTGAAGAATCGCGGTATCTGTGTTGGCTGGCGCGAGCAAGCTCGCTCACTACAAGGAGGATCCTCCTGCGAAACCGGGTGTCTATGTGTCGGAGCGCGAACAAGGCCAGTTTACGTGGGCAAGAGCAACCCGTACCTCACTTCCGCAAGGCTAACACCGCCCCTTATCAGGTTACGCTCGCTACCAGGTTCCTCAATGCATCCTGCGCTGTGATAGAACCGAATGGCCCGTTCATTCAACGCCAACACCCACAGCGTCACTCGCGTAAAACCTTGCTGCCGTAAATGCTGCACGCCGACGTTCCATAGCGCCCGCCCGGCACCCGTTCTCCAGTATCCAGCCAAGACATAGATGGCCATGACTTCACCCGTATTGACCTCGGCGTCATCATCGCGGCTGTCTCCCACAGATACCCAGCCAACCACCTGCTGGTCCCGCTCCGCCACCCAAACGCCGGATTCGCCCGATTCAATCGAGCGAACCCAGAGCGATTCACGCCGAGCCAGGGTGGTATCCAGCGCGCTCAAGTAGTCGGCCGGCATCAGGTCACGGTAAGCCTCTTGCCAGCTGCGGATATGCACCTGGGCTATGGCGTTTGCGTCAGAAGCTAGTGCTTTGCGAATCATTGAAGTGTTCCTTGCCTGGCTGCTGTGAGTCCGTGCTGTTGCCCTCCAAGCATGGGCGCAAATCATGACAGTTGAAGGCTTGAGCGCAATCGAACACACCATGAGGAGCGCTAAAGATTCAGTGAAATCAATTCATTATCTATCAAGCAAAGGCTCGACCTAAAATAGCCTTAATGATTGAGACTATTAATATTGCTGAGCAAGACCAGAAGCTATCAGTCGATAAGTTCAGGTGTTGTTTCGGGTGTACGGGTGTGAAATTAAAATGAGTACAGACTTTACATTTGCTATCAAGCGCATTCAATTTGACGAACATTATCACCCCTCCGAAAACACGCGCATTACCACCAATTTCGCCAACTTGGCACGCGGGAAGAGCCGCCAGGAAAACCTGCGTAATACCCTGCGGATGATTGATAACCGCTTCAATGCCCTGGCGCATTGGGATAACCCAAAAGGCGATCGTTATTCGGTTGAACTCGAAATCATCTCCGTCGAAATGGACGTCAATACCGACAGCACCGGTAAGCCCATTCCGCTGATTGAACTATTGAAAACCAATATTATCGATCGCAAAACGGACGAGCGTATTGAAGGGATTGTAGGAAACAACTTCTCCTCCTATGTGCGCGATTATGACTTCAGCGTGCTGTTGCTGGGGCATAACAAGGACCGCGCAGGCTTCAGCACCCCCGACAATTTCGGCGACCTGCACGCCAAGCTGTTCAAGCATTTCGTGAACTCAAGCGCCTACAAGGCCAACTTCAACAAGCTGCCGGTGATCTGCCTGAGTGTTTCCAGCAGCAAGACCTACCACCGGACAGAAAACCAGCACCCTGTGCTGGGGGTGGAATACCAGCAGGACGAATACTCGCTGACAGACGAGTACTTCCAGAAAATGGGCTTGAAGGTTCGCTATTTCATGCCGCCCAACAGTGTTGCGCCGCTGGCGTTCTATTTCTCGGGTGACTTGCTGGGGGATTACACGAACCTCGAACTGATCAGCACCATCAGCACAATGGACACCTTCCAGAAGATTTACCGTCCTGAGATCTACAACGCGAATTCGGCCGCCGGTAAATCCTACCAGCCCAGTTTGAGTCACCAGGATTACTCGCTGACACTGATTGTCTATGACCGAGAAGAACGCAGTCGCCTGGCCATCGAGCAGGGGAAGTTTGTTGAAGAGAACTTCATCAAGCCTTACCAGGCTGTGCTTGAACACTGGTCCGCTCATTGCGCGCTTTGATTAATTAAACGTACAAGGTTGTTCATGATGAAAAAGTTGTTACCTACTTCAACCGCTGGCAGCTTGCCTAAACCGTCCTGGCTGGCAGAACCTGAAAAACTCTGGTCGCCTTGGAAGTTGCAAGATGATGAGTTGGTTGAAGGCAAACAAGACGCCCTGCGTTTGGCGCTGCAAGAGCAACAGCAGGCGGGCATTGATATCGTCAGTGACGGCGAGCAAACACGCCAGCACTTTGTGACGACGTTTATTGAACACCTCAGTGGCGTGGATTTCGAGAAGCGCGAGGTCGTCAGGATTCGTGATCGTTACGACGCGAGCGTTCCGACCGTGGTGGGCGCCGTTGCGCGTCAAAAGCCGGTGTTTGTTGACGATGCCAAGTTCTTGCGCCAGCAAACAGACCAGCCGATCAAATGGGCACTGCCTGGCCCGATGACCATGATCGATACGCTGTACGACAACCACTACAAGAGCCGTGAAAAACTGGCGTGGGAATTTGCCAAGATCCTCAACCAGGAAGCCCTGGAGCTGGAAGCGGCCGGTGTCGACATCATCCAGTTTGATGAGCCCGCGTTTAACGTGTTCTTTGATGAGGTAAACGACTGGGGCGTTGCCACGTTGGAGCGTGCAATCGAAGGCCTTAAATGCGAAACCGCCGTGCATATCTGCTACGGCTACGGCATCAAGGCCAATACCGATTGGAAAAAGACCCTGGGGTCGGAATGGCGTCAATATGAAGAGGCGTTCCCCAAGCTGCAAAAATCCAGCATTGATATCATCTCGCTGGAATGCCACAACTCCCATGTGCCCATGGAGTTGATTGAGCTGATTCGCGGCAAGAAAGTGATGGTCGGCGCGATTGACGTGGCCAACCATGCCATCGAAACACCCGAGGAAGTTGCCAATACCCTGCGCAAAGCCTTGCAGTTTGTGGATGCCGACAAACTTTACCCGTGCACGAACTGCGGCATGGCCCCTCTGCCTCGTCATGTGGCAAGAGGCAAGCTGAACGCCTTGAGCGCCGGTGCAGACATCGTTCGCAGAGAGCTGTTGAACAGAGGCTGAGCGAACACCGGGGGAGGGCGGTGGAGTTAACCCTCGCCGGCCTTCTTCCGTGCTCACTTTGCCCGTTCGAACGCCACCGACTATTCAAGGCTTTCTATGTCACGTCTCCCTACCGCTATCGAGCCACTGCACTTTCGCGAAGCGCTTGGGCACTACGCCTCCGGTATCACGGTGATTACCTCCCACCTTGATGACGAGCCGATAGGCTTTACCTGCCAGTCGTTCTACAGCGTGTCGATGAGCCCGCCGCTGGTGTCGTTCAGCGTCATGTCCAGTTCGGCGAGCTATCCCAGGATCCGCCAGGCCGGTCGTTTCGCAGTCAACATCCTGTCAGGCGAACAGGTGGGTATTTCCAATCAGTTCGCTCGGCGAGGCACGGACAAATGGCACAACGTGGACTGGCATGCGTCGCCGTTGGGCAACCCGATCATTGCCGGTAGCCTGCACTGGCTGGATTGCGAAATTCATGCTGAACATGCTGCAGGTGATCACCTGATCGTGATTGGTGAGGTTAAAGCGTTGAACCTTCAAAAGCCTGGGGCGCAGCCGTTGCTGTATTTCAAAGGGCAGTATCGGAATATCGCTGCGCATAACGCTGTTTGAGCGCGGACCACACCTTTATCCATCACCCCATTGCAGTACCATTGGCCGACACACGGACGATGGGAAGGTCGCCTGATGGCAAGAAGTGCAAGGCTTCTAAAGAAACTTCATGCTCGACACCTGATTGAAGTCGCCACAGAGGTGGTGGGTAACGACCCTCTGGTCGAAAAACTGTGGGCGCTTGACCCCGCAGACACGGTTGCGTTGAATTCGAACACCTTCAGGTCAGATGCTGTTCGGCGTTACCGTCTGGAATACCTGATAACGCGAGGCCCTGTTCCTGGGCATTGGTTGCACAAGCCCTTCGACCCCGAAGAGTTAACACTGTTTTTCTCGGCAAAAGACTTCGCCGGTATTTGCCATGGCTGGACTTTGTTCAACGATTGACGGCGACAGAACTGGCGCTTAGAACCGTTACGTGTTTAGGGGGCGGTGTTCATCGTGGTGTGGCGGTCTGCTTTGGTGAAGGGGTGGGTAGTGTTTGCAGGCATTGTAAGGCCCAGTATTTCACGGCAGGTAGTACACCTTCGTCGTTAATCACGGTGTGCAACAGCTCAATCATCCTGAGCCGGTGCTGTTTGCTTTTCTTAATGGCCAGCTCCCACACCTGGTCTGGATATCTCAGCGTGGGCCGCTCCGGAATATTGCATTCGATGGTTTTTCCGGACTGTGTCCAGAGCAAGTTTGCGACATAGGCGGGAACGTAGCAGCTGTTGTTGTTCACGGTCTCGATCTTTGAGAAGACCTGCACCAGCCACGGCGCGGCCATGCGCAGCCGGTTGCGAGGCTTGATAGAGGGCTCGAATAGGTCGCTTTCTGCAAGTTCTGGCGGATCGGCTCGCATCGTTACGCCAACATGAGCCGACCACATGCTTTGGGCTTCACGTAGCACATCCTGCGAAATGGTCAGGCTTTTCTCAAAGAGCGCTTCAAACCAGCGCTCCGCCTCGGCAAAGCCCCTCTCGTGGTCGTCCAACTCGTATGCAGCTTCTTCCCAGCCGCCACTGGGCTCTGCTTCAAACCAGAGCCCATTTCGAGAAAAGTTTGCCGACGAGACCAGCGCTGCATGCTCAAACAGGGAAACCTTTGCATGAAGGTTGGGGAGGTGGCGAATCTCTGTGTTCGGCCGCTCAAGAAGCGCCTGGATAACCGTTGGATTGGTGCCGCCAGTCGAGAGGTTGCATAGGATCCTGTACTGCCTGTCGTTTCGAATCAGGCCTTCGGCGCCGTCGCCCCAAAAGGCAACTGCCAGTTTGATAGGGCGCTCGGGGCTCTGTGCCTCGCTCAAGCGCGTGAGTGCGTGGTGTATGGCGCTGGCATTTGCGATGAACATACTCACTCCATGAGTCGGTCAATTGCGGTCGCTTAGAGGCGGACGGGTTTAGCCGCAAGCCTAGACGATCCAGAGCGATTGGGCGTGCCGTGGATTTTAATATAAGCCTGCAGTGACGGAGTTCTACGGCACGGTCACTTGAACGGGCATAATTGCGGTCTGCCTGCCCACTGGGAATCCTGCACCCCATGCAACCGCTCGAATTCACCGTCCCCTTCGAAAACCACACGCTGCACGCTGATACCCTGACAGGCGAACGCAACCCTCATCTGTTTTGCTTTCACGGCGGCGGTACGCGCTGCCGCTCGGTGTTCGCCGACGTGCGACACACTCTGCATGGACAGGGCATTGGCTCCACGGCCCTGGACTGCATCGGTCATGGGCAAACTGGTGGTGTGTTCGCCGACTCTTCCCTTCACCGGCGCGAGCAGCAGGCGCTATCCGTGATTCGGCACAGCGGGGTGCGGCCCAGCGCCTTGATCGGCATCAGCATGGGGGCCTATAACGCGGTGCGGTTGAGTGAAACCCTGGAAGCCCAGACGTTGGTTCTGGTGGTGCCGGGCATCTACACCCCAGAGGCTTACAAGGTGCCGTTTGGCCCTTTGTTTTCGGCGATCATCCGCCAGCACCGCAGCTGGGCCGATAGCGATGCGTGGGATATTCTCAGCCGGTTCAAAGGCCGGCTGCTGGTGATCGCCGGGGAGCAGGACGACGTCATCCCGCTGGAAATCCCCGAGCGGCTGTTGGATGCAGCGACCCACGCCCAAGACAAGGCGTTGCTGGTCATTCCCGACGCGGGCCATAACGGGCTGATGCCGCTCATTCAGCAACAGCCGCAATGGCTCGCAGCAATCACCACGCGTGTGGCATCAAGCGCTTGAGTGCCTTCGGGTTCAAGCCCGGCGCGCCATCAGCAGCACCGTCGCCGCCGCCGACAACAGCCCCGCGCAGCAACGGTTGAAAATCCGCTTGCCACGGGGCTCGGCAAACCAGCGACGCATGTGCAGGCCCATGTAGGCGTAGGCGCTGATGGCGATCCATTCCAGCGCCAGGAACATCGCACCCAACAGGGCGAATTGCGGTGTGATCGGTTGGCCCGGCACCACGAACTGGGGAAGGAACGCGGTGAAGATCAGGATGGCCTTGGGGTTGCCCGCCGCCACCAGAAACTCCTGACGCGCCAACGCCCACAATCCCACCTTGGCCGTAGCCGATTCCGCCTCTGCCTGGGGATTGGCCCGCCACAGTTGAAAGGCCAAATAAAACAGATACGCCGCCCCCAGAATCTTGATCCCGTAGAACAACAGCTCCGAGGTTTGCAGCACCACCGCCAAACCCGCAGATGCCAGCGCGATCATGCCGGCGAAGGCCAGCAGGCGCCCGATACCCGCCACGCACGAAGTGCGGTAGCCGTAGCGGGTGGAGTTGCTCACCGACAACAGGTTGTTCGGGCCGGGCGCCATGTTCAGGGCGAAGCAGGCGGGGAGGAAAAGGGAGAGGGTGGCGAGGTCCATGGCGGCTCCGTGTTCGCGGGGGACGGGGAGCGTTGAGGATAAGGGGAGTGGGGCGGATGGACAATGCGCGTTGGAACACCAACGCGCTCAGCCGTGGAGATTCAGTTTGGGGATGCCTCATCTTTAGTTGCCGGGGTTATCTGTTTGACCAGCCAAAGGCCAAGGTCAGATATGGAGTACGTCACAGGCGCTTTCGTGGGGGAGAATTGAATATCTATTTCTGGTGAGTTGTTGCTGATGAACGAGTCGTTCAGAAGCCCTTTGGCAATAAGATCTGATACGCAAGACTCAATCAACATAGGGTCCAGATCGCTGGGCAGCAGGTCTTCAATTGCACGCGTGGCGAGTGAGAGCTTCCTGCCCACAGAAAACATACCGTTGCCAGTTCCTGCGCCGTGAAGTTTTTGTGCTTCTGAAAGCACCAGGAAATGAATATCTTCCAGATCACGTACGAGGCGAAGGGTTTGAGAGGTCGCATCCCAGTGACTTGTTTTCTGGTTCCAGAGATTGCCCAGGATGGATGCAAAAACTCGGATTTTCTCTTCACTCAGTGATTCATTGATAGCGTTGAGAGAGATGCGCAGTGCAGGGATGAGGTCTGGCGAATCCGAAGGTGTGGAAAGTGGCGCGCGTTTTTCAAGCTCGGCAATGAGCTGGCGGAGTTGTCGCAGCTCAAAGTCCATTGCCTTTTTAGACAGGTAGCGGTCAACAAACCCAAGACCGCTTGAATTCAGAATGACGCACAATGGCGTCCATAGCGGGTGATCGTTCTCATAGATGTAGCCAGTTTTTTCAATTAGCGTTGCATTGTCGAGTTTGGACAGGTCCATTCCTTTTCCCTTAGTCGACGCATCAAAATCGATACAGTCAGTCAAAAAATTCCATACCTGCATACGGCTGGCGTCGGCATTGCTCAAGCCTTGAAGCCAAGCTGCCTACGTGCAGTTCCAGGCGATGCCCATCGGGGTCCAAAAAATAGAACGAGTTGCCCTCGCTCGAATTGGATTTCCACTCAATCACGTTACGAAGCCGCAAGTCAGCGGTGACTGCTTCAAAATCATCTTGCCCCACTGAAAACGCATAGTGGGTGTAATCAGGTGGCTTTTGCGCCGCACGGCTCTCGTCTAACGATAGGCAAAGCCATAGATCACCAAGGGACAGATAAGCCCCCGTGTCCCAGCGCGCAGCCAGCCTGAAACCGGGTAAAGCCACATAAAACTCGATACTGCGAGGGAGGTTCACCACCGCCAACGTAAGATGATTCAAGCCAGTTAACATAAACTTCTATCCAGAGCCAGTCCGCTAGAACGGTTGAGGGTATCAATATCGAGGGGCCTAACGTGCTTAAAGTGCGCTGAGTTCAGCTTGCAGGTAGCTCATCCCACAAGTTGAACGTGTGCTGCTTCGCAGTACCATCAAGTGCCCCGAAGACGAGTTCCACCCTGGTCGTTGGCTTTTGTAGAAAAGCCAACCTTTGAATATGCGCAAGGATAAAGGCGAATAGCGCCTTGGCATCGGCACCTTGAAAGACTGCCTCGCAGTCGCCGCCGTCGATTGCCATGTCGTCGCTATCAAATCGGCCGACGCCACTGCTGGCGAGCTGGGGCTGCAGGTTCTCGATAAATGTGCACCAAGGGCTGATGTCCTTGATGGTATGTGTGAAATACAGGATTAGATATTGCATTGGGCGCCTCCTGTGTCACTGAGGGGGCCCAATATCAAACCGTCACAATGTTTCATTGAATAGAGGTCACGAAGCAGGAATCAACGCCGACAGGGGTGGGCGGGAGAGCATTGACCAGCATGACGGCGTTGTCACCACAGTTGAGAAAAACCAGGAAGTCCCCGGATTCAAACTGGACTTTAAATCCGACTAGCCTGGGCGCCTTCCCGCAAAATGAGTCGAGTATTCCCTCTACCTCACTGATCATCTCGCCTTCGAGGCAAGGTATCGATAGCGTTGCCAGGAGGTCTTCTCTTTTCCAGGCACAGGTCACATCAGGCTCTATCTCAAAAGCAGCGGGTGTGTCGGTGGGATATAAGTCAGCGCCTACACTTTCACCGTCACTCAAGAGGTACATGGATAGTATTTCTTGTTCGCCGAAACGCCACTCAATAGGGTCAATATCTCCTAAGGTTTTTTCATCGGCAAAATAATACTGGTCATACACGAGCCCACTGAGTCGCTTACCTTTCAGCAAACGTGCGTTGTGCAGGTCCTGCGCGGTTCTCGTGAAGGAAAAGGTGCGGCGCAAAGCCATTATTGTCTCCAGGGCTGCAGTCAGCAAAAGAGCGGCCTAAACCGCTCCCCTATTATTTGATGATCAATTTCGCTTGTAACCACTGGTGCGCATCAACTTCCCTGATGAGTCAAACAAAAAACCGACGGTGATATTGTTTTCAACTTCGTAAAGGTAAACGTATCGACCGTCCGGGTTGTGGTTTTCATCAACGGGTGCTCCCAGGCAGCCTTTAATTTGCTCAGACGTTGCCTCGCCTGCCTTATAGTCGCCAATCTTTTTAGGGCAGTTTGCAGAGGCGGCAGCACTGGGTTGTCGCATCTTTTCAATCATAAAGTTCGCGCTACCCAAGCCGGTTTCGCTGAACGTCATCAAAAACGGTGTGCGAGTGCCCTTGGAGTCAACAATCCACATTTCTTGCCATGCTTGAGCACCGGGGGTGCCCTCAGGCTGCCGAACGACGGATTTCACTATTTTTGTTTCCGAGGTAAACGCAGCTTTACCCAGTATGTTTTGCAGGCCAGCTGTTGCATCAGAGACCAGTTTTTCATTCGCCAGTGTGCCCTCACTGGCAACGTTTGGCTTGATGGCTGAGGCCGGCTCCAACTGCGCTGAGGTTTGGCAGCCGGACAATATGAAGGCAAAAACGATGGCGGCGAGCGTTACACGCATTTAATCACTCCCTGACTAAGATGGGCTTACCAGATGGCCTGGTAGCCTTGGCGATAATATCTATAGGCCATTACTGCGTCTAATGCCTGCGCGCAACCGAAAAATACCTATCAATAGGGGCGGCCTCAAATCGAACGCTGATTGACCCGTGCCATCAGTTGCTCCGCCGTTTCCTTGCGCTCCGAATAACGGTCCACCAGAAACGCCTGTTGACCACGCAACAACAGGGTGAATTTCACCAACTCCTCCATCACGTCAACGACGCGGTCGTAGAACGGCGATGGTTTCATCCGTCCGGCCTCATCGAACTCCATGTAGGCCTTGGGCACCGAGGATTGGTTGGGGATGGTGAACATGCGCATCCAGCGCCCCAGCACGCGCAGTTGATTGACCACGTTGAAGGACTGGGAGCCGCCACACACTTGCATCACCGCCAGGGTCTTGCCTTGGGTTGGGCGAACGGCGCCCAGCTCCAGGGGAATCCAGTCGATTTGCGCCTTGAACACGGCCGACATTGCGCCATGACGTTCGGGTGAGCACCACACCTGACCTTCAGACCACAGCACCAATTCGCGCAACGCTTGCACCCTGGGGTGTTCCACCGGCGCGTCGTCCGGCAGAGGCAAACCGCTGGGGTTGAAAATACGCACCTCGGCGCCAAAATGCTCCAGCAGGCGCGCGGCTTCTTCAACCAGAAGGCGGCTGAAGGAGCGCTCGCGGGTCGATCCGTACAACAACAGGATGCGTGGTTTGTGGCCTGATGCTGGCAGGTCTGGGAACAGGCCAGGGTCGAGGTTGGGCAGGTGTTCTGACATGAGGCCTCCTTTAGAGTGTGCCGATTCGATCGAGCTCAGACTTGAGCTGGTCGCGGTTGAGCTGGGCAAAGGGCAGTTCGAGGAAGGCTTTGCAGCGTTGTTCGATGGTCGCCAGTGTCGAGCGGAACGCGGCTTCGATCTGCGCGTCATCGCCGTGCACGTCGGACGGGTCTTCCAGCCCCCAATGGGATTTCAACGCCGGGCCGAAATACACCGGGCAAACTTCGCCGGCCGCCTTGTCGCAAACGGTGACGACGATGTCTGGCGGGTTGCCTTCAAAGGCGTCATTGCCTTTGCTGTGCAAGCCGTCGATCGAGATGCCGGCCTGCTGCAAGGTCGACAGGCTGCGGGGCAATACCTGGCCCTTGGGGAAACTGCCGGCGCTCACCGCTTCAAAGCCAGCGGGGGCCAGGTGGTTGAACACGGCTTCGGACAGGATGCTGCGGCAGCTGTTGGCCGTGCACATGAACAGGACTCGCATGGGGTGCTCCTTTCGCTTGGGGCGGCTATCAAAGGCTCAGGCGCAGGGCCAGGGCCGAGAGGGTGATCAACAGAACCGGAAGGGTCAGCACGGCGCCGACCTTGAAGTAATAACCCCAGGTGATGCGCATGCCTTTGCGCGCCAGCACGTGCAGCCAGAGCAGTGTGGCCAGGCTGCCGATGGGGGTGATTTTCGGGCCGAGGTCGCAGCCGATGATGTTGGCGTAGATCATGGCCTCGCGAACAATGCCCTCCGCGCCGCTGGCCTCAATCGACAGCGCGCCGATCAACACGCTTGGCATGTTGTTCATCACCGACGACAGCAACGCCGACAGCAGGCCGGTGCCAAGGGTGGCGGCCCACAGGCCTTGCCCGGCCAGGTGATCCAGCAGCCGGGCGAGCCAATCGGTCAGGCCGGCGTTCTTCAGGCCGTACACCACCAGGTACATGCCCAGCGAGAACACCACGATCTGCCACGGGGCTTCGCGCAGCACCCGCCGCGTCGAGATCTTGTGGCCCTTGGCGGCGACCGCGAACAGCAAGGCCGCGCAAGCTGCCGCGACGGCGCTGACGGGAATGCCCAGCGGTTCGAGTGCGAACAGGCCGACCAGCAGCATCAACAACGTCCAGCCACCGACGATGAAGGTTGCGCGGTCACGAATGGCGGCTTTTGGTTCTTGCAACGCCTCCAGCGCATAGCACTGCGGAATGTCGCGACGGAAATACACCAGCAGCACCAGCAAGGTCGCGGCGACGCTGACCAGGCTTACCGGCACCATCACCGAGGCGTACTCGGTGAAACCCAGCCCGAAGTAGTCGGCGGAGACGATGTTCACCAGGTTGGACACCACCAGCGGCAGGCTGGCGGTGTCGGCGATGAACCCGGCGGCCATGACGAACGCCAGGGTCGCGGCGGGGGAAAAGCGCAACGCCAGCAGCATCGACATCACGATGGGCGTGAGGATCAGCGCCGCGCCATCATTGGCAAACACGGCGGACACGGCAGCGCCCAGCAGGACGCAGAAGGCGAACAACCGATAGCCGCTGCCTTTCGCCCAGCGCGCCACATGCAGCGCGGCCCATTCGAAGAAACCGGCCTCATCCAGCAACAGGCTGATGATGATCACCGCGATAAAAGTGGCAGTCGCATTCCAGACGATGGCCCATACCGTCGGGATATCCTGCAGCGACACCGCGCCCACGGCCAGCGCGATCAGCGCACCGACCGTGGCGCTCCAGCCAACGCCGAGGCCCTTGGGTTGCCAGATGACGAGTACGAGGGTGAAGACAAAAACAGCCACGGCGACAAACATTGAATACTCACTCGATCAGGGGTCAGCAGCAGGCCGCTTCGCGCACGGGGCGCCCATCCATGTTTTGCAGGCGTGAAGCGTTGCCCTTGAGCCAGCCCGCGTTGGCCTTGGACGTCACGTGCAGAACCTCGTGAACCCACTCGGGCAGGTCTGGATTGAGGCGGTAATAGACCCACTGGCCCTGGCGGCGATCCAGCAATAACCCGCTGCTACGCAGCTGGGCGAGGTGGCGGCTGATTTTCGGCTGGCTGTCGTCGAGCGCACACATCAACTCGCAGACGCACAGCTCACCTTGATCGGCAATCAGCAGGGTGGCCCGCACGCGGGTCTCGTCGGACAGGCTCTTGAAGACTTCGGGAGGTGTGATCATGGCGTACTCGTAACATGTGGATAAACGAATATACGGATATCCATATATTAAGATCAAGTACGAAATTCGCTGAGAGCCTGCCTTTGATCGGTGAGGGGGGGGAGCAAAAAAACTCAGGGCCTTGAATCCTATGTGTCAATCGAGAAAACTCCACCGCACAATTTGAGGAGGCGACAATGCAAGGAACAGCGTTTCAAATCGTGCGAATCGACCAGATCCACGAAATAGTTTCGCCTACCGTGGACGCACTTCTGCTGCCGTTGGGATTCGAAGTTCAAGGCCCATTGTCCTGGGTGCGCAGTGCTGACGCCCCCATCCGGCAGATCTTTCGCCTGGCGCAGTGGAAGGGCGGTGCGCTCGCGCCTTCATGGGGGTTGTCCCTGGATTTTGTCCCGCACCTGTCCGGCAATGACTTCAAGTGGCACAGGACTGTGAAGTCGGCGCGACCTGACCTGACGTTTGATGTGCGTGATCGGGCGCTTGATATTTCCTATAGCTACGGGCCCGAAACCATCGCCAAGTGCGCACCCGATATCCTCAGGGCAGTTATTCCAACCGCAGAATCCTTCTGGAACTCGGCGCGTTCGATAGCCGACCTGCCCAGTGCTTTTGAGCGGGTCAGGCAGCATCTGTCGACAGGCGGCTTGGGCTTTTACAACTACACGCAACACCCGCTTGCCTACGCTTTTGTGCTGGCCAGGAACGGCAAGCCCGATGCTGCTGAACAAGAGTTTCAGCGCTACTCACCGCGTCTTTCAGCGGCGGCGCAAAAGAAGCTTCGCACGCTGTTCGTTGATGCAGGGGGTTACCCAGGGGCGAGTGATTAACCGAATGAATCACCCACGTTGAAGCGTCTTTTGAATGGCCTTCAGTACCGCAGCGATGTGCCAGGTTTCAGGTCCGATGGCCGTGGCGCCTTTTGGTTCTGAAACCAATTCAATGTCCGTTGCTATCCCTTCCTCAGCCAGCAAACACTTGGCCTCTTCCAGGTGTCGGTGTATGCCCGTCAACCACTGGCGACCCGTAACCGAAAGGAGAGCGAAGCTCTCGGTGTAAGAGCACGACAGCGTTTGCCGCAACTTGATCACCAAAGCTTTGTCCACACGAGAGAACGTCGGGCACAGCACATAGCTATTGCCGGCGGCAGCCTGCAGATGCCTCTTGTCATACAGGTATTGGTCCACCGTAAAGCAACTGGCTACCGTCTCCAGCGCCCCGGTGTGTACGTCCACTAGGTGCGCGTTGACGCCGACGTAGCAGTACTCGGTTTTGCCGTGAAGCACGCATTCTTCGGTATTGCAGCGCACCACCCAGTAGTCGCGGTTGGCAGAGAGTTCGCAGAACGCAATGGCAAATCGCTCCGGGCGACCCTCTCTGAAGGAGCCTTCATGAAGGTCAAGGACGATAGCGCTGGCTTGTTGTGCGGATAGCATCTGGATACTCAGGTGATCATTTTGAAGGTTAAGGTCACGGAAAACTTACTTCAATTTTTCCACCACCACATTCGTGGCTTCAATTTCGATATCGCCGAAATCACCTTCCAGGATCAGTACGTTGTCTGCAAGGCTGATGCCCTCCAACTCTCCAAGGTCAGCGCGGGCGTGCAAGTTCAATGCGCCAAGCCGGATAGCCAGCTTAAGTCCATCGTCGTTCCAGGCCCTCAACTTGCAACAAGCACCGTCCTGCAAGCTGACGGTCATTTCAAAGAAACGATGGGCTTGGTCAATCGACATCGACAGGATATTGCTTTCTTCCAGGGCTTGAATGTTCATCGGCAGGTCTCGTTCGTTTGACGGCATTCTGCTGGAAACCCACGGGTCAGTGCTGAGAAACCGCCAACTCAGCGCTATCTTCCTTGGCCCGCGTCGCCCGCACCGCCATCACCAGCGCCAACACCGGTGCCAGGGTAAACACCGCGAACAACCAGCGCGCCGCATTGGCGACACCCGCATCGCCGGCTGCGTCGTTGATGCCCGCCATATTGGATATCACACCCGCAAGTGCCGCACCCAGTGCCATAGCAAACAGTTGCAGCGTGGTGATCGACGACGCGGCGGTGTCCTGGTCCTGAGCCGACGCGACTTGCAGGATGCGTGTCAGCAAGTGCGGCCAGCCCAGGCCGATACCGAACCCCACCAGGAACAGCCCAATGCAAATGGGCGCCAGCAGCGTCCACTCACCTGCACTGGTCACCGGCGTGGTGATGGCCAGTATCACCAACCCGGCCACGATCAGCAGCGGCCCTGCAAGGATGGCGCGATGGGCGCCGCGCCCGGTCCAGCCGGAGCTGAGGATCTCCGACACCGTCCAGCCTGCCGCCATCAACGCCGCCATGTAGCCGGCCACCAGCGGTGATTGGCCGTGCAGGTGCTGCAGGAAATACGGCATGAAAATCTCGCTGCTCATGCCGATCACCAGCAGGCAGGTGGTGGCGTAGAGCGCGCAGAGCGGGGTGCTGAATTTCAACGCATCTCGTGGCAGCAATCGCACCGAGGCGCGCGACTCCTGGCGGATCAACAAGAGCACCAGCACGGCACAGGTCGCGATGCCCAGCAGGTTCCAGCTCGGCAGCGGCGAAACGCTGCCCGCACACACCGCCAGCACGGCCGCGGCCAGCAGTATCAACTGCGGCACCGGCAGGCGTGCGGCGGTGGTCGCGGTTGGGTCCCGGGGTGGCAGCGCCCGGCTGGTGAGCACGATGTAGGCCAGGCTTACCGGCACCATCGCGCCAAATGCGTAACGCCAGGCGTCCAGTTCGGCAAACACGCCGCCCACGGCCGGGCCCACCAATGTCGCCACGCCCCACATGCCAGATACCAATGCCATTGCCCGAGGCCACAAGCGTTCTTCGAACACCAGTTGAATCATCGAGTAGCACAAGGCGAGCAAGACCCCGCCGCCCAGGCCCTGGATCGACCGCCCGACCAGCATCACCGGCATGCTCGGTGCCAGGGCGCAGATCATCACGCCCGCCATGAACACCAGGGTCGCCACCGCATAGGCCAGGCGTGGCCCGGTGCGTAGCAGCAGCTTGGAGGTGAGGGCCGAGCCCAGGATCGAGGCCACCACATACAGCGTGGTGCTCCAGGCATACAGCTCCAGCCCGCCGATTTCGGCCACCACCGAGGGCAAAATGGTGGTGGCGATATAGGTATTGGTGGCGTAGAGGGCAATGCCGCCGGAGAGGGCGAGGGAACGGGCCGCGTTCCTGCCGAGGAGCAATTCGCCCCAACTGCTGTTCTGGGTGTCCATCCACAATTCCTTGTCATACGGGCGCTGAAAAGCCCCGATGGTTTGCATGAGCGACAGGCTTGGGTTAATTTGCCAAGCAATTGCTTTGAATATTGCGGCGGGGCTAAATATTTTGTCAAGAAATGACTTGGAAAATTCATCGGCGTCTGCGGCAGACCGTGTATTGCACCTGCTCAAGACCCGTGGCCCGCAGCTGGCCGCCGATGCGGGCGTATTTCTAGGCACCAGCGGGGAGGCTGCGCGCCAGCAACTGGTGAAACTGGCGGCCAGCGGCCTGGTGCAAGCCACCTCCGAAGTGCGAGGGGTGGGACGCCCGACCCAAGTGTGGCAACTCACGGCCCAGGGGCATGCACGCTTTCCGGACACCCATTCGGACCTGACCCTGCAACTGCTGCAGACCGTGCGAGAAACCTTTGGCGAGGCTGCCATCGATCGCCTGATCGACGTGCGCGAGCGTCAGACCCAGGCCCTGTACGAGCAAGAGATGGAAGGGTTGACGGACCTGAAGGCACGGGTCGAACGGCTGGCCACGCTGCGAACCCGTGAAGGCTATATGGCCGAATGGAGCGAACAACCCGATGGCGCCTTGATCCTGGTGGAAAACCACTGCCCGATCTGTGCAGCGGCCACGGCATGCCAGGGCTTTTGCCGGGCGGAGTTGCAGGTGTTCGAGCAGGTGTTGCAAGCCAAAGTGGAGCGGGTGGAACACATTCAACTGGGGGCGAGGCGGTGTGCTTATCGGGTATGCCCGGCCTGAGTGCTCTGTGGCACGTTAATGGTGTTTCTCCAGTAGCCGTGACATCATTGGGCCATTACTTGGCCTAGGATACGTTAGTACTCATGGAAGAAAAAATTCGTCAACACTATGTCAGCAGATTTTATCTCGATAGCTGGGCTACCCAAGATTCGAATGGTGATTCATGGATCTGGGTCCACAACAAAAAAGATAAAAACACTTATAAAACAGCTAACTTAAAGAAGGTTGCCCAGCAGAATAGGTTTTATCGGGTTGAGATTGATGAAGTTGTCTGGGGGATGTTGAGTTACTACTTCGCTCCTTTGCAAGGTGAGCCGTTTGTGGCTGAGATGTTACACAAAATAAACCAGTTGCGTTTGGTGAATGCTTATAGAGTTTCCGGGCTTGAAAGGCACGAGAAGTTGGCGCCTCTGGAAACAAACTTTCTCGAGGATATGTATTCCGCATTGGAAAGTGAGTTTGCATATACCGTTGCTGCAATGAGTGCTAGGCCTGAAAATATGAATGTCGCAGTTGAAGAAGATGCTGAAAGACATCACGACAACTTGTTAAAGTTGATAGCGAGTCAATATTTTCGTACGCGACGCGCCCGAAAGGCAGTTATAGATCTAACGAAAGATATGTATCTGGAAAGCGTGAATGGGACGGAAAAGCTCACGCCTGTTCAGGTAGAAACTGTGACCAAGGTTATTCTTTTTGTTGAGTCGATTAGGCTCGCAAATAATTTTATTAGAACTGGTTTTACGCTTTCGCTGGATCACAATGCAAGTGATCTGGATCTTGTGACCAGCAGCAATCCGGTGTGGGGGAATGTGGAGGATCGAGAAGAAAAAGAAGATGTAAGCTCCTTTAAGGCGGTTATGCCCCTTGCGCCAAAAGTGAATCTGCGCCTTTTTAAGTCGGACAATACTGACAGTGTTTTTCAGTTTAATAGTATTGATCGGGACGTAGTGTATCGGCAGAACAAGCTGATCGCGGAAGCTTCCGACCTGGATGTCTATGCGACTACGAAACAGCAACTAAATATGTTCTAGCTTTCGTGGCTTGCACCGATGAGGCACCGCCCACTTAGGCGGTGACTCATAGTTGTTTGTCGTAGGTTTTCATTTAGTGCTTGTTGCATCCTCGCCATACCTGCAGATTTGGCTGTGGTGGGGGCCTGCTACCCGCTAGGGAGCAATGCTTATGGAAATGAGATCGGTATTGAAGAAAATGCTTCGGAACTGTTCACTGATGAAACCTCCGCCCCAACGCATCCAGCCGCACCGCAATCACCGGCAACTGCTCACTGCTCCTCGCCAGCATTTCCACATCGTCCGCCGTGCTCTGCGCAATCCCCTGCACCGCCTGCAACCGCCCAACAATTTCCATGTTGGCTGACGTCTGCTCCCGCGTCGTACTCACAATCCGCCCGTTCAACTGATCGATATGCGCGATGTCATTGCCCACGGCCTGCAGCATATCCACCGCGACCTGGCTGTCTTCCACGCACCGTTCCACCCCTTGGCGGCTGTCGTGCATGGCTTCCACGGCTTGGCGGCTGCCGTGTTGCAAGCCTTCGATGATGGTCTTGATTTCCTGGGTGGAGACGGCGGTGCGTTGCGCCAGGCTGCGCACTTCGTCGGCGACCACGGCAAAGCCGCGGCCTTGTTCGCCAGCGCGGGCAGCTTCGATGGCGGCGTTGAGGGCGAGGAGGTTGGTCTGGTTGGCGATGCTGCTGATCACTTCGAGCACGGTGCCGATCTGTTCGGCTTGCACCGCCAGGCCTTGCACGGTTTGGTGGGTGCCGTTGAGGCGGGAGGCCAATTGGGTGATTTCGTGCTGCGCGCGGCCGACACTTTGCTGGCCGCGCACGATTTGCTGGCTGGCCTTGCCCGCGTGTTCGACGGCTTGTTCGACGTGCACGGCGATGTGGCCCATGGCGTCTTCCATGCGCTGCATCGAGCCGGTCATCTGGGTGATTTCCGCCAGTTGGTGCCGCGCACCTTTTTCCAGGGTGCCGCTGGCGCTGGCGAGTTCCTGGCCCAGCTGGCCGAGGCCGTGGGAGTCGCGGGTGACGCCATCGATCAGGTGGGTGATCTGCTGCAGGAAGTGATCAAAGCGCTTGGCCAAAGACACATGCACCTTGCCTTCGCCCTGGCTGGCCTGCGAGGTGAATTGAGAGGTGACGGCCAGCATTTTTTCGAGCATTTCCTGGCTCTCGACCGCTTCGGCCTGGCTGTGCACGGCGAGGTAGAGCAGGGCGACGGTTTCCATCACCACGTAGAACGCATGCACGAATACCATGCCCCAACCGCCGTGATGATCCATCACAAACACCGGAAAACCCTGATGCTGCAAGGCATGGAACACCACGTGGTGCACCGCGATGGTGAGGGCGGCCACCAGGATCGGCAGCCAGTCGCGGTAAAACGTGAGCACGGCGAGCAAGGCGAAGATGCCGAAGTGGGATTCGATCACGCCCTGGGCCTGGTTGATGTGCAGGGCGGCCATAACCATCAGGCCTGCGCCGAGTGCGCAGCGCATCACGCGGGTGCCTGAAAGGGCACGGTAAAGCGCGGTCAGTACAACAGCGGTGCCGCCGCCGATGACCACCGCTTGCAGCAAGGTGTCGTGCCAGAACGCCAGGCCCACGGAGAACACAAACATCAGCCAGATCAACGCCAGCATGATGCGGTCGGCCTTGCGGTAATGCTCGAGAAAACGCGTACGGACAGGCATTCAGGCTTGCTCCATGTAATCGTAAGAGGATCTGGCGTGCGCGGAGCGAGTGTTCGGATTCAATACTGCCAGTCAGTTATCGGCCTGGTCGGGCAGGACTTTAAACGGGCCTGGAGCCGTTCTGAGCCTCACCGCCCAATCGCCACCCGACTCGTCGCCTTCACTTCCTTCAACGCCAGGCTCGACTGGATCGACGCAATCCCCAGCTGTCGGCGCAGCACGTTCTCGACAAATTCGCTGTAGCTGTCCAGGTCCTCGGCCAGCACCTGTAACAGGTAATCCGCATCGCCGGTGATCTTGTGGCACGCCAGCACCTGGGGCAGCTCGCGCATCACCGCCTCGAACGCGTCCGGTGCCTGGTCGGCGTGGATGGCGAAGCGCACGTGTACGAAGGCCAGGATGTTCAGCCCGAGCAGCTTGCGATCGAGGTTGGCCTGGTAGTCCTTGATCACGCCTTCTTCTTCCAGGCGCTTGCGTCGACGCCAGCACGGCGTGAGGCTCAGTGACAGGCGCTCGCTGAGCTGGGCATTGGAAATGCTGGCGTCTGCCTGCAGCAGGGCGAGGATGGCGAGATCGGTGTCATCAAGAGCGACCTGGCTGGTTTTATTTTTCATATATCGACGCCTTAAGGGTAAAAAACACCGAATAACCTAACATCGAGGGAAGTAAAAGCAAAGAAAGCCCCGCCCCGCCAGAACAAAATAGACCCTGTCTTTTACTGGCGGAACCTCAGCAATGTTGACTGTTTTTAGTGATGACCACCGTTTGCACCATGGCACCGAATTGAAAGATGGCGTGCTCAAACCCTCGTTCGAACAACCGAGCCGTGCGGACACGGTGCGTGACCGGGTGCAACGGGTGGGGCTGGGCGAGATCATCGTGCCGCGCACCTTCGACCGTGCCTGCTATGTCAATGCCCACAGCGAGCGCTATGTGACCTTCCTCGAAACCGCCTGGGCCGAATGGACCGCCATCGGCCGCAGCCACGACGCGCTGCCGTTGGTGTGGCCGGTGCGTGACCTGGCCAACCAGCAGGTGCCGGAGTTCATCGATGGCAAGCTGGGCTTCTTCGCCATGGACGCCGGCTCGCCGATCACCCGCACCACCTGGAACGCGGTCAAGACCAGCGCGGACATCGCACTGACCGGCCTGGCGTTGATCGATGAAGGCCAGCACAGCGCCTTTGCCCTGTGCCGTCCACCGGGTCACCATGCGGCGCGCGAATACATGGGCGGTTATTGCTACCTCAACAACGCTGCGATTGCCGCGCAACAGGCCATCACCCAGGGCGCCCGGCGCGTGGCGGTGCTGGATGTGGACTTCCACCATGGCAACGGCACGCAGAACATTTTCTATGACCGCCCCGATGTGATGTTCATCTCGCTGCACGGTGAGCCGAGCGTGTCCTATCCGTACTTCTCCGGCCATGCCCACGAGCGCGGTGCCGGGGCGGGAGAGGGCTTCAACCTCAATTACCCGTTGCCGAAAAACACCGACTGGGCCGGCTACCAAATCGCCTTGCTCGACGCCTGTCGGCAATTGAAAAACTTCGCCCCCGAGGTGCTGGTGATTTCCCTGGGCGTCGACACCTTCAAGGACGACCCCATCAGCCACTTCCTGCTCGACAGCCCGGACTTCATTGGCATGGGCGAACTCATCGCCGGGGTCGGCGTGCCGACGCTGTTCGTGATGGAGGGCGGCTACATGGTCGATGAGATCGGCATCAACGCCGTCAATGTGCTGCATGGCTTCGAAAACAAGAGCGCCTGAGCGCCACCGTTCAATCCTTTTTTCTGCCAAAACTCAAAAACATAACAAGAGGTTTTGTGATGAAAACAACCACGCCCGGGCTTGCCGAAAAGCCTGCGTTGCAACGCACTTTGAGTAACCGCCACATCCAGCTGATGGCCATGGGCGGTGCGATCGGCACCGGTCTGTTCATGGGCTCGGGCAAGATCATTGCGCTGTCCGGCACCTCGATCCTGCTGATCTACATGATCATCGGGCTGTTCGTGTATTTCGTGATGCGCGCCATGGGCGAGTTGCTGCTGTCCAACCTCAACTTCAAGAGTTTTGCCGACTTTGCCGGGGCGTACCTGGGGCCGCGCGCGGCGTTTTTCCTGGGCTGGTCGTACTGGTTGAGCTGGAGCGTGGCGGTGGTGGGGGATGCGGTGGTGGTCGGCGGGTTCTTCCAGTATTGGTTCCCGCATGTACCGGCCTGGATGCCCGCCGTGGGCATGTTGCTGACGCTGTTCGCGCTGAATGTGCTCACGGTCAAGCTGTTTGGCGAGGTGGAGTTCTGGTTCGCGATCATCAAGATCATCGCCGTGGTCACGCTGATAGCCGTGAGTGCGGTGCTGATTGCCTCGTCCTTTGTCTCACCCACCGGCGTCACCGCCTCGCTGGGGCATTTGCTGGATCGGCAGGCGGCGTTCCCCAACGGGCTGTTTGGCTTTTTTGCCGGCTTCCAGATGGCGATCTTCTCATTCGCCGGCACCGAGTTGATCGGCACCGCAGCGGCCGAAACCCGTGCCCCGGAGAAGACCTTGCCCAAGGCGATCAACTCGATCCCGCTGCGCATCATCCTGTTCTATGTGCTGGCCCTGGCGTGCATCATTGCAGTCACTTCGTGGCAGCAGGTGTCGCCCAGCAAGAGCCCGTTCGTGGAGTTGTTCTTGGTGGCGGGGTTTCCGGCGGCGGCGGGTATCGTCAACTTCGTGGTGCTGACCTCGGCGGCGTCGTCGGCCAACAGTGGCGTGTTCTCCGCCAGCCGCATGCTGTTCGGCCTGGCAGACCTTGGGGATGCGCCCGGGATCTTCCGACGCCTGTCCACCCGCAGCGTGCCGTTTATCAGCCTGGCGTTTACCACGCTGTTGATGCTGTTGGGCCTGGTGTTGCTGTTTGTGGTGCCGGAGGTGATGACCGCGTTTACGATCGTGTCGACGGTCTCGGCGATCCTGGTGATTTTTACCTGGTCGACTATTCTCGCCTCCTACATTGCCTACCGTAAAAAACGCCCGGACCTGCACGCCAAATCCCTCTACAAAATGCCCGGTGGCGTGCCAATGGCCTGGTTCTCCCTGGGGTTCCTGGCGTTTGTGCTGTGCCTGCTGGCCTTGCGCCCGGACACGCGACTGGCATTGTGCGTGATGCCCGCATGGTTTATCTGGCTGGGGATTGCCTACCAGCTGTCGCAGGTTCGCAATCGGTTCAACGCCCGGGTAACGGAGGGCAGGGCGCTATAGTTGTTTTTACACAACGCTACGTTTAATCATGCGCGGCAATTCCTAACCTACAAGTCAAGAAAAGGACGCTCCCCATGAAAGTCAGTGCACGCAATGTATTCAAAGGCCAGGTCAGCCAGGTACAGGATGGTGCGGTCAACGCCGAAGTTGTCCTGACCCTGCCCGGTGGTGAGCAACTGGTGGCCGTCGTGACCATGGAAAGCGTGCGCAACCTGGGCATCGCCGTCGGTAAAGAAGCCGTGGCGCTGATCAAGGCACCGTGGGTGATGCTGATGACCGAGTCCAGCGACATTCGCCTGTCGGCGCGCAACTGCCTGGAAGGCAAGGTGCTGAGCGTCAACGATGGTGCGGTCAACGCTGAAGTGGTGATTGAGTTGGCCGGTGGTTCGAAGGTGTACTCCATCGTTACCCGTGATGCGGTTGCCGAACTCGGCCTGGCACCGGGCGTCAGTGCAACGGCCGTGATCAAAGCGTCGCACATCATCCTGGGCGTACCGGCCTGATGAAAAACGTGGAGGTCCGGTGACACCCGGACCTCCACGCTCAGGGCGCCAGTTTGGTGAACACGTAGTCCCGGTCTTTCACCAATGCCTGGTGGCAGGCAAAGCACGTCTCGTGCTGGGCCTGGTCCGCCGGCTTGCCATTGATGAACCGCCCGAAACCCCAGCCGCCGGTGGCAGCGTACTTCTTCGAGTCCTTGACCATGAACTGTACCGTGGTGGCCGCGCCGGGAATGGACGCGGTCTTGAAGTCCGGTGACTGTTCGTGTTTCCACGCCAGCTTGGCCAACACCGTGCCATCGGGGAAGGGCAGTTTGCCTTCCCGGTAGGCCTTGAGTGCGGCGCTGTTGCCCAATACCACGCGCAGTTCGTTCAACGGGTCGGCTTCCTGGGCGGGCGCCACCAGTTCCCATTGGCGGTAGCCGTCGGGAATGGTCACGCCGTAGATCGGCGAGGCATTGTCGTCGGCGAACACCCAAGGGCTGGTCGCGCCGGCCAGGGCGATGAAGGCTAGGCAGAGGCGCTTCATCACAGGTGATCCGCGTCAATCACCGCCTTGGCAAACGCCTCGGGCGCTTCCTGAGGCAGGTTGTGGCCGATGCCGCCGTTGATCAGGCGGAACTGGTACTTGCCGGTGAAGCGCTTGGCGTAGTCTTCCGGTGCCGGGTGAGGGGCGCCGTTGGCATCGCCTTCCAGGGTGATGGTGGGCACACCAATGGACGGTGACTGCGCCAGTTTCTGCTCAAGCGCTTCGTATTGGCTTTCGCCCTGGACCAAGCCCAGGCGCCAGCGGTAGTTGAAGACGGTAATGGCCACGTGATCCGGATTTTGCAGGCCTTTGGCACTGCGGTCGAAGGTGGCGTCGTCGAATTTCCACTGGGGCGAGGCGGTCTGCCAGATCAGCTTGGCAAAGTCATGGGTGTTTTTCTGGTAACCCGCTGCGCCGCGCTCGGTGGCGAAGTAGAACTGGTACCACCATTGCAATTCGGCTTTTGGCGGCAATGGGTTCTTGCCGGCAGCCTGGTTGCCGATCAAGTAGCCGCTGACCGATACCAGCGCCTTGACCCGCTCCGGCCACAGCGCCGAAACGATATCCGCCGAGCGCGCACCCCAGTCATACCCGCCCAGCACGGCTTGCTTGATCTTCAACGCATCCATGAAATCGATCACGTCCTGCGCCAGCGCGGCGGGCTCGCCGTTGCGCAGGGTTTTATCCGACAGGAAGCGCGTGTCGCCATAGCCCCGAGCATACGGCACCAGCACGCGGTAACCCTTGGCGGCCAGCAGTGGGGCGACGTTGGCGTAGCTGTCGATGTCGTAGGGCCAGCCGTGCAACAGGATGACCACCGGGCCTGTGGCCGGGCCGACTTCGGCATAGGCCACATCCAACTGGCCGGCCTTGACGTGTTTAAGCGTGCTGAAGGCCGATTGGCTGACGGGCGCCGGAATGTTGATTTCGGGCATCTCGGCACGGGCTACGCCCAGGGCCCCGAACTGCAACAGCGCAAAGGCCAGAAAGAGTGGGCGTTTGGAGCGAGGGGTCAACTGAGTGTGCATGGCGAGCCTCCTGCGGCTTGATGTGTGCCTGGTGCTCAGTTGAACGCTGCGCTGTATCTGGCCTGTTTCAGAAAAGCCGCTGACTTAAAGGCGGTGTATCACAGCGGCCTCTGTACACACTGCGATACAAACCTAGAACAGCATCGCCCCTGCCCACCGAGCCATTGATCGTGGCCCAGGCTTGCGGCGCTACTGTGAAAAGCAACAGACATAGACGAGCGGGCGCCTAGCCCAACACGATCTCATAAGGCTCACGCATGCGCTCCAGCAACACCTGGGCCAGCATCGGCGGCAGGCCGATTTGCGGGTCGCCTGCCAACTGGCTGGCATACGCATGGGCTGCATGCAGCTTGCGCGCAACGCTCCAGGTGTCCAGGCGCACCTTGCGCGCGCGTTGCCACGGAATCACCGGGCCCTCGCGCGCCGGCCAGTGCCAGGCCCAGATCGGCAGTTCATACAGGCGGGCGCCCATCAGGCTGCAGGCTTTGGCGCTCGCGCGGCCGACGGCGTCGTGATCGTCGTTGCCATCGTTGCGCCAGGTGCTGAACACCACGTCACCCGGCTGCAGGTAGCGCGCAATGAATTGGCTCAGCGGTTGCTCGCGAGCGGCCAGGGCGTTGTCGCAAAAACCGCCACGTATCCATTTCAGGCTGTGCAGTGGCATGCCCAGGCGGCGCAACGCCTCGGCGCTTTCCTGGGGCCTGACCACGCTCAGGCGGCTGGCTGGCCACACATGGGAGCCGGGGTGGCTGGCGCTGCCATCGGTGATGGAGATCAATTGCAGCGGGTGGTCGCGGGTGCTGAGCAATTGCAGCAACCCGCCACAGGCCAGGACTTCATCACCGGGATGGGGGGCGATGATCACCACCCGTGCACCCGGTGGCACCAGCGAAGCAGGGGAAAGCGTGGGGATTTGCGCCAACTGCGGCGCGCTGTTCCAGATTTGAGCGGGACCACGACGGCCCTCGCTTAACGAGGCAGGCTTCATGGGTGTCACATCCTTGTCGATTGATGCTCGGCCGCGCCCTGTCAATGGGACGACTCTCTTTATTCACCGCAGACTCCGCTGCAATGATCGCGCGGCATTCCAACCCTGGAGTGCCGGCAAGGCGTTTTGAGCATAGACAAGGATCGGCGGCTTTTACATCTGGATATATCGATTTTTTACGTGGCCTGCATCAGGCTCTTCAAATAGTCGCCGAACCCACCCTGTGCGCGGCAGTCCAGGCGGGCGCTGGTGATCACCTGGGGCGTGTGGCTCCAGGCGATCGACGCGCCGCTGCGTTCCAGGTTGCGCACCAGTTGCACATCTTCATGGCAGGCCAACGGTTCGAACCCGCCGGCTTGCACATAGGCCCCGGCACTCACCCCCAGGTTGGCGCCGTGGATGTGGCGATGGCCGTCGCGCGCGGTATACGCCTGGTGATAACGGATCTGTGCGGCGGGGTCGAAGCCTTCGCTCCAGGCATCCACGGTCACTGTGCCGCACACGGCATCGGTACCCAGTGCCAATTGCGCCACCAGCCAATCGGGGGCCACACGGCTGTCGGCATCGGTGCAGGCAATCCACCGTGCCCCCAGGTTCAACAAATGCCGCGCGCCGGCGCCGCGCGCGTGGCCCACGTTGCGCGCCTGCACTTCAAGGCAATGCACCGGGAAACCTGCTGCAATGAGCGCGCTGGCGTCGCTGCAACTGTCGAGCACCGCCAGAACCTGTACGGCTTCATCCAATAATCCCGGATGGCTGGCGGCGGTCAGCGCGGCCTTCAAGCACTCGGCCAACAACGTTTGTTCGTTATGCACGGGAATCAGAATGCCGATCATCGCAGGCCCTCATGGCGCGCCACCGAGGTGCCGTCACGGCTCCACAGGTCAAGCAGGAAGTCACTTTCGTGATGCTGTACCACGTGATGCATGCCCAGCCGTTGGTGGAGCAGGTCATGTACCTGCTGCGCCGTTTGCAGACAATCGTCAGTCTGCGGGCGCCAGTGGCAGGCGAGCAGTTGACCGTCAGGGGTCAAGGAGGCGAGGGCGCGGTCAACCAAACGGTGCAGATCATCGGTACTGAGGTAGTAGCACAGCTCACTCAGCACGATCAGGTCGAAGGGCCCGGCCGGCCATTGTTCGGGCAGCCGGCTGTGCTCGACTCGCGCATGGGGAAAGCCCAGCAAGCGGGCTTTCGCCAGGTTGACGGCCGCGCCTGCCGCGTCACAGCAGAGCAGTCGATCACAGCGCGAGGCCAGATCGGCACTCAACTCGCCATTGGCGCAGCCGGGTTCGAATACCGATGCATAACGCGGGCGCGTCAACACTGCCAGGGTCATAGCGCGCTTGCGTCGCTCGTACCAGCTGTGACGATACGCCCAGGGATCGTTGTTGCCCGCGAACAGTTGATCGAAATGCCGTGTTGCCTCACTCATACAAACACCACTTCAAAAGGCTGCAGCAAGCGTTCCACCACATAGGGGGCGAGCACCGGTGGCAGGCCGATCTGTGGATCGCCCTCCAATTGGCTGGCAAACGCGTGAATCGCATGGCGCTTGCGCGCCACGGCTTCGCACGTCAGCGGGATTTTGCGCGCACGGTGCCAGGGCACTTGGCTGTCTTCAGGGGTTGCCCAATGCCAGGTCCAGACGGGCAACTCATACAAGGTCGCACCGACCGCCGACGAGGCTTTAGCGCTGGCCCGGCCGACCGCTTCATGGTCGCTGTGACCGTCTTCGCGCCACGTGGTGAACACCACATCGCCGGGTTTGAGGTAACGCTGGATAAACCTCACAAGCCGGTCTTCATGGTCGGCCACTTTGCTGTCGGTAAAGCCGGCACGCAGCCATTTCAGGCTGTGCAGCGGCAAGCCCAGCCGGTGCAGAGCCTGGGCGGACTCCTGCGGCCGCACCACGCTCAGGCGCTCTACCGGCCAGCGCCTGGAGCCGGGGTGGCTGGCGCTGCCATCCGTCACGGAAATCAGCAGGATCGGCCGGCCCAATGCGGCCAACCCTTGCAGCAGGCCACCGCAGCCGAGCACTTCATCGTCCGGGTGCGGGGCGATGATCACCGCGCGTCGGCCCTCGGGCACCAACTGCGCGACGCTCACCACTGGAAGTTCGGCCAACTGGGTCGAGGCCTGCCAGTGATGCAACGGCGTGCCTTGCCCCACGATCGGATTGGGTTTCACAGTTGCCACCTCCCTGTGGGTTCACCAGCGACCCGTTCGCCAAGGGCGGCCAGATCGCGCTCGGCATGACTTTGCCGCACATACACCGGTAGGTCCGCCATCAACTGGGCGAAGTGCGGGTCTTTGCAATACGGCCCCGCGCCCACTGCACGTCCGACGTGATGTATCACTTGTTCCACCGTGTCCTCGATGCACGCGCGGGTTTGTTGTGCCAGTTGCCGGGCATCGGCCTTGGGCTCGCGGTCGACCTGTTCGGCGCTGGCACGTAGCACACAGGCAGCAGCGTTCAACGCGCTGTCGACGGCGCCCAGGTGGGCGAGGGCGTGGGGTTCGGGACGTTGGCTGCACTGCGCGCGCAAGGCTTCGCCCAGGCGTTGCGCCGCGCCGTACCAACACGCGGCGATGCCGATTCCACCCTGCCAGAACCCGGGGCGTGCCAGGTAATCACCCGGGCCGCCGACGGCAATGCCTCGGGCGCCATCAAAGAGGATTTCGACACTGCCGGTGGCCGCCATGCCCACGGCGTCCCAGCCCTCGTTGGTGACGGTGATGCCGGGCCGGCCCATCTCAACCGCGACCAACTGCTGGCGGTCCTCTTCGTCCCAGGCAGTCAATAGCCCATGGCTGACCACCGCTGCGCCGGAACACCAGGCCTTGCGCCCGTCGACGATCAAACGATGCCCGTCCTGCCGCACGCGTACCTTGGCCGTCGGCGGTTCGGCGGCCCACATGCCCCAGAGGCTGCCTTCGGGGGGCAGCGAGCCCTGTAGTTCGGCAATGATCGCCAAGGCGTCGGTGTGCCCTTCAAACAACTTGCACAGGCGCAGGTCGTGCCCGGCCACCTGGGCCAGGCGGCTGAAGCGCTCCAATGTCTGGCCACTGCCAGGCAACGGCAGGCGATCCAGGCCTTCTTCCTGAAGTGCCCTCAGTGCGTTCCCCAGGGCGTGTGTATCCGCATAGCCCCGAAAGCCCTGAAGGAATCCATGCAGCGCCATGTCAATCCTCCTGTTCATATTGCAGTTCGAACAGCAGCAGCGAGCGGCCGGTGACGGCGTACTCATGATCGAACTCGAAGCGTTCCTGGCCGCGCACCGAGGTCTGGTTGGTGTCCACCATGCACGTCCAGAAGCCGCCCTCGGGCACCGGTGGCAGGCGGAAATTGACCATGTCGTGGTGCGCGTTCACCACCAGCAACAGCGTGGCGTCGGCGCCCGGGCGACGAATGCCGGTTTCCTGGGCACGGCCATCCATCAGCATGCCCAGGCAGCGGCCATGACTGTCCTGCCATTGTTCAGTGGTCATTTCATCGCCACTGGGCGCCAGCCAGGTCACGTCCTTGACCCCGATGTCTTCGTTATAGTCGCCCACCAGGAAGCGCCCACGACGCAGGATCGGGTAGGCCAGGCGCAACTTGATCAGGCGCTTGACGAACTTGAGCAGGGCCTTGCCATCATTGTCCAGGTCCCAGTTGACCCAACCGATCTCGCTGTCCTGGCAATAGGCATTGTTGTTGCCGTGCTGGGTGCGCGCGAACTCATCCCCGGCCACGATCATCGGCGTGCCCTGGGCCAGCAGCAGCGTGGCGAAGAAGTTGCGCATCTGGCGCAGGCGCAGCGCGTTGATCTCGGGATCTTCGGTCGGGCCTTCGACGCCGTGGTTCCAAGACAGGTTGTTGTTGCTGCCATCCTGGTTGTTCTCGTCGTTGGCTTCGTTGTGCTTGTCGTTGTACGACACCAGGTCGTGCAAGGTGAAACCGTCGTGGGCGGTGATGAAATTCACCGAGCTGTAAGGCCTGCGCCCCCGGTGGTTGAACATCTCGCCGGAGGCGGTCATGCGCCCGGCAAAATCGGCCAGTTGGCCGTCGTCGCCTTTCCAGAAGGCCCGCACGGTGTCGCGGAAGCGGTCGTTCCATTCCACCCAGCCCGGTGGGAAGTTGCCCACCTGGTAGCCACCGGGGCCGCAGTCCCAGGGCTCGGCGATGAGTTTGAGCTGACGCAACACCGGGTCCTGGCGGCAGGCCACGAGGAAGCTGTGGCGCTCATCGAAGCCCTCGCGGTAGCGCCCCAGGATCGTCGCCAGGTCGAAGCGGAAGCCATCGACGTGCATCTCGTTGGCCCAATAGCGCAGCGAGTCGGTGACCATTTGCAGCACGCACGGGTGGCTCAAGTCCAGGGTGTTGCCGGTGCCGGAATCGTTGATGTAGAAGCGCTTGTCGTCGGGCATCAGCCGGTAGTAGGAGGCGTTGTCGATGCCGCGCATGGACAGCGTAGGGCCGCGCTCGTTGCCTTCGGCGGTGTGGTTGTAGACCACGTCGAGAATCACCTCCAGCTTCTGCTCGTGCAGGTGCGCGACCATCTCCTTGAATTCGGCGATCTTGCCGCTGGCGAGGTAGCGCGGGTCGGGGGCGAAGAAGGCGATGCTGTTGTAGCCCCAGTAGTTGGTCATGCCTTTTTGCAGCAGGTGCTGGTCGTTGACAAACGCATGCACCGGCAGCAATTCAACGGATGACACACCCAGCTGGCGGATGTGCTTGAGCACGTCGTCTTCCATCAAGCCGGCGCAAGTGCCGCGCACCGATTCGCCCACCGAAGGGTGGCGCATGCTGATGCCGCGCAAGTGGGTTTCGTAGATGATCGTGCGGTCCCACGGCACGCGCACCGGCTGGTCGTTGCCCCAGGTGTGCGCCGGGTCGATGACCTTGCACTTGGGCACGAAGGGCGCGCTGTCGCGTTCATCGAAGCTCAGGTCATCGTCGGGGTGGCCGATGGTGTAGCCGAACAGGGCTTCGGACCATTTGAGCGCCCCCACCAGTTGTTTGGCATAGGGGTCGATCAGCAATTTGTGGTGGTTGAAGCGATGACCGTTGGCCGGGTCATAGGGACCGTACACGCGGTAGCCGTAAATCAGCCCGGGGTGGGCGTCGGGCAGGTAGCCGTGGAAGGTCTCGTCGGTGTATTCGGGGAGTTCGATGCGCTCCAGCTCCACTTCGCCGGCATCATCGAACAGGCACAGCTCCACCTTGGTGGCGTTGGCCGAGAACAGGGCGAAGTTGACGCCCAGGCCATCCCAGGTGGCGCCGAGGGGGAAGGGCAAACCTTCACGAATCCGCGACGGCTCGTGGTCCGGCGTCGGTTGGCTGTAATCGGGTTTGCTCATGGTTGAGTTGCTCCTGCAAGGTGTGTTTTTTCAGGCCGAACGCCGCCGTGACGACCGTGCGCCAGACAATTATTCAGTTCAGAGTGGGGTCACCTGTGGGGCCGGGCTTGCTCGCGAATGCGGTGTGTCAGGCGACAACAGGGTTGTGTGTGCCGACGCTTTCGCGAGCAAGCCCGCTCCCACAGGGGATAGATGTTTAGCCTGCGGGCTTGGGCGGCGTCTTGGGCTTTTTCGGCGCGGCCGGTTTGGCAGCCGCAGGCTTGGCCTTAGGCGGCGGCTTGGGTGCAGTCTTGGGTTTAGCCGCAGGTTTGGGTTTGCTCGGCGTCAGCGCTTCGGCTTCTGCCAGCTTGCGCGCCATCTCCCAGTGGCGCGTGTCTTGTCCGTGGGGCTTGCCTTCCGATTCCCAGATCTGATGCGCCAACTCGCGTATGCGTTTGTCTTCAGTACTCATCACAATGCTCCTCACAGAAAATGTTCAGCTTTCTTGATCATCAGGATTGATAAAGACATTGACCGGGAAATCCCCCAGGGCAGTGCTGATCAGCAGCTCCTTGTCTGGTGTGACTGCGGCCGTATGAAAAAGTCCCTTCCAGTTTTGGGTTGTGGTGGCGAACGGTAATTTCACCCGTGTATCGCCCCAAACCTGCGCATGGATGTGGGGCTGCACACCGTTTTCAAGCAAGCGATGAGGCCAGCGCGGCACCACCACCAGCAGCTGTTTGCCTTGATGCTCACGGCTAAACGCGACCACGTGATCGGCGTGTTTGCCCACCACCTCCAGTGGCAGGTAGCGCCCGTTGCGAAACAGTTCAGGGTGGGCCTTGCGCACGGCCAATCCCCCGGCGATCAACGCCTGTTTGATACGCCCGTCCTGCCAGTTCGACAACTGTTCGCCGATGTCCGGTGGGCTGTTGAGCGCACATTGCCGTGCGTCGAAATCCACCGGGCGACGGTTGTCGGGGTCGACTAGGCTGAAGTCCCAGAACTCGGCGCCCTGGTACAGGTCCGGCACCCCTGGCACCGTGAGGCGAAGCAAGGTTTGCGCCAGCCCGTTGAGCGCGCCGGCCGGGGCGATGGTTTGGGCAGCGGCGGCGATGGCGGCGCGCAGGGCCTGGCCTTCGTCACCCAGCAGCAGGCGCGTGAGGAATGTTTCGACGCCTTTTTCGTAGGCCTCGTTGGGGGCGCTCCAACTGCTCTGCAATTTGGCTTCGCGCAGGGCTTTCTGTTGCCATTGCCACAGGCGCTGATGATAAGCCTTGAGGTCCGGGCTTGATTCCAGAGGCCAACTGCCCAGCAGCACTTGATAGAGGATCAGCTCGTCACCCGCCGAAGGGCTGTCGGCAGATTCGCGCAACGGCGCTGCCAGGGTGCGCCACTGCTCCACCTGCTCGACGTACCACGGCGCGCATTCGCTGATCACGGCCAGGCGCGCGCGGCTGTCTTCGCCCCGTTTGTGGTCATGGGTGGCAGTGGCCAGCAGGTTGTCGGGGAAGGTCTGCAGACGTTGTGCGTTGATAGCGTGAAAGTCATCCAGCGGCGCGCTGAACTGCTCGGTGCTGAAGCCCACGTCATTGCGCGACAGCAGCACCGCCGAGCGATAGAACGCGGTGTCTTCCACGGCCTTGGCCGCAGCGGGTGAAGTCAGTTGCTGGAAGCGCACGCACGCATGCTTGAGGATCTTGCGTTCGCGACCCACCGGCCGGTTGCGCCAGGGCTGGCCGCCGAGCCACTGCTCCAGGTGGGCGAGCACCGGCCAGTCGCCTTCGTTCAGTGTGCTGCGCGCACCTTCCAGGGCGTGGTGGAATACCTCATCGTCGTCGGCGCTGCGCCCCCGGGCACTGATGTAAGTGCGGTAAACGGGGAAGTGCACGATCAGTTCCTGCAACGCACGGCGGATCGCGCCCAGGGTCAGGTCGCGGGTCATGACATCGTCACGGGCCACTTGCAGCAGGGCCTGGGCCACGCTTTCAAAGTCGCCGCCGAGGGAGCCGTTGAGGATTTGCTGGCGGGCCAACCGCGCTTCTTCGATAAAGGCCGAAGGGCGTTCGCTGTGGCGTGTCCATAACTCGGCCAGCGGCTCAAAGCCTTGCGGGTCATGTTGCAGCAATGACAGCTGGTTCATGAACTCATAGCCGGTGGTGCCGTCCACCTGCCAATCAGTGCGCAGGGTTTCGCCTTCGCCAAGAATTTTTTCCACGAAGATCGGCAGGTGCCGTTCAGGTGAAAGCGTGTCGACACGACGGCGCAATTTGCGGCAGTAACCCCGAGGGTCGGCGAGGCCGTCGATATGGTCGATGCGCAGGCCGTCCACCAGGCCTTCGCCGATCAGTTCGAAGATTTTGCCGTGGGTGGCTTCGAACACCGCGCTGCGCTCGACCCGCAGGCCGCCCAGTTCGTTGACGTCGAAGAAGCGCCGCCAGTTGATGTCGTCCGCCGCCGTGCGCCAGCTGGCGAGGCGATAGGTCTGTTGTTCGAGCAATGCATGCAGGCGGTCGAAGTCGAACGTGCCCAGCTGCTGCTCGATGGCGCGCAGCACGTCGCTTTCGGTGGCGCGCTCCGCCAGCGCTTGCTTGAGCCATGCCGCCTCGTGGTAAGCGTCATCTTGGTAGGCGAGGGCGGCGAAGCGTTCGGCCAGGGGGTTGAGCAACGGGTCGCTGCCCAGAATCATCGCGTAGTCCCGAGGGCAGATGGGGAAGCGGTGTTCGTAGTGTGCCGCGTAGAAACTACCCTGGGCGGCATCGAAGGCCAGGGCCAGGGTGCCGGTTTGCAGGGCTTCGCCGTAGTCGCTGCCGAGGAATGGCATCAGCAACTGGCCTTTGAGCAGTGGGTCGGGCGAGTGCCACTGGATATCGAAGAACTCGCAATAGGGGCTCAGGCGCCCCCATTCCAGCAGGTCAAGCCACCATGGGTTGTCGGCGCCGCCCACGGCCATGTGGTTGGACACGATGTCGAGGATCAGCCCCATCTCGTGTTCACGCAGCGCCGCGACCAGGCGGCGCAAGGCCGGTTCGCCGCCCAGCTCCGGGTTGACGGTGGTGGGGTCGACCACGTCGTAGCCGTGCATGGAGCCGGCGCGGGCACTGAGCAACGGCGAGGCGTACAGGTGGCTGATGCCGAGTCTGGCAAAGTAGGGCACCAGCGGCACCGCGTCGTCCAGGGTAAAGCCTTTATGAAATTGCAGGCGTTGGGTGGCGCGCAGCGGCAGGGCCTTCATCGGTCACGCTCGTGGGCCTGGTTACGCGCCACCGCCAGCAGTTCCAGGCGGCGCGCGGCGCTGTCGTTGTCGAGCAGGCTGGCGGCTTCACCCGGCAGGCGGCGGCGCCAGTTGGGGTGAGTGTCGAGGGTGCCGGGCAGGTTGGCCTGTTCCTCGATGCCGAGCGCGTCTTCCAGTGGCAGCAATACCAACGGCGCACGGGTGTGGCCCAGGTAGCGCACGCTGGCATCGATCATGTGGTCGGTGTCGTTGCGGATCTCATCGACGAAGTTCTGTGGGTCCTGGCTCAAGGCCTGGCGCAGCGCCTGGCGTTCGCGCAGGCGGTGTTCGCTCCATTGCTCCACCGTGGGCGCGTCGATCAAACCCAGCTGGATGTTCCACTCGATATCGCGGCTGTGCCACCAGCCGTTGAGGGTGGGCAAGTCGTGGGTGCTGGTGGTGGCCAGGGCGTTGTCCGGCCAGTCGAGGATCGGCTTGAACTGGCCGTCATGGTTCTGTTCGAACAGCAGCACGCGCATGCCGAGGATCGAGCGGCCGCTGAGTTTTTCGCGCAGGCCATCGGGCACGGTGCCCAGGTCTTCGCCAAGGACGATGGCCTGGTGACGGTGGGATTCCAGGGCCAGTAGGCGCAGCAGGTCATCCACCGGGTAATACAGGTACGCGCCTTCCCGGGGCGATGCGCCCATGGGAATCACCCAGAGGCGTTGCAGGCCCATCACATGGTCGATGCGCAGGCCGCCCGCGTGGGCGAAGTTGGCCCGCAGCATTTCGATAAAGGCGCGGAAGCCGTTGCGTTTGAGGCCCTCCGGGGAAAACGCGGAGATGCCCCAGCCTTGGCCCGATCGGTTGAGAATGTCCGGCGGCGCGCCCACGGTCAGGTCGGCCAGCAGCTCATCCTGGCGGCTCCAGGCTTGGCTGCCACCGCCGTCGGCACCCACGGCCAGGTCGGCGATCAGGCCCACGCCCATGCCGCTGCCGCGGGCGGCTTGCTGCGCACGTTCCAGGCTACGGGCGATCAGCCATTGGCTGAAGGCGAAATAGCCGATTTCATCGCGGTTGTCTTCGGCGAATTGAGTCAGTGCCGCGCTCTGCGGATTACGCCAGGCGTCTGGCCAGTGGCGCCAGTCCAGATCTTCACCGGCGGCCGCACGCTGAGCTTGCACAGCCTCGAAGCGACAGTGATTTTCCAGGGCCTCGCCACCGGCTTGGCGAAAGCTCAGGAAGTCGGCATGTTGCGGATGCTCGCCGTGACGGAAGTCTTCATACAGCGTGCGCAGCAAGCGTTGCTTGGCCTTCGCGGCGGCAGGCCAGTCGATCAGGGTGTGCTGTTCCAGGGTGTGCAGCTCATCGGCGAGACCGGCGGTATCGATGGCGTTGCGCACCTCGCGCTCGCCCAGGATGCAGCCCGGTGACGCGTAAAGACTGTTGAGGAACAGGCGGCTGGACGGTGAGTAAGGGCTGTAGCGGTTCGGGTCGGCACTGAACATCGCGTGCATCGGGCTGATCGCCAGGGCATCGGCACCGCGCTCGGCGGCCGAGCGCGCCAGGTGCTCCAGGGCCAGGGTGTCGCCGAAGCCGCCATCGCCGAGGCGACGCAACGAATACAACTGGGCGCTCAGGCCCCAGGCCCGGGCGGGGCGGCTGTCCACCGCTTCAGCCACGCTGTAGCAATGGGTGGGGGCCACGGCCAAGGTGAAGACCTGGTCGCTGATGTGTACTTGGTGGTACCCGAGAGCAATGACGCCCGGCAACACGGCGTTGCCATCCAGGCGCAGCTCTAGGGTTTCGCCGTCTTCGAGATTGACCCGGCACAGGGTGTCGGGTTCGAAGTAGCGCGCCAGGTCCAAGCCTTCGCCACTGTCGATGGTCATCAAAGGCGGCAGGTGTTTGTTCTGTTGCACCTGTTCCAGTTCGAGCAGGCTGGCGTCGATCTCGGCATCGGTATCGGCTGGGTGGCCCAGGCCTTTGAGGACCGCACGCAGGGCGTCGGGCTTCACGTGTTGCGGGCGGCCGTTTGCGTCGATCCAATCGACGGCCAGGCCCGCGCGGCTGGCGAGGATTTCCAGGTTCGCTTCGCTCAAGGGTGCTCTCCAACAGGGAAAAGGGCTACGCGCGCACTGAACGGCGCCAGCAGGGCCGGGTCATGGGCGCGCGTTTCGAATAGCAGGTGGGACGGCGCAGGGTGAGTCACGGGCGTGGCGCCCAGGTTCAGGTCGATCTGCAACAGGCTGCCGTTGCCCAGGCGCCAGCGCGCAGTGACGGCGCCGTCGGCCAGCACCTGTGCGCCCAATGCAACGCTGCCGGGCAAATGCGGCACGATGTGCTGGTGGCGCAGGTGCAGCAGGTGGCGATAGAGCGCGGTGTGGTCGTTGTCGGTGAAGCTGGGGGCGGAATGCTCAAAGGTGGACGCGGCGTTGGGATCGGGAATGCGTTTGCGCCGTTCGGGGTCGTGGAAGGCGGCGAAGTCGGCGAATTCATTACGCCGGCCTTCGCGCACGGCCTCGGCCAGTTCGCCATGGTGATCGGTGAAAAACAGGAACGGCTCGCTGGCGTTAGTTTCATCGCCCATGAACATCATCGGGATCATCGGCGACAGCAGCAGTAGCGTAGTGGCGGCTTTGAGTGCCTCGGGCGAACAGAGTTGGTGCAGCCGTTCGCCGAAGGCGCGATTGCCGATCTGGTCATGGTTCTGCAGAAACAACACGAAGGCGCTGGGTGGCAAGTGCCCGCTAGGTTCGCCGCGCGTGTGGCCGTGGCGGGTCGCTTGCCCCTGGTAGATAAAGCCTTCGCCCAGGCAACGCGCGAGCTTGGCGGTGGTGTCCGAAGCGAAGTCGCTGTAATAGGCGTCGGTTTCGCCGGTCAGCAGCACATGCAAGGCGTTGTGGCCGTCGTCGTTCCACTGGGCATCGAATTCATGCTCCAGCAGGCTCGCCTGATTGAATTCGTTTTCCAGCACCAGCCACACATGGCGGCCGATATCGGCTTGTTGGCGCACCCGTTGCGCCAGCTCCTTGAGAAACCCCGGGTTGTCGATGGCGTGCACTGCATCCAGGCGCAGGCCGTCAAAGCGGTACTCCAACAGCCACATCAGCGCGTTGTCGAGGAAGAAGTCGCGTACTTCGCGGCGGTCAAAATCAATGCCCGCGCCCCAGGGGGTGTGCACGTCTTCCTGAAAGAAGCCCTTGGCGTATTGGCCGAGGTAATTGCCGTCCGGGCCGAAGTGGTTGTAGACCACGTCGAGGATCACGGCCAGGCCGTGTTCGTGGGCGCTGTCGATCAGGTGCTTGAGTTGCTCGGGCGAGCCGTAGGCAGAGTGGGGTGCGTAGGGCAGCACCCCGTCGTAGCCCCAGTTGCGTTCGCCGGGGAACTGCGCCAACGGCATCAACTCGATGGCGGTGACGCCCAGCTCGGCCAGGCGTGGCAGGTGTTTTTCCACGCCGGCATAGCCGCCGAGCGCGCCAACGTGCAGTTCGTAAATCACCGCCTCGTGCCACGGGCGGCCTTGCCATTGGCTGTGCCGCCATGGATAGGCGAGCGGGTCGACGACTTGGCTCCACCCGTGAACGTCCGTGGCCTGGGCTCTGGACGCCGGGTCGGGTACATCGGTTTCGCCGTCGATGTTGTAGCGGTAGCGCGTGCCCGCCGCGCAGCGTATTTCTGTTTCGAACCAGCCCTCTGCCTGGGGCAGCATGGCGATGGACTTGCCGTCTTCCAATTCAACGCTGACATAAAATGCGTCTGGCGCCCACAAGGCAAAACGCGTGTGTTGCGCGTCCAGCATGATTGCGCCGTGGGGCCAGGTTTCCAGAGTCCGTGACGGCATCTATGAAGCCCTCCCTTGATTATTTAGCGGATTTCCCCAAGGCCTTGGCCACCAGTTGTTCGTACAGTTCGGCGTAGGGTTCGACCGCCTGGCACCAGTTGAAGGGTTGGGTCATGGCGCGGCAGCGCATGGCGTTGAGCAGCCCGGTATTGGCGAACACCTTGAACGCTCGGCTCAGGGCTTCTTCGTAGCTCTCTACCGTGGATTCATTGAACAGGAACCCGGTGACGCCGTTCTCGATGGTGTCGGCCAGCCCGCCGGTATTGCGGGCCACCGGCAGTGAGCCGAAGCGCTGGGCATACATCTGGCTCAGGCCGCAGGGCTCGTAGCGCGAAGGCATCAGCAGGAAGTCGCTGCCGGCGAACATGCGGCGGGCGTCGGTTTCGTTGAAGCCGATGCGCACGCCCACCTGGCCAGGGAAGCGCAGGGCCAGTTCACGCATGGCTTGTTCTTCTTCCGGTTCGCCACGGCCGATAATCGCGATCTGGCCGCCCTGTTCGACGATAAAGCTGGCAACGGCTTCGGTGAGGTCCAGGCCTTTCTGGTACACCAGGCGCGAGACCACGGCGAACAGCGGGCCGGTAGAGTCATCCAGTTCGAACAGTTCGCGCACGTGGGCGGCGTTGACGGCCTTGCCTTCCCAATCCCCAATATTGAAATTGTGGGTCAGGTGCGTGTCGGTGGAGGTTTCCCAGCTTTCATCGATGCCGTTGGGGATACCACTGAGCAAACCTTGTTGGGTCTTGCTGGCGAGGAAACCATCGAGGCCGCAACCGAATTCCGGGGTGGTGATTTCCTGGGCGTAGGTGGCGCTCACCGTGGTGATGTGGCTGGAGTACGCCATGCCGGCCTTGAGGAACGACATCTTGCCGTAGAACTCCATGCCTTCTTGTTGCAGGGCATGGGGCGGAATGCCCAGCTCCGGCGTCGAGGCCAGGCTGACCACGCCCTGGTAGGCCAGGTTATGGATGGTGAACAGGGTCGGGGTGCGTGACCCACGCCAGTGCATATACGCCGGGGCGAGGCCTGCGGGCCAGTCGTGGGCGTGCACCAGGTCGGGGCACCAGTGAATCTGCGCCAGGTTGGCGGCCATGTCGGCGGCGGCCAGGCCCAGGCGGGCAAAGCGAATGTGGTTGTCCGGCCAGTCGCGGCCGTTGTTGGCGCCGTAGGGGGTGCCTTCGCGCTCATAGAGTTCGGGGCAGATCAGCACATAGATGACCAGGCCGTCCTTGAGGTCCATGCGCCCGATCTTGCAGGGCGGCAGGGCTGCGTGGCCGCCCAGTTCGCCGACAATGTGGATCGGGTTGTCGCTTTCCATCACCTGCGGGTAACCCGGGATCAGCACTCGCACATCGTGCAGATGGGCCATGGCGCGGGGCAGGGCGGCGGACACGTCGCCCAAGCCACCGGTCTTCACCAAGTCGGCAAACTCGGAGGTTACAAACAGGACTTTCTTGCGATTAGGGTTCTGACTCACGATCGGCCGCACAGTGGTGGGCAGGTCGACCAGCGAAGGTCCCCCTACCGGCTGACTGACACGCTCTCCCTGAATATCTACAGCGGCACTGATCATAGTTCTCTCCCACATGTCTGTCGGCTAATGGCCCGCTGCCATTAGCTCCGATGACCGCATCCTGCGGTCAGGCGCACAAGCACTGTACAAACTGGCAAGGCGTATGCCAGTTGCACACTCAGCTGAAAAAGATTGGATGGACGGGCATCTGCGATCAAACGCGCGTGCTCGCCTTACCTTAAAACTGGACCTACGGCAGGTTTGGAAAGTTTCGATTTTTTGCGGGGTTTTTGTTTTCGAACGGACCCATCGGTCATCAGTCTAGGACAGATCCTAGAGCGTGTAGGGTTTGTGAGAAGATTTTGTAGGACAAAAAACTTGTAACCATATGCAGCTTTGAAAACACGGTTTGAACGGCGGCTTTCTGTGGCGAGGGAGCTTGCTCCCGTTGGGCTGCGCAGCAGACCCGTATTTGAAATAAAGAAAGGGCCGCTTCGCGCCCCAACGGGAGCAAGCTCCCTCGCCACGAGGAAGCATGCGCCCCGCAATGGTGCGCTAGCCGAGCATGCGAATGGGCGCGCCGTTGGCCCAGGCCTGGATGTCTTCGATCATCTGTTGGTAGAACTGGCGGTAGTTTTGCTCGCTGACGTAGCCGACGTGGGGGGTGGCCAGCACATTGGGCAGGCGGCGGAACGGGTGATCCACCGGCAGTGGCTCCTCGGCGTACACATCCAGTGCAGCCCCAGCCAGCCCGCCACTTTCCAGTGCCTGCACCAGCGCCTGTTCATCCACGATGGGCCCGCGGGCGGTGTTCACCAGGCGGGCGGTGGGTTTCATCCAGCTCAAGGCCTGGGCATCCACCAGCCCACGGCTACGGTCGCTGAGCACCAAGTGCACGGTGAGAATGTCGGCCTGTTCGAACAGTTCTCTCTTGCTGACCCAGGTCACGCCCGATTCGGCGGCGCGCTCGGGCGTGAGGTTTTCGCTCCAGGCAATCACACGCATGCCGAACACCTGGGCAAACTGCGCGACCTTCTGGCCGATGCTGCCCAACCCCAGGATGCCCAGGGTTTTGCCGTACAGGTCGCCGCCCAGGCCAACTTGCCACTGGCCGGCACGCAGGGAGTTGGCTTCGGCCAGCAGGTTGCGGGTGGAGGCCATAATCAGCGCCCAGGTCAATTCCGGTGCGGCCTGTTTATAGCTGTCGGTGCCACACACCTGGATCCCCAGGGCCTTGGCGGCGGCGATGTCGATGGCCGCGTTGCGCATGCCACCGGTCACCAGCAGCTTCAACTTCGGCAGGCCCTGCAACAGGGCCTTGTCGAAGGTGGAGCGTTCGCGCATCACGCAAATCACCTCGAACCCCTGCAAACGGTCAATCATCGTGGCGGTATCGGCAGGGTAGTCGTGCAGGAAATGCACCTGGCCGACGGTATCAAGCACCGACCAATCCACCACGCCACTGGCCACATTCTGCCAATCATCAATGACTGCGATCTGTACCGACATTCACGAGTGCCTCGAAAAAGGTTGAATTAAAGGGCGTTCAAACCCTGCAACAGCGCTTTATGAAACTGGGCCGGTTCTTCCATCTGCGGCGCATGCCCCAGGCCTGGGAATTCCACCAGAGTGGCGTGGGGGAATCAATGTCAATCCCACTTTAAATAATTCCAACAGCCCAGTAGGAGAACGCAATGCATCCCGTACATTCAATATCCTTGCTTCTTTGATTGCAAAGCTGATGCTGTACATGCAGCCACTGCCTATCTTGATGAACACAGCACGCGCTCTGTCCACAAATTCACAGTAGTTGAAGCCTACATTAACCACAAACAGAAGTGGTTAATGGTTCACCGTAATGGAAAAGCTTTACCTTTAAAAGGAAACGTACATGCGCACTAATATTCCACAGGTGGTCGGTGGATGGATGAGCGTCATTGATAACGCAATCCACAACAGCAACGAGAATAGCCGTACAGCATGCCCAGCAAGAGTTGTGGGTGTTAATGGTCGTTTCAGTGTCACCGTTGAAATCTCCAACCCGCGTAAAGCTGATGACGGCTATAACATGGATGACGCGTACGTTATCAACGCTCCTATCGCTCACATGAGAACTAGCAACAGCATGTTCCTCTTCCGTGTTAACGTGGGTGATAACGGAATGTGTGTGGTGATGGGTAACAAAATGGATAACTTTAAAATTGCAAAAGGCACAGCGCCAATCATGATCTACGATAACCGTAAAAAAGATGTTATGGGTTCTGTGTTTGTTCCCGGCTTGGCTCCTTTCTCAGTAACCACACAGCAAGTAAATTCCATGAGCTTGAGTAATGATCTAAATGGTTTGATGGCTGTGCATAACATTGGGACAGGTCAGTAGACACAGTTTTTTCTCAAGGTCGATGGTAATGCTGTAGTTGAATCTCAGTTCGCAGTTAGGGTGATTGGCAAATATATTGATCTTGAAGCCTCCAGTAGTATAAGCTTGAAAGCCAGCACTATGAATGTCCAACAGGCTAACACAAGCTGGACAGGTAACTACACAATGACAGGCAGCGCCACGTTCAATGGCATTTTATTTGATATACACAAGCACATCGGGATTACACCGGGTAATGGTGTTTCTGAATTGCCTACAGCATAAAGCGCTTTAGTTAAAGAGCAGCCCGCCGAGGCGGGCTTTTAGTTTGTATGGAGTTTACAGTTTTGAAACAAACTTGATTAGGTGCTTTAAGGATTCTTTGTAATTTGACTTAGGGATTCCCACCGAGTCTCCATTGGGCATGGTGTAGTTGTTATGTAGAGGTAGGCGATGTAAAGGTATGCCGAGGCTTGCTGATACCTTGCCCGCCGTGTGGAAGTCTTTTACATTAGATACGAAAAGCTTTTCCCACTCTTTTATCGTTGTTGGTGGTACATCGCAAGGATAAAATATTGTTGGATCTGTGGCGTATTGCTTCCATGCATAAAGGATCAGCTCCTCTCTTACAGAGTCAAAAGCTGTTGCCACCCCCAAATTCGTTGTGAAGTTGTTGAATGGAAGTTCCCATATCTTTGGTAGTTCAAGGCCATATTGCTCGACTTGTCGGCTGAAGGTGACAACCTTGGCTGCATAGTTCTTTGTGGCCGATGATGGGTATTTTCCATACAGCAACATCAGAATCCCTTTGATACCCTCCAGAGAGCTGAAATCTGCCATCATTGGTACGATCAAGGCGTCGGAGGATACCAACGCCATCTGTGTGTACACAGAAAAGCTCGGATTACAGTCTATAAAGACCGTCATATCATCGTATTCAGAATTCTGTAGTTCGATTTCACACAGCCTGCGAATGGCTGTCACGTACTCCTTCCACGCAAAAATGTTTGCCGGATTCATTGTGGCAAAGTTCAGCGCAAGGGTTAGCGACTCTAAAAACGAGTCACCAGCTATGAGGTGAAGGTTCTTGGTGACATTTGGGTTGTGCGGGTTAACTTGCGTCAAATAGCTTGTAGGCAAGCTAGTGAAGCCAGAGTTGCCGCCTAGCATCCAGTCCATGAAGCCGACAATGTTACGACGAGTGGCGGTTGATTGAAGACGTTGATTGGCCTTGTACCCGACATGTCCACCCCCCAAGAGGAACTGAGAAATGTTTGCTTGAGGGCACAGGTCAATCACCAAAACAAGCTTTTGAGGATTGTTTTCTGCGTAGAGGCAAGCTGCGTTTTGGCAGAGTGTGGTTTTGCCAACCCCACCCTTGTTGTTATAGAAAGCGTATATTTTAGTGGTCACTGGTCGGTTCTTCCTTGTCTTGTGTGCACGCATAATGACTCCGCAGTGATGGCATTTCAACAGCAGCGCTATGGCGAGACGTTCGCGGATGGCTTGAAATGGGTGATTTGATGCTCCGCGCCCTATATTCTGTTCGGACTGATTAAGGGAGGGGTGGGAGCAGTGATAAATTTATTGAAGCAGCTAGCAGGGATTGCTTTTCAGGCTACGGTTGACGAATGGCTCAAGCCCTCGACTAAGGAAGCGCCTAATGAAGCGCGTGATGCGCCCCGTGAAGTCAATCAGGTCTCTAAAAAAGAGAAGCGCCCTAGCCAGCCACGATACGTACTCCAAACTGCATCAAAGGTGCACCATAATGACGTTCTCTACGTAAAAGGAGAGTGGCGGTGGATTACGAAAGTTGTCTACACAGGAGGGGCGAGGGTGTACATGGAGACTCAGTGTGGACACAAATTCTCCCGTGCGTGGGATGATATGGTGCGCGTTCGCTGCTGAGGTGTTTCATTTTTTACACGTTCCTATTAAGGCTTTCGACCACAGTCACACCTATGCAGTGGTTTTTGTTTGTCTGATGATTTTGCTGGTGAGCCAATCCTAATCGAACTCTACGATACAGCTATCACTAACGCTCTTAGCTGGGTTTGGGTATTTTCTCGGTTAACTCATTGTTATCAAGGCAATGCGCCATCGCTCGTCTGGTACACTGGTCTCTTTTGCCTGATGGGGTTGCTATGGCGTCGCGGGGATGGGTGATAACAGGCATTTTAGGGGTGGGCGGGTTGATTCTGACCCCTATGGCGGATTCGTTAGTGAAGGAAGGTAAACTTCCAGATTGGCTCACTCCCAAGGTAGAAGGCTTTTTTAGCTTTTTTACGACTACCACCCCATGGGCTCTCTGGGAGTTGATGGCAATAGTCTTGTTTATAGCGGGGGTCGCAATTTTCGTAGCACACCGCGATAGTCGTAGCCTTGCACTCAAAGATGGTCACGTTGATAGATTGAGTGTGGAGTTAGATGAGTGCTCTAAGCGTTGTGCGGCACTAGAAGCGGCCAATACTCATCTTGAGGCTTCCGAAGCCCGTTTAAAGGAATCTAACGCTGCTCTCACAAAACAGATTGCTGAGTTGCCACCGGCTCTAGAAGAGGCAAAGCTTACCGATGTTGTTTTTGATATGTTGGAGGCTTTCACTGTATTCGCCAATCAAGGTGCCCGAGCGACACTGGTTGCTGTTAGCGCTGTAACGTCGCTTATACCTCTTGAAGTTCACGCTGCCGTTGACGTATTAATTGAGCGGAGGTTTTTGATTAGGTGTGGAGGTTTAAAGGGGGAGTACTATGAGCTTACGCCCGCCGGCCGTGCGTATTACATAAAGCATAGGTGATGGTCTATGAATGAGCATCCTTGGAAGCACTCCGTTGTCGATGTGTATGCCAATAACTATGGCAGCGTTGCGCAAGACTATTTGGAACTTGTTGTTCAGCCTTCCTTGCAAACCCTACAGCGTCGGCGGGATGAGTTGATTGCACGTCCTGACATAGATGACTTCATCAAATCTCTTCAAACGCTTGACCACTATGTACTGAAGCAGAGGACAGCTATGGCATTTTGTCTCGGCATCCAGTCTTTATGGGAGCAGCAGGTACGAACGTACATGTCTGGGTGTGTACCGCATTTGTTCATTCCCGATTCACCAGATGATCAGGCACCCGATGTGATTGGAAAGGCGATAGAGAAAGCAGAGAAAGCGCTCTGGGGAGCGGAGTTCAATGAGCTTTTCTTGAAGGTACGAGGTTTAGAGCTTCCACAATTTCAGTCCTACCCCCAACTCGATCTGCTTATGCTTTTAGGCAACGTGTGTCGTCATGGTGAAGGTAAAGCTGCTCGGGCTCTTCGGAAGAGGAATCCAGAGCTTTGGCCTGCTTCGTCTCATCTCCTTGAAGAGCATTATGGTGTGCGTCCTGTGACCGATCTGATGCTTTCATTTGAGCTGCTACGCTCGCTGGTGGAGGCGGTTGTATTGTTCTGGCAAGAGCTGGAGCGACATGGGCTGAAGAGTTTCATGCACGATCAGTCGGATGCACAGATTGAAACACGGCTATCAAACCGCATACGTGTGTAAGCGCCGTACGCATATTTCGAGTCTTCCTGTCCTTGTTCCGAGCATTACACGGCTTTATGCCATTGCAAGTGAATAGTTTGTTAGCATCCGTCCATCAAGCGGACATCGGTGAAGAAATGCAGCACAGTAAAAAATCCATATTTAAATGGTTGGTCAGTGCGCTGATGGCGATTGTCGGTGCGGTTTTGCTGGCGCCTTTCTCGAAATGGGGAGAGGAACAGTTGAACCCGTCTATCTTGAGTCCTCTGATTGATGGGGTGTGGAGCTGGATTGTGAGCGTAGGTAGCTGGTTGGGGCAGCCGATACCTACCGCGTTGTGGGTGCAAATCAGCATCTTCATTTGGGCAGTCGTGATGAGTACTCTGTTCGTACGCGCGTTAAAGGCCGCCGCTCAAACCGAAATAACCAACAAGGCGATCTTTGACTCTGCCGATCGGCAAATGCACGAAGCCTGTACGACGATTGATCACCAGAGCAATGAGTTGGAGAAAACCAAGGGCGAGTTGGTTGCAGCATGCTCGAACCTCTCATCTGTAAAGACAGATTTGAAGGCCGCTCAAGCGACAATTGCTGATCTAAGGACGCCCAAGGAGAAGCCGCTCAATGAACATCAGCGTAGAGCCCTCGCTGCAATCGCATTCGCTAACAACTCGGGTGAGGTAATCACTGCGGGTATGCTGTGCAAACGGCTTCAACTTAATGCGGTTCAGGCTGATAATGCGGTAGATGTGTTGTCAAGTCGGGGGCTTGTCGAGGAGTATTCCAGTTATGGTATGACAATGCTTTCGCTGTCTGCAAAGGGCCGTGCATATGTGCTGGAACCCGATTTCGACTCGTCTTTCCTTTAGTTGCTAGGGCGGTTACGGCCTGACGGAGAATGCTAAAAATGCACAAGAATTATGCAAAGAAGGGCGCAAGATTTAAGACTATTTTGGGGTGGGTATTCGGCACCTGTGCTGCAGTGTCTATCACAAAGTTTGTGGAAAACTACTAGACGTTTCTATTTTCAGTCCTGCGATAACTGGGGTGTGGAGCTGGATAGTCAGTATCGGCAGTTGGTTCGCAAGTGATGTGTCTTTCCCAATCTGGGTGGTCTTTCTTTTGGGCCTGCTGATGACGTTATTGGCGGTGCCGGTGTTGACGCGCGGATACGCTCGGTAGTTCAAGAAAGAAGCGGAGCCTAAAGCAACCCTGTCCGAAAACGACTTTATGGCACTCGCGGTAGTGGGGGACGGAACTGAAGGCTCACACCAATTTGGAATTGACGAGGTGATGAAGCACGCCAATCTTTCCAAAATCTTAGCCCAAATTGCCATCGACAGACTTTTTAAAAATGGGCTGATTCAGGAGAGTCGTGATCACTTGGGTGTTGTCTGTATAGATTTGACTCAGGATGGGCGAGAGATGTATGTGAAAATGGCGACTCTCGTAAAAAACCACCAAAGCGGGTTGTCAAATACAAAATAGTTGCTATCAGGGTCTTCTGGGCATGCGGGGTTGCGGTGTGCTAAGCGTCCCTGATAAAGCTACGATTTAGGCTTAATCACATGGAGAGCGAATGATGGCTAATGTAGAGGAAGGTCTTATCAAGCAGTATGTTGATGAGATTCGAGTGTTGAGTGTTAAGGCTTACGACGGTCAGGACGTTAAGATCAGGGTGCAGGATTCCGTAGGTCGGGCCGTCGAGCACTTCAAGATCATCGTAGGTAGCGATCCAAAGGCGAATGTAGCGGCATACCGTGGACGGTTGAAGCTAAGCGCCGATATCACTCATGAATCGCAGCCCGCAGTGAGGGAAACCCTCTTGTACGCTGTTTCGGTTTGCCCTGAGAGCGTATGACGTCTGAGCCACATTGATGTGACTGATACAGTTGCCTGAGCCCTCCAAGTGCGGGCTCTTTCATCCCAAAGAAGTAGACGTATACATTGCAAATTGTTGTGTGAAGATCATGTCGTAAATCAAGGCCGAGTTCCATGCGACCAGCGTATGCCCCGGGCCTTTATTCAGGCCGGCGAGCATGTCCACCCAGCGGTCATATTCGGGCTTCCAGCGGCCTACGTAGTAGGTGTTGAGTTCGTACTGGCGGATGCCCTCGGCGCTCAGCTTGAGCTCGCGCTCGTACCACTGGTCGACGCTGCGGTAAGGCACGCCAAGGGCTTTCCAATCTTCCAGGCCGATGGGGTTCACCAACGCCAGATGTTCGGTCTGGGCTGGGTAGAGCAGGGCATAGCGGGTGGCGAGCATGCCGCCGGTGGAGTGGCCGACGAGGGTGGCTTTCTGAATGCCGAGTTTCTCCAGCAGTTGGTGGGTGTTGGTGGCCAGTTGTTGGAAGCTGTATTGATAGTGCTCGGGCTTGCTGGAGGTGCAGAAGCCGATCTGGTCCGGCGCGATCACGCGGTAGCCGGCATCGCTCAAGGCTTTGATCGAGTCTTGCCAGGTGGCGCCGCAGAAGTTCTTGCCATGCATCAGCACCACGCTGCGGCCGTTGGCTTTGCCCTTGGCGGGGACGTCCATATAACCCATTTGCAGGGTTTTACCCTGTGACTGGAACTGGAAGTGTTCAACCGGATACGGGTATTGGAAGCCTTGCAGCTCGGGGCCGTAGGTGGCGGCGAAGGCGGGGGCGGCACTGGCGGTCAGCAGGCCGGCAATGCAGAAAGCACGGATCAGAGGCATCGGCTGGGCTCCTAGAGAAGGTGCTCGGATGCTGTTGGGAGGGGATTAAGTGGGGATTAACGCCCACTGCAGGGTCAGGGCGGCGAGCACGCCGTAACGTGCGCCTTTGGCGAGGGTAACCAGCAGCAAGAAGCGCCACAGTGGCTCACGCATCACCCCGGCCACCAGGGTCAGTGGGTCCCCGATGATCGGCACCCAACTGAGCAGCAACGTCCAATGCCCCCAGCGCTCGTAATGGTGGCGCGCCTTGGCCAATTGCTTGTCGCTCACCGGAAACCAGCGTCGGCCCTTGAAGTGTTCCACCCAGCGCCCGAGCCACCAGTTCACCAGCGACCCCAGCACGTTGCCCAGGGTGGCAACCCCCAGCAACAGCCACAGGCTGTAATGCCCGCTGAGCAGCAGGCCCACCAGCACGGCTTCCGATTGCAGGGGCAATAATGTCGCGGCGCCAAACGCCGCGAAAAATAACCCCAGGTAACCCGCGATCATTGCGCCGGGTAGTCAGCCACCACCACGTCGTTGCCCTCGCGGGTCAGGCCGATGATCTGGTAAGCCTCGCGACGGCCTTCCACTTCCATGCCCGGCGAGCCCATGGGCATGCCCGGTGCGGCGATGCCCAGCAGATCATGGCGCTTGCGCAGGGCCAGCACTTGTTCGGCCGGCACGTGGCCTTCGACGAACTTGCCGTCGATCACGGCGGTGTGGCACGAGCCCAGGCGCGGGGCCACGCCCAGGCGTTGCTTGACGGCGCTCATGTCGGCTTCGACGTGGTCGTTGACCTTGAAGCCGTTGTTTTCCAGGTGGCTGATCCACTTTTTGCAGCAGCCGCAGTTGGCGTCGCGGTGGACGTCGATGGGAATGAGGTCGGCGGCTTGGGCCAGGGAGGGGATCAGCAGGGAGGAAAGCAGGACCAGGCGCAATGGGGTTTTCATGGTGGGGCTCGTAGGTCAGGTAAACGTCGTCATGAGGGAGGCGATCATGACGACGTCATCGCAGGCAAGCCAGCTCCCACACGATGCCGCGTGGGGCGGTAATGTTTCTAAATTATACGGAGGGGCCGTTTTCCAGGCGGTGCTTGAGCTGGTCGAGGGCAATGCCCGACAGCTCGATCATGCGCTCATGCAGGGTGGCCAGTTGCAGCTCGGTCTCGTAGGTCAACACACGCTTGAACAGGGTGCCTCCGCGATGGGGCTGCAGGAAATAATGGATGGAACCGTCCACGGCCAGGGAGGTGAACACGGTCTTGAATTCGCCGGGGCGCCGGGCGATCTGCACGCGGTAGCTCATAGGGACGCGTACGCCCAACAGGTCGATGATTTCGGTAAACCGCGTGCCCGCAGGCAGCGAGCCGGTGGTGCCGGTGTCGGCACTCAGGGACGTGGGGTGCCACTCGTGCCAGCGATCAGGCTGGGTCACATAGTCATAAACGGCATCGATGGGGGCCTGGATAAAGCGTTCCTGACTGATCCGCTCCAAGCGGACCGATTGCTCGGCAGCGCGCATGGCACACCTCCTGTGTGACGACTAGGAAATGTCAGAATAGTCCTACTCCCGCGCTTTGCACGGGAGCCTCCAGGCAATTGATCAACGGACTTTGAAGCGGCTCATCAATGCAATCACCCGGCCATTGGCGTCCAGCAGGCTCTGGGTGTTGCTTTCGGTGGCATGGCCGCTGTGCACCAACTCTTCGACCATTTGTCGGATCTGCACCATGCTGCGGTTGATCTCCTCGGTTACCGCGCTCTGCTGCTCGGCCGCCGTGGCGATCTGGGTGCTGAGGTTGTTGATGTGGCTGACCGAGCCGGCCATCTCATCCAGGCCGGTGTTCACCCGCGCCGTCGCATCCGCCGCCGACTGGCAACTGGCCTGGGTGTTTTCCATGGCGGCCACCGACGAACTTACGCCGGTGGTCAAGCGCGCCAGCATTTCGTTGATCTGCGACGTGCTGGCCTGGGTGCGTGCCGCCAGGGCGCGTACTTCATCCGCCACCACCGCAAACCCACGGCCTTGCTCGCCGGCACGTGCCGCCTCGATGGCGGCGTTGAGCGCCAACAGGTTGGTCTGGCCGGCAATGGCGCCGATCACGCCGAGGGTTTCGGTGATGCGCGCAGCGTCCTGGCGCATGTTTTCCACGGTGTGGGTGGCGCTGGAGACTTCGCCGATCAAGGCGCTGACGCTGGTGGAGGCTTCACCCACTACCACGCGGGAACGGTCGGCGTGCTCGTTGGCGCGCTGGGTGAAGGCCGCGGTTTCGGCGGCATTTTGCGCCACGGTCTCGGCGGTGGAACTCATTTCGGTGATGGCGGTGACGGTCTGGTCGGTTTCCGAGGCGTGGCGCACCAGGATCCGGTTGGTCTGCGCCGAGGCCTGTTGCAACTGCTCCAGGCCCGACGACATGGCCCCCGTGGCCTGGGTCACTTCGCCGATCATGTTTTGCAGGTAGACAATAAAGCGGTTGACCGAATGGCCAATGGCGCCCAATTCGTCTTCAGCGCGAATGGTGATACGCCGCGTCAGGTCCGCATCACCGGCCGACAGCGCGTCGATGTTAGTCTTCAGCGACTTCATGCGCTGCACCAGTTGGCGGATGGCATAGGCCGCGAGCAGTACCAGCAGCAACACCATGGGGATTTGCAGCAGGGCCAGCGTGCCGAGTACATCGTCACGCTGGGCGGTGATCAACGAGGTGGGCAGGGCAGTAGCGAGGAACCACGGCGTGCCTTCGATCGGGCGCAGGTAGAAGGTGCTGGCCACGCCACCGTTGTCGAATTCACTGCGTTGCAGCCCCTGGTCGCGATGGGCCAGGGCTTTGCTGACCTGGGCGGCAAACGCCGAGCTGCCGGCCAGCTCGCTGATGTTTTTCAACACCACCGGGCTGTTGATGCGCGAGCTGTTGCTGATGATCTTGCCGTCGCCCTCGACGATCAGCATCTGGCCGCCGATGTCTTTTTCCTTGCTGGCCACCAGCTCGTTGAAAAAGCCCAGGGTCACGTCGATGGTGGCAACGCCGTAGGCCGCGCCATCGCGCTGGATCGCCATGGCGCAGTTGGTGCGCGGCTCCTGGCTGGCGTCATCCTTGTAGGCCGCCGCCCAGGCACACTGGCCACGTGGCGAGGCGAGGCCGCCTTTGTACCAGCTCTGGTCGTAGTAGTTGGGCGCGGCGTCGCTGTTCCAGAAGGTGTTCACCGTCAGCTTGCCCGAGGCATCGCGGTGCCAGAAGGTGCTGTGCTTGTTGCGCCCCGGGGTGCGCTGGTTCGGCAATGGCCAGATGCCGCCGCCGAAGACTTTCAGCTCGCCATACTGGTCCACCAGGCCCGGCAGGACCTTGTCGATGGCATCGCTGTCGAGCAGGGGAATGGTCTGGGTGATGCTGCGTTGCTGGGCTTGAACCTTGTTCAATTCGCCCTTGATCTGTTCGGCCACCTCGGCGATGCGGTTGAGCACCACCTGTTCTTCGGTGTGGCGCAGCGTGGGCGCGACCAACTGGCCGATACCCACGACGGTCAACACGAATAACACCAGGACGAACAGCACCAGAAACAGGGTATAGCGGGCTTGGATGGAGCGCAGTGGGGGCATGGGGTCGTCCTTACGAAGCGTTTATTATTCACGCGGCTTTCTTGGAGCTTCGTAGGGCTATCGGCTTGGGTGTCAGGAGCTTTAGGTACGTTCGTACAAGAAAGTCGAGGCGCCGTTTGCCGGCGCCTCATTCTGATGAGGGGGTCGCTCTTTGAGCGCAGCAGCGCTGACTTTTGGCGTTACAGGCCTCGACCCTGCGGGCTAGGGACAAGCTGGTGGAATTTTCGTAGTGGCTTGCCCATTTCTTCATTCAGAGCGTTTTCTGTGAAGTGCTTCGGGTTGACCGTCGTGGGCGGGGTAGAGGGGTCATCATCGAGATCAAAAGGTGTGGCGCTATTGGGTACACCAATAGCCTGGTACTCTAAGTTATTGGTCAAGTTTTTGCTGTCTGAGTCGTCCTTGGTGGACGGATCGTCGACTTTGCTGCGCCCTCTCAGGAAGGTGCCCTTTGCGCCATTCCAGGCGTGGGCTATTTCATGGTAGAGCGCTGTCACGGGAATAATCGTATTTCCGTTATGTTCCTCGATGATCGACCGCTCGTCGAAGTTAATGACGCCGCGGTCAGCGCGAGAACCGGCTACGCCATCGGTGATTCGCCCAAGGGCCGACAAATCAACCTTTCCTTTACCCTCGGCTCTCAGAGCATCCAAGGCCTTACTGCCAAAGTCGTAACCGGAGGCACCAAACCCGATGGGATTGATGCTGACACTGGCGCCATTGGTGTCAGCGAGCTCATCCATCTCGGCGAGGACCTTCTGACCATTAGGCGAACTACGGAAGAACTCCAGATCATCGGCCACGCGTTGCTTGAAGTTTTCATCACCGGTTACCGTAAAACCCCGCTCGCCCGCGTTGCTGGTTGCAACGGGGGTAAAGGACGAACCCCTGTTGCGGTCAAATTCATCGTTGATCTTCGCGTAAATGCGGTCGTGGGCGTGGTTGTTTCGTATCTTGTCCCGGCCTTTACCGGTATAAAACGTCGTGCTGTCATGCCCGACAAGTTCATCATCACCGTTGCCACCGTGCAGGACACTATGCCCGTTGCCTGCGAAGAGTTGGTCGTTGCCGTTGCCCCCGTCCAGGTAATTTTGCTTTTGTTTTCCCCCCGCGCCCGCGTAGAGACGGTCGTTGCCATTGTTGCCATACATGACGCTGTTACCGGTGCCGCCGATGAGGGTGTCATCACCTTCATTGCCTTCGGCATAGCCCAAGCCGCTGCCCAGGCGCAGCGTATCGTTGCCAGCTTGACCGTACAGTCGCGTTCTTCCGCCTCCCGCTTGAATATCATCGTCGCCGTCATCCCCGTACACATCGACACGAAGCATTACATCCTGGTCGATCGTAATTTTGTCGTTGCCGCCCATGGAGTCGATCGCCAGCCCCGGTTGCGGGCCTTTTTTTTGCTCGAAATCAACGTTGAATACATCGCCGTTTACGGTGATCCGAACCTGGTTTCCAGGCCCTTTACTGACATGAATGACGTCATCGTCATTACCGGTTTTTACAATGATTCGGTTGTTCAAGATCTGCGGCTTATCGCCAGGAAGCCAGGCGACTTCGTGGTTAATCTCGACGTCGCCTTTGGTATGCAGCACATGGTTCTTATAATTCACGACGCCAGGCTCCAGGTCTTTTGGCGTGTCGTAAGGTGATGTCGGGGGAAGGCCCGAGGTGTGTCGATGTTGTGATGCCGCCAAATATGCAAGGGCCGCGAGTATCATCATTAAACCTTTCTGTCGAACTTAGGAAAAGGTCTGACGGCGCTGTCGAATTTTGCGCGTCAGGCTCGCGAATTCTGTGGGCGTAACGCGCAGAACGTTCCCGCATACCGTAAGACACTTAACGCTAAATATTTCGACGGGGTCTGCTGCACTGGGAGGATGGACAATCAAGCGTGTTTTGATCGGGGCGAGTCAAAGGGGGCATTGCCCTGTAACATAAGCACCGGCCTCTGTGCTTCGTGTGTGGCGATACACAAGGGCCCAATACTTCAGCTTCAGGACCCTGTCATGACTCAAAAGCAACGTTTGAAATATTCGATTCTGATTGCCCTGTCGGTACTGGCGATCATGTTTGGCCTGTCCTACCTGCAGAACACCGGCGTGATCAGCGAGAAAACCTTCCAGTACATCGCCATTGCCGTGGCCGTGATCGTAGTGGTGATCAACGGCATCATGCGCCGCAAGGTCAAGCCGCACTTCTGATTCAGGCGCGACCTTCGAGCACCTTGGCAGCCTCTTCATGGAGGCTGTAGCTCTTATCGGCATTGAGGGTGATCACGCCCTCGCTGCACAGGCGCTTGAGCACTTCACGCACGCTGAGAAACGACAGCGGAATGCCCAGCTCCAGCAAATGGCTGTGCACGCCGCGCACCCCCAGGGTGCGCTGGTTGTCGGCAGCGGTGAGCAGGGCGTCGATGACCTTCAGCCGAATCAGGCTGGTGCGCAAACCGAAACACTTGAGCAAATGGCGAATCCGCTGGTTGCCTTGCTGTTCGGGCGCTTTGCCGAACGCGTGTGTGCCGTTGCCAAAACTGGCGTCGGCGCTCGGTGAATGTCCGTCCGTGGGCAGTTGCGAGTTGTACATGCAAAAAACTCCTTATCAGAGCCTGATCAGGAAAATGATGGCGCTCTTATTAGGTAAGACGTATGAGCGACAGAAATCATGAAGTCCCGGATGTAGAAATTTTGTCGGTATCCGGTTTGTCACTTTGTGGTTGCCCTGAATAAACGTGCCCGTCCGCTAAATTATTCCCGGTGCATTGCGTCCTTACGGTGGGGTAGTTACCCCTCGTGAGGGTGTTCAATTTAACGGTGGAGTCGGCGTGATTATTTCCAATGGGTTGTCCAGGGTGTGCATGGCAGGGGTGTTGCTGGGGGTGAGCTTCGCTGCATCGGCGCTTGAGCCGGTGGCACAGGCATCGGCGGATATCCGTCGCACCACATTCGGTGTGCCGCACATTCGTGCCAATGACGAGCGCGGCCTGGGCTACGGCATCGGCTATGCGTATGCCCAGGACAACCTGTGCCTGCTGGCCAATGAAGTGGTCACGGTGAACGGCGAGCGCGCCCGTTACTTCGGCCCCGATCAGACAACCCTGGAGGAGCGCAACAACCTCGCCAGCGACGTGTTCTTTACCTGGCTCAATACCCCGCAGGCGGTGGCCACGTTCTGGAACGCGCAAACCCCGCAGATGCAACAGCGCATGCAAGGCTACGTCGCGGGTTACAACCGATACCTGAAAGAGCAGGGCGCGCCGGTGCAGTGCCAGGCGGCGTGGGTACGGCCACTGGCGGTTGAAGACTTGGTGAAGCTGACCCGTCGGCTGCTGGTGGAAGGCGGTGTCGGGCAATTCGCCGAGGCCCTGGTGGGCGCGACGCCACCCCAGGCGACTGCCGGCGTGCCGGTCGACAGCAAAGCCTTTGCACTGGCCGCTGCCAACCAGCAGCGTTTTACCCTCGACCGTGGCAGCAACGCAGTGGCGGTGGGCCGGGACCGTTCCTTCAATGGCCGTGGCATGCTGCTGGCCAACCCGCATTTCCCTTGGGTGGGCGGCATGCGTTTTTATGAAATGCACCTGACCATCCCGGGCCAGCTGGATGTGATGGGCGCTGCATTGCCAGGCTTGCCGGTGATCAATATCGGCTTCAATCAGCACGTGGCATGGACCCACACGGTCGACACCTCCAAGCATTTCACCCTGTACCGCTTGACCCTCGATCCCAAGGATTCCACCCGCTATATGCTGGATGGCAAATCCATCCCGCTGGATAAAACCCCGGTCACTGTGCAGGTCAAACAGCCCGACGGCAGCCTCAAGGCGCAAGCCCATACGGTCTACAGTTCGCAGTTCGGCCCGGTGGTGCAATGGCCGGGCAAGCTGGATTGGGACAGCCACTACGCGTTCAGCCTGCGCGATGCCAACCTCGGCAATGATCGCGTGCTGCAGCAGTGGTACGCGATGAACCGCGCTACCAGCCTCAAGGAATTGCAAACCTCGGTGCACACCCTGCAAGGCATTCCTTGGGTCAACACCCTGGCGGCGGATGATCAGGGCCAGAGCCTGTACATGAACCTGTCGGTGGTACCCAACGTCAGCGCCGCCAAGTTGGCGCAGTGCAGTGATCCGCGTGCCGGCTTGCAGTTGATCCTGCTCGACGGCGCCCACAGCGCCTGCGCTTGGGACGTGAACCCACGTGCGGCCCAGCCCGGTATCTTCCCGGCTGATCAACTGCCGCAACTGGAGCGCACCGACTACGTGCAGCACTCCAACGACTCGGCATGGCTGGCCAACCCCAAGGCACCGCTCACCGGGTTTTCGCCGGTGATCAGCCAGGACCACATCGGCCTCGGCCCGCGTGCACGCTTCGCTGTGCAACGCCTGCAATCCCTGGAATCGCAGCCCATTACCGTGGCCGCGCTGCAGCACATGGTGATGGACAACGAGGTGTACCTCGCCAGCCAGGTCATGCCTGACCTGCTCGCGTTCTGCGCCAAACACTTGGGCAGCGACGCTGTGGCCCTGCAACCGCTGTGCACCAGCCTCAAGGACTGGGACCAGCGCGCCAACCTCGACAGCGGCCTGGGCCTGGTGCACTTCATCAACCTGGTGCAGCATCTGCAGCAAATCCCCGATGCCTGGCGCGTAGCCTTCGACCCGGCCCAACCGCTGACCACGCCACGCGGTCTTGCCATCGACCGCCCAGTTGTGGCCAACGCCTTGCGTGAAGCCATGCTGGCCTCGACCGCCGAGGTGGCCAAAAACGGCCTCACTGCCAACAGCCGTTGGGGCGATGTGCAGGTCAGCGGCCAAACGCCGATCCATGGCGGCCCGCAAGAGCTTGGCATCTACAACGCCATGCAAAGCGTGCCCCGCGCCGACGGCAAACATGAAGTCGTGAGCGGTAGCAGCTACCTGCAAATCGTCACCTTCGACGACAAGGGCCCGAACGCCCTCGGCGTACTGGCGTTCTCACTGTCCAGCGATCCCGCATCGAAATACGCGAAGGATCAAACCCAGGCCTTTTCCGAGAAAAAGCTGCGCCCACTGCCGTTTACCGACGCCCAGATCAAGGCTGATCCGCAGTACCAGGAGCAGGTCATCAAGGAGTAGGGCGGCCGCGCAACCCCTTGATGTCCCTACGAAATATTTTTGAAATCAAGGGGTTGCACGCTTTGGCAAATACGTACATAATGGCGCCCATCGAACGCAACGAAGCATTAAAAACTTCAATGTATTCAATGAGTTAGAGTAGAGGCAGGCTGTTACAGCCCACTCAAGTTTTTATGCGGTGAGTGCCAGCAACCAGGGCATTGATCGTTTGAGGCCGAGTAGCAAAATGGTTATGCAGCGGATTGCAAATCCGCCTACGCCGGTTCGATTCCGACCTCGGCCTCCACTCTTAGAAACCCCGTAGATTAACGTCTACGGGGTTTTTTATTGTCTGCGGTTTTGTCATCGCTTTTGCAATTAACGGCGAGAAGCGGGCGTTACACACGGGGTTAATGAATCTGTCCCCGTTTCACGCAAATGGGCACCACGTGAATCACTGACCTCTGAAGCAAACACCAACCACGCCTCTAGCGCTGATAACGGCCGCTTTGGGTAAAGTGGCGCGCGATTGCTGCCCTGCATGACTGATGTCAGAATGATGCGCCACGCCTTGTACACTCAACGATTAGCGCGATTCCCGGACTATCATCATGCCCAGCCTCTGTTGCTGTTCTAACACGCTAGGCCCACCGAAGAGACTTCTCCTGGTTCAGCTGCGCCGGCTGCTGTGTTTAGTGCTGCTTTGGGATCAATCTGCGTGGGCTGATCCTGGCCCTCGCCAGAATGGCGCCAAACAGGTGATTGATGTACAGCTGCGTTGGAAACATCAGTTCCAGTTCGCGGGCTACTATGCCGCAATCGCCAAGGGCTATTACCGCGAAGAAGGACTGGACGTGCGCTTGCACGAGGGTGGCCCCCATGTCACACCAGTTGAAGAAGTGCTCTCTGGGCGTGCCCAATACGGCGAAGCCAATAGTGAATTGCTCTACGCACGCCTGCATGGAAAGCCCTTGGTCGCGCTGGCGGTGATTTTTCAGCATTCGCCTTCCGTGCTCGTGGCTCGCACAGACCAAGGTATTCGCACTGTGCACGACCTGATCAGCAAGCCGTTGATGTTGATGGATGCACAGACCGATGCTGATTTTCTGGCGATGTTCCGTAGCGAGGGTATACCCCTCGAAAAACTGCAACTTCTACCCAGCAGCTTTCAAATTGGGGATCTAGCCAGCGGTAAGGTGGCGGCGTTCAACTCGTACCTGACCAACGAGCCCTTCTACCTGCAAGAGCGGGGCGTGGATTACAACATCATCTCGCCTGTCACCTATGGGATCGACTTCTACAGCGACATCCTGTTCACCAGCCAGGCAGAGATTGACGAAAATCCACAGCGGGTCGAGGCCTTCCGCCGCGCTACCTTGCGCGGCTGGCGTTACGCGATGGATAACCCCGAGCAAATCATAGACCTGCTGCTCAATCAGTATTCGGTGAAGAAAAGTCGCGCGCACTTGCAATTCGAAGCTGAGGCCATGCGCCCGCTGGTGGTATCTGACTTGATAGAGATCGGTCATATGAACCCAGGGCGTTGGCAACGAATGGCTGAAACCTTTCTCGAACTGGGAATGGTCGACAATATCGCCGGTCTGGAAAACTTCATTTACGATCCAAACCCGCCACAACTCGTCGAGCGGCTGCGCAAGACCATTGTGCTGATCAGTATCGGCGGTGTGCTTGTCCTGATGTTCGCTCTGGTTCTGTTGAATGCCCAGCGTCATCTGCGCAACGAGATCAAGTTGCGCAAACTGGCCGAAGAGGAAGTACACAAGCTGGCCTTCTATGACAGCCTGACTGGCTTACCCAATCGCAATAGTTTTATTCCCTCTGCTAGTCAGAAGCTATTGGATGCAAAGAGCCATGGAGAACATCTGGCCCTGTGCTATATCGACTTAAATCACTTCAAGCAGATCAATGATCGTTTTGGCCACCAGGCAGGCGATGCCATCCTGATCCATGTAGCCACGGCCATCAAATCCAATATTCGCGAGTTCGAAATAGCCGCGCGCATGGGCGGTGACGAATTCGTAGTGCTGCTCGACGGCGCGCATCACAGAGGCGATATCCAGCGCACCACCCATGAAATCTGCGATGCCATCAACCTGCCCATCCCATGGAAAAACAGCCAGCTCAAGGTCAGCGCCAGCCTAGGGGTGGCGTGGTATCCGGAAGATGGCGAAGGTCTGGACGATCTGATTTTCAAGGCCGACACCGCCATGTTCAAAAGCAAAGCCAGTATCGCTGCGCAGGCGTAAAGCTGCTTGCGTGGTGTCCCCAAAAAAAGAATTGGTAGTTAGGAAGCAGCGTTTCACTGCGGTTTGTGTGAGCGTCGTCCTTCGCATGACGCCTCTGGTCAGTGCCGTGACTGACCCGGATTGTAGAAGCTGAATGATCCATAGCCGCCTACGGTCATCCTCCGACCTCTTCAGGCCGACAGCACCTTCAATAAACCGCCGGTACAGAGAATTCTTATGACTCGCTTAACGTTGTAGGCGAGGACGTTCAAGCTCATCTGCGCACTTACCCGCGTTGGCGCTTGCGGACTTCGGAGTCAGAGAAGTTAAGGTTTTTATTCAGCCGCCGTCGGATTCGCACACTGTGACGAAGTTAATAGGTAAGAGAATAAGGAAAAGCGCACCTTAGTATTAGCTATTATGATACCGAGAATGCACATGCTGAAATCCTGATGATGAACTCATAGACTCATTTCGTACCCGGACCTCGCGCCGGATCCAACAACTATAAAAAGTAAGCGGAGACACGAATGAGTAAGCAAATATCGTTCGAAGACCTGCCGCTGACCCGCTTCCATATCAGGACGGTGTTCAGTGGTACCGGTGGTCAATTCAGTGATGGCTTTGTGCTGGGAATTATCGGCATCGCTGTGAGCATGGCGGCGGGTCCGCTGCAACTCACCGCGTTGTGGATGGGGCTGCTGGGTGCTGCGTCGCTCGCCGGCCTTTTCTTGGGCAGCCTGATCGCAGGCCCACTTGCCGACAAGTACGGGCGTAGGACTATTTTCGCCTGGGACATGCTGTTGTTCGCCACCATTTCCGCCTCCCAGTTTTTCGTCTCCTCACCCGAACAACTACTGGTGTTGCGTCTACTGCTGGGCCTTGTGCTGGGCTTCGATTATGTCGTCAGCAAGTCGTTAGTCACGGAATTCGCCCCGCGCAGGTACCGAGGGCGGCTGCTCAGCATACTCGCCGTGGCGTGGGCAGGCGGCTATGTCGCTGCTTATCTGGTGGGCTTCGCCGTTCGCGATATTGGCCCCGATGCTTGGCGCATCATGCTGGCATTGAGCGGCGTTCCCGCACTGCTCATCCTGCCGTTGCGCATGGGCGTGCCTGAGTCGCCGATCTGGTTGATGGCTCGTGGGCGTACCGAGGAAGCCATGGATATTGTGCGCAGTAAGTTTGGGCCCAATGTCAGCCTGCCGGAGCCTGTAAGTACACCGAAGAAGAAAGGTGGCAACTGGGCTGAGTTGTTCAGCAAACGCTGGCGCAAGAACACCGTGGTCGGGTGCGTCTTCTACACCTGCCAGGTTATTCCGTTCTTCGCCCTGGGCACCTTTTCTCCAAGAGTCTTGGAAGCACTGAACGTCGGTGACAAATTTGTCGGTGGCCTGGTTTACAACGTGCTGCTGATGCTGGGGGCAATCCTTGGCTTGTTGTGTATCGACCGGATCTCGCGTCGCGCATTTCTCGTCGGCACCTTCTACTTGAGCGCGTTGAGCCTTGCCGTGCTCGCGTATGCCGGTTTCGGCGCCTTCGGTACGATTCTGGCCTTTGGCCTTTTTGCCTGCATTCTAGCTGCCGCGGTAAACCTTGAATTCGTATATCCCCCCGAGCTTTTCCCGACCCATCTGCGTGCGTCCGGTATCGGCCTTGCGGTTGCGTCCAGTCGTTTCGGCTCTGCGTTTGCAACGTTCCTGCTACCGATTGCCGTGCAAAACCTCGGCATTCAGACGGCATTGGGTATTTGCGTCGGCGTGTTGATATTCGGTGGAGTGTTCTGCCACCTGTTTGCGCCGGAAACCAGCAAGGAAGAACTCTCTGGCGTAAATCCTGACGGACGCGGTCAAGCGACAGCCTTCGTCACGCCGGCCACAGTCCCCGAAGGGAAGTGACGGGCGAGTAAGCGATGGTCGCACTAAAGTCTTCCTGACCTGATAGAGCGAGAACAGACCTAATGGCAGCGAACAAATTCATCGACATGTATGCGGTTCAAGTGTTCATCGCAGTGGCCGAGGAGGGCAGCATGTCGGGTGCAGCTGCACGCATGGGGATTTCGCAGTCGGGTGTTTCGCAGATGGTCCGCCAGCTTGAGGAAGAGCTGGGTGTGATCCTGGTGGATCGATCCTCTCGCCCTCTGGTCTTGACCACTTTTGGGATAGCGTTGCGCAATCGCGGTTCAGTGTTGAGTGAGGAACTTTTCCATCTAAAGGCTCAAGTTTTGGATGCCGGGCGCGGAGTGAAGCCCGACCTGCGAATCGGTCTTGTCGATTCCTTCGCCGCGACCTGCGGCTCGGCTTTCACCAAGAAACTGTTGGGGAAGGTCGCACAGTTATCGATTCGTACCGGCTTGAGTCCGCAGCAAGGGGAGGCACTGTTGCGTCGTGACCTGGATTTGATCGTCACCAGCGATCCACTCATGGATGCCAATGACCTGATCCGCTACCGACTATTTTCGGAAAAATACTTTGTCATTACCCCCAAGGATTTGAACAAGAACATCGCGACCATTGAAGACATCCGGGTGATGGCCAACGTCATGCCCGTGGTCCGCTTCAACCGTGGTTCCCAGGTTGGGCTGCAGATCGAGCGCCATCTTCGCAGCTTGAATGTCCGAGTGCCTAATCGACTGGAACTGGACAACGCTGACGCCCTGACCTCAATGGTTGCAGAAGGTATCGGCTGGGCGGTAACGAGCCCGATGTGCTTTCTCCAAGCATCGGCCTGGGTTGACAAGGTGACGGTACACCTGACCCCTGAGCTGGGGCTGGAAAGGTCGCTCTATTTGGTCGCACGAAGAGATGAATACAGCGCTTTTTTTGCAGATGCCTGCGAAACAGCGCGTGAGGTAGTTCTCAACTCATTTTTGCCACGGCTGCAGTCCATGGGCTGCGGGGTTGAGACGTTAATAAATTCTAACGAGGGCAGTACTCTTGAATACTTTTGAATCCAAAGAATACCGACTGGAGCGCGACTACGTAGGTGAAGTCCAGATCGCTGCTGACAAACTCTATGGCGTGAACTCGGTGCGTGGCTTCGATAACCTCACCGTTTCTTCGCTGACTGTCGCTCACTATGCTGCGTTTCGTAATGCGTTCGCCCAGTGTAAGTGGGCGGCAGCGCTCGCGAACCTGGATAGCGGTGTACTGGCGAGTGAGCAATGCAGTGCCATCGTGCAGGCATGCAAGGATGTGATTGATGGCCAATGCGATGACTCCCTGATTGTCGATCTGTTGGAAGGTTCAGGTGGTACCTCCACGAACATGAACTTCAATGAAGTGATTGCCAACCGTGCCCAGCAGGTCATGGGGCATCCGGCTGGCTCCTACCAAATCATTCACCCGAACGACCACGTCAATATCTCGCAGTCGACTAACGATGTTTATCCGTCAGCGATGAAGATTGCGACCTACGCAATGTTCGGACCTCTGATCACCGAGGTCATGAAGCTCGCCAAACAGTTCGACCAGAAGGCTGAGCAGTTTGCGGATGTCCTGCACCTGGGCCGTACCTGCCTGCAAGACGCCCAACCTATGCGCTTGGGGCAGTTGTTCTCCGGTTACGCTTCACTCACCCATCGCCTCGCTGCAGAGCTGCTCAACGTACGCGATAAGCTACGTACTCTCCCGCTCGGTGGCACGGCCATCGGCACCGGATTTGGTGCACCGCCGGCCTACAGAGCATTTGCTTTCGCACACTTGGAGGCTATTACCGGCATCGAGTATCAGGCTCCGTCAAACCCCTTCGATGCAATGCAGAATATGGACGTGTTCTCTCGGGTTTCCGCAGAACTGCGCACATGCTCGGCTTCGTTGGCGAAAGTCGCCTCCGACCTGACGGTATTGTCATCGGGTCCAGTGGGCGGCATTGGCGAGTTGACGCTGCCAGAAGCCCAGGCGGGCTCGTCGATCATGCCGGGTAAGGTCAACCCGGTGTTGCCAATGTCGATGATCCAATTGAGTTTTGCGGTGATCGGCAACGATGTGGCCGTAGCCCAGGCCGTGCAATACGGCGAACTGGAAATCAACCATTTCGAGCCAGTGGTTGCCTCCCGGGTATTTGACAGCATTACGCTGCTGACCAATGGCATCCAGCGCTTCCGTGAGAAATGCGTCGCAGGGATCACCGCCGACGTAGCACGCAACGAGCAGCACCTGACTGAGTCGATGGCCGTTGCCACAGCCTTGGTGCCGACGCTCGGTTATGCGCAAGTCAGTAAGCTCGCCCGTCAGTCGGTGGCGCAAGGCCGTTCACTGCTGACGATTCTGGAAGAGTCCGGGATCCTGTCTCGGGCAGAGGCGATGGCGGCCATCGATAAGGCGTCATATCCGGTCTTTGCAAACTGACTCAAGTAATCAATCGGCCGCATTAAAGTGGCCGCTTGAACTCACCTGCAATTGTTTGTTGTGTTCAAGTTGATGAGGCTGTCACACACTTTTGCACGAGGTGTATATCCGTGGGTAATAGCATGGGTTTTCGCCTTTTTGAATGTTTATTGAAAAGCCGCTGTTGATAATTACGCACACCATCAGGTTGTTAGTAATTGGCGCGGGTACGCTGTTGCTCCGTTAAAAGAAAAATATATGAACGTTAACGAATGCACTCTAATTAACGAGTGTGTCATTACTTTTTCGAGGGTGAAACTATGAAAGTTTTGAAAAGTAGCGTGTTCGCAGGCATCTTAACGGTGTTGTCGATTTCGACTGTCAACGCTCAACCCCAACCACCGAAAGACCTTCCCCATGTCGCCGTGCTGGCGACTGGCGGCACCATTGCTGGCACGGCGGATCAGGAGACCCAGACCACGGGCTACAAGCCTGGTGTGCTTACTGCTGCGGCGCTGCTCAAATCTGTCCCGTCGTTGGACAAAATAGCCAAAGTGAGCGGCGAGCAGATTGTTAACATAGGTAGCGACAATGTCGACAATGAAGTCTTACTGAAGCTCGCCAAGCGGGTGAACGAGGTACTCGAAAGCCCAGATGTATCGGGTGTCGTGGTTACGCACGGCACTGATACGCTTGAAGAGACCGCTTATTTCCTGAATTTGGTCGTCAAAAGCGACAAGCCCGTTGTAGTCACCGGCTCGATGCGCCCGGCCAGTGCAATTGGCGCCGACGGCCCTAGCAACATTCTTCAGGCGGTGGCTGTTGCAGCTGCACCAGAGGCCCGCGGGCGAGGCGTGATGATCGTGATGAATGATCGTATTGGCTCCGCACGTTATACGACCAAGACGGATGCCAACTCTGTCGATACATTCAAACCCGTGGGTGGCGGTTATCTCGGAACCCTCGTCAATCAGCAACCTATTTTTGAAACGCGCGTAGTCAAAAAGCATACCGTCGAGACGCCATTCGATGTCTCCAAGCTGACCGCATTACCGAAGGTCGACATTATTTACGGTTATCAGAACGATAACGGCTACATGTTCGATGCTGCAGTTGCGAACCACGCGCAGGGTATTATCATTGCCGGCGTAGGGGCCGGGAGCGAATCGCGCTTCATCTTGCCAGCTATCAAGAAGGCAATGGAACAAAATGTCTTGATTGTTCGCTCCACGCGCACTGGCGCAGGTTTCATTCCAGAAGATGAAGCCTATCCGGGCCTGCTCGGTGATAGCTTGAATCCTCAAAAAGCCAGAATCCTTCTGATGCTCGCTCTGACCGTCAGTAGCGATCCAGCGAAGATTCAGGAGATGTTCCACACCTACTAGGCCCCGGATTAAATCGTCCTTTTACTTCCCCCCAGTCACATCAAGAAACGTCCCAGTAATAAATGAAGCCTCGGCACTCGCCAGCCACAAGACAGCCCGCGCCACTTCCTCAGGCTGGCCGCCGCGGCCCATGGGGATCGAGTCTTTAACCCGGTCTACACGCCCAGGCTCGCCACCGCTGGCGTGCATGTCGGTGTAGATGTGGCCGGGGCGGATGCAGTTGACGCGGATACCGTCGCGCGCCACCTCTTTGGCGAAGCCGATGGTAAAGGTTTCAATAGCGCCTTTAGTCGCCGCGTAGTCCACATATTCGTTCGGGCTGCCCAGCCGGGCCGATGCTGAAGAAATGTTGATCACCACGCCGCCAGGCCCGTTGTGTCGATAGGCCATGCGCTTGATTGCCTGCTGCGCACACAGGATTGGCCCGATAGCGTTGACGGTAAACAGGCGCTGCATCCGCGTGAAGTCGAGGTCTTCCAGGCGCGATTGCGGCGCCAGCATGGCGGCGTTATTGACCAGTACATCGAGGCGCCCGAATTCGCGGTCGATGGCGGCGAATAAATCAGCAATCTGTTGCGGGTCTGCATTGTCGGCGCGTATCGCCAGTGCTCGGCGTCCGAGCGCTTGCACATCAGTGACCACCGAGCGTGCGGCGGATTCGTCGCGGACGTAACTGATCGCCACATCGTATCCGCGTGAGGCCGCAAGTCGTGCGGTGGCCGCACCTACACCGCGACTGCCACCGGTGATCAGGATGATGGGGGGTTGAGTGAGTGTATTCATGACGCGAACCTCTAGGTATGACAGAAACAGGTGGCCTCAACCGATCAGGAAGGTGCCCGTCGCAATCACCGCACACGCTAGAAACTTGCGCGGGGTGAGGGCCTCGCCGAGAAAAAAATAGCCGATCAATGCTGCAAACAAGACGCTGGTTTCGCGCAACGCAGACACCGCGCCCATGGGCGCATAGGACATGGCGTAAATAATGATTGCGTATGCCAGCAACGAGACCAGCCCGCCCAAGAACGCTGTCGAGAAACCCGGTCGCAGGCTGAACAAGTCCCGCGCGCCACGCAGGCCGATATAAACCAATGGCATCAGCACGCCCCACAGGGCGCACATCCAGACCGTGTAGGCCAGCGGGGCGCCGGACAGTCGCGCGCCGATGCCGTCAGTGACGCTGTAGGCTGCAATGAAAACGCCGGTCCCCAGCGCGTAGGGCAGGCTGGGAGCCGCAAAGCGGCGCTTATGAAGCGCCAGGGAAATGATCCCGCCCGACACCAGCGCAATGCCCAGCAGCGCGCTCGCCGTCACGGTCTCCCCGGCAAACACCGACGCGGCGAGGGTAATCAGGATGGGCGAGGAGCCACGGGAGATCGGGTAGGTTTGCCCGAGATCACCCACTTTATAGCTGCGCACCAGGAACAGGTTGTAGCCAACATGCAGGACGGCGGACAGCACGGCGTAGAACCCACTGGCCGGGGCGGGTGCCGCCAAAAATACTGCGATGAGAGCGCTGGCGATGGCAACCGCCACGCACATGATGGTCATCGACCACAGCCGGTCGGCGCCGCCGCGCAACAGCGCGTTCCAGCTAGCGTGCAGCAGTGCGGCAAAGAGGATGAGTAATACGATGTGATAAGGCATGCGCCATCCTAGGCAACCGGTGCACCCGACTAAAGCGAAGTCCTTTCATTGCACTATGAGTAAATCCTCATGCTTTACAGGTAGCGCAGCTGGGCTTGGCTGGACTCAGCCAGGAGCCATTCGCGAAAGCTGACGACGTGGGGTTGGGCTTCAATACCTTTCGGGCAGACAAAGTAGTAGGCGACCGGGGAGGCAAACGGTTCGTTGAACAGCCGCACCAGGCGGCCATCACTGATCTGCGCTTCGACGTGGCCGCTGCGGGCAAGTGCAACACCCTGGCCCAACAGCGCCGCTTCGATCGTCATATTGGTGTCTGCAAACCGAACGCTTTCATTGAGTGCAGAAATACCCACGCCCACGTGTTGAAACCATGCTTCCCATTTCGGCACAAGGTCGGCGCCGTCGCGCGTCAGCAGTGGGTAGCGCAATAGTTCGGCGGGGTCGTGCGGGGTGCCAAACCGGTTGAGAAGCTCAGGGCTGGCCACGGGGAAGATCTGTTCCCTGAGCAGGAACTCTGAATGCAAGCCAGGGTAATTGCCGTTGCCCAGGCGGATCGCGACGTCCGATTCGTCGCTTGAAAAGTGGATGGCTTTATCACTGGTTTCCAGCGTGATCAGAATGTCCGGATGCTGCTGCGACAGGCTCGGCAATCGGGGTAGCAGCCACTTGAGTGCGAACGAGTAGGTGGTACTCACCTTGAGGCGCACCCTGCCTTTTTGTTCCCGAAGGTCCGACAGTGTGGCCTCGAGTTTCATGAAAAACTCGCGCACGATGGGCGCAAGTGCAGCGCCTTCGGGCGTCAGCCGCAAAGATTTTCCACGCTGGAACAGCTGCAGGCCCCAGATGTCTTCCAGGTGCTTCAACTGATGGCTGACGGCGCTTTGGGTGACGTGCAATTCTTCAGAGGCCGACGTAAACGTTGCATGCCGTGTGGCCACTTCGAAGGCACGCAACGCGGCAGTGGGGGGTAGGTCTCTCATTGGAGGTAACTCGGCGGGCTGCATGAGTGAAGGCTCATGTTAATTCAATTGCGCACCGCCGCCGATAGTCATAACACCCACCCCAACCCCAACGCCTTATGCAGCGACGCAAAATCCTTCAACAACTCCGCATCCCCTGAGATCCGGCTCTCCTGCGCCTGATACCGCGTGCGCTCCGCATCCAGCCAATCCAACGTGCTCGCCGTGCCCGCGCGGTAGCGTTGCCGCGTCAGGTCCGCCGCACGTACCGCTGAGGATTCCACATTGCGCAACAGCACCACGTTCTGCCGCTGGTTCCCGTACCGTGCCAACGCCACATCTGCATCGCGCAAGGCACTGAGCACCACGCTCTTGTAGTTGGCGAGTGCCTCGTCACGCCCGGCTTCGGCGCCTTTGACGCTGGCGGCGACGCGGCCGAAGTCGAGGGCGTTCCAGGTGAGGCGCGGCAGGATCAGCCAGGTGCCGTTGTCTTTGCGGGCGAGGTGGCCCGGGTCGCCGGCGGAGAAGGACAGGTCGCCCATCAGGCTGAGCTTGGGAAACCAGTCGGCGGTTTTTTCGCCGATCTGTGCGTTGCTCGAGGCCAGCTTGCGCTCGGCCACGCGGATGTCGGGGCGAGCTTTGAGGAGGGCGGCGGGGTCGGCCACGGGCACTTGGTTGGGGATGGCGGGCAGGGCGCGGGCGGTGGCGAGGCGGCTGTCCAGTTCACCGGGTTCCAGGCCGCAGAGCAGGCCCAACTGGTCGAGGGATTCGACGATGGAGGCTTGCAGGGGCAGGCGCTGGGCCCGGGTGTTTTCGGCTTGGGTGAGCACTTGTTCCAGTTGCAGTTGCGAGGCCACGCCGCGCTCGCGCCGTTGCTGGGTGAGGTCCAGGGCCTGGTTTTCGATGTCGACGCTGGCGTCCACCAGGGCCAGTCGCGCTTGCTGGTCGCGCAGGTCGGTATAGGCCTGCACGACGTCGGCGGCGAGTTGCACCTGGGCGTCTGCGAGTTGGGCCTGCGAGGCGTCGGCTTCGGCACCGGCGGCTTCGACGGCGCGACGGGTACCACCGAAGAGATCGGCTTCCCAACTGGCATCGAAACCGGCGAGGTACAGGCTCAACGGGCCGCGTCCGCCACCGCTGTTGCCGCCCAGGGCGGAGGTGTCGGGGGAGCGCAGCTTGAGCAGCGCCGCGTCGCCGGTGACCTTGGGCATCGCGTTGGCGCGGGCGCCGCTGAGGCTCGCGCGGGACTGGCGCAAACGTGCTTGCGCGGTGGCGATGTCAGGGCTGTTATGCAACGCCTGCTCCACCAGCTCATCGAGTTGCGTATCACCCAGGGTTCGCCACCACTGGGCGACTGCCGGCGCATTCGGCGCGGCGTTATCGGCATGGGGCAAGCGTCCGGCCGCCAGGGTTTTTGGCGCGACGGCAGGCGCGCCCTGGTAATCCGGGCCTACGGTACAGGCCGACAACAAACCAACGGTCAGCAGCAGGGGAAAGGAACGAGCAATCATGGTTATACCGTGCGCTTTTTCAGAATGAAGATCAGGGGCAGGCACGCCAGCATTGCGAGTCCCAGTAGGTAGAACGAGTCGTTGTAGGCCATCACCGAGGCCTGTCGCGCAATGTCATTGGCCAGTTGGGAGAATGCCTGCAACTGCGAGGCGGCGGCATCGCCACTCTGGGCCAGGTAGCTGGCGGTGTTGCTCGCCATGTGGTCCTGGGCCAGTTGGCTGTTGGCCAGGATGCCTTCGCGCAGGCGGTCGTCGTGGAAGTGGCTGCGACGGTCCATCAGCACGCCGAGCAACGCCAGGCCGATGGTGCCGCCGAGGTTGCGTGACATGTTGTAGAGCCCGGCCGCGTCGCCGGCGTCCTTGGTCTCGACCGAGCGCATCGACAGTTGGCTGAGGGGCATCATCACTAGGATCTGCCCGAAGCCGCGCAGCAATTGCGACCAGACAAAATCATGGCCGACGCTGTCACCAGTGAGCTGGGTGTCAACGAAGCAACTGGCCCAGTACAACAGCAGGCCGGTGCCGACCATCCAGCGCAGGTCATAACGGCCGAGCATTCGCGGCAAAATCGGCATCAGCAGGAACGCCGGAATGCCCGACAGCAACATGATCGAACCGGACTGTTGCGCGTTGTAGCCCGACAGGATCCCGAGGAACTGCGGCACCAGATAGGCCGTGCCATACAGCCCGGCGCCGACGGTGGTGCCGATCAGCAGCACGCTGCCAAAGCTTCTGTTGAGCAGCAGTTGCAGGCGCAGGATCGGCGTACTCGAACGGAATTGCCCAACGGCGATCAGGAACAGCCCGGTGACGGTGGTGAGGGTCAGCCAGGTGATCAGTGTTGAGTCGAACCAGTGTTCACGCTGGCCTTCTTCCAGCACCACAGTCAGCGAACTCAACCCCATGGCCAGGCCGAGAATGCCCAGCCAGTCGGCGCTGATAAAGCGTTGCAGGTTCATGCGCTCGGTCGGCAGGCCGGTGATCAGCAGGGTGATCAGGGCAATGCTGATGGGCAGGTTGAGAAAGAAACACCAGCGCCAGTTGATGTTTTCCGTCAGCCAGCCGCCGATCACCGGGCCCAGCAACGGGCCGAGGATGACGGTCATGCCGAACATCGTGGTGCCGATCGCCAGTTGGTGCGGCGGCAGGCGCGTGCGCACGATGGTTTGTGCGGTGGGGATCATCGCGCCCCCGGCAAAGCCCTGGCCGATCCGCCCGGCAATCATCGCGCCGAGGCTGGAAGACAAGCCGCAGAACATCGAGAACGCGGTGAACATCAGCGCCGTGCCGATCAGGAAGCGGCGCAGGCCGAACACGCGGGTGAGCCAGGCGGCGAGGGGGATCATGACGATTTCCGACATCAGGTAGCCGGTGGCGATCCAGGTGCCTTCGGTGCCCGTGGCGCCGATTTGCCCCTGGATCTGCGGCAGTGCCGAGTTGGTGATCGACACGTCCAGGGTTGCCAGCAACGCGCCGAGCGCGCCGGCGGCGACGGCGATCCAGTCGGTCAGCGAGGCATTGCGCGGTTTCTCGGCGGCCACTGTGGCCATCACGGCTTCAGCCATGATGGGCGTCCGCGCCTTGGGTGCGGGTGTCGACTTCCACCGTGGCCGATAAGCCCGGCATCAGGGCGACGCGCACGTCATCCGGTACATCCAGGGCGATGCGCACCGGTACGCGCTGGACGATCTTGGTGAAGTTGCCGGTGGCGTTGGACGGTGGCAACAACGCGAACTGCGCGCCGGTGCCCGGTGAAAGGCTGTCGATGTGGCCCTGCAAATCGCGGCCCGGCAGCGCATCCACGTGCACGGTGACGCTTTGCCCGGGGCGCATGTCGCCGATCTGGGTTTCCTTGTAGTTGGCGGTCAGGTAGATCGCGCTGATCGGCACCACAGTCAACAGGCGCGTACCGGGTTGCACGTACTGGCCTACACGCACGCCGCGATCAGCCACGCGGCCGTCCAGCGGGCTGCGAATGACGGCGTCATCCACGTCCAGTTGGCTCTGGGCTTCGCTGGCCTTGGCCACGCCAAGTTGCGCCTGGGCCTGCTTGAGTTGGGCCTCCAGCGTGCCATAGCGGGTTTGGCTGGAGCGCAACGCCGCTTGTTTGGCCGCGACGGTGCTGCGCGCCTGGGCCAATTGGTTGTTGAGCTGCGCCAAGCGCTCTTCCGGCTCGGCGCCGGAGCGGGCAAGCGGGGCGTAGCGGGCGACTTCGGTCTGGGCATGTCGTGCATCGGCCTCGGCGCCTTGCAGCTGGGCGCGGGCTTCGGCGATGGTCGAGTCCTGCTGCACCAGGTCGGCCTGGGCCTTGGCGTAGTCGGCGTTGCGTGCGGCGATGGTGGCCGTGGCTTCGTCGCTCACTGCCTGGTATTTGCGCGCATCCAGGCGCACCAGCACGTCGCCGCGCTTCACGTTCTGGTTATCGGCCACCAGCACGTCGGCGACGTAGCCATTGATCTTCGGCGCGATGCTGATGCTGTCTGCCTGCAGGTAGGCGTCGTCGGTGGTTTCGATAAACCGGCCGGTGAGCCACCACCAGGCGCCCCAACCCAGGCCGATCAGCAGGGCCACGGTGGCCAGTGTCAGGAGGATGCGCCGGGCCTTGCCGCGTTGGCCGTTGACGGTGTCTTCAGGAATGACCTGAGGGGAGGGCGGTGCAGCGGACATCGAGGTCGCTCCAAATTTATAACAGGTGGAATAAATTCCTTTTTTCGCGAAATTTTGTCAACTGGTATATTTTGATCCGATCTTGACAGGGAGCTGCACATGGCACGACATAAACCTGCCGCCGAAGGTGGTTACCAGCGCGGTGAAGAAACCCGCGCGCGGATTGTCGAGGCGGCGGTCGCGGTATTTGGCGAGCGTGGCTACGAAGGCGCGTCCACCCGCGACATCGCCAGCGCGGCCGGGGTCAACGCGCCTGCGATCCAGTACTACTTTGATGGCAAGGAAGGCGTGTACCTGGAGTGTGTCGAACACTTGATCGCGCTGTTGTGGCGCAAGATGGCGCCCTCCGTGGAAGCTGCCGAGCACGCGTTGGCCGATGACGGAACCGACGATGCGGTCCTCATCGATGCGTCACTGGGCATCCTGGGCACGGTGGTGTCGACGATCCAGGACAGCCCCCAGACCAGCGCATGGCGCGCTTTCCTTGATCGCCACCAGGCCGGCCTGTGCCCGGAAAGCGCGACGATGGCGTTTGAAGAACGCTTCAAGGCGCGCATCGGCCGGGTGATCCGCCAACTTATCGCGCGCCTGGCCGGTTTTGCGGTCGAGGACGATCGCACCGTGATTCATTCGATGGCGCTGTTCACTCAAGGCCTGGCGTTTCGAGTGCAGAAGCCCAAGTTGCTCGCGGCCTTGAAGTGGACCGAAATCAGTCAGGCAGAAATGGTGCAGGTGCGTGACGTGGTGCTGATGCAGGCACGCTTTACGCTGGAAGGGTTGGTGAGGCAGCGAGGCCTCAACGATGCTTGATGCACACCCTGTTTGTCTGGAGGGCCAGCCGATCACCGCGCCGAATACGGCACACCCAGCGCCCACCGCGACTGCCAGTGCTCCACATACTGGCGCGCCACTTCCGGCTGATTACGGATGACCACCACGTTCTCCGAGTTCAGCGTTTCGGCCGAGGCGGCGTAGTTGAACGAGCCGGTCTCTACCGTGGTGCCGTCGACGATGAGGGTTTTATCGTGCTGCAGGTGGAAATGATCGCTGGTGCGCAGTTCCACGCCGTTGCGGCTCACAAAATCCATGGCTTTCTTGCTGGCCTTGCCCAGGTTGCGTTTTTTGTCGATGACCACACGCACGTTCACGCCGCGCTGTTTGGCCTCCACCAGTGCCTGGGTGATGTCTGTGGCCTGAAAGGAGTAGGCGAGCATTTGTATGCTGTGTTGGGCGCTGCCGAGGGTGTCGAGCACCAGTTGGCGGGCGGTGCCCTCCGGTGAAAAGCCGACCTGGATGTCGGGAGCGGCGAAGGACAAGGTCGGGACGCCCAGTAAAGCAATCAGTGCGATGCAGCGAATATTCCACATGGTTCAGCTCCCAGGAGAATTGGGTCAATAGGCTTCGCGTGGAATCAAGGAAACGAATTCCGACTTGAAGATAGTCTCCATCACGCGCATGAAATCCGACGCCAGCTGTGAGCGCTGCTGGTGGCCGGGAAACACGATGGACACTTCGAACGGGATGTCCTGGTCGAGTTTGCGGAACGTGATCCCCGGGTATTTCGTGTAGGACGCCGTAAAGGGATCGCAGATCGTAATGCCCAGCCCACCCGCGACCATCCCGCATGCCGAATGGGCCGCCGTGGTTTCCACCGACGAATGCCCAACCACACCGCGTGCCTCCATCGCGGAGCGGATGCGGCGCTGCAACGGGTTGTTCGCGTTCATCGTCACCAGCCGCCGCCCGTGCAGGTCGTCCAGGGTCACCACGCTTTTGCTGGCCAGCACATCCTCTTTCGGCATCACGCACACCGCACTGATCGGCGGCAAGGGAATGGCAAAAATACCGGGGTACTCGCCCGAGGGGATCTGCACAAAACCGATGTCCAGCTGGTTGGCCGAGGTCAATTCCAGAATGCCCAGGGAGTTGCGTACATCCAGCGAGGTTCTGACTTCCGGATGCCGGCGGGCGAAGCGGCAAACGCCCTCGGCCACCACACTCAAGCCCAATGTGCTCATGGCGCCGATGCGCAAGGTGCCCGTACGCAACGTGACCAGGTCTTGCGCTACACGCTCGATGCGCTCGATGCCCTGATAGAACTTGTCGACCTCGGCATACAGTACCTGGGCTTCGGCCCCGGGGATCAGCCGGTTGCCTTCACGTCGGAACAGCCGGATCGACAACGCCGTCTCGAGGTCACGTATCAACCGGCTGACGGCGGGCTGGCTGACTTGCAGGGCTTCTGCGGCGATGGTCATGCTGCCGGTCAGCATCACCGTCCTGAAGGCTTCCAGTTGGCGGGGGTTGAGTTTCATTGTTCGGCTCGGCGCTAAATAGGAAAGAGGCATTTTTTCGAGCGTATAACATTTTGTTATGTGCGTCCAACAGCGTGCCGGTTTGCTATCGGGATGTAACGGGGCGATCATTTAGTTGCGTCGTTTTAATCGATCGCAACCCAGCTTAAATCGTGGGCGACGTGATCGTAAAATAAAAAAAGAGGATGCCACGTGCTGAACTACACCTTGCGTCGGTTATTACTCCTTTTCCCCATGCTATTAGGTGTGTCCGTTGTGATATTCCTGGTCATGCATTTCATTCCGGGCGATCCCGCACAACTAGCGGCAGGCCCGGATGCGACGGAAGAGGATATAGCGCAGATACGCATCAACTACGGGTTGGATAAACCACTCGTCAATCAATACTTCATCTATATAAAGAATGTCGTCAGTGGCGATTTCGGCGAATCTTTCCAGACGTTTACTCCGGTACTGGAAGGCATTGCAAGAACGCTCCCGGCCACCCTTGAACTGACGGCAGCAGGCATGTTGCTGGCCGTGGTCATCGGCGTGCCCCTAGGCATCATTGCCGCGCTGAGGCCTCGAGGGTTGCTGGACAGCTCATTGACCACCTTCGCCGTGTTGGGCATTTCGGTACCCGGTTTCTTCCTCGGGCTGATCCTGATGTCGATCTTCTCCGCCAGCCTGGGCTGGTTGCCGCCCACGGGACGCGGCGGATGGCAGCACTTGATATTGCCCGCGCTGACATTGGGCCTGCCGTATGTGGCGACATTCTCCAGGTTATCCCGCTCCACGATGATGGATGTATTGCAGGAAGACTATATACGCACGGCCTACGCCAAAGGTGTGCCCAGTTATAAGGTAGTTATAAAACATGCACTTTCCAATGCGGCTATTCCGTTGGTAACGGTATTTGGCATGGACTTTGGTCGGCTGTTGGGCGGGGCGGTTATTGTCGAAACCGTATTTGCCTGGCCGGGCATGGGGCGGTTTTTAATTGATGCAATCATGGCGCGGGATATTTATGTGGTTCAAGGCACGGTACTGGTATTTGCCGCCTTGGTCGTCATCATCAACTTAATGGTGGACTTGGTCTATGGCATCCTCGACCCTCGCATCACCTACAACTGAGGCCAGCATGCTTACTTCAAAAAAGCGTCGGCCAGGGTTTGTTCGTTTCCTTGTCTCCCATCAGCGCTGGTTCGCCTTCAGTGCATTGGTCGTGATTGTGATCATGGCCGCCGCTGCGGTGTGCGCACCGTTGTTCTTTGATTGGGATGCGGTGACCAAGATCAACTTGTCCCGCTCCCTGGTCAGCCCCGGCAGCGACTTCCTGTTCGGCACCGACCAGATGGGCCGTGACTTGCTCGGCCGTGTGCTGTGGGGCGCGCGCATTACCTTGACTGTGGCGCTGTCCAGCGTGGCCATCGCCATGTTGATTGGGGTCGCGGTGGGCGCGGCATGCGGTTACTACAACGGTGCGCTGGCCAGCCTGGTCATGCGTGTCATGGACGCCATGATCGCCTTCCCCCGCACGCTGGTGGCCATTCTGGTGATTACCGTGGCGGGCAACAGCATTCTGAGCCTGACCCTGGCCATTGCCATCTCCAGCATTCCCATCTACGTCCGCTTCTTTGCCGGGCCGGTGGCAGCCTTGAGAAACCGCGAGTTCGTGCTGGCCTCCAAGTCGATTGGCGTCAGCGACCTGCGCCTGCTGTGGGTGCACATCCTGCCCAACATCGGCTCGCTGGTGATCATCCAGGCCACCGTGTCGTTGGCCGAAGCCATCCTGATCGGCTCCGGGCTCAGCTTCCTCGGCCTGGGCCCACCACCACCGACACCGGAGTGGGGCTCGATGATTGCCGAGTCGCGGCCCTTGCTGACCACCCACCCCTACATCCTGTTGGCGCCGGGGTGCGCCCTGGTCCTGACCATCTTGAGCTTCAACATTGTGGGCGACGCACTGCGCGATTACATCGATCCCAAGTCACGCAATGCGTGACCGCGATCGGCGCGGTGCTTGCACCCGAACACTCACCCATTTTTCAGCGAGAACTCTGATGGGGCGTTTAAAACTCCTGGCAGCGCTGATCGGCAGCCTGCTTGCATTCAATGTACTGGCGCTGTCGACAGGCAACGCCGCTTTTGCCCAGGCAAAAGAGCAAGGCCAGATCACCTTCGTGCAGGGCTCGGACATCGACACCCTGGACCCGGCCATCTCGCGCAGCGTGCCGTCCTACAACGTGATCGATCATGTCTTCAACCGCCTGGTCGCGTGGGAAGGGCACGACCATGAACGTTTCATGCCTGACCTGGCGCAGTCCTGGTCGAGGACCGAAGACGGCAAGCAATGGACGTTCGTGCTGCGCCAAGGCGTCAAGTTTCATGACGGCACCGACTTCAACGCCCTGGCCGTGAAGTTCAACCTCGACCGGATTCGCGACCCCAAGCTCGGTTCGCCCCACCGTTCCTACTATGCCGACATCGTGGCGGTCGACGCGGTAGCGCCCTACGAATTGCGGATCACCACGCAGCATCCGTCACCGACCATGCTGGAGTTGCTCGCCAAGCAATCTTCGTCCATCAGCAGCCCGGCGGCGGTGGCCAAGTACGGCAGGGCCTACGGGCATCACCCGGTCGGCACCGGGCCTTACGTCTTCGACAGCTGGATTCCCAATGACCAGGCGGTGATCGAGCGTAACAACGGCTTTTTCGGCGAGCCGGGCAAGCCGTCGAGAATCGTGTTCCGCCCGGTCAAGGAAGACGCTTCGCGGGTGATCGAACTGCGCACCCAAAATGCCGACATCGCCGCCAACCTGTCACCTGAAGCCGCAATGGAACTGAAGGCGCTGAACACGTCCACATTGCTGCGCGTGCCCAGCACCTTCCAGGTGTTCTTTGAAATGAACCTGACCAAGCCGCCCTTTGACGACCCGCGCATTCGCCGTGCGGTCAGCCTGGCCATCGACCGCCAGGCCCTGGTCAACAAGGTGCTGCTCGGCTACGGCAAGGTGCCCACCGGGCCCTTTCCCGAAGGCACCCAGGCGCGCCGTGCGTTTGCCCCGGTGCAGTACGACCCGCAGAAAGCCAGGCAGATCATCAATGAGGTGTACCCGGGCGGCTACCCCGGCACGGTGGTGCTGTGGACCCCGGCCGGACGCTACACCAAGGATCGCCAGGTCGCCGAGGTGGTGCAGGGCTACCTGAATGCCGTGGGGCTGAAAACCGAGTTCAAGGTGTGGGAGTGGGCCACCTACCAGAAGAACCTGTACCGCCCGGAGCCCGGCAAAGGCACCGGCAAAGGCTCCAACGACGCAAACATGTGGTTGCTCGGCACCGGGCTGTCGGACGCCGATATCCGCCTGCGCCGCAAGCTGTCCAGCGGTGACCCGCAAAACCTCACCGGCTACAGCAACCCCGAGGTGGACACGCTGCTCCAGCTGGCCGCACGCGAGCTGGATCAGCAGAAACGCATGGCCTATTACGGCCAGATCCAGCAGATCTTGTGGGAGCAGGACCCTGACAACCTGCCGCTGTTCGATCAGGAACAAGTGATGGGTTTGCGCAAAGGTTTGAACGGTCTCGACGTGGATTACGAAGGGACCCTCGATTTCAAGAATGTAGAATTCAGTGAGCGGTGATTGAAAATGTCTAATGCACATGCCAGCGAAACCTTGTTGACCGACGCCCGTTTGAGCGCGCCTCCCGCCGAGCGCATGGTCAAGTACCACGACATCCCGGCCCTGGAGACCGAGAAACGCCAGTTCCACGAGTTCATCGAAGTCGACCTGGCCCACACGGTGATGCTGGTCGAACAGAAGATCCTGTCGCGGCCGGTCGGGCAGGCCATCCTCGCCGAGTTGCGGCGCATACGGGACATGTCCTCGGCAGATTTCCCCTTCGATGTGAAGAAAGGCAGTTTTCTGCTACAAGTCGAGTCCTACCTGTTCGCCAGGATCGGTGAAGACTCCGCCGGCCAGATGCACACCGGCCGCAGCCGTATCGACCAGGGCGCGACGGTGCGCCGGCTGTATGACCGCACGCGCATCCTGGCAGTGCTGGAGCGTATCAATGAGTTCCAGGTGGCCTTGATCGAGAAAGCCGCGCAGCACGCCGGCACCATCATGCCCGGCTACACCCACATGCAGCACGCCCAGCCCTGGGTGTTCGGCCACTATCTGCTGAGCTTTACCTCGCGCCTGCACGACAGCTTCAGCCGGTTGATGCACGCTTATACCCGAGTCAACCGCAACCCGTTGGGCGCGGTAGGCCTGGCGGGTACATCCTGGCCGCTGGACCGTGAGCGCACCACGCACTTGCTGGGTTTCGACAGCCTGGTGGAAAACTCCAAGCTGGGCCGCGAAGCCTGGTATGCGGCAGAAACCATCGGCGCGCTGTCCTTTGTCATGGCCGACCTAAATGACCTGGCCACCGACCTGCACATCTGGTCCAGCGTCGAGTTTGCGACGGTGGAAAGCCACGACGGTTACTGCGGCACCAGCAGTATTTTCCCGCAGAAGAAAAACCCCAGCGGCCTGGAGACCATCAAAAAAGCCGCTGGCGGTTCGGTGACCTGGCTCAGCACCGCGCTGGCCACCTTTCGCTCCGAAGGCACCGGCGACCAGGCCATGCGCGACCTGCCGCTGATCCACGACGCCCTCGCCACCACCGAAGGCATGCTGGACCTGTTCACCGGCATCATTGAAACCCTGGTGGTGCATGAAGACCGCATGGCCGAGCTGTTGTCCGGCAGTTGGTGCACGGCCAGCAACCTGGCCGACGTGATTGTGCGTGAGCGGGGTGTCTCGTTCCGCCAGGTGCATCACGTGGTGGCGCGGCTGGTGCGCAACTGCCTGGTGGCGGGCGTGGCGCCGGGCGCTGTCACGGGGGCGGCGCTGGATGAGGCGGCGCTGGAAACCATCGGCTCCACCCTGGGTTATTCCGACGAGCAGGTCCGTGATGCCCTGAACCCTCGGCGTTTTGTCGAAACGCGTACCTCCACCGGTGGCGTTGGCCCTGGTGAAGTCAGCCGCCTGCTGGCAGTCGCCAGCAGCGAGCTGCAGCAGGACCGTGAATGGGTCGCCCAGCACCGGCAACACGTCGCCCGTTCGCGTGCCGACCTGGATGCCGCCGTATCGCGCATCGTCGATTAAAGGAGCAGGCATGGAACAGAATCTGGTAGCCCGTGTGCGTAACCTGAGTGTCGGGTTCGGGCCGCGGGGCAGTGAGTCCGCCGTGGTGCGCGATGTGTCCTTCGAGGTCATGCGTGGCCAGACCCTGGCCATTGTCGGCGAGTCCGGCTCGGGCAAGTCCGTCACATCGATGGCCATGATGGGGCTGGTCAAACGCGCCGGTGGCCGCGTGTTGTCCGGCTCGATGGAGTTGCACACCCGCAACAACGAGACCATCGACCTGGTCAACGCCCCCGAGTCGGTGTTGCGCCGCCTGCGGGGGGCGGCCATGTCGATGATCTTCCAGGAGCCGATGACTTCGCTCAACCCGGTGTTCAAGATCAGCGCCCAACTCACCGAGGCCATCGTGCTGCACAAACGCTGCAACCGCGCGGCAGCCGAGGCGCAGGCCTTGCGCATGCTCGACCTGGTGCGCATCCCCGATGCCCGGCAGGTCATGGGCCGCTATCCCCACGAGCTGTCGGGCGGCATGCGCCAGCGCATCATGATCGCCATGTCGCTGGTGTGTGAACCGACGCTGCTGATCGCCGACGAACCGACCACGGCGCTGGATGTCACGGTGCAGGCGCAGATCCTGCGGATCATCAAGGAGCTGCAAGACGACCTGGCCATGGGCGTGATCTTTATCACCCATGACATGGGCGTGGTGGCCGAAGTGGCCGACCAGGTGATGGTGATGAAGAAGGGCGAGACCGTCGAACACGGCGCGGCCCGCGAGGTGTTGCTGGCGCCCACGCAGCGTTATACCCAGGCGTTGCTGGCGGCGGTGCCGAAGATCGGCTCGATGCGCGGCACGTCGCTGCCGGCCAAGTTTGCACTGATTGAGGACAACACCGAGCCAACCCAAGCATTGCCGCCGCTGGCGCCTGACTACGCCGGTGCGCCGATCCTGAGCGTGAAGGCGCTGTCCATCCGCTACGACCTCAAGGGCGGACTGCTGGGCAAGGTCCAGCGCCGGGTGCATGCGGTCGAAGGGATCGACTTCGATATCTACCCGGGAGAAACCCTGGCCCTGGTGGGTGAGTCCGGGTGTGGCAAGTCCACCAGCGCCCGCGCGGTGGCCGGGCTGATGCCGATCCAGGGCGGGGACATCCGGTTCGGCGGCCAGAACCTCGCCAGCCTGAACAAGGGCGGCATGCAACGCCTGCGCCGGGATATCCAGATGGTGTTCCAGGACCCCTATGCGTCGTTGAACCCGCGCCTGACCATCGAGGACAGCCTGCTGGAACCGCTGCAGGTGCACCGGATTGCCCAAGGCGAGGCGGCGCGCAAGATCGTGCGCGATTTGCTGGAGCGGGTCGGGCTGTCGGCCGAGCATGCCCAGCGTTACCCCCACGAGTTCTCGGGTGGGCAGCGCCAGCGGATTTGCATTGCACGGGCGCTGACCCTGTCGCCCAAGCTGATCATCGCCGATGAGGCCGTGTCGGCGCTGGACGTGTCGATCCAGGCCCAGGTGATCAACCTGCTGCAGGACCTGCAACGGGACATGGGTATTGCGTTTCTGTTTATCTCCCACGACCTGGCGGTGGTGGAGCGCGTCAGCCACCGGGTGGGGGTGATGTACCACGGACGCATTGTTGAAATCGGCCCGCGCCGTGCGGTGTTCGAAAACCCGCAGCACGCCTACACGCAAAAATTGCTGAGCGCCGTGCCGTCGGCAGACCTCAACGCGGCCAGGACGCCCTTCAGCTTGATGGAGGAGGCGGTGCCGAGCCGCATCTACGATGTGAATCACCGTGCGCAAGCCATGAGTTATCGGGAAGTCAGCCCCGGTCACTTTGTGGCGACCTCGGCGGTTGCCTGAGAAAGGCGGGCAGGGCAGCGGCCAACAGTTGGTCGCTGCCCGCGAAATATTCCGGTTCTTGTGAATTGTTGTGAAGCGGGTGATTAATGGCCCATTGCCCATGCTACCGTCCGCGACGGGGTATCGTCAGCACGACGATTTCATTCGTTTCATTGAGGGAGCAGCGCCGATGTCTACTACCGTAACGCCCGCGACCGGCGGGCCGAGCACGCCAAAGTCTTCACCGTCCTCGTTCGATGACAAGTTGAACATCGCCAAGTCCAGCAAGGTGATCGCCGACTACATGCGCCAGAGCGGCAAGTCGGCCATTACCAAGCAAGAGCTGACACAGCTAGCTAACAATGCCTCTGGCAAGGTGCCCGCCAATGTGTCCGACGCGGCCAAGTACATGGAGCGTCATCCGGACGTATTCACCGCCATCGAAACCCACGACGTGGCCGGTGCCGATAACCTGTCCGGCGTGTGGAACTTCGATTGGGCGGCCAACGGTGGCTTGAACGGCACCTCGACCGATGCCATCGCCAAGATGCAGGACACCTTTGACCTGGCGATCGCCAAGTCGGCGCAGATCACCGAAATCAGCACCGCCAAGAAAGCCGAGCTGGATTCGACCAAGCAACGGCCGCAGAACTGAGTGACGGGCGCTGTCAGGCCTGATAAACGGTTCCCGGGAGGTTGGTCGGGAACCGTTTACCCATCTTTCTTCCTTTCGTGATGTGTTCAGCGCCGATTCAAGCGAAGTGCGCAAGTATACCGATCAGTGAAGGCAATCCAATTGCAGTGCGCCCGCGATTGCCTGCCATCCGTTTATTCACCTCGCTGTCGGAGATGCCTTGATGCTTGTCGTGGTTGCTTTGCTTGCCATCGTTGCCGCGTGCGTGTGGTGGACGTACCCACGGGTGGGGGATGTGCTGTTCGAGGTCATCGCCCGTGTCGAATCGCGGCGCTCGCGGCTCAAGGCGATCACCGTGCCGATCAAGGGCATGACCCTGGCGACTTACCAAGGGGGGGAGCGTCACGCGCCAGCCCTGTTGCTGCTGCATGGGTTCAGTGCCGACAAAGGCGTGTGGCTGGGGTTTGCCCGGCACTTTGTCGACGACTACCGGCTGCTGATCCCGGACCTTGCCGGCCACGGTAAAAATGCCTTTGTGGCAGGCGGCGACTACAGCATCGCGGCACAGGCGCGGCGCATGGTGGCGTTGCTGGACGCGTGTCACATCGACAAGGTGCATGTGATCGGCAGTTCCATGGGCGCCTATGTGGCCACCTGGTTGGCGACCCATTACCCGCAGCGCGTGATTTCCCTGGGGCTGATCGGTGCGGCGGGTGTGCGCTTGCCGCAACCGAACGAAGTGGAAGAACTGGTCAACCGCGGCGACAACCCGTTCCTGATTCATTCACGGGCACAGTTCGACCGCTTTTTCGCCATGACCATGGCCGCGCCACCCTACATTCCTGAAGTGCTGCTGGCCGCCGAAGCACACACCTACATCCGCCGGCGCGAGGCCTTGACTGAGATCTTCGCCAACTTCTCCGACAGCCCGCGCCTGGAACCCTGGCTGCCCCAGGTGCGGGTGCCCAGCCTGATCCTGTGGGGCCGCGAAGACCGCATGGTGCCAGTGGCCAGCGCGCACACCTGGCTGGCGGGCATTCCCCATGCGCACCTGGAGATCCTCGACGGCATCGGCCACCTGCCGATGATCGAGTGCACCGAGCAAACCGCAGCGCACTGTCGCCGGTTTCTCGAGTGCGCCAAAGTGTATTCCTCGATCCGCCCCTAGCTGTACGGGGCGGTTGGATCCAGAAACCACTACTGTCGCAGGCATACCTCATCGCCTGGATGCCGCACCATGTTCATGTCTACCAGCCTGTTGTCGGCCTTTGTGCTGTTCGCCTTTGTGTCGTCGATCACGCCGGGGCCCAACAACACCATGCTGCTGGCGTCGGGGGTGAACTTCGGTTTTCGCCGTTCCATGCCCCATGCGCTGGGGATCAGCGTGGGGTTCATGCTGCTGGTGATTTCGGTCGGGCTGGGGCTGGGCGAGGTGTTCAAGGTGTTCCCGTGGGCCTACACCGTATTGCGTTATGCCGGCGCCGCCTACTTGCTGTATCTGGCGTGGAAAATCGCCAACGCCGGAGGCATGTCCGAGGGCAGTGATGCACAGGGCAAGCCGATGACGTTCCTGGGCGCCGCAGCCTTTCAGTGGGTCAACCCCAAGGCCTGGATCATGGCGCTGGGGGCGATCACCACCTACACGCCGGCTGAGGGCTACGTGACCAATGTGCTGGTGATTGCCCTGGTGTTTGCCGTGGTCAACTTGCCCAGTGTCTGTGTGTGGGTGGTGTGTGGCAGCGGGCTGCGCAACGTGTTGCGCGAGCCGCGCTGGCTGCGACTGTTCAACTGGTCGATGGCGGCGCTGTTGGTGGTGTCGTTGTACCCGATGCTGGTTGCCAGCTGATATAGCCGCGTGCCGCCATTGACGGGGTTTGACGGGCTACTGCATGCTCGGCGCTGCATGTCAGGCCTGCTACGGGATGTTGCGGCACGAAGCGATTGAACGGGCGTCGGGTTCGAAGTATCGCTTCAGAATCCTTCTATGAGAAACCCGAGTGTGAAGCGTCCCCTCGTCCTTGCTGTGCTCATGGCGGCGTCCGTCGCCGCCCATGCCGATAACCTCGTCGGCATCCGCGCCATTGAAACCACGTACCACCAATTGATCACCGAGCTTGACCGCAGCCGCGGCGGCCGGCCTGATGCCGACACCCGCCAGCGCATCACGACAGCAGCCCAGGCGTTCCAGGCGACGATGCAGCGTGATGGCGGAGCGCGTGACAACCTCAACACCGACGTGAAAAACATCGTCGCTTCCCTGAGCGACGGCAGCTACAGCGCCGACGGCAGCATTCGCGCCTTGCAGCGCGACGCCAAGGGCAGCGTGATCGACGCCGGCCCCTGGAAGCCCGCCCTGGCCGGCAACCCCATCACCCAGCCGATCGGCACCCACCTGAACCAGACCAGCGAAGGCGACTGTGTGGGCATTTCGGTGGTCAAGGCGTTTTCCAACACCCAGATGGGCGCGCAGATCCTGCAACGCGGCGTCACGCTCAATGCGGACGGCAGTTTCAATGTGAGCCTGCCGGGCGCGCCTTCAACGGTGTTCCACCTGCAAGCCGCCGACCTCGACCAATATGGCAAGGGCGACGCGCCCGCGGCGGCGGTGGTAGGGGCGATGTTCCAGTACTTCCACCTCGACCCGGCCAAGGGCTCGCTGCCGACCAACAAGGTCATGGAGCTGCTGGCGGGTCAGTACGGTGATCACCAGCGCCTGGCCGACGCCCACAGTTCGCCCCAGGACATCACCCAGTTTCTGTTGAGCCATGCGAGTGGGGTCGGCAGCCGGGCGGCTATCGTGTTCGGCGGCAAACCGGCGCGGAATGGCGATTGGTCCAAAGGTGACGGGCATGCCTTCGCGATCATCCATATCGACCCGGCGAGTGGCCAGCTCAGTTACACCAACCCGTGGAATGAGGGCGTGCAGGTGCGCACAATTGCGATCAGCGACCTGGCGGCGCAGGCCGCGGGCACCTCGGCGGATTTCGAAATGGTGACGTTCCGCTGAGTACTGCTTAAACCGGCGAGATGGTCGCCAGCAGGCCGATGCCGATGGTCAGCACCAGAAAGCCGAACAGGAAAAGTGCCATCTTGGTCATAAGGCCTCCGAAGGGAAGGGGACGGCGGGGAGATTCCTGCCGCGCTCGACACGGGTGTCGGGAGTGACGCCATTGTCCGCCCGAGGCAGATTTCGATACAGACGCAGATGCAAAAGAAAAAACCGTATCAGATGGGGCTGTGAGTGCTCAGCACAGGGCTTTGCAGAGCACCGGCTTTATGAAGATCAGCCGTTTATACCGTGCATTGCACGCCAGGCCTTGTGCCTTAATGTAATCTTCATGTCGGGCAATGATTGTTGCCAAAAGTGACCGTGGCTGGCGTAGACACTGCTCTACGCCGATTGATGCAGAGCGAGGATGTATGCGACGTTGGCTGAGCAAGTACCGTTACGCGATCATTTTTTGGCTGTGCTTCGGCATCTTCCGTACCTCGTTGGCCGACTGGAACCCGATCCCCTCCGGCTCCATGCGCCCGACCCTGGTGGAAGGCGATGTGGTGTTGGTCAACCGCGTGGCCTATGACCTCAAGCTGCCACTCACGGACATCTCCCTGGCCGAGTTGGGCAACCCGCAACGCGGCGATGTGGTGACGTTTTCCTCGCCCAAGGACGGCGAGCGCCTGATCAAACGCATCGTCGGCATCCCCGGCGACACCCTGCAAATGAAGGACGAGGTGCTGTGGGTCAACGGTGTGCCAGCCACCTATCAGGATGAACAGGCGATCAGCGAGCCCATGGGGCCGGGGCAAACCATCCCGGGCATCAAGCTCACTGAACTGGCCAGCAGCAGCCGGCGCACGGTGCAGTTCATGCCGGCGGTGCGTGCTGCACGAGACTTCGGCCCGGTGGTGGTGCCGGCCGACAGCTACTTCATGCTCGGGGACAATCGCGACAACAGCGCCGATTCACGCTACATCGGCTTTGTGCCGCGCCGCCTGCTGATCGGGCATGCGCACCATATCCTGGCCTCCGCGAAGATCCTCGATAACTGGATGCCACGATTTAGCCGCTTTGGCTCGCCAATCCTCTAAGATAGCGCCCACTGCATCAACAATAAGAGTGGGCCAACCCTCGATGGAAAGACGCCAATTCAGCGGTGGCATGAAAGGCAAGAACCTGCGCTACCTGAACGAAAACCCGCAACAGCCGACGCCGGCCACCCGCGTCGGCTTCTTGTTGCTCGAACATTTCTCCCTGCCGGCCTTCACCCAGACCCTCGACACCCTGGTGACCGCCAACCTGTTGCGCCCGCAACTGTTCGCCACACGCACCTTCGGCTGGGACGATGGCGAAGTCATCAGCGACCTGGGCCTGGTGATCCGCCCGGATGCGCGCCTTGTGCCGGCGGTGCTGCAAGACCTTGACCTGCTGGTGATCTGCGGCGGTTTCCGCACCGAGCTCAAGGCCAGTGATGACTTCAACCAGTTACTGGGCAGCGCCGCTGAACACGGCGTGAACCTTGCCGGGTTGTGGAATGGCTCGTGGTTCCTTGGCCGCGCCGGGTTACTGCAAGGCTACCGCTGCGCCATCCACCCCGAACACCGCCCGGCGCTGGCGGAAGTGGCCAAGGCGGCGCAGGTCACCAGCGAACCCTACGTGATCGACCGCGACCGCCTCACGGCCTCCAGCCCTTCGGGCGCCTTCCATATGGCGCTCGACTGGATCAAAAGCCTGCACGGCAAGGCATTGGTCGAAGGCATAGAAGACATTCTGTCCTTTGAAGAGTCACGCTACCGGCGCATCAAACCCACCGAAAACGTCTGCGTCAGCGCCCCCCTGCGCGAAGTGGTCAAGCTGATGGATTCCAACCTTGAAGAACCGTTGGAGCTGGACCAGTTGGCGGTCTACGCCGGTCGCTCGCGCCGTCAGTTGGAGCGGCTGTTCAAGGAACAACTGGGCACCACCCCGCAACGCTATTACATGGAATTGCGGGTGACCGAGGCGCGGCGGCTGTTGCAGCACACCGAGCTGTCACAGGTGGACGTGCTGGTGGCGTGCGGGTTTGTGTCGCCGAGTCATTTCAGCAAGTGTTACAGCGCGTATTTCGGATATCGCCCCTCCAAGGAGAAACGGTTGGTCAAGTAGCATGGCCCCTGTTTGTCGGGATGGGCTTTTTATCAAGGAATGCTGATGTCTGTTACGTGTGTAGACCGCTATCGCGGGAGTTTGCTGGGGTTGGCGTGCGGTGATGCGGTGGGCACCACCGTTGAGTTCATGCCTCGGGGCTCGTTTGAACCCCTGGTGGATATGGTGGGCGGTGGCCCGTTCAACCTGAAGTGTGGCCAATGGACCGACGATACGTCGATGGCGCTGTGCCTCGCCGAGAGCCTGATACGCAAGGGCGGCTTCGATGCTGCGGACCAGATGGGGCGTTACCTGAACTGGTGGACGTGGGGCTATTTGAGCGCAACGGGCGAGTGTTTTGATATCGGCCTGACGGTGCGTACCGCGTTGGCGAAGTATCAGGAGGACGGTGACCCGTTTGCGGGCTCTACCGACCCGTTTTCTGCGGGCAATGGTTCGCTGATGCGCTTGGCACCGGTGGTGCTGCTCTATTTCCCGGACCGAGAGAAGGTGCGCTTCTACAGTGGGGAAAGTTCTCGAACGACCCACGCCGCCCAAGAGGCCATTGAATGTTGTTGGCTGCTGGCCGAGGCGCTATCAAATGCCTTGGACGGTCTACCCAAGGAACAGGTTTTAAACCTCTCTCAAACCCTACTGAGCGCGCCAAAAGTCGAGGCCATCGCGCGCGGTGAGTACCGCGACAAACCCCGTGAGGACATCATCGGCTCGGGGTATTCGGTGGCGGCACTCGAAGCAGCGTTCTGGTGTTTTCATCACACCCACAGCTTTGCTGACGCCGTGTTGGCGGCGGCCAACCTGGGCAACGATGCCGACACCACGGCCGCCATTGTGGGGCAACTGGCTGGCGCTTTTTACGGCGTAGCGGGTATCCCGACGCATTGGCTGGATACCTTGCACATGCGCGATGAGATCCAGGAGATGGCCGACGCGCTATTGAGGGCTTCTCAAAACCTGTCCAGTTGATAGGGCGCAAGCGCAGGCAAGCCTGAGAATGTCGGGGCCGTTGAAGCGAGTTGCCCAATCATTTCCGCCGTTACCGCCGCCTGGGTCAACCCCAGGTGCTGATGACCGAACGCAAGCAGCACCTTGCCGTCGCACACCCGATCGATGATTGGCAGCGAGTCCGGCAGGGAGGGCCGAAAGCCCATCCAGGGGGTGGCGTCGCGGGTGCTCAGGTCGTCGCGGAACAAGCCCTGGCTCAAGCGGTGCAGTTGCCAGGCGCGTTGCAGGTTGGCCGGGCGTTCCAGCCCGGCGAATTCCACCGTGCCAGCCAGGCGCAAGCCGCCGGCCATGGGCGTCATGATGAACTTGCGCTCAAGCGACGTAACGGCGAAGGGCAGGCGTTGATGCTCATGGGGCAGCATCAGGTGGTAACCGCGTTCGGTGTCCAGCGGTACGTGCTTGCCCGTCAACGCAGCGGTGAGCTTGGCCGAATGGGCGCCGCAGGCGATCAGCACCTGGCGCGCCGCGAAGGAGCCTTGATCACAGACCAACGAAACGCCATCGGCGTGTACTCGGCCATCCATCACGCGTTGCTTGAGAAACTGCACGCCCTCGGCCTTGGCAGCGCTGACCAGCTCGCACACCACCTGGTACGGGTCGAGAAAATGCCCGGTGGCGGGGAAGAACAGCCCGCCTTGAATACCCTCGCTCAATGGCGGCGCGGCTTCACGGATAGCATCGCCAGACCAGTAGGCCACCGGCACGTTTTGCTGCTGCATGCGCACCTGCAGCGCATCAAGGGCGGCACGGGAGTCGGCGCGTTCATACACCAGCAGCGAGCCGTCTTCGCGCAACAACTGCGGGCGCCCGATAGACCCCAGCACACGTTGCCAGGCACCCAGGCTGCCTTCGTTCAGCGCGCGGATACCCGCCACGGTACGCCGGTAGCTGGCCGGGCGCAGGTTGAGCAGCAGGCGTACGAACCAGGGCAGGGCGCGGGGCAGGTACTTCCAGTCCAGGCGCAGTGGGCCCATGGGGTCCAGCAGCATGGCGGGCAGGCGCTTGAGGATCGACGCGTCGGCGATGGGAAACACCTGCTCGGTCGCCAGGTGCCCGGCGTTGCCGTAGGACGCGCCCATGCCCGGTTCCTGCGGGTCTATCACCACGACCCGCAGGCCCTGACGCGCCAATTGCAGGGCAGAGGCGACGCCGATGATACCGGCGCCGACGACGGCGATGTCTGGGCGGTTGGAATCGGGCATGGCCTAGGCCTCTCTCTGGCCGTTGAGCAACCGCCGCAACAGCAACGGGTTGCCGTGTTGCAGGGCGTCGGGCAGCAGGGTGTCGGGGAAGTCCTGGTAGCACACCGGGCGCAGGAACCGCAGGATCGCCGCCGTACCGACCGAGGTACTGCGCGAGTCGGAGGTGGCCGGGAACGGTCCGCCGTGGACCATGGCGTCACACACTTCCACCCCCGTCGGCCAACCGTTGACCAGCAAGCGCCCGGCTTTGTGCTCCAACACCGGGAGCAATGCCTTGGCGTAAGGCAGGTCACCCTCATCCAGGTGCAAGGTGGCCGTGAGTTGCCCCTCTAAATGCTCGGAAACCTCGCGCACTTCACGTTCATCGGCACAGATCACCACCAGCGAAGCCGCGCCGAATACTTCAGCTTGCAGGTGTGTGTTGGTCAAAAACGCCTTGGCCTGGGTCACGAACAAATGCGCCTGGCCCTGGTTCGGCCCCTGGGCTTGAAGGCCCTTGGCGACAACGTTGGCATGGGCTGCCAAGCTGCCGACGCCCGCTTGGTAAGCGCTGAAGATACCGGGCGTGAGCATGGTCTGGGCGGTGCACTGTGCGAGTTGTTCGCCGGCCGCGCCGATGAAGCGATCCAGTCCGCTTCCAGCGATGGCAATCACCAGACCGGGGTTGGTGCAAAACTGCCCGGCGCCTTGGGTCAACGATGCGACAAACCCCTGGGCCAAACTTTCAGCTCGCGCTTCAAGTGCCGCAGCAAACAGGTACACCGGGTTGATCGAACTCATTTCGGCATACACCGGAATCGGCTCCGGCCGTGCCTGTGCCGCCTGGGTCAAGGCAACGCCGCCGCTGCGCGAACCGGTAAACCCTACTGCCTTGATACGCGGGTCAGTCACCAGCGCTATCCCGACCTCACGGCCTGAGCCGTACAGCAGTGAAAACACACCCTCTGGCAGCCCGCACTGATTGACCGCCTGGGCAACCGCGCGCCCCACCAGTTCACTGGTACCCGGGTGTGCACCATGGGCCTTGACGATCACCGGGCAACCCGCGGCGAGTGCCGACGCTGTATCGCCGCCGGCCACGGAAAAGGCCAGCGGGAAGTTGCTGGCGCCAAACACCGCCACCGGGCCCAGCGGTACATGGCGTTGGCGCAGGTCTGCACGGGGCAGCGGCTGGCGCTCGGGTTGTGCGGTGTCGACGCGCACGTCCAGCCATTCACCGGCGCGCACGGTACGGGCAAAGGTGCGCAGTTGCCCGCAGGTACGGCCGCGCTCACCGAGGAGGCGCGGGCGCGGCAGGCCGGTTTCGGCCACGGCGCGTTCGATCAACTCGTCGCCCAGGGCCTCGATGCGGTCGGCGATGATTTCAAGAAACGTGGCGCGTGCCGCCAGGGAGGTTTCGCGGTAAGTGTCAAAAGCGGCCCAGGCCAAGGCGCAGGCTTGAGCGACATGCTCGCCGTTGCCACCGGCGTAGGCCGGTTCCAGCGGTGTGTCGGTGGCGGGGTTGATGGCCCGGATCGCTTCGCGATGGCCAGAGAGTGAGTGCTGACCGATCAGCATCTTGCCCGTCAGAGTCATGGGGTCGTCCTGAAAAAAAGGGGGGGGCCGCTGTGAGAACCACAGCGGCGCGCAGGGTCAGGCTAGGTTCTGTTCGGCCGACCAGTTGGCGTACCACTGGCGGAACAGCGCGTATTGCTGCTCGGCATAGCGGCGCTGGGCATCGCTGAGTACGTCGGTCTCGTTGAAATGCAGGGCGTAGCCCTGGTCGCCGTTGAGCACCATCAAGTGCTTGTAATACAGCACCAGGTCGCAGCCTTCGTCGAACGACGACAGCACCGCCAGCGCCGCTTCCAGTTCACGGGCCAGGCGACGGGCCTTGGCGTCGCCCTTGGCGGCTTTTTTGCTCAGCGCCACCAGGTGCAGCACTTCCCGTGGCAGGGCGTTGCCGATGCCGGTGATAGCACCGGTGGCGTTGCAGTTGACGAAACCGTGGACCACTTGGGTATCGACACCGACCATCAGGGTCACGTCATCGTCCTGGGAGGTGATGTTCTCTGCGGCGTAACGCAGGTCGGCACCGCCGCCGAATTCCTTGAAGCCAATCAGGTTGGGGTGTTCGCGGCGCAGTTCGAAGAACAGGTCGGCGCGGGTGGCGAAGCCGTAGTACGGGCTGTTGTAGATCACCGCCGGCAGGTTTGGCGCCGCATTGAGGATCGCGGCAAAGTGGGCCTTTTGCGCGGTCGCCGAAGCACCTCGGGACAGCACGCGAGGAATCACCATCAAGCCGTGGGCACCGACCTTGGCGGCATGGGCGGCGTGGGCCACCGCTTCACGGCTGTTGACCGCACCGGTGCCGACAATGGTCGGTACGCCGGCCGCGACCAGGCGCGCCACGCCTTCCTGGCGCTGGGCTTCGGTGAGCAATGGCCAGTCACCCATGGAGCCGCAATACACCACGGCGCTCATGCCGATGTCGATCAGTTCACGGCCCTTGGCGACCAACGCGTCGAAGTCTGGCTGGCGGTCGGCGGTGCACGGGGTCATCAGCGCGGGGATGCAGCCGGTGAAGATGTTGTCGCTCATTGTTCTTGCTCCTTACAGTGTTCAGATAAAGACGGCGGGGCTCAAATGCCCCAGGCGAAAGGGTCTTGCTCGTCGATCAGCAGGGTGCTGTCGGCGGTCATGTAGGCGCGGCCGGTGATGAAGGGGCGCACGTGTTCGCCGTCCCATTCATAACGGCCTTCGAATTGGCTGCCGGTGATACTGGCTTGTACCCACACTTCACCCGGCTGCAGTTTTCCGTCGGCGGCCAGGCACGCGAGTTTGGCGCTGGTACCGGTGCCGCAGGGTGAGCGGTCATAGGCTTTGCCGGGGCACATCACGAAGTTGCGGCTGTTGGCGTGGGCGTCGTCGGCGAACAGTTCGATGTGGTCGATCAGTGCGCCGTCCGCCCCGTGGATGCCCTGGTCTTCCAGGGCCTTGAGCATCGCCCAGGTGTAGTCGGTGAGGACATCGACGTTGCCCATTTCCAAATCCTGGCCGTGCTCCGACACCAGGAAAAACCAGTTGCCGCCCCAGGCAATATCCCCGAGTACTTCGCCGTAGCCCGGAACCTGGACCGCCACCTGATGGCGAAAGCGGTAGGCTGGCACGTTGCGCAGGGTCACGGCGCCATCGGCGTGCAGGGTGGCAGTCACCGGGCCCACTGGCGTGTCAATCGTGTGATCCCCCGGCGTGATGCGCCCCAAGTGGTGCAACGAGGCAACCAGGCCAAGGGTGCCGTGGCCGCACATGCCCAGGTAACCGGCGTTGTTGAAAAAAATCACCCCGCAGGTTGCGCCGGGCGTGACGGGTTCGCAGTACAGCGCCCCCACCAGTACATCATTGCCGCGCGGTTCCAGCAGGCAGGCACGGCGCCATTGATCGTGCTGGGTGCGCAGGTTGTGCAGTTGGTCGGCGATCGTCGCGCCGGTGAGTTCGGGGAACCCGTTCATCACCAGGCGCGTGGGTTCGCCGCCGGTGTGGGAGTCGATAACGTGCAACCGTTTCATAAAACGCTCCATCAATGGGTGGCCGGGGACAGCGGTGCGCGGTAGGGGGCTTCGCTGACGACTTCGCTTTCGTCGTCTTCGGTTTCCAGACGGACCAGGTGCGCTGGCACGCCGGTGGCGGCGCCCCAGTAATAGATGCCCAAGGCGCAGACCGCGACGACCACCGTGTCAAACGGGTGGCTGATCACGCCGATGCCGCCAAAGCTGCCGAGCTTGGACAGCAGGATGGTCACCGCGTAGAAGCCGATCAGCCAGGCTGACGAGCGCACTTGTTGCTTGAGGTTCAGGTGGGCAGTGGGCACCCAGCGAGCGCACAGCAGGTACACCACGAACATCAGGATCTGCAGGCCGAGCAGCCAGGACACGGTGCTCCAGCCCGACCAGTACACGATCAGCGCCGCGATGATGAACGACAGCGGCCCGAGCACACCCAGGCCCTTGACCCGGAACGGCCGCGCCATGCCCGGGGCGTTGCGGCGCAGGGCGGCGACGGTGACCGGGGCCACGGCGTAGCTCAGGATCAGCGCGGCTGACACCACGTTGATCAGCGCTTCCCAGGACGGGAACGGCAGGGTCCAGAACACCGACAGGCCAAAGGTCAGCCACAGCGCCGGGCGCGGGATGCCGGACTTCTCATCGATACGCGTGAAGATCTTGAAGAACGTGCCGGTCTGCGCCCAGCCATACACCACACGCGGCGTGGCGTTCATGTAGATGTTGCCGCAGCCGCTGGGAGAGATCACCGCATCCGCCACCACCAGGTAGGCCAACCAACCCACGCCCAGGGCCAGGGCAATGTCGCGGTAAGGCAGGGCCAGTTCCTTGCTGATCCCGGCCCAGCCGTTGGCGAGCATTTCGGTGGGCACGCCGCCGAGGAACGCGGTTTGCAGCAGCACGTAGATGGCGGTGGACAGCAGTACCGACAGGATCAGGGCGATGGGAATGGTGCGCTGAGGGTTCTTCACTTCGCTGGCCACCGAGATGATCGGCGTCAGCCCCAGGTAGGCGAAGATTACGCCCCCGGCCGAGACCGCCATTTCAATCCCCGACAGGCCGAACGGCGCAAAACCGTGGACCTGGAAGTTCGCCGGCTTGAAGAAGGTGAACAGCACGCCAATCACCAGCAGCGGCACGATGAACTTGAACACGCTCACCAGGTTGTTGGCGATGGCGAAGGTCTTCACGCTGCGGTAGTTGAGGACGAAAAACAGGCAGAGCAGGGCGAACTGCACCAGCCAGCCGAGGGTGGTCGGGTCACTGGAACCTGCTTTGGTCAGCTCGGGGAACCACGCCGCTGCGTATTGGCGCGAGGCGACCACTTCAATCGCCACCAGGCTTGAAAACGCGATCAGTGTGATAAAGCCCATCAGGTAGCCGAGCAACGGGCCGTGGGAGTAGACCGGGTAGCGCACCACACCACCGGCTCGGGGCAATGCGGCACCCAGTTCGCAGTAGACAATGCCGAGCAACAGCACGGCAAAACCGCCGAGTAACCAGGAAAAAATCCCTGCCGGGCCTGCGATGGCCGACACGTGGCTGGCCGCGAATAACCAGCCCGAACCGAAGATGGCACCCAGCCCGATAAAGGTGAGGTCCATCAGTGAAAGTTGTTTCTTGAACTTGCCTTGACCTGACATGTTGGCGCCTTCTTGTGAGTTATTGGATAGGCATGCAGTGGCGACATCGTGAACCGATCAGCTCGGCGGCGATTGATGTTTTACGCAAGCGGGAATGACGAATTCGGCACAATTGCCGGCGCTCGACAGCGCCCTGGGCATGGGGCAATCTGCTCGGCGTCGGTGCCAGAATCGGGAAGTGAAAGTCATGCTGCAGAGCGCGTTTGCAACCCTTTGCCAGGGGGATGGAGCCAATCGTCCCCAGAGCATCGAGCAGCTGTTGGCCGGGGTGGCGCAGCTGTTGCCGATGCTGGATGTGATCCCCAACGCGGCGATCTTTATCAAGGATGTCGACGCGCGCTACGTGCTCGCCAACCGCACCCTGGTGCAACGCTGCGGCCTGCGGCAGTTGCAACCGTTGCTGGGCAAGACCAGCGCCGACGTGTTCCCCGCACAACTGGGGCCGGGGTACACCGAACAGGACCGACGTGTACTTGAGGAAGGATTGGTGCTCGAAGATCAATTGGAACTGCACCTGTACGGCAGCCGCGAACCTGGCTGGTGTTTGACCCACAAGTGGCCGCTGTACAACCACGCCGGTCAGATCATCGGCTTAGCCGGTATTTCGGTGGACCTGCAATCGGCCAGCGAAACCCACCCGGCCTACCAGCGTCTGGCGGCGGTGGATGAACACATCCGCCAGCACTTCAACCGCCGCGTCACCCTGGGTGAACTGACCCGCATCGCCGGGATTTCCGTGGCGCAGCTGGAGCGCTACTGCAAGCGCGTGTTCCACCTGACACCGCGCCAGATGATCCAGAAAGTCCGCCTGGAACACGCGCACCGGCTGTTGCATACCGAGCTGCCGATCACCGAGGTGGCGCTGCAATGTGGCTACACCGATCACAGCGCGTTCACCCGCCAGTTCAAGGCGTTGACCGGGTTTACGCCAAGGCAGTATCGGCAACTGGCCTGACTGCCCGGGATATCCAATGCAACGAATGCCGCCCGTTGCCGCTCCTATGCTTACGAGCAACCCTTCACGACGGCAGGTATCAGGCTTATGACGGCGGCGGACAAGGACCATGTGAACTGGCTGGTGGAGCAATCGATGCTGCACGCGGCGCGACAGCGGGCCCGGCTGTATTCGGGGCAGGGCCGGTTGTGGCAGCAACCCTATGCGCAGACGCGGCCACGGGATGCGTCAGCGTTGTCGTCGGTGTGGTTCACCGCGTACCCGGCGTCCATCGTCACTCGCGAGAACGGCACGGTGCTTGAAGCGCTGGGCGATGAGGCGCTGTGGCAGGCGTTGTCGAAGATTGGTATCCAGGGCATTCATAACGGGCCGTTGAAAAAGTCCGGTGGCCTGTCGGGCACCGAACACACGCCGACCATCGACGGCAATTTCGACCGCATCAGCTTCGAGATCGACCCGCAATTGGGCACCGAGGCGCAGTTGCAGGCCCTGACGCGCATGGCCGCTGCGCACAACGCGGTGATCATCGACGACGTGATCCCGTCCCACACCGGCAAGGGCGCCGACTTCCGTCTCGCCGAAATGGCCTATGAAGACTATCCCGGCCTGTACCACATGGTGGAGATCCGCGAAGAAGACTGGGCGCTCCTGCCTGACGTCACCCCGGGGCGCGATGCGCAGAACCTCAGCCCGCAACAGGTCGACGTGCTGCGCGACAAGCACTACATCGTCGGCCAACTGCAGCGGGTGATCTTCTTCGAGCCCGGGGTGAAGGAAACCGATTGGAGCGCCACGCCCGTGGTGGTGGGCGTGGACGGCAAGCCACGTCGCTGGGTGTACCTGCACTATTTCAAGGAGGGCCAGCCGTCGCTGAACTGGCTGGACCCGTCGTTTGCAGCGCAACAGATGATCATTGGCGATGCCCTGCACGCCATTGATGTGATGGGCGCGAAGATCCTGCGCCTGGATGCCAATGGCTTTCTCGGCGTGGAGCGCAAGCTGGACGGCACCGCGTGGTCGGAAAGCCACCCGTTGTCGATCACCGGCAACCAGTTGCTCGGCGGTGCGATCCGCAAAGCCGGGGGCTTCAGCTTTCAGGAACTGAACCTCACGGTCGACGATATCGCCGCCATGTCTCACGGCGGCGCCGATTTGTCCTATGACTTCATCACTCGCCCGGCCTACCAACATGCGCTGTTGATGGGCGACACCGAGTTCCTGCGCCTGATGCTGCGCGAGATGCACAGCCAGGGCATCGACCCCGGCTCGCTGATCCATGCGTTGCAAAACCACGACGAACTGACTTTGGAACTGGTGCACTTCTGGACCTTGCACGCCCACGACAGTTACCCCTACCAAGGCCAGACGTTCCCCGGCAACAGCCTGCGCGAGCATATCCGCGAGCAGATGTACGAGCGTCTGGCCGGTGAACACGCCCCTTACAACCTCAAGTTCGTGACCAACGGCGTGTCCTGCACCACCGCCAGTATCATCACCGCCGCGCTGGGCATTCGCGACCTGGAAGCCATCACGCCCGCCGATATCGTGCAAATCCGCCAGATCCATTTGCTGCTGGTGATGTACAACGCGATGCAGCCCGGGGTGTTTGCCTTGTCCGGCTGGGACCTGGTGGGCGCTCTGCCGCTGGCGGCGGATGAGGTGGTGCACCTGATGACCGATGGCGATACGCGCTGGATTCATCGCGGTGCCTATGACCTGGTGGACCTGAACCCCGAGGCGGTGCTCTCCGCGGGGCAAATGCCGCGTTCGAAAACCTTGTATGGCAGCTTGAACAGCCAGTTGCAGGACCCTGAATCCTTCGCGTCGCAGCTGCAGAAAATCCTGGCGGTGCGCCGGGCCTATGACATCGCCGCCAGCCGCCAGATCCTGATACCGGATGTGGAGCACCCCGGCTTGCTGGTGATGGTCCACGAACTGCCGGCCGGGAAGGGCACGCAAATCACCGCGCTCAACTTTGGCGCGACACCCATCACCGAAACCTTGCACCTGCCCGACATTGCGCCTGGGCCGGTGGTGGACATCATCAATGAACGGGTCGAGGGCGACCTGACTGCCGAAGGGGATTTCACCATCACCCTGGATGCCTATGAGGGCCTGGCGCTGCGGGTGGTGAGCAGTACGCCGATGCTGTAGCAGGTTTCATGGAATAAAGGCGCGCACCGAGGCGTTCCATCAGTAACCGTCATCGCCTCGGAGCGCGCACAGCATGTCATCGATCACCCAACAAGCCCTCAAGAGCTTCGAAAACGCGCCCGACCCGCGTTTCAAACAGGTCATGCAAAGCCTGGTGCGCCACCTGCACGCGTTTGCCGACGAGGTGGAACTGACCGAGGAGGAATGGTGGGAGGGCATTCGCTTCCTGACCGATACCGGCCATATGTGCGACGGGTTTATCCGCCAGGAATTCATCCTGCTGTCGGACACCCTGGGGCTGTCGATGCTGGTGGATGAGATCAACCACCGCCAAGTCGCCAACGGCACCGAAACCACGGTGTTCGGGCCGTTCTATATCGACGGCATGCCGGACCGGGCCTTTGGTGAAAACATGGCGTTCACGCCGGGTGACGCCACGTTGATCCACGGGCGTGTGCTGGATACTCACGGCCAACCCGTGGCCGATGTGGTGCTGGATGTTTGGCAGACCGCCAGCAATGGCATGTATTCCGGACAGGATGTCGACCAACCCACTGGCAACCTGCGCGGCCGCTACCGTACCGACGCCAACGGCGATTTCGCGATTCGTACCATTTTGCCCGTGTGCTACCCGGTGCCGACCGACGGGCCGGTGGGGCGTATGCTCGACGCCGCCCAGCGCCTGGCCTGGCGGCCGGGGCATGTGCATTTCGTGCTGGAACGCCCGGGTTACACGCGCCTGGTTACGCACCTGTTCACCGAGGGTGACCCGTACCTGGGCTCGGATGCGGTGTTTGGGGTCAAGCCGTCGTTGCAAGTGGTCTATGAAGACCGTGAGGAGCAGGATGCACTGTCCGCCCAGGTCGGGATGCCGTTACCGTTCAAGCGCGCGTATTACGAGTTTGTGCTGGAGAGTGAGTGAAGCGTCTGCATCAGCACGTCTTTCAGGCACGTCGCGGCTGGGGTCAAGGCGCGCCCGGCTGAGCTGAGGAACACATGCACGGGAGGCAGCGCTGGCAGGGCTTGGCTGGCACGGATGGCCTCCAGGCCCTGGGGTGCACTCATCTGCGTGCGCAGGGTGATGCCCAGGCCGGCATTGACCGCCGCCCATAAGCCGGACACGTTGGCGGTGGTAAAGGCGATTTCCCAAGGGATCCCCGCTTCATCCAGCGCATTGATCGCCGCCGTGCGGAAGAAACACGGCGCTTCCAGCACCGCCAGTTGCACCGGCTCGCCGGCCCTCAACTGGTCGCCGGGGCGGCCGATCCACGCCATCGGCACGGTGGACAACACCTGGGCTTCCACGCTGACCTTGCCACTGAGCAACACGCTCAGATCGAGCTGGCCCTTTTCCAGGCGCTCGATCAGCGCGGCGTTGCGGTCTACCGTGGCTTCGATGCGGATGTTCGGGTAGCAGCATTTGAACTGCTGCAACGCGAGGGGCAGCCAGGTGTGGACCAAGTCTCCGGAAAAGCCGAAACGCACCACGCCTTTGACTTTGATGCCGCTGATCACGGTGACGGCTTCGTCATTCAGGTCAATCATGCGTCGGGCGTAGGCCAGCAAAATTTCCCCGGCTTCAGTGAGTACACGTCCGCGACCTTGCTTGCGAAACAGTGGTTGGCCGATGCGGTGCCCCAGCTTCTGAATCTGCTGGCTGACGGCCGACTGGGAGCGCCCGACCTTATCGGCCGCACGGTTCATGGCCCCCAGTTGCTGGGCGGCGATCAAGGTGCGTAGCACGTCCAGGTCCAGATCGATGGGCATGGGGTTCCTGCCTGTGAATGAGTGGGTGGAACCGCCGAATCCCTGGCGGCGTTTGGCATTGGTTCAGTGGGTGCGCACGTAGGCGATTTCGCCGTACACGCCTGGGCCACCAATCGTAGGGTGCGGGACGGTGAACGTGGCGTGCTCGGCATCGACGGTGTAGGGCCAAGTCAGGTTGGCGCCTTCCCAGTTGGCGTAGGTGGCGTGCTCCACGTGCAGGGTAATGGTGTGGTCCTTCTCGTTGACGGTGTAGGTGCCGAAGTGGCATTGGGTGCCCACGACTGTCGCGCGGTACTCTTCGGGGGTGCCTTTGCTCTTGTCATTGGCGGCGAACCTGGGGCGCACTTTGCTCATGATCTGCAGCGAGTAATGACCGGTGGCGTCGAAATTCAGCGTGCCTTGCGGGTCATCGCCGTACAGGTGAATGCGGGTGCCGTCGGGATTGATGTTGTCCGAAGCGGTGAGGGTCCAGGTGCCTTGCAGGGGAAAGGCGGCGTAGGCGGGCAGCGTCAGTGCCAGCGGCACCAGGCACGTCAGGGCGCGAATCAGGGTTTTGCCAAGCATCATGTTTTTCTCCAGCCTTTGGGTGAATGCGAGCGCCGAGCCTACCAACGGCGCTTTCACCGCACTAACGGATAGTATGAACGTGAGACTGTTGAAAAACTGAAGCCTCAGTGGCTTTGCGAGGCGTTGTGCAGCAGGCGCGAAACCAGTTCGGCCGTGGTCACAATCGAATGAGCAAAGGTCGGCCCGTTGAGCTCATGGGCGGCGTGCATGAATTCGGGGCCGAAGGCCGCCGTAGCGTCGCGCACCAGGGTGACGTGGTAGCCCAGTTCCACGGCGTAGCGCGCAGTCGCTTCAATACAGGTATTGGCCAGCAAACCGACGATGATCACGTGGGTGATGCCTTGCTGCTTGAGGCGAAAGTCGAGGTCGGTGTTGGCAAAACCGCTGGACCCCCAATGCTCTCGAGCCACGATGTCGCCCGGCTGCGGGGCGAAATCCGGGTGCCAGTCACCGCCCCATTCGCCTCGGGCAAAGTGGTGCATGTGCTGGATTTTGGATTGGGTGGGGCTTGGGTGATTCCAGCTGTCGTAGTCGCCTTTCTCCCAGCGACGGTGCGGTACAATCGCCACCTGCACGCCCAGGCTGCGTACGGTTTTGTCGAGGGTGCGCAGGTTGTCGAGCAGGTTGACCTGGTCGGCAGTGGGCTTGATCAAGGGGTAGACCTTGCCGCCTTCGGAGAGAAAGTCATTGTAGGGATCGACCAGCAGATACGCGGTGCGATCGAGGGGGTAGGCGGGGGTCGTCATGATCCGTTCTCCAAGGCATTCAGAGGCGCATAAGCAGTTCGGGGTGCCCGTCTGCATTATGCTATGATAATCATAGTTACTTTTCAGAGGCAACGTCCGTATGTCGTTGAAGAAGAAACTTGCGCCTGAAACCCTGTGCCCGGTCTCCCGCGCGGAGGAGATCGTGGGCAGCAGTTGGACGGTGCTGGTGCTGCGCGAATTGTTCATGGGCAACCATCGGTTCGACGAAATCCAGGTACAAAGCGGTGGCACGCCGCAAATGATTGCTGCGCGCCTCAAAGGCCTGGAAGCCGATGGGATGGTGGAGCGCCGGCCTTACAGCGAGCGGCCTTTGCGCTACGAATATTTCCTCACGCCGAAAGGTGAGGGGTTCTATTCGGTGGTGCTGGCGTTGCGCGCCTGGGGCGAAACCTGGTGCAAGTCCCCGGGCGAGGACAGGGCGGTGAATTACATCCACGTGCCCTGCGGCCAGCCTGCAGGCTTGGGCCCATTGTGTGAGCATTGCGGTGAGCCCTTGCGTCGGGGCGAACTGGTGGGCGAACTGAGCGAGGGGTATGCCCTGGAACGCCAGTTGCGCCGTGAGGGTGCCTAACCCAGGCCGTCGGTGATGGCCTGGATCAGCAACTGATTGGCCAGCCGTAAGTTGCCCGGGCGGGGCGAGTGCGTGACCCAAATGCCCATCTTGAGCTGGAAGTCCTCGATGCTCACCACTGACAACGCGTGTGCGTACGGGTTGCCGGGCAGCAGCGTCGCCGGGATCAGCCCCAGGCCCAGGCCGGCCGCGACCATGCGCATTTGCATGGCGGCGCCGTGGGTGTCCACCGCGAGCTTGAGGGTGTGCCCGCGCCCGCCCATGGCCGCCTCCAGGGCCGCTCGATAGCCGCAGCCCTTGGGGTTGAGCACCCACTCTTGAGCGGCCAGGTGTTTGATCTGGGTGGCGGCATTCACCAGGGGTTTTGATTGGCTCTGCACCACCAGGATATCGAGCGTGGTCACCCGTTGACCTTCCAGTGCCGCGGGTGGGCGGCTGGCCGCTGGCAACATCAGGGTGGCGGCGTCCAGTTCGCCGGCCAGCATCTGCTGCTCCAGTTCGGAACTCCAGTCGGTGACGATCTGCAGTTCAAGGCTCGGCAGTTGCTCGCGCATGCGGGTCACCACGTCAAACACCACGGCGTCCGCGACGATCTGCGTCAGCCCCACGCGAAACCGCCCGCTGGGCACTGCGCTTTCCTGAGGCAGGCTGAGCAAATGCTCGGCGTCGCGCAACAGGCCCACGGCCAATTCGTAGACGCGGTGCCCCATGGCCGTGGGCAAGGGCGGGCGCGTGGTGCGATCAAGCAGCGCTTCGCCCAAGGTCTCTTCCAGGTGCTGGATGCGGCGGGACACGGCGGACTGGGTCAAGCACAAGCTCTGCGCCGCGTTGGTCAGTGAAGCGCTTTCAATCACCGTGACGAAGGCTTTCAGGTCCTGGAATAGCATGCGTAATACTCATCATCTTTTCGAAAATTATGCGCTTGATGAATCATGGCGTCGAGACTAGCGTTGTATCACCGGCCACCGACCTGGATTGGCCATTGACCCGTTAAGGATTTCCCCATGCCTTTAGTTCGAATCGACCTCGCTGCCGACACCAGCGCCGAAACCGCAGCCGCCATCGGTGATGTGGTGTATGCCGCAATGACGAGCGTTGCCAACGTGCCGGAGCACGATAAGTTCCAGATCATCAACCGTCATGCCAAGGATGAGCTGGTGTACCCGGCGGCCGGCTACCTGGGTATCTCGTACACGCCCAAAATCGTGTTTATCCAGGTCACCTGGAACGCCGGGCGCACCATCGAAGTGAAAAAGGCCTTCTACAAGTTCATCGCCGAAGGCATCCACGCCAAGACCGGGCTGCGCAAGGAAGACGTGTGGATCAGCCTGGTGGACGTGAAGCGCGAAGACTGGTCCTTCGGCAACGGCGAGATGCAATACGCGCCCACCGAGTGATCTGAACACAGTAAAAAGGGGCGACGCCTGTGGGCGTCGCCCCTTTTTTTATCCGGCGTTCAGTGCTTGCAGAAACGCGCTGTGCTGCAGGGTCTGGGAAAACATCGGCAAGGTGAACTGCTCGGCGGCGTGCTGTTGTTCGTCACTGAAGGTGGCGGTGCAGTCGGTCAGGGTCACGACGTCGTAGCCCTTTTCATAACCTGAACGCACGGTGCCTTCGACGCAGCAGTTGGTCAGGAAGCCTGCGACCACCAGGTTCTGGATGCCGTTGTTGCGCAGTACCAGGTCCAGGCCGGTGGTGGCAAAGGCGTCCAGCCCACGCTTGCCCTCGATCACGATGTCGACGGGATCGCGGGGCAGGGCGTCGGTGATTTCGGCGCCCCAGGTGCCGGCGAGAAACGCATGGCCGTCCGACACGCCTTTGAGGATCCCGTAGGAGCGCGTGGTGAGTTCCGGGTAGCCTTTGGCAAAGTGGATCGGCATGTGGATGATCGTCACACCAAGCTTGCGCGCCTGCTCGATGGTGGTCGCGGTATTGGCGAGCATATTGGAGGACTGCATCACGCCTTTGACAGCGTCATGGAAGACCCCGCCCGGACTGGTGAAGTCGTTCTGGTACTCGATCAAGACAATCGCAGTGTTATGCGGGTGCATGGGAAGGCTCCTGTCAGTGGCTGCCCGGGATGGGGGCGTTGGGGTGGATAAAACCCTGTTCTTTCATGGCCTGCCAGAACGCAGGCGGGATCACGGCATGGATCGCTTGGGTGTCTTCAATAATCCGCGAAGGGCGGCTGGCCCCCGGGATAACGGCGGCCACGAGCGGGTTGGCCAGTGGGAATTGCAAGGCGGCGGCCTTGATATCCACGTGGTACTGCTGGGCGAGGGCGTGGATTTTCGCCACTTTGTCGAGCATCGCGGCGGACGCCGGCTGGTATTCGAAGTGTTTGCCGCCGACCAGCACGCCGGAACTGTAAGGCCCACCCGCGACAAATTCGGCGCCCTTGGCCTGGGCCTTGGCGAAGAGCCGTTGCAGGGGTTGTTCATGGTCGAGCAGCGTGTAACGGCCCGCGAGCAGGAAACCGTCCGGACGCACGTCCTCCAGGTCCAGCAACAGCTCGCAGGGCTCAACGCGGTTCACACCCAGCCCCCAAGCCTTGATAACGCCTTCCTCTTTGAGCCGGGTCAGGGCTTTGAAGGCGCCTTTGCGGGCGATGTTGAAGTGCTCGATCCATTCATCGCCATGGGTGTCCTGGGCCACGTCGTGCACGAACACGATGTCGAGGCGGTCGGTGCCCAGGCGCTGCAGGCTGCTTTCGATGGAGCGCAGGGTGGCGTCGGCGCTGTAGTCGCTGAGCATCTTGTTGGGGTTGCCCTGGCTGAACGGGCCGGAGCCCGGGTTGGGGTTCACTTCGTCAGAAACCAGGCGGCCGACTTTGGTGGCCAGGGTGTAGGAATCGCGTGGATGTTGCGCCAACGCCCGGCCCAAGCGGGTCTCGGACAACCCGGCGCCGTAGAGCGGTGCCGTATCAAAGAAGCGAATGCCCTGGTCCCAGGCCGCGGCGACGGTTGCCGCGGCTTCCTCTTCGTCGATTGAGCGAAACATGTTGCCCAGGGGCGCGGTGCCAAAACCCAGGGTGCCGATAATCTTGTCTTTCAAGCTCATTGCCGTTTCTCGTGTGGTGAAGTGGGTGGACTAGTGCTGCGCAATGCGGTTTTCGAGTGTGCCGATGCCCTCAATGGCAATGCGCACGGTGTCGCCGGCCTGCAGAAAGCGCGGCGGGGTGAAACCAATGCCGACGCCCGCCGGCGTGCCGGTGCTGATCACATCGCCCGGCTTGAGCTCGATGCCGGCAGAGAGGCATTCGATCAGCGCGGGGATATCGAAGATCAGGTCCCGCACATTGGCCTGCTGGCGAAGCGTGCCGTTGACCCAGCATTCAATCGTGGCGTCCTGGGGGTTGAATGCGTCGGCGGTGACGACCCAAGGGCCCATGGGGCACAAGCCGTCGAGGGATTTGCCGAGGAACCACTGGCGGTGGTTCTTCTGCAGGTCGCGTGCGGTCATGTCATTGATGATGGTGTAGCCCCATACGTGAGCGTAGGCGTCTTCCCGGGAAATGCCTTTGCCGCCTTTGCCGATGATCACGGCCAACTCTGCTTCATAGTCCAGCTGGCGCGTGACCGAGGCGTGCAAGGGGATCGTGGCGTGATGGCCGATCACCGACTCTGGGGTCTTGGTGAAAATCACCGGAAACTGCGGGGCGATTTCCCCGTCCTTGGCGCTGTGGTCGAAACCCGATTGGCTGAACTCCGCCGCGTGCTCGTGATAGTTCTTGCCGACGCAAAAGATATTTCGCGTGGGGGAGAGCGGTGCGAGGAGGGTCGCGCCTTCCAGCGGCAGGCCGTCGCCGTGCGGGGTGAGCCCTGCCTTCAGGTGATCCCACTGACCGATCAATTGCCCCAGGCTGCCGGAAAACGGCACGGCCAGCTCACTCAGCGGCCAATAGCGCTGGCCGTCGGCATCGATCAACGCAGGCAAGGCCTTACCGTTGCTGCTCAAGACATTGGTGAATTTCATCGTATGACCTCAACCCATGTGTCGGGTGATGGAGGACCACCCGAGGTGAGATTCAACATACATGATTAGAAACATCTATTGATAAAAGTGTTGTTGAAATCTATTAATACGTGGATGAAGCAAAACTGATAGGTGAGAACAGGTCGGCTTGACGGCTGTAAAGCCATTTGAGCAAATGCACACCCACCGTGGACGCGGTAGTGGTTAAACCTCTCTTTCTCTTGCGGATTCAGCCCCATGACATTGCGCCTGTTGCCAGCCTGCCTGCTGTTCGCCTGCACGCTCACCCACGCTGCCGAGAACCCGGTTCCACAACCGGTGGCAGAGCAGGTTGGGCGCTTGGTCGAATTGCTCAAGGACGGTTTTGCCAGCGGTTACCCCGAGGCCACCCAGGTGCAGGACTTGAACGTGGGCACGGCCGACCAGCTCACCCTGGCCGTCTTCACCGTCGAAGGCTTCGACAAGGGCAATACCTACCGTCAATACATTGCGGCCTTTACACCCTCCGTAACGGAAGATGACCAGGAGCACTACACGCTGGTGGACGTGATGCACATCGGCGGCGATGGCTGGCGCGCCGTCGAAACACTGGACGCCAAGTGGGTGAAGGACCCGGCGCACAAGCGAGCGCTCATCGACATCCCCGTGATGGAAAACGCTTCGGGGGATTCCCCCAACTTTCCCAGCCAACCGGGCGTGATTCACCTGGCCCTGATCGGCGAGGAATCCAAGCGTTTTGTTGAGAAAGACTGAAGCACCTGAACTACGCTGCACCCAAGCGATCGTATCTCGATCAATGAAACCGGCGACGGGGCACTATGGATAAGCGGCTGGCGGGTCTTTCGTTTTTGCTGACACTGGGATGGGTCAGCGCGGTTGCGTTTGTGATGTGGTTTTTTGGCAAGACGTAGCCTGGGGGGGACGTGGGCGTTGAAGGGTATCAATGAAACGCAACGATGGCGCCCGATAGGGAGGGCCTTATGCCCAATCTAGAAATGGTCAGGCGCAAATTCGAGTGGTTGATTGGCGTTCGCGCAGTCGAACGGAGTTTCATCGACAATCTTGAGCATGAACTGGGCATGACGCTTCCCCAAACCTTTAAATCTGTCGCAAATTTTTTTGATGGCAGTGGTATTTACGTCCTGCCGTTGCATCAAATCGGGTATCAGTCGCCAACGAATGTCCTCAGTGAAACCCAGCGCCTGAGAAAATATGGTGAGCTTTCATCCCGTTACCTTGTGCTCGGGGAGCCCACTGAGAGCCTGATTGTGATGGACTGTGACTCCACATCGGGACGCGTGCTCTGGTGTGATGCAACTGACGTGTGTCGTCTTGGCAAGGAACCATTGCTGAGAGAGCCTGATAGCTGGGCGTCTTACCTGGATTTTGTTGAGTATCTGGTAACACAGGAAGAGGCTGAACAAGGATAGAAGCACGCAACCTGATAGCGCTGCTCAGCATTCAAGCTGTAACCCAGCCCTGCTGACAGTCACTCGGGCAGCTCACGCCTGACGCGAGTGACGTCCGCATCTGGCGTAAATTATAGCTGATGCAATCTGCCGCTGACTTAGGCGTACCGTTGGAAAATTTTCGAGATGATTTTCCACTGACCCTCTATTTTGAGCAGTGAAAGAAAGTCGTGGAAGCTCGCACCCAAAACGTCATTCTCCATGTCCACGCGCACCACTGCGGCTGTGGGTGCGATAGCCAAAATATCCAGACGACTGCGAGCGTTGGGTGAGGCACCCAGTGAATTGAAGAAGCTTGCGAATACCGGAACAGCGGGACCTTGAAGCAACTCATCGCCGCTGTAGCCCCACATGATCGCATCGTTGTGGAAGGCCTTCTCAATTCCAGCGATATCACCGGAGCGATAGCCGTCTATATAAGCTTGTGCTGCCTGAATCACATCATCGTACTCAGTGGTGGCGACTGGTTTTATATACGAAGTCATGTTTAACCCTCGAAAGCTACTTAGCGAAATGTGCAAATTTATTGGCCTCGCAGAGCCACAGACGGCGATCACCACAATGGTTGTTATAGCGAGTGCTCGCCCCTGGGTGATTGGACCAAACCATGGGTGATTCGTAGTGTTCTACTTTTCCGACGGCGAACGTGTCACGGCGAGCATTACAACCGTCGCCGATGGTGTTCGTGCCAGCAACTTTACGTAGGAGTCTGGTAAACGAAAACGACGTTTTTCCCTCACTTTAGGCCAAGAAATCTAACTCCCAAGCACCATCAAGAACGCCAGGCTTCGTGGCGTTACACTAGGGTTCCCGGCAACCGGGGGCTGAACGCTGGAGCTGAATTGCGATGTACCGAATTGGATTTTTTGTCTGCACTGGCCACGATGCCCTCGATCTTGCAGGGCCATTATCTGCATTCAACCAAGTGGCGACGGCTGAAGGTTATAAGCCGTATGAGCTTCGCGTCGTATCGCGTTTCGGAGGGCTGGTTATTGGCAATTCCGGCCTTCCGGTCGATACCACTCCGGTCGGTAAGGATATGTTTGACACCGTGATTTTTGTGGGGGGTGAAGTCGAACCCATGCTGACATCAGAAAATGTCGCTGCAGCAAGGCAACTAATCGTTAACGCATCGCGAGTCGCAAGCGTGTGCACGGGTGCGTTCTTGCTGGCAGAGACCGGCCTGTTGAACGATCGGCGGGCTACGACGCACTGGCACCACACTGCACAACTGCAATCGCGTTACCCCCGCATCAACGTTGAAGGGGACATTATTTTTATAGAGGACGGACACGTCTGGACCTCAGCGGGCATTGCTTCCGGGATCGATCTGGCGCTCGCTATGATTGAGAAAGACAGGGGGGCGAATGTAGCGCGCGATGTCTCCAGGTTGCTGGTCGTTCCCTACCGCCGACCTGGTCGCCAGTCGCAAATTTCCGCGATGTCGCAAATGGAACCAGAGTCAGATCGCATCCGTATTGCGCTGAAATTCGCCAGAGAGCACTTGTCTGAGGCGTTACCCATTGAGCGACTCGCCGATGCGGCGAGATTGAGCTTGAGGCAATTTGGACGAGCATTCCGTCGAGAGACGGGAGAAACGCCAGCTAAAGCAGTAGAACGCTTACGCGTCGAAGCGGCGTGTTTACGTTTGCAAGAAGGCAGTGAGCCGATCGAGCAAGTTGCCCAGGCGGTGGGCTTTACTGACCCCGAACGGATGCGCAGGGCGTTTGTTCGGCTGCATGGATATTCACCGCAACATGTCCGCCGCGAGAACCGGTTGAGCGCAGAGGGGAGATCGCTCGATGGTGAGTGATGGACGGTAAAGCCCTCGCATGCAGGAATACGGGGCTTTTTTTGCCTGCCGATGACGTTACTCAGGAACCGACCGCCAAGAGAACAACGCTACGGAACTACAATTAGGTGGGAGCCCGTGTTGATAACCGTGCTCGGCGCGCCATATGTTCATTCGCGACGCTTACCGCTTCGTCGGTTCGCCCCCACAGCCCCTTTATCTGCGCAACGATTTCTGGTCGCGCGGTGCGTGGATTCCCCGAGGTCATTGTCGGCTGCGGGTCGTACTCAAGCACGAGTTGCGTAAATTCAGCCGCGTCCCGACCTTTGAGTTGCGCGATGACCAGCAGCGCAAAATCGATACCTGCCGTTACACCGCCACCTGTGATTCGGTTCCTGTCGACGCATACTCGTTCGTAGCTCGGTTCGATACCCAGTGCGATAAGGGGTTCGTAGAAAGGCCAATAAGTCGCTGCGCGGTAGCCCTCCAATAATCCCGCCATGGCAAGAAGTACAGAGCCTGTGCATACAGCGGTTACATAGGTGGCCGTCTTGCCTGCGCGAGCAATGAAATCGAGCAGCTCCTGGTCCTTCATGATTTCAGGCGTTCCTCCACCCCCAGCGACAAACAGCACGTCCAGGTTATCTGGAACGTCATCAAACGTGATCGTAGGGTTCAGGGTGACACCCATATCCGTAGGAACGGGCTCCAGGGTCTTCCAGATTATGTGAGTTTTGGCATGAAGGCCGAACGCCGTCTGTGGACCTGCCAAATCCTGCAGAGTGAAACCAGGAAAAATCACCATGCCAATCTGCAGTTGGCGCTCTTCACGCTTATCGCTCAGCTCATCAGACATTACCGTCTCCTCTCGTCGTAATTGACTAAAGCGTATTCCTGCTGGACGCTGTACGTGAGTGGCTTAAACGACATCAAACGATCGTTTTCTGCCAGCCATTTTGATTTTGAGAGCAGAGGTCCACGGCGTGCACAAGATTGCGGTGCTGGTATTGAATGATGTGGTGCCCTTGGACTTGGGTATCGCCTATCAGGTTTTTGCGTTGGCTTCTCAGGTCGATGGGAGCAACGCTTACGAGGTGGAGGTGTGCGCACCCGAGCGGACAATTCGGGCCGCTGGCTTTGATATGCAGGTGCGGTATGGCCTCGACCGTCTTGAACTAGCCCACACTGTTGTCATTCCAGGGTGTGAAGACCCGTTTGGAGTCGTTCCAGAAGCGGTAAGCATTGCTCTTCGCGAGGCACATACGCGGGGTGCACGGTTAGCGTCCATCTGCACGGGGGCTTTTATCTTGGCCGCGAGCGGTCTTCTTGGTGGCAAACGCGTCACGACGCACTGGCGTTTCGCCGAGGACTTGGCCAGGCTTTATCCAGAGATAAAAGTAGAACCTAATGTCCTATTTGTGGATGAAGGCAGCATCGTGACGTCGGCCGGCGCGTCAGCGGGATTAGATATGGGTTTGCATATCGTGCGACGCGACTTTGGTCAGGCTGTTGCGGCAAACACTGCCCGTCTGGTGGTCGCGCCACTGTATCGTGATGGCGGTCAGGCCCAATTTATTCGTCAGGAGCTTCCAGGTTCTCCAACCAGCTTAATGTCCTTGATCGAATGGATACGGGACAATTTGAACAGTCCGCATACGGTCGATAGCCTTGCCGCTCGCGCCAACATGAGCTCGCGTACCTTTGCTCGGCGATTTCAAGAACAGACCGGTACGACACCTTTACAGTGGCTTCTCACCGCTCGTATTGATCGAGCGCGTGAGCTGCTTGAGGAGAGCGAGACATCGATTGATCAAACGGCATTGCTTTCCGGATTCGGGTCTGCGGTGACCTTCCGGTCGCGGTTCCGAAAAGTCGTTGGCCTCACGCCAACGGAGTACCGTCGCCGTTTTAGTTCGGCTCGGCACGTTTGATGAACAGCGGCATACCTGGCCAGTAGCAAACAACGTCGATTTTCTTTTGACCCAGTGTTTTTGGCCGACACAAAAAAGCCCGCGCTTGGCGGGCTTGAGTCGAGCACTGGGAGTCGCGCTTATGCAGGCAAGTGCAAATCGCCACGATGGACTATGTGCACTTTATTGCCATCCGGGTCACGTAGGTACGCGCCATAATAGCCGTCGCCATAATGCGCGCGTGGCCCTGGTTCACCCGCATCAACACCGCCAGCACGAAGGCCTGCGGCGTAGGCTGCGTCGACAGAGTCTGGATGTGGCGCGCAGAAAGCCACCATGCTGCCATTTCCCGCGACGGCCTCTTTGAGGTCGTAAGGGCAGTAAACATAAAAGCGCGGCAGGGGGCTGTTGGGGTTAACCCAGCATGCGGCAAGAGGCCCTCCATCAGGTGTTACAACCCGACGGCAAAGTCCCAGAGGGATCAGCACCGCGTCATAGAAGGTAGCGGCTTTATCAAGATCGTTTGTCCCAACGGTTACGTGACTGAACATCCTGTGTTCCTACTGACGAAGGCGAGGGGCTATCGTGTCATTTTGTAGGGTGGCGCGTATAGCCGTCGTTGTGCGGTCCGGGGGAGGAGATTCTCGGCCATGCAAATCATTGGTAAAGAAAAACCTGCGAGGCTCCAGGCTGTTCAAAATCCGCATCAGGAAAACCAACCATAGCCAGGGCACTTCATTGCTCGGAGGCGATGCAACAGCGCCAGTGCTTCTGGAAAGTGATAATCCGAGGCGATGAGCGTGGAGCGCTGTGCGTATTGCAGGGCGTCCTCAGCCCGCTGGATGTCTGCGAGTCGCTTGAAATTACGACATTGCTGTAGACGTTCAGCTTCCGTAACGGGCATTGGAAAGGCATCGATCTGTTTTTCATACTCGGTTTTTTCTTTTGGCGTGCTGAAGCAGCCGGAGACAAAAAGCGGCGCGACTACAAGTGCAGCGACCCGAAAGGCATTCATCACCACATTCCTTTGTGAACACGAGCGCTACTCAGCTCGCGATATCTCGATTTGGCCTGTCATCCAGGCACATGGGCCTGGAACGCAGGCGGATCAGTAAAACTTTTCCAGCGCCAGCACAACTACGCCAACCATCTGACAGTTCTCATCCACTGCCTCAATAGGATAACTCGGGTTCAGCGGCTTCAGGAACAGCCGGCCACCGTCATCGAGTCACCTTTCACCGTCAGCCAGAGAGCAGGACCCTTGGAGTCGTATTCCGAAAACTCGCAGGTGTCCGAGATTCCAACCGGACGGGCCCCAAGTCTTCCGCCCACGCGCTGGCGGCAACCCAACTGCCGTTCCATTGGTGGAGTGAAAACGGGTTTTTCAGCAGAGCGCATTCCATGCTGCTCGCCGTTGCGCCGCAGGTGATGCCTTGCACGCACGGCTGAACGCACAGTTGTGCCGCTGGTTCCGGCGCATCAACAACTACGGCACCGCATATAAGGCAGAGTGGAGGAGGGACACGCGGAAGAATCCCGACCGCCACTTAATCTACACCGATCGAGTCAGTGAGTAATGGAGACAGCGCCGGCGTGTCGGTGATGTCGGGAATCTGAGGGCATTGTCAGCCTAATTTCTCTGCGCGGTGTTGACCAGGTGTTTGATACTGATCAGTATCTGCGGCCTGCCGTGAGTTTTTGTCAGGCTGTTTTACTCAGTGCAATTATTAAGTGTGGCTTGATTTTTCTTCTTTGGGAGCATGGCGGTAATGGAGCAATACTTGAAAGATGGACTGCGGAATTTAATCGGAAATGCTGCCAGGAAAGTTAATCGGACAGGCTTTAGTCAAGAGCCAAATTATACCGCTGCTTTTTTTGGGAAGCTTCACGATGAGGCAGTTATAAATCCGTTGACTGGTAAGTTCGTAAATCTACATACTTCAATATCCAACGATCGTGGGCCCGGTTCTGCAGAGTCAGTCACCGGTGTAGATATCGGGTTGGTGTTTCAATGGGTAGATGAGAACGGTCTTGCGTACGAGAAAGCAATTCTTATGCAGGCAAAAAATGATGTCGCAACGCTCAACAGTACCGAGAAATCGAAACTTTTCGAGCAATGCGACAAGATGGCAAATATCTCATCAAGTTTTGTCGTAATGGATTGCCCATTCGACGGCTCAATTCCTCAGGTATTTCGCACTAAGAAGCCTGACGCTTTGGTTGAGCCTTCGATATGTCTCGCAGACTACTTGATTGATTTTGTTTTTCCATGTACTCAAGGCGATGATGATAGGAAAGTGGTAGAAATTGCCAAACGCGCAGACAGAAGCGTGACATTGACGACTAATACACCTAAACCTAAAAATATTTTGAAGAAGCGTAGAAAAAATACGCCTTGACGGAATGCCTGAAGTATTGACGTCAGGGGGGGGTAACTAAGTGCCAGAAATGGGTATGTAGTAATTTGAGCTTGACCTCGATGGGGTAATCCAACGAGGGACTGACCACCGCCGCCCTCATCCCCACTCGGGGCGATTTTCCCACCACTGACCCAATAAATATGGCACCAAGATTGACGGTATTTTGTGGATTGGTATTTCGTCTTACCCATTTCACGCCATTCGTGTTCGTGGAGCTTTCTTTTGGGAAGAGGGCCGGCATGGTGTACACATGGATACGTATGGTTCTACCCACACGCTTATTCTTGTTGGTCGGAGAAACAAATGGCCTACAGATCGAACGCGGAAATGCGAACGTGACTGGATTCAGAGCCAACGGAAACGAAGGAGTTGCAGTGTTCCTTTCAAATGACAACCACATCGTCGGGGGTAACGACCTGAGCGAGAATGATGTTTCTGGGTTTGGCTTCGCCGTAACCCCGACCATCACGCACGACGTAGGCAATTTGAAGGTTTGATTATTCGCTGCACCATGGATACGCTGCGCGCGATAAAAGGAGATTTCAGTGGGCGGTGGCAAGATTGAATTCGCGAACACACTCAGAGGCTTTGCAGCTCTTGCTGTGATAATTGCACATTATTTCGGCGTGTTCTGGGTTGCAAGGCCAACGGTGTCTGGCTTCATAAATGCGCCTGAGCTGCCAATAAATGAGTATGCAATACCGAACTATATCTCTCTTGTTAATTCCTTTCCGATATTCAATTTCGGGGCGTTTGGTGTCGCCTTGTTCTTTGTTATAAGTGGGTTTGTTATACCCTTTTCATTTAGGAAGGTTGGCGGATTTGCATTTTTAATAAATCGGGTGCTCCGGATTTTTCCAACCTATTTTGTTGGCTTTTCTGTGACTCTGTTGGCTGTGTACTGTTCGACCCTTTATTTTTCCGGGGTGTGGCCTTACACGAACAGTGAAATAGCTATCCACTACTTTCCAGGGCTAAGAGACTTGCTTTGGTCTAGAGATATAGACGGGATAGTCTGGACGCTAGAGGTTGAGTTGAAGTTTTATCTTGTGTGTGCGGCTTTTTATTTTCCTATTCGGCGTGGGTCGCTTTACATTTTCATCTTGCCTGTGCTGATTGCGGCTGCATCTGTCGTACTGTCCGGAAAACTTGAGCTGTGGGGGAGCACCGATGCGGGCCTGTACGTTAAAGCAATTGCCTTCGTGTACCCAGCGAAGTATCTGGTGTTCATGTTTATTGGCGTTGCTTTTCATTACATGAATGCAGGACGACTGCCTCACGCGGCAGGTTATTTCATTATTGGGGCGCTGTTCATTTTGTTTGCAGCACTGTGGTACAGCGGACCAACAAGCAATTCTTTCTACTTGGTGTGGAGCTATGCCGCCGCCTTGCTCGTTTTTTCTTTTGCATATGCCTTTCCGTCACTGTTCAAGGCAAATCCAGTATTCGACTTTTTTGCAAATATCAGCTACCCGCTCTACGTGATTCACGGCGTTGCTGGATATGCTGCTTTGCGCATACTTCTGGACCAGGGGGTAAAAGCTTGGATTTCTCTGATTATCGTCACCGGCTCATCTTTTGTACTGTCGTGGATAATCCACAAAGCCATTGAGTCACCATCCCAAGCGGTCGGGAAAAGGCTTGCGTCACTTCTAGCCCGCCCTGGATCATCAGAATTGCAGATGCCTGCACGCAGCTGATACCGCAGCGACTCGCTCACTGCTATTTCAAAATAGCTGGCTTGGCATACGAGAGGAGCTATCAGGCTTTGAGTATCAGAACTGTAGCTCGGTGAGTTTTCTCAATTCTCCCTGCAACCGCTGATTCTCCCTGACTCCCTGAACAGCTGATCGAGCTATCGGTTTGATGCGATTTGAAGCGACGAGCTATAAGAGGTTGGGGTTTTGTGTCAGTTCGGCAGGACGCCGTAAGGCAGAAGTTGCGGAACAGCTCGATAAATTGCAGAGCGCAAAAGATAAGGGCCTGCACGACGTTCATCATGCAAGCCCTTGATATCTATGGTGCCCGAAGCCGGAATCGAACCGGCACGCCCTTACGAGCGGGGGATTTTAAGTCCCATGCGTCTACCAGTTTCGCCATTCGGGCGGTAGCGCGGTGAAGCAGGGTTGGGAATATATAGACCCAGACGCTTCGACGCAAGGTCGGGGGGCGCCTTTCTTGTACAAATGCCCGGCTGAAAAAGCTCGATAGATCAGTGATCTACGGATAAATCTTGGCGCAATGCCGAGGAATCTTACAGCACGGGAACAAGATCCCAAAATCCCAGTCATAGCGATATGCCATCCCGGCAGTCATGAAAGGAATCTGTTGATGCACAGTGTTCGCAAGCCTTCTTTGGTCATTGCTGCAAGCGTATTGGGGTTGCTGGCCGCCTTTGGTGTGACGACGGCGCAGGCGGGTGATGTGCAATGGGGAAGTTTCGGTTCAGGCAGTAGCGACAAGCTCACCACCAGCTCAACGGAGGGCGCCCACCGCGTGCTGTCCACCACCGGTCTTTCGGTAAGTGATCTCGAAAAAATGCGCGATGGCCAAAAGAGCGATCATGAAGAGCTGCAGCGGCTCAAGAGCAAGCTGGACGAGCAGGCGAAGTATTTCGAGGAGTTCAAGCGTAAGAACGGCTCAAGTTCCAGCACCAGCGACAGCCAATTATCCGACTTGAAGCGCACCGTGGCCGATCAGAAAAACACCATCGACAAGCTCAAAAGCGAAGTGGATGACCTCAAACGCAATTCAAGCTCCAGTTCCAATTCCAGCTCCAGCGAACTGTCGCGGCTCAAGAGCGATGTCAGTGATCAGAAGCGCAGTATCGACGACCAGAAACGCAGCCTGGATGACCTCAAACGCAGCCTGGATACGTTGAGCAGCAAGGTGAAATAACCCGCCCTACAGACTGGCGCCTGCAAGCAGCAGGCGCCTTTTCTGAGCCGGTTATACGAACGGCTGGCCGCTGAAACCCCGTGGCAAACGCTGCAGCCCGGGCAGGTCGGTCAGGCGTTGTGTCCAGGCACTGCGCCGGTCACTGGCGGTGTGGGTCTTGGCTTTGCGCGCAGCGCGGCGAGCGGCATTGCGCTGGGTGCGGCGCGCTTCTTTGTAGGCATCGGTGTTGCGGCAGGTACGGCATTTGACACGGTTCAGCTCGGTACTGGACGTGAGGTTGTTACCGTGATGGCCGCAGGCTAAATGCCCGGCGACCTTGAAGTGAGTGACCATGTAAGCGTCTCCTTCTTATGGGGGTACGCACAGCCCGGCAGGGCGGGTGTACGTGAGCAGGGCGGGACAATTTCTCCCGGCGCCTTACAGTTACGACCTTACGCGACGTGCAGCGTTCGGTTTTGTTATCACCGGGGTTCACGCTACCCTGAGGCGTCAACAATCATAAAAAGGAATGGATAATGAGCGTCGAACACCAGCCGCTGGAAGGCAGTTGCCGCTGCAACCGGGTGCGTTTCAGCGTGATTTTGCCACCAGTGATCACCATGGCCTGCCACTGCACCGGCTGCCAGAAGATGACCTCCAGCGCGTTCTCCCTCAGTGCGCTGATTCCCGCCAGTGGTTTTACCGTGACCCAAGGCTGCCCGGTGATGGGCGGGCTGCACGGCGTGGACCGCCATTATTGCTGCCCGCACTGCATGAGCTGGCTGTTTACCCGTCCCCATGGCATCGATGAGTTCGTCAACGTGCGTGCGACCTTGCTGGACAACGCCGGCGCCTACGTACCCTTCATGGAAACCTGGACCAGCGAAAAACTGCCTTGGGCCTCCACACCCGCCGTCGAAAGTTTTGCGCAGTTGCCTCAGCCACACGATTTCCCGCGATTGATGCAGGCCTACGCCGAATTCAACGCGGGCTGAATTCAGTCGATCAGCGCCAGCAGGTCGGTATCGCCGACGTCCACGCCGGCCTGGGTCAGCAACGTGGTGGCCTGGCCCCGGTGGTGGGTCTGGTGATTGAAAAAATGCACCAGCAGGCTGAAGAACGGTTTGTCCGCGGCCACGCCACGCATGTTGCGGTAATGCAGGCGGTGATCCAGGTCGGCTTCACGCAGCGTGTGAGCCCAGTCGATGATGAGTTCGTCCAGCCAGGTTCGACGGGCGCCAAGCTCGCGGAGATCGGCGAAGGCCAATTGTTTCAGGTTTGTGGGCATGGCCAGGTCGCTCAACGGAGCCAGCACGATGAAGCCTGAAGGATGCTGGACAAAGCGCTTGAGCCATACGGTGTCGCCCAGGGTAAGGTGGTTCAGCGTGCCGAGGATCGAGCCGAAAAATGCCTGCCGGTCCATCGCCAGCTCAGCGTCCGTCAATGTGGCGGCCGCGTCGTAGACCTTGCGGTTCATCCACTGGTTGTAGCGGGCCATCAATGCGATGTGTTCGATACGGTTCACCTGCGTTCTCCCCAAGCGGCGCAATGGCGCCATCATAAGGCGTGCCCGCCCGGCGGTCATGGTATTCGCGCAATGGCGGGCTATGGTTGATGGACGCCTACATTGCACCCTGGGAGGGTGAAACCATGAACACCAGCGATCTTCTCGAACAACTGCTGCGCGCCGGGCAGCAGGGCGGCGGTGCCTCGGGTGGCGGCCTGGGTGGCTTGCTCGGCGGTTTGTTGAACGGCGCTGGCACCGGCACTGCGTCAGCCGGTGGTGGTGGCCTTGGCGGATTACTCGGAGGCCTCGGCGGCCTGTTGGGCGGTGCACCTTCGGGCAACGCGGCGCCCAATCGTTCTGGCGGGATGAACTACGCCGCGCTGGCGTCCCTCGGCATGGCGGCCTTCCAGGCCTATCAAGCGTGGCAGCGCCAGCAGGCGAGCGCACCGCAGCAAGCCTTCCAAACGGTCGACCAGTTGGACGGCCCCCAGGCCGAAGCCCATAGCCATGCGCTGTTGCGCGCACTGATCGCGGCGGCCAAGGCGGATGGCCGCATTGATGAACAAGAGCAGCAAATGATCGGCGCAGAGATCGGCAGGCATACCGATGACCCGCAATTGCAACAATGGCTCGACGCCGAAGTCGCCAAGCCACTGGATGCTGCCGATTTTGCCGAGTACGCCCATGACCCGGCGCTCGCCTCGGAGATTTACCTGGCCAGCGTGATGCTGGTGGACGACCAGCAGGACGCCGAGCGCAATTACCTCGACGACTTGGCCGCGCAGTTGCAGATCGACCCTCAGTTGCAACTGCACTTGGAGCAACAAGCCAAGGCTTAGAAGCGCACTGTGGCCCCCGTTGTCAGCCATTGGGCCCTGTCAGCGATCAGGCTGCGCCCGACCACGACATCCACGTCGACGAACTCACCCAAGTGAAAGCGTGGCCCGGCCTGCCAGGCCTGGTCACCGCCTGCCTGGCCGTAACGCTCGCCAATCAGGCTCAGCGCGGGTGCTACCTGGTATTCGAACCCGGTGCCCCAAGTCAGGCGGTGTTTCTGGTCGCCGTCGTTGTAGGCGTGGGTCCAGCCGGCGTTGAGGTTCAGGCGCAAGGCTTCTGCAGGTTGCCACGTCAGTGGAATGTTGAAATCGGCGCCGTCGAAGCTGTGCTGACGGTCCAGCGCAAAATGCGCCCCAGTCGACAAGGCCAGCTCAAGCCCCAGGTCTTTCTGTGTATAGACCTGGGCTTTGACTTGCGGGTTGACCTGAGTCTCGCCGCTGCTCGCCGTGTCTGCCCGCGAGAGCGCCGCCGTCCATTGCACCGTCGGCATGCCCGTAAAGGTACAGGCCGGTGACAGGGTCTGGTTGTGGGTGCTCCCGTCATGCCGGTTGGCGGTGAACCACGCGTCGACATTGCATTGCCCCGGATCGTTGATGGCGCCGTCGTCCACCACATAGGAGCCGCCCGCCGCATGGGCTTTCGAAAACAGGGCGATCAGCAAGATTAAACCCAGGGTCACGCCGATAAAGATCAAGTTACGTTGCAGTGCGCGCCGTTTGGCCGGTGGCAGCAGCAACAGGGTGTGGCGAGCGCCGCGATAGTGACGCGCACGGTATTTGGCGAACCCGTCCTGACGGTTCGGTGTGTGTTTTTTGTGCATGATGCACCTCGCTTGAATTCAGCTTTCTACTGTCAGCACCGAAATGCCACTGGCTTTGGCCTGGCAGACCAGTTCCGACGTGTCGTCGCCACCGGGGAGGGCGATAATCACGTCGGGGCGGCTGTCGGTCAGCATGAAATGGTTGCGCTGGCGTTCGGCCTGTTTGCCGTGGCGTTGCCAGTTGGGTGGGTAGCGCACCACGTCGATGCCGATTTCCCGCGCCCATTCCTCGATGTCGCTGCCCAGGAATTGGTTGCCGCCGTGGATCAATACCTGCACGGGGCGCAGGCGGTGGTAGGCGTCCAGCACTTGGCGGGACTTTTTGGTGTCGGCGTAATGACGACCTGCACAGATCAAGACGCGCATAAGGTAGTTCCTTGCATTGCAAACGCACCCCTGTAGGAGCCGGCTTGCCGGCAAAGGCGTCCTGTTGAACACCCGTGGCCTCAAGGGCCTCATCGCCGGCAAGCCGGCTCCTACAGCCAGGCGTTATTTGGGGCTCAGTACCACTGCTTGAAGCGGCGGATGTAGATCGTCTTCATCAGTTGGGCGACGCAGCAGTAGCTGAGCAAGGTGCCCACCAGCCAAGGGAAGTACGCCAGCGGCAGCGGCTGCAGGCCCACCAGAGTGCCCAGCGGCGAGAACGGTACGTAGATCCCCAATGCGATCACGATGCACGTCATCATCAGCACCGGCCAGGCGGCCGTGCTCTGGAAGAACGGGATCTTGCGGGTACGCAACATGTGCACCACCAGGGTTTGCGAAAGCAGGCCCTCGATGAACCAGCCGGACTGGAACAGGGTCTGCATTTCCACGCTGTTGGCGGAGAACACGTACCACATCAGCGCAAAGGTGGTGATGTCGAAGATCGACGAGGTCGGCCCGATCCAGATCATGAAGCGCCCGATGTTCTTGGCGTCCCACTTGCGTGGTTTGGCCAGGTATTCCTTGTCCATCTTGTCCCACGGCAGGGCCAGCTGGGAGATGTCGTACATCAGGTTCTGCAGCAGCAGGTGGATCGACAGCATCGGCAAAAACGGAATGAACGCACTGGCCACCAGCACCGAGAACACATTGCCGAAATTGGAGCTGGCGGTCATGTTCAGGTACTTCATGATGTTGCCGAAGGTTTCGCGACCCTTGAGCACCCCTTCTTCCAGCACCATCAGGCTTTTTTCCAGCAGGATGATGTCGGCCGACTCCTTGGCGATGTCCGTGCCGCTGTCCACCGAAATACCCACGTCAGCATCCCGCAGCGCCGGCGCATCGTTGATCCCATCACCGAGGAAGCCGACGGTGTGACCGTTGGCTTGCAGCGCCTTGAGCACGCGGGACTTCTGCAGCGGTGTCAGCTTGGCGAACACCGTGCGCTCTTCCACGCGCCGCAACAGGGTGGCGTCGTCCATCGCTTCGATTTCCACACCCAGCAGCGGCTGGCCTGGCTCGAGGCCGACCTGGCGGCAGATCTTGCTGGTGACCACGGCGTTGTCGCCGGTCAACACTTTTACGGCGACGCCGATTTGTTGCAGCGCGGCAATCGCCGGACCTGCGGTTTCCTTTGGCGGATCCAGGAAGGTCAGGAAACCCTGGATGACCAGGTTGCGCTCATCGGCCGTGGTGTACTGCTGACGGGCCAGGGATTTAGGGATATTGCGGGTCGCCACCACCAGCACGCGGAAACCGTCCTCGTTGTAGTCGTTGGCCAGGGCCAGCAACTCGTCACGACGGCGATCGTCCAGCGGCACGGCCTCACCGGCTTCCATCACGTGCGTGGAAATGCTCAGCATCTCTTCCACGGCACCCTTGCACACCAGCAATTGGTCGCCGGCGGCGTCCTTCACCACAATCGACAGGCGACGGCGCACGAAGTCGAACGGCAATTCATCGACCTTGCTGTAGGCGAACGGCACCTGGAACTTGGGGTTCTGCTCCGAGAACTGCACCACCGCCTGGTCCATCAGGTTTTTCATGCCGCTCTGGTGATAGCTGTTGAGCCATGCCAGGGACAGCACGCTGTCATCCCGTTGGCCATGGGCATTGACGTGGTGCTCCAGGATGATTTTGTCCTGGGTCAGGGTGCCGGTCTTGTCGGTGCACAGCACGTCCATGGAACCGAAGTTCTGGATCGCGTTGAGGCGCTTGACCACCACCTTGCGCTTGGCCATGGCCGTGGCGCCCTTGGCCAGGTTGGCGCTGACGATCATTGGCAGCATTTCGGGGGTGAGGCCGACGGCAACCGCCAGGGCAAACAGGAACGCATCGCCCCAGTCGCCTTTGGAGAAGCCGTTGAGCAGGAATACGATCGGCACCATCACCAGCATGAAGCGGATCAACAACCAGCTGACGCTGTTCACCCCGCGATCAAAGGCGGTTTGCACCCGCGAGCCCACAATCGCCTTGGCCAGGGAGCCGAAGTAAGTGCGCGGGCCGGTGGCGACGACCACGGCTTTGGCGCGGCCGCTGACCACGTTGGTGCCCATGAAGCAGATGTTTGGCAGATCAAGCAGGTTGCCTTGGTCGGCGGCCATGGTCGAGGCGGACTTCTGCGTCACATCACCGAGGGTGTCGTATTTCTCCACCGGCAAGGCTTCACCGGTCAGCACCGCCTGGCTGATAAACAGGTCGCGGGATTCGATCAGGCGGATGTCGGCAGGGATCATGTCGCCCGCTGACAGCTGCACGATGTCACCGGCCACCAGGTCGCGCATCGGCACTTCCCGCAGGGTCGGTGCGGAGCCTACTTGTTCGCGGCGCAGGACGGTGGCGGTGGTGCGCACCATGGCTTTGAGGGCTTCGGCGGACTTGGCCGAACGGTGTTCCTGCCAGAAGCGCAGCAGGCTGCTGAGCAGGACCATGGTCATGATGATCACGACTTTGGTGGGATCAGCCTCTTCGCCTTCCTGCATCGGCAGCCAGCAGTCGGTGACAAAGCTGATGCCGCCCAGGGTCAGCAACACATAGATGAAGGGGTTGTTCAGTGCCTGCAGGAACTGGACGATGGCGTGCGGCGGCTTGTCATGGGCCACCTCGTTGTAGCCCTCGCGTTGCAGGCGAGCAGAGGCGTCCAGTTCGGTCAGGCCATCCTGGGTGGCCCGCACGTTGGCGAGGGTGGCCGACAGGCCGTTCTGGGCTTCGCGGGCGGCACGCATCGACAGTTTGGTGCTGTCGTCGGTGCCATTTTTCTTGTGCAGAGGCGTGTTTTTTACGGCGCTCATTGTCTGTACTCCTGTCGCCAATTCTCGACAAAACATACCCGGTACTTACCTGAATACAGGCGAGCGAAAGCATGCCGAGCCGCGGACTTCGCGATCGGTTTAAATAAGAGTTTCGATAACTTCTACAGGGCCCGCTTAGTGCGCGTTAGTTATTCGGCGCGCAGCGGGCTACTACTGGATGTATTCATGAAAGAACTCCAGGTTATAGATAAGAAAGTTGCTGTTTCCAGCCGGTTTAAGCTGCGCGAGTGCTCATGTACAGATCGAGCATCAGGCTAGCTTGAACCAGTCTGGAAACGATCGGTCTCTGCGGGTCTTGAGGGTCGGCGTGATCCCAGTGCTGCAGCAGTTGGCCGCTGGCAGGGCAGATACGCCAGTGCGCCAGCGGAGGAGCCGGACGCACTTGGGGGGAGGGTGCAGCAAAGGTCGAGCGGGTAGGGGAAAAGCCTACGGGCTCGCGGCACAGCTTGGCGCGCAGGGCTGCGGCTAGCGTACGAATATCCGGCAAAACAATGAGTTGAAAGGTCATAACACACCTCGGGACCGGACGGGCGACCGGTGAGGCAGTTACGGTGGAGCATCAAGCTCTAGCGCAGCTTACCGGACCTGGAAGGCGAGTCCTGTCATATTCTGGGTTTGGCGCCCGAAGCCCGCAGAGGCGGTGCTCGGACAGCGACTAGATACTGTGTCCATTGGCTTCTTTTGTGAGGTTTAAAAAAGGCCCCAGTTGCGGGCACGGGCAATCTACTCAGACGATTACAAAATGTCAACGCATGATTAATTAAATTAACCCATGTTCAGAGTTCATTCAGACAAAGGGCACGGATAAGTTGCATGCCCGATAGAGTTATATACCCAGCGCGGCCAATATCGCCAAGTACAGTAATACCAACCCGCAGGCGCCATAACTGATGCGTTGCCACAGGGGCGACGCCGTGTTGCGCAATACATTCACCAACCCGGCAATCAAAAAACACGACAGCACCGACGCCAGCATGAAACCGGCAAAAAACATCAGCGTCTGCCCATGGCTGGGCGTGGCACCGACAATGCCGGACAACGCACTGCCGAGCGCGCCCCAATACACAATGTTCTTCGGGTTAGCGAGGGAGATAGCGGCACCCACCGCCAGCGCATTCTGCCCTGAGCGGGCGGGTGCGCTGTCGGCGGCGGGCAAGTGCCATGCGTCGATCAGGCTGCGCAGCCCCAGCCAGGCGAGGTACAGCGCGCACACCACGGTCAGTGGCACGCGCACCGCATCATGCTGGATCAGCAACGCGATGCCGGTCAGGCCAATCACCGCCCATACGGCGTCGCCTACCAGCGAGCCAATCTGCACCAGCAATGCCGGGGTAAAACCGTGGAGCAAGCCCCGGCGCAGCGTCTCTGCCAGCACCGCGCCGGGTGAGAGGCAAAACACAAAACCAAAGACCAATGCGTAGAAAAAGATCGTCAACATGCCTGCTTTCCTTCAAGGGATGGCGGGCAGTGTGAAGAGGGCGCGGGCGGCTGTATTGGACCAGATTGCACGGTTCAACGTTTGAGCACGGCTTGATAGCGCCCAGGCGTGATGCCGTAGGCGGCACGGAAATGCCGGTTGAGGTGGCTCTGGTCGGCAAAGCCCAGGTCATGGGCCACGTCGCTCGCGGCGGCGCCGTTGCGCAGCAGGCCTTTGGCGCGTCGAGTACGCAACTGCATCGCCCATTGCCGTGGGCTCAAGCCGGTTTCTTTTTGGAAAGCGCGCAGCAGGTGGAATTTGGATAAGCCGAGTTCATCGCCCAAGTGGTCCAGGGGCAGCGATTGATGCAACTGCTCGGCGAGCAACGCCTGGGCGCGGCGGATCAGGTTCTTACCGGGCGCCGTGCTGCCTGGTACACGCACACCGCTGACCGCGACCACTTCACCCAACAGCAGCACCAGGGCTTCTTCATTCAACTCACGAACCAGTGGGTCGCGGCTCAAGGCGCCTTGCACCGCTGAGGCAAGACGCTGCGCCAGTTGCGGTTGGAAACACAGCGAGCGATCGAACTCCAAGTGCACCAAGCCAAGATCGGCCGCCAGCTGATCTGCCGGGGCATACAGGCTGACAAATTGCCAAGGCGCGCCCTCGGCCGCGCCACCGCCCTGAATCTGTCCTGGGTTGTACAAGGTGATGGTGCCCGGGCCGGCCTCAAACTCACGACGGTCGAGCCAGACCTTTTCCTCGCCCACCATGTTCACGCCGATCACGCACTCATCGTGGCTGTGTCGCGCAAAGGACAGGCCGGTGCACGTGGTGCTGGTGACTTCGTAGTTGCCCAGCCAGGCGTGTTGCATGGCGCTCATCGTGTCGGCTCGAGGCAGAATGAACGCCGAGCATAACTAAATACTCAGGCGCAACGCGAGCGCAGCAAGGGTGATCAACAGCACTGGCAAGGTCAGCACTATCCCCACTTTAAAGTAGTAGCCCCAGGTAATGTTGATGCCCTTGCGCGCCAGGATATGCAGCCACAGCAGGGTGGCCAGGCTGCCGATCGGCGTAATCTTGGGCCCCAGGTCGCTGCCGATGACGTTGGCGTAGATCATGGCGTCCTTGACCACGCCTACCGCATGGCTGGCTTCGATGGACAGGGCGCCGATCAACACCGTCGGCAGGTTGTTCATCACCGAGGACAGCAGCGCCGTCAGCATCCCGGTGCCCAGCGCGGCACCCCACACGCCATAACCGGCGAAGTTGTCGAGCCAGGTGGCCAGGTAAGTCGTAAGGCCGGCATTGCGCAGGCCATAGACCACCAGGTACATGCCCAGGGAAAAGATCACGATCTGCCAAGGCGCTTCCTTGAGCACCTTGCGCGTGGAAATCTTGTGACCCTTGGCGGCGATCACCAACAGCAACACTGCACAGGCGGCCGAGATGGCGCTGATGGGAATGCCCAAGGGTTCCAACGCAAAACAGCCCACCAGCAGGATGCCCAGCACCCACCAGCCGGCACGAAACGTGGCGCGGTCATGGATCGCATTGGCGGGGTCATCCAGGTCCGCAGGGTCGTAGGTGGCGGGGATGTCACGGCGGAAGAACCACAGCAGCACCGCCAAGGTGGCGGCGACGCTGACGAGGTTCACCGGCACCATCACGGCGGCGTACTCGTTGAAGCCGATCTTGAAGTAGTCGGCCGAGACGATATTGACCAGGTTCGACACCACCAGCGGCAGGCTGGCGGTGTCGGCGATAAACCCTGCGCCCATGACGAACGCCAAGGTGGCGGCCGGCGAAAAACGCAGCGCCAGCAGCATCGACATCACGATAGGCGTGAGGATCAACGCCGCTCCGTCATTGGCAAACAACGCCGACACCAGCGCGCCCAGCAGCACCATGTAGGCAAACAGCCGCCGACCGCGCCCACGCCCCCAGCGCGCCACATGCAGGGCGGCCCAGGCAAAGAAGCCGGCTTCGTCGAGCAACAGGCTGATGACGATCAGCGCGACAAACGTACCGGTGGCATTCCAGATGATGTGCCACACCACCGGGATGTCCGCCAGGCTGATCACCCCGCAGGCCAAGGCCAGGATGGCGCCCATCGTCGCGCTCCACCCGACGCCCAATCCCTTGGGCTTCCAGATGACCAATACGATGGTGAGTAGAAAGATGCCAACGGCTACGAGCATTAAATGTCCCCGGGAAGGATGAAATCGCGTAAGGATTGACCTATGGCATGGCTTTTTAATTCAGCGACAAGTGCCTGAAATTAAAATGAAACACGACTGTCCTAAAGTGCCCGACCATTGGTGATAAAGGAAGTAACCGCGTGACCCGTGCCACTCGCAACCTGCGCAAGACCCTCGATTCCGTCGCGGACAATAACGAAACCGCGGCGTTTGACCTGATGCGCGCCGTCGAAAAACTCGGCGATGAGGTGCTGCGTCAGCGCCTGCTCAATACCATTCACAGGCTCAACCAGGACGCCTACGAGCTGCGCGAAGCCCGCGACGCGGTGGAGCAGGTGTCGGTCAAGCTCGCCTGAGCACGATCGTTCAAGACAAGCCCTTTTTGCACTGGCATGCTTGTCGACTGTTTGTCGATGAGCCGTTTCCATGCCTGCTGCCGTCCCTTTTAACGCCTTTGCTCGTGGCGCTATCGCCGTCATCCCGTTATCCCTGGCCTGCGCGCCGTGGGGACTGCTGGCCGGCTCCATGGCCATCGATGCGCAATTCAGCCCGCTCGAAGCCCAGGGGCTCTCCGCCATCGTGTTTGCCGGCGCCGCGCAATTGGTGGCCATCGGCATGGTCAAGAGTGGCGCCAGCCTGATTTCCATTGTGCTGACCACACTGCTGCTGACCTCCCAACATTTGCTCTACGGCATGCACATGCGCCCCACATTATCGGCGCTCAACACCCGCTGGCGCATGAGCCTGGGCTTTTTGCTGACCGATGAATTCTTTGCACTGGTCAACCACTATGACCGCGAGACCTTCAACCGCTGGTATGCACTGGGTGTAGGCCTGACGTTCTACATCGCCTGGAACCTCTTCACCCTGGCGGGCATTGTGCTCGGCAAAAGCATCCCAGGGCTTGATCAACTGGGGCTGGAGTTCTCGATTGCCGCGACGTTCATCGCCTTGATTACGCCGGTGGTGCGTGACGTGCCGACGGTGGTGTGCGTGGCCGTGTCGCTGCTGTTTTCAGTGTGGCTGAGTTACCTGCACTGGGAGTCGGCCGTGGTGGTGTCCGGGGTGTTGGGGATGAGCGCGGGCTATGCCTGCAAGCGGCTGGGAGTCGGGCAGCAATGATCTACTTCATGATCGTGGCCATGGGCCTGGTGGTATTTTTCAACCGTTACCTGTTTATCGAGCCGCGCCTGCCGGTGCGCCTCAACCGTGGCGCGCGGGAGTTTCTCGGGTTCGCCGTGCCGGGCATGCTGACGGCGATTTGCGGGCCGATCATTTTCCTGGCCGACCATAAGCTCAATCTGAGCCCGGCCAATCCTTACCTGCTGGCGGGCATCAGTGCCGTGGCGCTGATGTTCTGGACGCGCAGCGTGCTGATTACGGTGTTGCTGAGCATGGCGTTGTTCTACCTGTTTCGCTGGTGGCTCTGAACCGCAGGCGAAAAAAAGCCCGCGGGAGAGCGGGCAGAAGGGAGACTTCTTAAAAATGAGCCTGCCGACTATAGGCGGGCCCTTGTCTGTTCACAGTGAAACTAAATTCATGGGGCTGTCAGCGAAGCAGCCCCCGCAGGAGCTTAATGGTAGAGTCGCGTTTTTTTCCAAGGAAGCGATGGCATGCACAAGCTGGTGATTGGCGCGTTGGTGGTGGCAGCACTGTCCGGTTGCGCGGGCTCGAAGATGAAGGACGCGCGGGCTGGCACGCCCTACAAGACTCTGGCGTCGGACAAGGCCCCTCTGGTGGTTGCCCAATGCGTGCAGTTCGGTTGGCAGGATGAAACGGTGTTCGGCGTCGACGCCGGCGGGTTCAAGGAGCCAATAGAGGCGGGTGGTTTTACCGTCTACACCACCGGTGGCGATTATTTCGTCGACGTGCGCAGCGCCGGTGCCGGCTCCACGGTCAATTACTTTGCAGCCGAGACCAGCATGGTCGCCCAACGTCGCTTGGCGGCCCTCGCAACTTGCCTGTAATCCTTTGCCTTAGTCATATTCGGAAAAACCCGGCGGGACAGCCGCCGGACATTGGCCTATCATTCTCCCGCTCGCTCGACGTGATGGCTCTTTACCAGTACACGGACGTCGAGGCCGAAACGTCGGGCGGGCCTCCTCCTTATTCCCTTTGTTCCAGACGCCACCCCTCGGCGTGCCACGCCAACACGTGGGTCGGCTTGATCGCCTGCATGAACGCTTCATCGTGGGAAACCACCAGCATCGCCCCGCAAAATCCCTGCAATGCCTGTTCAAAAGCCCGCACCGATTCCAGGTCCAGGTGGTTGGTGGGTTCGTCAAGCAACAACAGCTGCGCAGGCACTTCACGCCACAAGGCAATGGCCATGGCTGCCTTCAAGCGCTCGCCGCCGCTCAATTGGCTGCACGGTTGGGTCACACGCGTGGCATCCAGTTGCAGCAAGGCCAGGCGTGTGCGCAGTTCGCCCTCAGCCAAGGGCGTGTCGAGCAGGTTGAGTTGCTCAAGGACACTGCGCTGATCGTCCAATAGCGCCAGGTGCTGATCGATATACGCACTTGAAACCTGCACGGCACATTCGCCACTGACAGCCTGCCAATGGCCCGCGAGCACTTTGAGCAGCGTGGACTTGCCACACCCGTTCGGCCCCTGGATGGCAACGCGTACTGGCCCGGCGACGTTAAGCGTGACGTAGCTCGCAGGCGACTGCGGATTCAGCCACGGCAGTTGCGCGTTCTCCAGGGTCAGTACGCTACGGCCGTTGGGCAGTGCCGAGCCGGGCAGGGCCAACAGCGTAGGCGTTTCATCGATCACCCGTCCATAGGCCTGGCGCACCTGTGCATCGAGCTGGTTTTTGTGAGCGTGATGGGCGCTGCGCACGGTGCTGACAATTTCCGTGGCGGCACCTTTCCAGCGAGCCTTGGTAAACCGGTCGACGTTGGCGGTCTCCGCATGTTTGCGTGAACGCGCGGCATTGCGTTGCAGGCTGTCGTGGTCTTTTTGCAGGCGCCGCCGTTCGCGACTGCGCTCCAGGCGGGCATGCTCCAGGGCGGCGACAGCCGCGTGTTGTTCGGTATCGCGCTGCAGGCGATAGGCATCGTAGTTGCCGCCAAACACCCGGGCGCCGAGGGGCGACAGTTCAATGATGCGTTGCAGGGTGTTCAGCAGTTGCCGGTCATGGCTGACCACCACCAATCCGCCGCGCCACGCCTGTAGCAGCCTTAGCAACCAGGTGCGCCCGGCGCTGTCGAGGTGGTTGGTGGGTTCATCCAGGATCAGCAGTTGCGGCGCGGCCAGCATTGCCCCGATCACCGCGACCCTGGCCAATTGGCCGCCGCTGAGTTGGTCGGCGGGTGTGTCGGCGTTCAGTTGTGTCAGGCCCGCCGCATCCAGCGCTGCGCGCAGGCGATCGGCAAGGTCCCAGCGGTCGTCGATCAGGTCCAGGTCAGCGGCCTGCGCTTGACCGCATGCCATGCGCTCAAGGGCCGCCAGCGTCGTGGCGGTCCCGGTGATGTCCGCGATGCGTTCGCCGGGTTGAACGGCCAGCGTCTGGGCCACATAGGCCACCGTCGCCGTGCCCTCTACCGTGCCCGAGGAGGGCGCCAGGCGGCGGGCTATCAACTGGGCCAGGATACTTTTACCCAGGCCATTACGGCCGACAATGCCGGTGGGTGTGTGATCGATTGACAGGTCAAGGTCTTCCAGCAAGGTCTCGCCATTGGCGAACTGGAAGCACACGTGGTGCAGGGAAACGAGAGCGGGCAGCCGTTTGACGTGAGTCATCAGCACCTCCAAAAAAATGTCCAACAGGCCAACAAGCGCGCCGTGCGACTTGTCGCAGATACATTTTGGAAGGCTTAGTTGTTCACGTTTGCGGTCGTCCCGTGAGTCAGAAGGGAAGCAGAGGCTAACCCAGCTTGGCGCGCTTGGGCAAGTCGGCGGCCAGCTGCTCAAGGAACATCGCCAGAGCGACTTCCTCAGCTTTCAAACCCTTGCGCACCCGAGGCTTGGGCAGCCTGGACAATTCACCCAGGCTGAAATGCTCCAGCACGGCCGGATGGATGTAGCACTTGCGGCACACCGCAGGGGTATTGCCCAGTTGCTTGGCGACGGCCTTGACCGTGGTGACCACATGCCGTTTGGCGTCCGATTCGGGCTGCCATTCCAGTTCGCGCAGCACCGCCAGTGCGAGCGCGGTACCGGCCCAGGTGCGGTAGTCCTTGGCGGTGAAGTCTGCGCCCGTGAGCGTATGAAGGTAGGCGTTGACGTCGTGGGAACTGACGGTATGGCGCTCGCCCTGTTCATCCAGGTATTGAAAGAGGTTCTGCCCCGGCAGCTCCAGGCAGCGTTTGACCACGGTGGCCAAGCGGCGGTCTTTAACGCTGACCTGATGTTCAACGCCGCTCTTGCCGCGAAACTGGAACAGAATCTCGCTGCCCTTGATGTCCACATGACGGTTGCGCAGGGTGGTCAGCCCATAGGATTTGTTGTCGCGGGCGTATTGGGTATTGCCGACGCGGATCAACGTGGCGTCGAGCAGCATCACCACCGTGGCCAGGACTTTCTCGCGGGTGAAACCAGGCTCGGCGATCTGTGCTTCCAATTGCTTGCGCAGCTTGGGCAGGGCTTCTCCGAACGCCTGCAAGCGCGCGTACTTGTCACTGTCGCGTACTTCGCGCCAGCGCGCATGGTAACGGTACTGTTTGCGGCCCCGGGCGTCACGGCCGGTGGCTTGCAGGTGGCCGCGCGGGTCGGCGCAGATCCACACATCGGTATAGGCCGGCGGCACCGCCAGCGCATTGAGGCGCTGGATTTCGTCCGCGTCAGTAATACGCGTGCCTTTGGCATCGAAGTACTGGAACTTGCCGCGCAAGGTTTTGCGACGGATACCCGGCTGGGTGTCGTCGACGTAATGCAGGTCGCGGGGCAGGTCGGCAAGCAATGCAGAGTCGGGCATGGTGCAACTTCCTTGGCAACGGATCAGGCCGGTATGTCTGATGGACCGCACGGGTGTGCGGTCGTGCCAAAAAGCTTTGCTAGGCCAGTACCGCCACCGCCTTGATCTGTGCCCACAGCACCTGGCCGGCGTGTAGCTGCAACTGGTCGCGGGAGAAGCGGGTGATGCGCGCCAGCAACGGCGTGCCACCTGCCTCCAGGCGCACCAGCACATGGGCGTTGTTGTCGGCGGTGATGTCCTGGGTGACCGTCACCGGCAAGCGGTTGAGAATGCTGCTGTGCTCTTCGGCCTGCAGGCTGAGGCTCACATCCCGGGCCTGGACCTTGACCCGCAGTTGCTTGCCCAGCGCCAACGGCGCGTGGGCCACGCGTATCTGCAGGGCGCTGTCGGGCAGTTGCAGGGTGAGCAATTGATAATCGGCGTCATAGGCGCAGACGGTGCCGTTGACCACCACGCCGGCGTCGTCGCCCAGGGCCATGGGCAGGTCGAGCCGTGCCAGGGTTTCGCCGATCGGCCCGCTGGCCAGGGCCTTGCCGTCGCTGAGCAACACGATGTGGTCGGCCAGCCGCGCCACTTCGTCCTGGGCATGGCTGACATACAGCACCGGGATGTCCAGTTCATCATGCAGGCGTTCAAGGTACGGCAGGATCTCGCCCTTGCGCTTGCTGTCCAGGGCGGCCAGTGGCTCATCCATCAACAGCAGTTTTGGGCTGGTGAGCAACGCACGGGCGATGCCGATGCGCTGGCGCTCGCCACCGGACAAGTGCTGCGGGTGACGATCCAGCAGGTGGCCGATCCCCAGCAATTCGGTGGCTTGGGCCATGTCCACCCGGCGTTGCTCGGGTTTGATGCGCTTGAGGCCGAACTCCAGGTTGGCCCGCACCGACAGGTGCGGAAACAGGCTTGCCTCCTGGAACACATACCCCAGGGCGCGCTTGTGCGGTGGCACGAACAGGCCGCTGCGGCTGTCTTGCCAGATTTCGTCGTTGATCTGGATAAAGCCGTCTTCGGCGCGCTCCAGCCCGGCGATGCAGCGCAGGCAGGTGGTCTTGCCGGAACCCGAGTGACCGTACAACGCGGTCACGCCACGGCCGGGCAGGTGCAGGTCCACGTCCAGCGAAAAGCCTGTGTAGTTCAAGTTGAGGCGTACATCGATCATCGCGGTCAGCTCCAGCCCATCTTGGATTTACGGCTGGAATACAACGCCAGCAACACGAGGAACGCGAACACCACCATGGAGCCGGCCAGCCAGTGGGCCTGGGCATATTCCATGGCCTCGACATGGTCGTAGATCTGCACCGAGACCACGCGGGTCTTGTCGGGAATGTTGCCGCCGATCATCAGCACCACGCCAAATTCACCGACGGTGTGGGCAAAGCCGAGAATCGACGCGGTGATGAAGCCGGGACGGGCCAGGGGCAGGATCACCGTGAAAAACGTGTCCCACGGGTTGGCGCGCAAGGTCGCGGCCACTTCCAGGGGGCGCGTGCCGATGGCGGAGAAGGCGTTTTGCAACGGCTGCACCACAAACGGCATGGAATAGATCACCGAGCCAATCACCAGCCCGGCAAAGCTGAAGGTCAGGGTGCCCAGGCCCAGCCATTGGGTGAGCTGGCCGAAGTAGCCGTTGGGCCCCATGGTCAACAGCAGGTAAAAGCCGATCACCGTGGGCGGCAGCACCAGCGGCAAGGCGACGACGGCCCCGATGGGGCCGCGCCACCAGGAGCGGGTGCGCGACAGCCACAGGGCAATCGGAGTGCCGATGACCAGCAGGATCACGGTGGTCAGTGACGCCAGTTTGATGGTCAGCCAGATAGCGGAAAAATCGGCACTCGACAGGGGCATTTACAGCTCGTAACCGTAGGATTTGATAACCGCGGCGGCTTTTGGCCCCTTGAGGTATTCAACCAGTGCCTTGGCAGCGGCGCTGTCTTTGCCCTTGTTGAGGATCACCGCGTCTTGTTTGATCGGGTCGTGCATCGAAGCAGGCACGATCCAGGCCGAGCCGCTGGTGACTTTGCCGTCTTTATAGATCTGCGACAAGGCCACGAAGCCCAACTCGGCATTGCCAGTGGAGACGAACTGATAGGCCTGGGTGATGTTCTGGCCTTCGACGATCTTGTCCTTGACCTTCTCGGTCAGGCCTTCTTTGGCCAGCACTTGGGTGGCGGCCAGGCCGTACGGCGCGGCTTTCGGGTTGGCGATGGAGAGGTGCTTGAATTCGTTCTTCTTCAGCACGTCGCCTTTGGCATCCACGTAGCCTTCTTTGGCCGACCACAGGGCCAAGGTGCCGACGGCGTAGGTGAAGCGCGAGCCTTTGACGCTGTCGCCTTCGGCTTCGAGTTTCTGCGGGGTGGTGTCGTCGGCGCTGAGGAACACTTCGAACGGCGCACCGTTCTTGATCTGGGTGTAGAACTGCCCGGTGGCTCCGTACGCGGCGACCAGCTTGTGGCCGGTGTCTTTTTCAAAGTCGGCGGCGATGGCCTGGATCGGTGCGGTGAAGTTGGCGGCCACGGCCACCTGTACTTCATCGGCCTGGGCCGAACCGAACGCGAAGGCGGCAATCAAGGTCGCCAGGGCCGTGGGGGCCAGGCGTGAGGCGCGAATCATCATGAAGCAGCTCCTTAGGGTTGTACGGCTTGTTATAGGTAGAAGGCTTAACCGCTATGTATGGGAATATATAGCGGTTGGCCATTGCCGGTACAGTGCAAAGTTGCCCCACGTGTCAGATCTAGTTGAGCTTGGCCAACGCCTGCTCGGCCAACTGACGTGTCAGGTCATACGTTGAAATATCCTTGCCCAGGCGCAGCGCCTGGCCCGACCACAGGTTGCTGAAGCCCGCTTCATCCTTGGCCTTGAGTGGCATCAGGGCGCCACCGGACGTGGGGAAGGCCGGCGCTGCCGGGTTGATCGCGCCCAGTTCACGCATCACCCGATTGACGATGCCCCGTGCCGGGCGGCCGGTGAACAGGTTGGTCAGCGCGGTTTCGCTGGCCTGGGCGTGGCGCAGCGCGTAGTGATGGGACGCGGTGACATTGGCCTCGGGGGTAAACAGGTACGCGGTGCCGATCTGCACCGCCGACGCGCCCAGGGCGAAGGCCGCGACGATACCGCGTGCATCACCGATACCGCCGGCAGCAATCACCGGCACGGCGACGGCGTCGACTATTTGCGGCAACAGGGCGAACAAACCGATCTGGGTATTGAGGTCGTCACTCAGGAACAGGCCGCGATGGCCACCGGCTTCAAGGCCCATGGCGATGATTGCGTCGCAGCCATGTTGCTCCAGCCAGATCGCTTCTTCTACGGTGGTCGCCGACGACAGCACCTTGGCGCCGGTGGCTTTTACCCGGTCCAGCAAGGCTTTTTCCGGCAGGCCGAAGTGAAAGCTCACGACCTCGGGACGAAATTGTTCCACCACCTGGCAAGCAGCCTCGTTGAACGGCGCGCGGTTGGACACTGGGGTTGGCGCGTCAAAATCGACGCCCAATTCGCGGTAGTAGGGTTCCAGCAATGCCTTCCAGCGTCGGTCACGGGCCTCGTCGGGCGCCGGTGGCTGGTGGCAGAAGAAATTCACGTTGATGGGCCGCGTGCTGGCCTGGCGGATGGTGGCCAACGCCTCGCGCAATTGCTCGATGCTCAAGGCTGCGGCGGGCAGTGAACCCAGTGCGCCGGCGTTGTTCGCAGCAATGACCATGTCGGTGGTCGTGCCCACGGCCATGGGGGCCTGGATGATGGGCAGGTCGATGCCCAGCAGGTCAAGAATGCGCGTGTCTGGCCAGGTGCTCATGGGTTGCGTCTCCAGCGTGAGTAAGACTTTTAGCTGTTTTAGCAGGGCCCCTGGCACCCGGCCAGTCTGTTTTATTCACTGGACGAGTACGGCGTTTCGTGCAGTGCCATCAGTCGATGGCATGCCCCAGTACGGCATGGATGCGCTGGGCGATGTGGGCCGCATGGGTTTCCAGGGCAAAGTGGCCAGTGTCCAGTAACTCGACCACGGCGTTGGCGTTGTCACCCGCGTAGGCGTGGGCGCCCGGTGGAATGAAGAAGGGGTCGTTCTGGCCCCAGATCACCAGCGTCGGTACCTGGCTGGCCTTGAAGAACGCTTGGAACGCCGGGTACAGCGTGAGGTTGTTGCGGTAGTCGAGGAACAGGTCGAGCTGGATCTCATCGTTGCCCGGGCGCTGCATCAACAGCACATCCAGCATGTACGACTCCGGCGCGACCAGCTCGGGCTGGCTGACGCCGTGCAGGTACTGATAGCGCGTGCCTTCGAGGCTGATCACCGCATGGCGGATCACTTCGCGATTGGCCTGGGTCGGCTCGGCCCAATATCGGCGGATCGGCGCCCAGGCATCCCCCAGGCCTTCGAGGTAGGCGTTGCCGTTTTGCGAGACCAGCGCACTGACCCGCTGCGGATGCGCCACGGCCAACCGCAGCCCGACCGGAGCGCCGTAGTCGAAGACGTACAAGGCGTAACGGCTCAATTCAAGCGCATCGACAAAGTGCCCGACGGTCACGGCCAGGTTGTCGAAGCTGTAGTGGTAGTCGCGGTCGGCAGGCACCTCGGTGAAGCCAAAACCTGGCAAATCCGGCGCGATCACGCGGTAGCGGTTGGCGAGCAGGGGAATCAGGTCACGGTACATGTGGGACGAACTGGGAAAACCGTGCAGCAGCAACATGACCGGGGCCGCTGGGTCGCCGGCTTCACGGTAGAACATGCGCACGCCATCGACATCGACGTGCTGGTAGCGAATCACAGGGGCTTGGGTAGACATGATGAAGGCGCCTTTTGTAACTTGATAAAGTGTGTTTACGGGTTAGCTGTTTTTAAAGCTGCGCTCAAACATGTAACCTGTCAACGTAATTATTCAGGTTAGATTTTCGTCGCTTGTAACTACCCATCCTGCTGGTTAGCGGTTACTATCGTGTGATGCTCAAGAGGATCCCCCATGGCAATCACCGTCCCCCCAGCTGTCCCTGACGAGCCCTATGTCCTGGCCGATGATCCGGTGCTGGACATGCTCAACACCCTGGCCAACATCGACGGCGTGCCGTGGGATTTCTGGCAGACCGATGCCGACGTGGAGCGTTGGTTGGTGCGCTTGCAATGGGTCGAGGAGGGCAGTGCTCCCAAGTTTGAAGCCGGCACCTTGCTCAGCGCGGCGCGGCAACTGCGCGAAGTGATTCGTGAGTTGGTCAAGCAACGCAAAAACGACCAGCCTGGCAACCCGGCCGCCCTCAACAGCTTCCTGCGCAAGGCGGTCAGCCATCCGCAACTGGTGTGGCCGGCGTCGGGGGGGCCGCAGCTGGAACGCCAGCGCAAACGGCAGACGGCCGAACAATTTCTGTCGCCGATTGCCGAGGCAGCCGCTAATTTATTGGTGGCGGGCGATTTCACCCTGATTCGCCGCTGTGAACACCCGGAATGCATCCTGTGGTTTTATGACCGGACCAAGGCCCACAAACGCCGCTGGTGCAGCATGGCGTTGTGCGGCAACCGGCATAAGGTCGCCGAATTCCGCAAACGAAAACTCAAGCTTTAAAAGGAGAAGGCTTTGCACGTCACCAAGGAACAACTGAAGGCAGCATTCACCGTGTCGGGTCTGAAGGTTCGCACACGCAACGCCGATGAGTCGCAGGCCGCGAGCGCAAAAATCGGCCCGATGTGGCAGCGGTTTTACAGTGAAGGGTTGTACGAGGGGATCCCCGCCAAACAACCGGGCTCACCGGTCTACGGGGTTTACAGCGGCTATGAATCCGATGCCAGTGGCCTGTTTGATGTGACGGCGGGCGTGGCGACGGATGCGCCCGCCCTGGGTTTTGAAAGCCTGGTTATTGAGCCGGGAAACTACCTGGTATTTGAAGCACGCGGGCCAATGCCCCAGGCGATCATCGCCGCCTGGCAGCAGATCTGGGCGTATTTCGAGCAACCTGACGTGCCGGCCCGTGCGTTTGTCACGGACTTTGAGGCTTATCAGGGCCCGGACCTGGCGTTCATCCATATCGGCATTCGCTAGGCTTCGGACGGGCTTTCCCGTTCCAGCAGCTGCCGCTTGCGCTCCACGCCCCAGCGGTAGCCCGACAGGTCCCCATTACTGCGCACCACGCGGTGGCAGGGAATGGCGACCGCCAGGCTGTTCGCGCCACAGGCCTGGGCTACGGCTCGAAAGGACTTGGGCGCGCCGATTTGCTGGGCGATTTGCGCGTAACTGGCAGTGCTGCCCACCGGAATGGTGCGCAGCGCTTGCCATACCCGTTCTTGAAAGGCTGTACCGCGCAGGTCCAGTGGCAAGTCCAGCCCCAGTGCGGGCGCTTCAATAAAGCCAACGACCTGGGCGATCACTTGCTCAAAGTGTGGGTCAGCTCCCACCAGCTCGGCCTTGGGAAATTGGTCCTGCAGGTCGCGCACCAGTTTGTCCGGATCATCCCCCAGCAGGATCGCGCACACGCCGCGCATGCTCTGCGCCACCAGAATCGCACCCAGTGAACATTGGCCCACGGCAAACAGGATTTCGTTGTTGGTGCCGCCGGCCCGGTAATCGCTGGGTTTCATGCCGAGCAGTTGGTCGGCAGACTCATAAAAGCGGCTGTTGGAATTGAAGCCGGCGTCATACAAGGCGTCGGTGACCGAATGCGGGCCCTTGAGGCTGTTGCGCACTTTGCGTGAGCGATGGGCGCTGGCGTAGCCCTTGGGCGTCAGGCCGGTCACGGTCTTGAACACGCGGTGGAAGTGAAAGGGGCTCAGGCCAGCGTGTTTGGCCAGGGTTTCCAGGTCGGGGGGCGTCTCGGCTTGCTCGATCAGCCGGCACGCGTCGGCGACCAGTCGGGCATGGTGCAGGGCGACTTGGGTCTGATCGCCGACAGCCCTTTTGCTGGGGCGATAGCCCGCCGCTTCGGCTTGCTCGCGGGTGTCGAAAAACTCGATATTTTCTGGGCGCGGCAGGCGCGAAGCACTGCTGGGGCGGCAATACACGCCAGTGGTTTTCACGCCGTAGACAAACAGCGTATCGGCCTTGGGGTCGCGGGCCACAATGGCAGCCCAGCGAGGATCTTGTTCGTTGCTCATGGCCAGCACTCTAGACGGTTCACATGGGCAGGTTAGCCGGGCTGGCCGTCTGTGACACTCCGAACCTTGCGGTCAAATCAGCCTGCGGTGCGAAATGTGAGGTTGATGCGTTGCGGGCCCATGACCGGGTGCATGCCTTCCTTGATCGGCATCACGCCGTGAAAACGCAAGCGGTCGACGCCACCCCAGACCACCACATCGCCATGGAACAGCGAGATTTTCTGGGCCTTGTCGCTGCGTTCATGGCCACCGAACAAGAAGATGGCCGGCAAGCCAAGGGACACGGACACCACGGGGGCATCGTAGAGGCGCTCGTTCTTGTCTTGATGCAAGGACATCTTGGCGCCCGGCACATACCGGTTGATCAGGCAGGCATCGGGGGCGAAATCGTTGAACCCGGCCTCAGCAGCTGCCTGCACGGCCAGCTGGCGCAACACCTCGGGCAAGGCCGGCCAGGGTTGCTGGCTGCGTGGGTCAAGCGGGCTGTAACGGTAGCCGCGGGTGTCCGTCGTCCAGCCCAGTTCGCCGCAACTGCTCAGCGCCGCCGACATGGTAAAGCCACCGGGCGTGGTCATTTTCCGAAAGGGTGACTGGGCCAGGATGCGGCGAAGTTCAGGCAGAAGGCGATCGATCCAGGGCAGGGCGTGGCCTCTGAGCACGTAGGACTCTGCGCCAATCTGTTCGCGCCCTGCGGGTTGTTGCAAGGCGTTGTCCGCGAACAGGTCGGCAGTAGGGCCGGGCATGGCTTACAGCGCCTTACTCACGTTGATGTCAGTAATTTCATCAGTGGCGTCGTGAATTTTAGCCAGGGCTTGCTTGGCTTCCTCTACGCTGTTGCTCTGCAATTGCGCGAACTCGAAACGGCGTTCGCCGTTGAGTTTGTATTTGATGACGTACTTGGTGGTGGTGTTCACGGCTATTTCCTGTCGGGTATTCGGATCAGCTCAGCTTGGAGCTGGTGCGACGAACGATGCGGATCTTGTGGGACAGCGCAGGTTTGCGAGTAACGCTGATGGCGCGGCGAGTGACCACATCCAGGGTGATGTTCCAGAAGCCGGTGCTGGGTGCGGTGATCTTGGCCGGGAACTTGTCGAAAGCACCACCGTGGTAGGTATGGCGACCGCCGTTTTTAAAGCTGCGAAAATTCGCATCGCTCATCAAACGGATGTTACAGGTCTGCGAGCATTCGATGACGACAATGTCTCCCTCGTTGAGGTGCTCACGCTGGTGGATGAATTTCATGAGGGTGTCTCCAGAAGGGCTTTTTCTGAAAAATCAGAATGATACGTAGGTTAAGATAGAGTTTATCAGCCCCAGCGCGTTTATTATCGGGCCGTCGTCGACGACTTCGACAATTTAAAACAGTTATTTACCGAGTTATCAGGGATAAATCCTACTTGGGCGGGAGAAAATTACCATCCCCGCTGTCGTAGGGTCTTTATCGGAGGTTTTTGTATGAAGTGGAGTGTGTTGGTTCTGGCCTTGGCAATAGGTGGGTGTGCTTCGGTTGCAGATATCAAGCAGACCCCGCCGACGCTGTCGGTCATTTCCGGGAAGAAACCACAGGAATATGCTGCCTGTGTCGTGCGCAAACTGTCGACGACGCGCCGACCACCACAGATCGAGCCCCACAAGGATGGTGTGCAGGTAATTGTGCCGCAGAAGTATTCGGCTGACCCTTCGGCGATCTTCGAGATTGAAGAACGCTCCAGCGGCAGCAGCATCAAGCTCTACGAGAGCATGGCCAACGTACCTATCCGCCCAGGTGACGTGAAAAAAGCCGGTGAGGATTGCATTTCCGGCTGATTCCCCGCGTTTCACCCATGCGCCAACATCCGATAAAGAAGCCCGGCCCCGCTGTTGTGGGGCCGGGCTTTTTAATGCATGAGGTTTGACGGTTATCGTCAGCGGATCATTACCCTACCACTTGTAGGCGTATGCGCTTAAGGCCTAAGCATATAACTATAAGAATGGAGTCGTGATGATTTCGTTTGAGCGAGTTCTGCTGGGAGGTGCGCTGCTGTTGCTTGGCCGAGTATGTGCGCAAGCAGTTGGTAGATTTCAGCAGCGGGGAGCGCATCAATCCGGTGATGCAGCCGCTGGCCAAAGTCCTGACCGAGGCGGAAATTTCTGCACTCAGCCTAACATTGGCGGCGATGCCTGCGCCCGTATCCGCAACCGTGCACCGTAGCGAAATGCCGAGTACTGCTGCGCAAAAGCTTGCTTTGCAAGGGGCGTGGGAGCGGCAAGTTCCTGCGTGTGTCAGTTGTCACGGGCCTGCAGGTGCCGGTGTGGGAAGTGCATTCCCGCCGCTGGCAGGTCAGCCGGCCGCCTATCTGAGCGCACAATTGGTCGCCGGGCAGGCAGGCACGCGGCGCAATGACCCCAATGACCCGATGGGGCACATCGCCAAGGCGCTGATCCCGGAAGAAGTGCAGGGGGGGGGCGCGCAGTATTTCGCGTCGCTGCACCAGGAGGTCAAGCCATGAAGGCCTTCAGGTTTGCACCCGTATTCGCCTTGCTGATTTCACTGCCGACGCATGCGGCGACGGTCGCCATGGAAGACCAGTCGCAGTCGCAGTTGCACCCAACCGCATCGCCTGTCTCTGCTACGTTCCAGCCGCCCCAAGAAAGTGAATTGCCTGACAACGCCTACGGCAAGCTCGTTAGGCAGGGTTACGCCTTGTTTGTGGACACCAAGCGGTTGGCACCGAAATTTGTCGGCAACGGCCTCAACTGCAGCAACTGCCACCTGGACCAGGGCCGGCTGGCCAATTGGGCACCGCTGTGGGGCGCTTATCCGATGTACCCGGCCTATCGAAAAAAGAACGACAAGGTCAATACCTTTGCCGATCGTCTGCAAGGCTGTTTCCAGTTCAGCATGAACGGTGGCACACCGCCTGCGGCAGATAGCCCCGAAATTACCGCGCTGTCGGTGTACGCCTATTGGTTGGCCAGCAAGGCGCCCTTGGGTGTCGAGCTGCCGGGACGAGGTTACCCGGACGTGGCGCCGCCCGCCAAAGGCTACAGCCTGGCCCGGGGCGCCGAGGTGTACAAAGACCAGTGTGCGGTGTGCCATGGCGGCGAAGGGCAGGGACAAAAGGGTGGCGACAGCTACGTCATGCCACCGTTGTGGGGTAAAGACTCCTACAATTGGGGCGCAGGCATGCACCGTTTCAATACGGCGGCGTCCTTCATCAAGCACAACATGCCGCTGGGCAAGGGTGGCAGCCTGAGCGATGAGCAGGCCTGGGACGTGGCGGCCTACCTCAACAGCCACGAGCGGCCGCAAGACCCACGGTTGATAGAGGGCTCGGTCGAGAAAACCCGTGTGAAGTTTCACGCCAATGACGGCGTCAATCTGTACGGGCAAACCGTTGAAGGCGTGCTGATCGGGCAGGGCATCCGTTAAACTGTCGGGTAATGCATACAAAAATGCCGCGCAACCTTAAGGTTTGCGCGGCATTTGTCTTTAAATCGGGAAAACCTAATGAAACGTGAACACGTCAGGGCGCGCCATGCCGACGGCCAGATCTCAGCCACCCATGTCATCCAGAACCCGGCTGACCTGGGTGAATGGATCGTGTTTTTCAAGAAGAGCGGCGGGCGTAGTTACTTCTTGGTGGACGAGCAGGACGAGGTAGAATCATTTGCGCGCCTGGATGAGCTGATCGAAACCCTGCGCGGGCTCGGCATCAAGTTCGCCGAAATCCACCTGTAGCCCTATGGCTTACTTGCAAACCACCACCACGCTGCGGCTTTTGTAGTTGCCCACGTCCTTGCCCAGGGTCTTGTCGTCCTCTTTGAGCGATGGCGTGCCTTCAGTGCCGACGATGCGGTAACCGGTGCCGGCGCAGGAAGCATCTGCCTTTTCATAGCAACTGGCCCAGGAGTTGGCTTCGCCGGAACAGTCGATGGTCAGGCCTTGTTCGCCGTTCTTCAGGTACGTATCGGAGGTGGTGGTGCAGCCGGTCATCAGGACCAGTGCTGCAGTCAGCGTCAGTATCTTGTTCATGGTGGGGTCGTCGTCGAGGTATTGGAGGGGCGCTGACACTGTCGTGGGGCGGTCGTGCGAGATTATAGCCATCTGCCACATACGCAGTCTCCAGAATAAACGCCTTCGACTGCGTAGCTTCCGTTGATGGGCGTTACGGCACGCCCATCACCAGTACACCACTGCCGCTGACGGCGCCGGCAGCGGGTAGCGACCCATTGCGTCGAACCAGGGTGAACATCACATCATCCCCACCCACGCTGTTGGTGATCTGTGTCCGGAATGAGCCGTTGACCTGAACCGCAGCCCCCGAACGGACCATAGCGGTACCCACGTTCGGGTTCGTCATACTCAGCAGACGTGTGTCGAATGACGAGGGTGTTCCTTTGTAGGTGATGGTGATCGGTGTCGTGATTCCCCCATCGGGGTACGAGTAAGTGAGCCTGCGGTTGCTGCGGATGGGGCTCGTCAGCGGGTCGGTGCCTATCTGTCGCTGCTGGACGGTGCCGAAGTCCACCGTGATCGGGTTGTTGTTATTGATCGTGCAGGTTGACGGCGAAACAGTAAAGTTGTTAGCCGACGTGTAAGTGACAGTGAGTTGCGGTCTCGAAGCGTCCCAGTTGTTCGAGCTGGTGAGACGTAACAGGCCGAGATTATCCCCGACACGGACATTGATAGGGTTCGACGGACTGTTACGCATCAGAATATAGGGGGTGATATTGATAGGATAAACGCCACCGTTGTTGGGCATGGTCGCGACCAGGATGCCGCTCAGGACCGGGGTGTTGTAGAAGGTCCCATTGATTCGCAGCCCGGTCCTTTCAAAGGAAAACTTGGGGCCGGGAGTCCACGGAGTGCCTGAACTATTGCCTGTTGCCCAATAGTCCTGACCCCACGCCGGACCCTGGCCAGGTGAGTATCGACATTCCAGCCTTGCGCCTTCGAGCATGATCCTGGTTTTGTCTGGGGTCAGCGTGACCGTAACGGGAACTTGCAGGTTGGGATTTCCCGTCTGCCATGCGCCACCATTCACCCTGCAGTCAACGGCCTGTGCAGTCGGAGCCAAACCAAGCAGCGTAAGAAGCATGCTTTTTTTATATAGTCGTTTCATTTTATTTCTCGTTGCTCCCCTCCCCGGAAGGCTAAATCCGCCCGGCGAGAGGTGAGGTTTGTCTGGGGCTGTTACGGATAGTCCAGCGTAAACGTTGACGTCACCGTATATCTGCCGTGCCCGATGGTTTGGTCCCGGATCGCATCCGGTTCGCCCTGCACATAGGCTTTGAGCTCAATCACATTGCTGCCGGTACTCAACACCTGTTTGTCGCTGACGGTGTTGACGGGTAAAGGTTTATTGCCCGGGGTTTCTATACCAAGGCCAATCCCCGTGGCGCCGCTGCCACCATCGAGTGCGAACAAGCCTGGCAACTTAGTGTTTTCCGTACCGCTGAGCAGGAGGGTGACCGAGTCGCCAATCGTGGTGTCGCAGTTCTCCAGATGCACCCTGAACCCCTTACCCTGGGTGCGCGTATTGAGGTAGAGGTGCTTGCTGGTGACGTCCCAGAGTTCCAGCGTGATCGCATCGTCACCCGGGCGAATCGTGCAAGCCTCTTCCACCAGGTTGCCCTTGAAGCTCAGGTTGTCTGCCGCAGACCCCTTGTCCGGCAAGCCGAAGGTCATCAATAACGCGAGCCAGGCACACGACCACTTTTTATGATCCATTTCAAATCGCATAGACGTGGTTCCTACTGGTATTCAGCCAACAGCGTGGCCACCGCTGCAAACCGTGTGGGGGCCAGCGTTGCACCGGCTTGTTTGACGGGCACGACGTCCAATGTCGGCGGTGTCGACAAAGTAATGTTCATGGGCGTGTTGAGTGGAAACGGCACGTTATTCTGAAAGACCCGGATACCCAGCGCCGGAACGTTGGTCTGCACCGCTGCGCCATCAAATGCCGTGGGCGTACCGTTGACGGTGAGCTTCAGCACCCAGGGGAGGGTGTCCGAGCCACAGTTGATGATGTAGGGAACCGATTTGCGGTACTTCACACCGTCGACACGTTTTACGCCTACATCTCCAAAGTCGATTTCAATGGTATTGCCTGCATCAATGGTACAAGGCGGCGGTTCGTTCAAGGTTCCGCTGAACGTCAGGTTGGCCAATGCACCACCGCACAGGCCGATGGAGCACAAGGCGAGCAACGCTCGCTGTTGCCAGCTTCTCATTGATCATTCCTCTTCATTGATAATCGACTACCAGAGTGGCGGTTGCATCAAATGCCCCTCCGGTCAATTTGCTGCCTGCACGCTTGACCGGCACCGCCTGCACGACAGGGATGTTTGGGTAGGTAAAATTCACGGCCCTGTTCAGCGGCCAGGCTGCACCGTTGACGTACAGCTTTACGCCAAGATCGGCCTTGCGGGTCACGAGCACGGCGCCGTCAAACGCCGCTCCCGTTCCCTTGAGTTCCAGAGTCAGCGCATTGCTGAAAGGCGAATTACAGGTGACGGTATAAGGCACATTTCGACGGTAATTGACGCCGTCCACCCGTGACGTCAGAAGGTCATTGCCGAAAGGCACATTGAGCGTGGTGCCGCTGTTGATCACACAGGGCGGAGGCGCAATGATGACCGCGCGAATGGTCAGGTTGGTATCGGCCTGCACACCCTGGCAAATCGCCCACAGCAGGCTGCCTCCTATTAGTAAGGCCCAGGGGCCGGTTGAGTTCGCCATCGTTCTGCCCTTACTCATAATTGAGCCTGAAATCCACCACGGCCCGAAATGCCCCGCTACTTAATTGAGCGGAGGTGCGCGTGGGCTGGACCTTCCAGGTCTGGGTATTGCTGCCCAGAGGAAGGAACAGAGGTTCCCCCCTTGAGCCAAGCTGTACATCGCGCCCTAAAGCATCGGTCAGTTGCAGGCCCATTCCGGTGATGCCTTGTACTTTGACCAATCGGGTGTCATCGGTATCAGCGGGCGCATAAAACGCCACCGACACCACCGGTTGGAATGCGCTCCACACCAAATTCCCCGTGCGTTCACTGCGGATGCCGCCGGCTTTGCGTTGGCAATCGGCAAAACGCAACTGGAACGCGATTGGGTTGGCCTGGTCGCCAGGGCGCTGCAGTTGGCTGGTCGAAAAGGCGCCCAGGTCAATGGTTTGATGCAGTGATGTCATTTCCAGGCTGCAAGGGGTTTCATGCATGGACCCACTGATGTTAAGCATGCCGCTCATACCCTCGACATCATCCTCCTGAGCGTGTGCCCCCCCCATACAGGCCAGCAGGAGTACGCCCAGGACCTTCATGTTATGCAGCTTCATGACCTTCTCCGGTGCCAGGCACTACTCATTGGGGGTAGGTGCTTGCGCGTTGACCTTGCAGGTGTTGTCACTGCAGGTAAAAGCCATCAGTGGGCGTCCGCCGTAATCGTTCACGTAGGCCAGGTGCGGGGTTGAGCCAAGTGCCTTGACGGTTGGCCCCAGGGCCAGCGAGCCTTTTGGGGGGATCATCAGCGGTTCAAAACCGGGCAAGGTTTTGCCGTCCTTGGCGCTGCGCGCATCGACCAGAGTGACGTAGTAGGGCGTCGGGTTGTTCACCTGGTAGCGGTCGCCTTCGCGAGTAAGGGTCAACTTTTCCTGCCATGGGTTGGACAAGTCTTGCTGGGTCGGCGTAATGGCTTGCGGCCGATAGAACAATTTGATTCGGGTCTGCAGTGCGATTTGCAAGGTGTTGGGCTTGTCACTGCGTGGAGGAATTTCCCGCAAATTGAAGTAGTAGACCGTCTCTCGATCCTGCGGCAATGTCTTGGCGGCCGGTAAGGCCTGCACTTTCATCTGGCTTTGTTTCCCCGGCTCCAACCGTTGAACCGGTGGCAACACGATCAGGGGGGACGTGATTTTTTTACCCGCTTCATCCTCAATCCACCCCTGTGCCAAATACGGCAATTGGGTGTTGTTGTTGGTGATATTCACGCTGGTAGCGTCTTTGCCACCATCAAAGATCACGCGGGTGCGGTCTAGGCCAACCGCAGCGTTGGCGTCGTGGCTCAAACCCAGCGCCAATAAGGTGAGGACCTGACAAGTGAAACGTGTGTAGAGGTTCATGAGGATGTGTTCTCCGTTTCGGCACGCTTGCCGGTCAACGTCGCGGGCTCAGGTAAGGATTGATCAGCGGCCACCATCCGGCAGCCCAGTTGCAGGGCATCGCTCAAGCCATCAGCGGGCAACACGTCGGGGAGGTTGAGGATGCAGCGTTCGGCGCCGCCCCAACTGACGACCATTTGTCCGCCGGCCTGGATGCCACTCAGGTACACGCTGCCGCCATCGTTCACGATGCCGGTGTCCTGTTGTTTTACGTTTTTGACGGTGGCGCCAAAGGGCGGTGAACTGCCATCGGGCAGGCGAAGAACGGCCATGGCTTTTTCACCGGCGATCACCGGCAGGGACCGGTAACCGATAGCGCCTTCGGTGAGCGTCAGCTGTGTGACGGATTGAGTGGCTTCGACATTGCTCGGCAAGCTCTCCAGGTCGACGCTGGCGGCTGTGCGCAAGTAGCTGGCTACGTCGACGATCACGGCTTTGCCGAAGGCGTTACTGCGGGTCGGCGTGCCGTAACCGCGCACTGGCACATCGGGTACACCGCCGGTGTCAACCATCAGGCGGGTTCCGCCTGTACTGTTGGTGCGATGCAGCGCTGCGCCATAGGGCGTGAGCGTGCCACCGCCGCGAGCCGATACGCTGAGTGTTGAGTAACCGCCTTCCTGCTTGCTTGCGGCCAGGTCAACGTCAGCCAAATTGCCGACATGATTCAAGTAGCCACTGACGGACTTGTCGTTGGCGCTGATCTGGTAACTGTTGCGTTCATCCAGGCGATCGTTATAGCGCGTGCCGAGGCTGTTCTTGCCTGAGACTCGGCTGGCGTCCATCGACAGCGTGCCGGTGGGCCCGAACGGCAGGCTGATCGCCAACGAAACACCGTTGTCCTTGTAGTTGTAGTCCTGGGTGCGATGAAGGTTCAGGGATACATTCAGGTTTTTGACGGTACCGACATTGAAGTAGCGAGATGCCGACAGGTTCCAACGCTGAGTGGCCGAGCGCCCCCAGTAGGTTTGTTTGTTGTAGCTGGCGTACACCGTGGCCCCTAGGTCACGAAACTGCTTGTTCACCGTTGCGGTATACAACGCCTTGCTATCACCGATCGGCCTCCAGCTTTTCAGAAGGTCGCCGTTGGCGTCGCGCCCGGCGAGTTCGCCATTCATGCCGTAATGACGAGCGTCCAGGTATTCGCTCATGCTCAGGTAGTTCTTCTCGGAAAATCGATACCCGGCAAAGGTGACTTGGCTGTCGTACTCCTCGAAATGCTTGGAATATTGAAGGCGGTACGATTTGCCCGAGAGCGACTCACCCCATACTTGCGCACGAGATTGAGTGACATCCAGCGAGAGCGCACCGAAGGCCAGCAAGTCGCGGCCGACCCCGGCAGACAATGCGCCGTAGTTGTTATCCGTGATACCGCCGCCATACAGCGACCAGCCGTTACTGACCCCCCACGAAAATTCACCCGTGCCGAAAAAGTCACCCTCGGCGCCGTAGTGCAGATTGGACGGACGCCCCGTCGCCACTTTGTAGCGAATATGCCCTGGGCGCGTGAGGTATGGCACCCCAGCCGTATCGAACTGGAACGTCTGTACCGAGCCATCCTGCTCTTCTACCCGCACATCCAGCCGACCGGTCACTGCATCATTGAGGTCCTGGATGCGAAAAGGACCTGCTGCAACCAGCGTTTCATACAGCACGCGGCCTTGTTGGCTGACAATGACCTTGGCGTTGGTTTTGGCCACGCCCACCACCTCAGGCGCATAACCACGCAAGTTAGGCGGCAACTGGCTCTCATCCGAATTGAGTGCGGCACCGGTGAAGCGGAAGCTGTCGAACAGATCCGAATACAGGTAGTTTTCACCCACAATCAGCCGGGCCTGCAATTGCGGGATGGCGCGATAGGCGTAGTAACGGCTCCACTCCAGGCGCTGACGACGCTCGGACGAGTCCGCACGGTCAGGGTCGACACGGCCCTGCCAGTCAGCCCGCAAACGCCACGCACCGGCATTGGCCCCCACCGTTCCGTTACCACTGAAGTTGGTGCGGGTCCCGTCATTCTTCTGGTGGCCGGTCTGCGCCGTCATGTTGTAGTCAATCAGCAGGCCAGGCACCCCTTCGTCCCAGCGAGAAGGGGGGTCCCAATTAATGTCGCTGTATTCAAGATAAGCGTGGGGCAAATTAATGTTGAGTGTGGACGTTGCCAGGTCACCATTGACTTCCGTTCCGGGCAGCTCCTGAATATCCAGGCACTCACCCTGTTTCCACCCATTGAGTTTTTCAATGATTGAAGATTTCAAACCCAATTGCTCAATAATGTTTTGCGATAAGCAGGCCTGGCTCCCTTTAGGATCATCGTCGGGTGGGTAAAACGCGACGGACTGTTCTGATATAGGTTGGTTGTTAATCTGTACGGTCATTGAGTACGTGCCCGGCAGAATGAATCCTTTACGTGCAAATTGCGACAAGTCAATGTTGGAGCGATCACTGAGATCAAGAACGTCGGTATTAAATTCGATATCCCCAGCGCCCAGTGCAGTCCCAGCCATGGATATCAAGCCGCCAAATACTAAACTTGGGCGTAATGTATTTTTTATCTTCGATGCATTCAGCATGAAAGCAACCCATCAATGTTCAAAAGTATTCCAGCCTGAATCGCACTGCGGCACTGTGCGCGCCGGGCAATAACTGCAACCCGTTGCCGACCAGACGAAGCGTGTAGTTCAGTGTCATGTCACCCTCATTCAAGGGATGCGGGGCCATGCGCTCGCCCGGGACACTCTCCTGGCCTGTGGAATCCCAAATATGAAACGCCACGCCTTGGGACAGGCCTGTGGCAGCAAAGGAGCGGCCATCCCTGTCGGGGGCTCCATCAAACGTTACCCGCAGATGTTCCCAGTCGGGCAGCGTTGCGCCTGGGCGATTCGGATCGGGGCGTGTCAATGAACAGTTGACCAGGCGCAGTTGAAAGGGGTGTGGTGCGCCCAGCGTATTTCGCAACAGCCGGCCGATGGGCTCCGGAGGCATTTCGATTGTCTGATCGACACTGGACAGTTCCAGCCCGCAGGCAGAATCAATGATCTCTCCGCCCAATGTCACAACCCCGTCGCCTTGACCTTGGGCAAGTACTTGTCCGATGGACATCATCAGTGAGCTGGTAATAGCGAGGTTTTTGAATGTTTTCACCGTTATCTCCCGCCAGTTGCCCCCCGCCACTGTGGTGGCGGGGGGAATATTCACTGATAAGCCAGGGTGAAATTGGTGACGGCGCTGAAATCACCGGGGACGATGTCGCCCGTGGCTGCACCCTGCACATAGGCACCGAATTCCAGGGTGTTATCACCGGCGACAATGGCCTGCGGGCGGGTCGGTGTACCCAGGTCGATAGGCGCGCCACCATGGGTCATCATGATGCCAATGTTGCCCGCGCCCCCGACGGTGCCGATCGCACCAGGCACCACGGTCGATGGCGCCGCTGTAAAGGTGGTCGTCACAGTGTTGTCGGTAAGGCCAGTCAGGTCGCAGCCTTCAAGTTCAATGCGTACAGGCCGGGCGCTGGATTTGCCTCCGGCTTGCAGTTGATGCTTTGCGATGGCCCCCAAGTTAACTGATTGATCTACGGATTCAGGCTTGATAGAACAGGCGCCAGAGTGAACCGAGCCGTAAAACGTAACGGTTCCATCCGCCGCTTGAACGGCAGGCATCGATCCCATCAACAGCCCGAGAGACAACAGCGCAGTTTTCATTTCAGTTTTCATTTGCAAAGACCCATCTATTAGTGAATGTCATCAGTCAATCCCAACGCAGTTGCGTGCAGGACTTTCCAGGCATACAGCAATGGTCGATGCCATTGCGACGCTGGTATTAATGCTTCGGGCCCGCCCTCGACTTGAACGTGGAAAGTTTTAAATTTTCCAACTAGTTGTATTGCCTGTTCAGGCTTTTTCCGAAGTCAGGTGATTGTCAGGGCCGTACTTTAAAAAGTAAGTCGCTGGATTCGTTTAGTTGCGTAGTCTAGATGTATCGGAATATGTAGGTGGATTATGGCTATTTGCCAAAACTAGAGTTTCGGCTGTAGGATATTAACTACACGACGATTGTTGAGCGGGGTTTACGTGGTGTGTTAGTTGTAGGAATGGTATTACAGCTTTGTGAATGCAATAGGGGGGGTATGCATTCATCTCAACGAATAGTGCGGTGTTGGGCAAGTAAGGTTGAGGGTGGCTAAAAACGCGCGCGCACAAAAAAGCCCCGATCAACGGGGCTTTCTGTGTGGCTTGATAAGCTTACTTGCCCTTAGGTCGTTTGCTCGACGCGTGGCCTGCTTCGTCCACGAACACTTCAGCCACTGCAATCGCTTGGCTTTCGGTTGCGAAAGCACCGGCAACGCTGTCGCCGTGGAAGTTGATCAGGTGCCAGCCGTCTGCTCGCTTCGTGATCAAGTAGCCGTTTACGCCTTTTGGTTCGGACATCTGTCAATCTCGTGGTCTGGTTCAAGCGGTCCATGATAGCGCCAAATGGCCTCGGGCCGCGCAAGTTGTTGCAGGTCAGTGTCGTATGGTCAAAAGCGTGGTAAAACGGTTGCAGCCCTTTAAGCAAGGGGGCAAAGGCTTGTTTTGCCATGCCGCCAGTGAAGCTCTTCGTAGGATCTGCGGAACTTACGCCGACATTTTTTCTCTATGATGACATCGCAACGCCAGCAGGACCCATTGTAAGGTGACTGCGGCCTGATTAGACTGCGCCGAATTCCGTACGCACAGCCCTTTAGTAAGGACTTATATGATCAAGAAATGCTTGTTCCCAGCAGCCGGTTACGGCACTCGCTTCTTGCCAGCGACCAAAGCCATGCCCAAAGAGATGCTGCCGGTGGTGAACAAGCCACTGATTCAGTACGGCGTCGAAGAGGCACTGGATGCCGGCCTGAACGAAATCTCCATCGTGACCGGCCGTGGTAAGCGCGCGCTGGAAGACCACTTCGACATCAGCTACGAGCTGGAAAACCAGATCAAGGGCACCGACAAGGAAAAATACCTGGTCGGCATCCGTCGTCTGCTGGACGAGTGCTCGTTCTCCTACACTCGCCAGACCCAGATGAAAGGCCTGGGCCACGCGATCCTGACCGGCCGCCCGCTGATCGGTGATGAACCATTCGCCGTGGTATTGGCGGATGACCTGTGCGTCAACCTGGACGGCAAGGGCGTGCTGGAGCAGATGGTCGACCTGTACAAAAAGTACCGTTGCACCATCGTTGCGGTCCAGGAAGTGGACCCTTCGGAAACCAACAAGTACGGCGTGATCGCCGGCGACGAAATCGGCGATGGCCTGATCCGCGTACGTGACATGGTTGAGAAGCCAGCGCCGGAAGATGCTCCGTCGAACCTGGCGATCATTGGTCGCTACATCCTGACCCCGGACATCTTCAAGCTGATCGAAGAAACCGAGCCAGGCAAAGGCGGCGAAATCCAGATCACCGACGCCCTGTTGAAGCAAGCCAAAGACGGCTGCGTGATTGCCTACAAGTTCAAAGGCCAGCGTTTCGACTGCGGTGGCGCCGAAGGCTACATTGAGGCGACCAACTTCTGCTTCGAGCATTTCTACAAGACCGGCAAGGCCTACTGAGTTCAGTCAGCCCCGCCAAGTAAAAAGCCACCTTCGGGTGGCTTTTTCGTTTTTCAGCCCCACGTAAGTCGGTATGCTGATGGCCTGCCGAGGAGAGTGAAATGGCCTACGATTTTGACCTGTATGTAATTGGCGCCGGTTCTGGCGGTGTTCGTGCTGCACGCTTTGCTGCGGGCTTTGGTGCCAAGGTGGCGGTAGCCGAGAGCCGCTACCTGGGCGGTACGTGCGTAAACGTCGGTTGCGTGCCGAAAAAACTGTTGGTGTACGGCGCGCATTTTGCCGAAGACTTTGAACAAGCCAGCGGGTTTGGCTGGTCGTTGGGTGAGGCGAACTTTGATTGGGCAACCCTGATCGCCAACAAGGACCGCGAAATCAACCGCCTCAATGGCATCTACCGCAACCTGCTGGTCAACAGTGGCGTGACCTTGCATGAAGGTCATGCGCGGCTGGTGGACCCGCATCAGGTGGAAATCAACGGTGAGCGCTTCACTGCCAAGCACATCTTGATTGCCACCGGCGGCTGGCCACAGATCCCGGAAATTCCGGGGCGCGAGCACGCCATCGGCTCCAACGAAGCGTTCTTCCTGAAAGAGCTGCCAAAACGCGTGCTGGTGGTGGGGGGCGGCTACATTGCCGTCGAGTTCGCCGGCATTTTCCACGGGCTGGGCGCGCAGACCTCGCTGTTGTATCGCGGCGATCTGTTCCTGCGCGGCTTTGATGGCTCGGTGCGCACGCACCTGAAGGAAGAGCTGACCAAGCGGGGCCTGGACCTGCAATTCAACGCAGACATCGAGCGCATCGACAAGCAAGCGGACGGCAGCCTCAAGGCCACTCTCAAGGACGGTCGTGTACTGGAAGCCGATTGCGTGTTTTACGCCACCGGCCGTCGCCCGATGCTGGATAACCTTGGGCTGGAAAACACCGGCGTCAAATTGGACAAGCGCGGCTTCGTTGAAGTGGATGACCTGTACCAGACCGCCGAGTCGTCGATCCTGGCCATCGGTGATGTGATTGGTCGCGTGCAGTTGACGCCGGTTGCCTTGGCCGAAGGCATGGCCGTAGCGCGTCGCCTGTTCAAGCCCGAGCAGTACCGCCCAGTGGATTACGCCATGATTCCGACGGCGGTGTTCAGCTTGCCGAACATCGGCACCGTGGGCTTGACCGAAGAAGAGGCGAAGAAGAACGGCCATAATGTGCAGGTCTTCGAAAGCCGCTTCCGGCCGATGAAGCTGACCTTGACCGACTGCCAGGAAAAAACCTTGATGAAGCTGGTGGTGGACGCTGACACCGACAAGGTGCTGGGTTGCCACATGGTCGGCCCCGACGCCGGCGAGATCGTGCAGGGCCTGGCGATCGCGCTCAAGGCGGGCGCGACCAAGCGGCATTTCGATGAAACCATCGGCGTGCACCCGACGGCGGCGGAAGAGTTCGTCACTATGCGCACGCCTGTGGCCGGCTGATCAGGCTGGCGGTGTCTGCTCTGGCGCCGTTGCAACGACGGCGGCCAGACGCAATGCCTCGATACTGGCCTGGGCCTTGATCAGGTCCAGTTCCAGCGCTTTGTTTGCCTGTTGGTGAGTTGCAAGCGACTCCTGGCGCGACTGACTTTCCAGCACGGCAACGCGCAAGCGTTCCTGAAGCAGCGTGCGTTCGCTGTCGATCTGGCTGACCTGTTCGCTCAACTTGAGCTGCAGGGCCTGGTCTTTTCGGGTTTGTTCCTGCAGTGCAGTCAATTCTTTCGCGGTCACGCGGTGCTCGATCAGCAGTCGCTCGTTGTCGCGGTGCAACTGCGTGATTTCGTCCTGGCGCACCAATGCGCTCTGCTGGGCCTGGCGCAGCTCCGTCTGGACCTGTTGCAGTTGCCCCTCATGGCGGCGCTGCTCCTGCTCGCGTTGATCCTTGATTGCGTTGCGGTAATGCTCAAGCGCGTCCCGGGCGTGCAGATGCTTTTCTTCCAGTGAGCGAATCTGCTCGTCCTTGTCGTTGATCCGCAACTCATAGTCGCTGCAGGCCTGGCTCAGCCCGGCATTGCGGGTCTGCTCGGTCTGCAGGCTGGCGGTGGTGGTTTGCAGGGCAGCGCTTTCCTCGGCCAGGGCGGAGGCTTGAATATCGAATTGCTGCTTGAGTTGGCCGTGGGCTTCTTCCAGGGTTTCCAGCTGGGCGAGCAGGGCAGTTTTCTGTTGCTCGAATTGCGCCAGGGCCAGGTCGATGGGCTCCTGGGCTTTTTCTTTTAGGCGTTGGGCCAGCCGCGCCACCAGTTCGCCAAGCTCGTCGTCGATGGGCGCCTCGGTGATGGTCAGGCGGGTTTCGCTGTCGTCCAGTTCTTTCAGATAGCGATGAATCGTGGTTTTCGAGCCGGTGTTGCCCATTTCGATGCGTACTGCGTCGATGCTGGGGTTCTCGCCACGGGCCAGGATGGCCAGGCGGGCCGTTTGAACCACTGCTTTGTTGATGCCGCCGCGCGCCATGGGGTCTCCGTCGATTTGATAGTGTGGTATGTGGTATGTATTTACATACTATATCATCAATAAAAAAATGTTAAAAATCATGATTTAACAGATGGGATATTGGCGTATTATCCCGTGTCAGGCGTGCTTTTGCGCACGCAGCGCCCAATGGCAGTACGAATAGGCCCCTCATGAGCGATCTGGATCGTTACCTAAACGCGGCCACCCGCGACAACACCCGCCGCAGCTACCGTGCGGCCATCGAGCATTTTGAAGTGAGCTGGGGCGGTTTCCTGCCGGCCACCAGCGACAGCGTGGCGCGTTATCTGGTCGCCCACGCTGGCGTGCTGGCGGTCAACACGTTGAAGTTGCGGCTGTCAGCATTGGCGCAGTGGCACACCAGCCAGGGGTTTCCAGACCCGACCAAGGCGCCAATGGTGCGTAAGGTGTTCAAAGGGATTCGTGCTGTGCACCCTGCGCGGGAAAAGCAGGCTGAGCCTCTGCAGCTCAAGCATCTGGAGCAGGTGGTTGCCTCTTTAGAGGCCGAAGCTAAGGCGGCGAGTGATGCCCAGGACATGCCTGGCTTGCTTCGCGCCAAGCGCGACACAGCACTGATCCTGCTGGGGTTCTGGCGCGGGTTTCGTAGCGATGAGCTCTGTCGCCTGGAAATCCAGCACGTTCAAGCTATGCCCGGGGCTGGCATCAGCCTGTACCTGCCGCGCAGCAAGAGTGACCGTGACAACCTCGGCAAGACTTATCAGACGCCGGCGCTGTTGCGGCTTTGCCCGGTGCAGGCCTACAGCGAGTGGCTCAGCACCTCTGCACTGGTGCGCGGCCCGGTATTCCGTGCGATTGATCGCTGGGGCAACCTGGGCGAGGAGGGGTTGCATCCCAACAGCGTGATTCCACTGTTGCGTCAGGCCCTGGAGCGAGCGGGTATTCCTGCGGATCACTACACCAGTCACTCACTGCGTCGCGGCTTCGCCACCTGGGCCCACCGTAGCGGCTGGGACCTGAAGTCGCTGATGAGTTACGTCGGTTGGAACGACATGAAATCCGCCATGCGCTATGTTGAAGCGACGCCCTTTCTCGGCATGACGTTGGCCACCCAACCGCTGATTTGAGATTTCTTCTATTAATACAGTTACCTGATAGGGAAAACCAATTGCCAGCATCAGGTTTGCCAATGAGCCATCGGTCGAGAGAGTGGGTAGGATTCACCTCATCAACTTCTTAACCCCTGACGGAGAGTCAACGATGCCTATCATCAACAGCCAAGTAAAACCGTTCAAAGCGACTGCATACAAAAACGGCAACTTCGTAGATGTGTCCGACGCTGACCTGAAAGGCAAGTGGTCCGTTGTGTTCTTCTACCCAGCCGACTTCACCTTCGTTTGCCCAACCGAGCTGGAAGACCTGGCTGACAACTACGCCGAATTCCAGAAACTGGGCGTCGAAATCTACAGCGTTTCCACCGACACCCACTTCGCCCACGCTGCCTGGCACAACACTTCGCCAGCCATCGGCAAAATCCAGTACACCATGATCGGCGACCCAACCCTGACCATCTCCCGCAACTTCGACGTGCTGATCGAAGAAGCTGGCCTGGCAGACCGCGGTACGTTCGTGATCAACCCAGAAGGTCAGATCAAGATCGTTGAGCTAAACGACGGCGGTGTTGGTCGTGACGCTTCCGAACTGCTGCGCAAAATCAAGGCGGCCCAGTACGTCGCTGCCCACCCAGGCGAAGTATGCCCAGCCAAGTGGAAAGAAGGCGAGGCTACTCTGGCTCCGTCCCTGGACCTGGTCGGCAAGATCTAAGTCTGTGAAGTCTCAAGGGCGGTACGCCGCACCTAAGTAAGCTGCATCCGCCCTCAAAACGCCCGGGCGAGATTCGCTCGGGCGTTTTTTTGTCTGCAATAAACCGAATGAACAGGAAATCGCCCGTATGTTGGACGCCAATCTTAAAGCTCAGTTGAAGTCATACCTGGAACGGGTCACCCAGCCGATCGAGATCGTCGCCTCCCTTGATGACGGTGCGAAATCCCAGGAAATGCTTGCCCTGTTGCAGGATGTTGTCAGCCTCACCACGCTGATCACCCTGAAAACCGATGGCAATGATGCGCGCAAGCCGTCGTTCTCCATCAACCGCCCGGGGGCCGAGATCAGCCTGCGTTTCGCCGGCATCCCCATGGGTCATGAATTCACTTCGTTGGTGCTGGCCCTGCTGCAAGTCGGTGGCCACCCGTCGAAGGCCAGTGTCGAAGTGATTGAACAGATCCGTGCCCTCAAGGGCGAGTTCAACTTCGAGACTTACTTCTCACTGTCGTGCCAGAACTGCCCGGATGTGGTCCAGGCGCTGAACCTGATGGCCGTGCTCAACCCGAACATCCGCCACGTTGCCATCGACGGTGCGCTGTTCCAGGCTGAAGTCGATGAACGCCAAATCATGGCGGTACCGAGCGTGTACCTCAATGGCGTGAACTTCGGCCAGGGCCGCATGGGCCTGGAAGAGATCCTCGCCAAGCTCGACACCAGCGGCATCGAAAAAGCCGCCGAAAAGATCAGCGCCAAAGACGCCTTTGATGTCCTCGTCGTCGGCGGTGGCCCAGCCGGTTCTTCCGCGGCCATCTACGCGGCCCGTAAAGGCATCCGCACCGGCGTCGCCGCTGAGCGCTTTGGCGGTCAGGTGCTGGACACCATGTCCATCGAGAACTTTATCTCGGTACAGGAAACCGAAGGCCCCAAACTGGCCAGCGCCCTGGAAGCCCACGTGCGTCAGTACGACGTGGACATCATGAACCTGCAGCGTGCCAGTGCGCTTGTCCCGGCGAAAAACGCCGGTGACTTGCACGAAATTCGCTTCGAAAGCGGTGCAACCCTCAAGTCCAAGACCGTGATCCTGGCCACCGGCGCCCGCTGGCGTGAAATGGGTGTGCCGGGCGAGCAGGAATACAAGGCCAAGGGCGTGTGCTTCTGCCCGCACTGCGATGGCCCGTTGTTCAAGGGCAAACGCGTCGCGGTGATCGGCGGCGGTAACTCCGGCGTTGAAGCGGCCATCGACCTGGCCGGCATCGTCAGCCACGTCACCTTGCTGGAGTTCGACAGCAAGTTGCGCGCCGACGCTGTGTTGCAGCGCAAGCTGTATAGCCTGCCGAACGTGGACGTGATTACCAGCGCCCTGACCAGTGAAGTCAAAGGTGACGGCCAGAAAGTCACGGGCTTGGCCTACAAGGATCGCGACAGCGGTGAGTTCAAGACCATCGACCTGGAAGGGATCTTTGTGCAGATCGGCCTGTTGCCCAACACCGACTGGCTCAAAGGCACCGTGGAATTGACACCACGCGGCGAGATCATCGTGGATGCACGCGGCGAGACTTCACTGCCTGGCGTGTTCGCTGCCGGTGACGTCACGACGGTGCCGTACAAGCAGATCGTGATTGCAGTAGGCGAGGGCGCGAAGGCTTCCCTCAGTGCGTTCGATCACCTGATCCGTACGTCTGCCCCGGCCTGATTGGGCCACAAACAAAAAGCCCCGTGAGCAATCACGGGGCTTTTTCGTTTCGTAGGAGCCGGCTTGCCGGCGATGGCGATTTCAAAATTGCCATCGCCAGCAAGGGGTATACAGGTTACAGCGGCGCAGGCTGAATGATCTCAACCCAGTACGCATCCGGGTCCTTGATGAACGCCAGGCTTTTCATGCGGCCATCGCTCAGGCGCTTCTGGAAGTCACAACCCAGGGCTTCGAAACGCTCGCACGCCGCGACGATATCCGGCACCGAAATGCAGATATGACCGAAACCGCGTGGGTCGGTGTTGCCGTTGTGGTAGGCGAAGTCGGCGTCGTTTTCGGTGCCGTGGTTGTGGGTCAGTTCCAGGATGCCCGGGATCGATTTCATCCATTGGGTGCGCTCGGCGGCATCGGCCGGGATCTGGGATTTGTCCACCAGGGCCAGGAAGTACAGGCTGAATTCGGCTTCCGGGAAATCACGCTTTTCAACCAGGGAGAACCCCAGGACGCGGGTGTAGAAGTCCAGCGACTTGGTGATGTCCTTGACCCGCAGCATGGTGTGGTTGAACACGAAGTTCGCGGTGGCGGTGTCGGGCTGGGCAGTGACGCCCGGGAAAGTGTTCAGTTCGTGCAGGCTCATGGGCCCTCCAGAAAAAAATGGGGCAAACGCGGCTCCGGTGACAGGAGCGTTCCCTTGGCTTGCGGCTGGCATCCGTGCAGCGGGGTCATGATACGCAAGGCCCGCCCAGGGCGCCAAATGAAAAAGGTCACGCGGCGCTTGCGACCAGTCGGTGTCGGGCCTCAAACTTTGAGGCTTGAACCTTGGGTGTTTCTGGCAATGATTGAGTTCCGTAAACCGCTGTTGAGTTCGTTGTGCCTGCTGTTGGGCAGCCCGTTTGCGCTGGCGGCCGACCCGGAAATCCACTGGCCCAGCGGCTGGCAAGTGGAAGAAGTGGTGTCGGATGATCAAGCGCCCGCCACCCCTGCAACCGTGTCGCGCCAACGCGCAATCAAGAACGATGAAAATGGCACTACCTTGATGGTCATGGAGTTGACCGCAACGCCGATCGATGCCGGGCATAAAGTTAATCTTCAAGGCGTGCTGCTGGAAATGCGCAAATCCATCCAGAAGGATTTTGCCAAAGGCGGTTATCAAAGCGTGTGCAGCAAGATGCACCCCTCGACATTGAGTCGTCTTGATGCACTGGAAACCACTTGTGTGATTACCGAGAACGGGCGACATGTGTTGTCGCAAACACTAGTGGGGGCGGTAGATGCCGATAAGGCGTATGTCTTTTCGTACGCGGGCCAGGCGCAGGCCTACGAAGCAAGCAAAGATGAAGTCAGTGCGGTGCGTGCAAGCCTGAAACTATAAGCAGGGCGTCCCTCGATTGTGAAAGAGATGAACTGTTAGTTAAGTTCGATTTCGAACCTTGGCGCTCCTCGCCAGACTTAAACAAAAAGCCCCGCATGTGCGGGGCTCTTTGTTAGTGCATGTTGATCAGCCGCGAAGCCAGGAATCTACAGTGGCGGCGCCGTACTGTTCTTTCCAGGCCTTCAGGCCGCGGTGGTTGCCGCCTTTGGTTTCGATCAGCTCACCGGTGTGCGGGTTCTGGTAGACCTTGACCACACGTGCGCGGCGCTGTTTAGGCGCGGCGACAGCAGCGGAGGCCTTGCCCGGGTTAGGGTCAAGGATGGAAATGATGTCGCGCAGGCCTTTGCCGTAGGTCTTCATCAGCGCTTGAAGCTTTTCTTCGAATTCGATTTCTTTCTTCAGGCCGGCGTCGTTCTTCAGGGATTCCAGCTGGGCAAGCTGCTCTTGAAGGGCTTTTTCTGCTGCGCGAAATTCGGCGAGTCTGGACAAAATCTGTACTCCAATAGTGTATTTGGCTGATATCAACTGCAGACAACGCTATAAGCCAAGAGCTTTAAGGTGACTCAAAGAAAGAAACCTTTCTGCGAGTTGTGCACAGGCACGAAAAATTGTAGTAGTTAATTCATCACGAGTAAATCATGACTTTTGTCGAAATAACACGCTTTCATCAAGGGTGGTAGATGGCTATTCAATGGCTGCTCAGTGATTTAATGAACTCCTCACATGGAAGAGGCCGTCCGAACAGATAACCCTGCAGGAAATCCACACCTTGTGCCGCCAGATATTCGCATTGCTCGGTTGTTTCCACGCCTTCGGCGACGATCCCCAGGTCGAGTTTGCCGGACAGTTCAATGATGCTGTCCAGAATATGCCGCGAGAGCGCATCCGCGCCGATCATCGCGACAAAGCTTTGGTCGATCTTCAAGTAGTCCACATTGAAGTTACGCAAGTAACCCAGGCTCGAGTGTCCAGTACCGAAGTCATCGATGGCGATCATCACGCCCAGTTCATGCAGAGCGTCGAATAGCTGGCGTGTGATGTCGGTAGGTTCGATCAACTCGCGTTCGGTCAACTCCAGCACCAGCGTGACCTGGCCTGGTGTAAAGGCCGCAAGAAACTCGCGACAGTCGTCTACCAGCGCGAGGTCCTGACAGTGCCGCGCGGTGATGTTCACACCCACGTGAAAACCCGGCGAGAAACGCTCGGCATGGGGGGCCAACTGAGCAGCGGTCTGACGCAGGAGCGACCGGGTCATGGGCACGATCAGGCCGGAATGCTCAGCCAACGGAATAAACAGGTCGGGGCGCACCAGGCCTTCCTTCGGGTGCTGCCAGCGCATCAACACTTCGCAACCGGCCCATTGGCGGGTGTCGCCACGTACCACAGGCTGGAAGTAGGGAATGAACTCGTTGGCCCCCAAAGCCCGCTGCAACTCGTGGGTCGGTGCCGATGAACGCTTTTGCAACCAGTGCGCAAGCACGCCGGCCAATACACCAAAGAACATCAGCAGGCTGAACAGCGCGGGGTAGCGGGCTTCCATGTAGCGCCACACTTCACCGGCGGGCATGCCGGCGTCGACGCTGTAGTGATAACGCGAAGACACCAAGTGATGATGGGCCACGGGAAACTGCGGCACTGCGTTGTCATGCACCTTGCCCTCGGCGTCCAGCCAGTTGGGGCCCACTTGCAGGATAAGGTGCGCGTAACGGCTGATCAGGCGCAGGGCGTTGGTCAGGTGGTAACCGTCGATAGAGGCAAACGCGGCTTTATCGCCATCTACCAGCCGGTACACGAGTAGCGCGGTATCGGGCGTGACCGGGTTGCCATTCATCAACCACAGCGTGCCATCAACGTAATCGTCCGGGTTGACCGCCGACTCGTAGTTGCCGCCAAACAGCGATGTGCAATAGATGTTTCTCTTCCAGGACAGGGTCGTGGCTCGCACAAAGGGGCGGCGGGTCACCTGTTCACGCAGCGCCAGTTGCGCACCGCTGTCACACGGCTGGCCGGCCAGTGGCAATAAGGCCTGGGCGGCGAGATAGGTATTGTCCAGCATCAGGTCGAATTGCCGAACGGCTTCCTGTGCGGTCTGGGCCGTGCTCAATTGCAAGGTACGCTCGGCTTGCCAGTACAGGATGACCACACCCAAGGCGATGGGTAACAGGCCGCTGAGGGTGGTGATCAGGTAGCGCGTGGCGCGTTTTCGCGGGCCTGTGACGGTGAGGGGCATGGACAATGCGGCCTGTGGCTGGAATAGGACGATGATAGATGGCCCGGGCTGATTAAGCTCGCCTGAGTTAACCCAACGACGAATAGTCCAGGCTTTGCGCTACCCGAATAAAGGCCAGCGCTGCCGGGGAGGATTGCCGTCGGTCCAGCACCGCCAACCCGATACTGCGTGGAACAGCCGGTATCAGGGGGCGTTGCACGTAACGCGGGTCCGGGGTGAGCGGCAGCGACGCTTGCGCCACCACCGTCACCGCCTCTCCACGGCTGACCACATCCAGCGTGCTGAGCAACTGCGCGCAGCGGTAGCGCACATTCGGCGTGAGGCGGGCAGTGTTGAACAAGCGCGACACCAACTCCGAGGAACCGGCCTCGGTCAGAATGAACGGATCGGCGCACAAGTCCTTCAAGGCCAGGGCAGGGCGCTTGGCCAAGGTGTGGTTGGCCGGTAGCAGGGCGACCATTTCGTCCGTGAACACGGGGAACGTGTCGTAGCGCTCCTGTTCCAGCACCACAAAACCAATGTCGATCCGCCGCTCATCCAGCCACTGTACAACCTGCCGGTCGGGGCCTTCATCGATGTGCACCTCGATGCCCGGATACGCCTGATGAAACCGCGTGAGGATGCGTGGCAACAAACGAATGGAAGACGTTGGGCCGAACGAGCCGATGCGCAGCGTGCCGCGCTTGAGGCCCCGGGCATCGGCGGCTTCCTGCTGCAACGTGTCCGCGAGGCCAAGCATGGCCCGCGCGCGCAGCAGCAACTGCGTGCCGATATCCGTGAGTTGGACCTGGGATTGGTGGCGCCGGAACAGGTCCACACCCAGCTCCTGCTCCAGCCCCTTGATGGCATGGGACACCGCCGACTGGCTGATACCCAGGCGTTGGGCTGCACTGGTGAAGCCTTGCAGCTCAGCCACGAGGGAAAAGATTTCAAGCTGGGTCAGGGTCATGAGCAAACACTCATTTTACGATGAGCTGAGATTACCAGAACAATGCGCCAATCCCTTCCTCATCGAGCACTGTGTTCATGCGTGATTCTTCCGACCACGTTACCTATCTAAAGCTGGCCGCCGTCACCATGGTCTGGGGCGGCACCTTTGTGGCGGGACGCTTCCTGGCGGGTACGATTGACCCGCTGCTGGCCTCCAGCCTGCGTTTTCTCATGGCCAGCGTGGCACTGCTGCTGTTCATGGCCTGCGCACGCGTTCCTCTCGTGCGCCCCAGCGCCGGGCAACTTCTGCGCTTGGCGCTGCTTGGGTTCTTCGGCATCTTTTTCTACAACCTGTGTTTTTTCTATGGACTGCAGTTCATCAACGCCTCCCGGGCATCGCTGATCGTCGCGTTGAACCCGGCGGTGATTGGCCTGGCCTCCTGGCTTGTGTTCAAGGAGCGGATGGGGGCGAATAAGGTTGCAGGTATCGCCCTGTGCCTGGGTGGGGCCGCAACGGTCATTGTCAGCCGAAACCCACAGTTGCTGCAGGGCACAGCCCTGGCCTGGCGCGGGGATCTGCTGATTTTCGGTTGTGTGGCGGGGTGGGGCGTCTACTCGTTGTGTTCCCGGGAGCTCAACAAGGCTTTAGGCCCGTTGCAAACCGTCACCTGGTCGGTGTTGCTGGGAACCCTGATGCTGACGCTCGCCAGCCTGATCATGGGCCGGTTCACGTTTGCAGCGTTCCATGCGATCCATGCGCCTCAACTGCTGAGCCTGCTTTATTTGGGTGTGTTGGGGTCCGCCGTGGCCTATATCGGCTACTACGACGGCATCCGACGTATCGGCGCAACGCGTTCCGGTGTGTTTATTGCGCTCAATCCACTGACGGCCGTCATCTGCGGGGCGCTGTTGCTGGGTGAGCAATTGACCCTGGCCATGTCAGTGGGGGGAGGGGTGATCCTGCTGGGTATCTTCCTGTGCAACAAACCCCTTGCACGGGCCAGGGCAATGGGGATTTGATAAGAGTACGGACAAACACTGTTACGCTGTGTAGAATCGATTTACGCATACAAGAATATGGACTTGCGCTCACGCAAGCCTAGGCCGTCAGAGACTGATGACACCATGAAGCGACTCGGCTCCCCCCTCATCTTTGGTGACTTCCTCGCCCGCAGCGTGCGAGGCCTTTCCTGTGCGCCACCCTGCAACCTCATCCTTGCTCGCAAATAACACTGTTTATTACAAGAATGATGAGGTGCCACCATGGCAGACCAATACGAAAACCCAATGGGCCTGATGGGCTTTGAATTCATCGAGTTCGCCTCGCCGACCCCGGGCACCCTGGAGCCGATCTTCGAGATCATGGGCTTCACCAAAGTCGCGACCCACCGCTCCAAGAACGTGCACCTGTACCGCCAGGGCGAGATCAACCTGATCCTCAACAACGAACCCGACAGCCTCGCCTCCTACTTCGCGGCGGAACACGGCCCGTCGGTGTGCGGCATGGCATTCCGCGTCAAGGACTCGCAAAAGGCCTACAACCGCGCGCTTGAACTGGGTGCCCAGCCCATTCATATCGAAACCGGCCCGATGGAACTCAACCTGCCGGCGATCAAAGGCATTGGCGGTGCGCCACTGTACCTGATCGACCGTTTTGGCGAAGGCAGCTCGATCTACGACATCGACTTCGTATACCTCGAAGGCGTGGAGCGCAATCCGGTCGGCGCAGGCCTTAAAGTCATCGACCACCTGACTCACAACGTCTATCGCGGGCGCATGGTCTACTGGGCCAACTTCTACGAGAAGCTGTTCAACTTCCGTGAAGCGCGCTACTTCGACATCAAAGGCGAATACACCGGCCTGACCTCCAAGGCCATGAGCGCCCCGGACGGCATGATCCGCATCCCGCTGAACGAAGAGTCGTCCAAGGGCGCCGGCCAGATCGAAGAGTTCCTGATGCAGTTCAACGGTGAGGGTATCCAGCACGTGGCATTCCTCACCGAAGACCTGGTCAAGACCTGGGACGCACTGAAGAAGATTGGTATGCGCTTCATGACCGCGCCACCGGACACCTACTACGAAATGCTCGAGGGCCGCCTGCCGAACCACGGCGAGCCGGTTGACCAACTGCAAGCCCGCGGCATCTTGCTGGACGGTTCGTCCATCGAAGGTGACAAACGCCTGCTGCTGCAGATCTTCTCGGAAACCCTGATGGGCCCGGTGTTCTTCGAGTTCATCCAGCGTAAAGGCGACGATGGCTTCGGCGAGGGCAACTTCAAGGCGTTGTTCGAGTCCATCGAGCGTGACCAGGTGCGTCGTGGCGTGTTGACCACCGATTAAGTCGGTTTTCGTTTCAAATCAGCCCGGTCGAGCCCCGCTCGACCGGGCTTTTTTATGCCTGCTTTGAACGTCAGAAACCTCTTAAAACATTTGTCGCCTTCGACGTTGGAACGCCCTTGTGACGGCCGGCCACCCAGTACTACGACGCAAATAACAGTGTCCTGCGTTGTTTCAGATTACTCCGTCACCTATTAGGGAAAGCATTAGCATGAAAAAATACACGCTGGCTGCAACACTATTGGCCGTTTCCGGTTTCTGCGTGGGTTCGGTGTTCGCAGCCGATGGCACCATCTCGATCACCGGCGCGATCACCGGGACCACGTGCACCATCAGTGGCGGTACAGGCGCGGCGCCAGGGTCGGGGGCTAACTTTCCGGTAGTCCTTCCAACTGTCCAGTCCTCCGCCCTCGCCGGGAATGGCGCCACCGCCGGCAGCAAGGCCTACGCTATCTACGTCGGCGGCAATGCTACTTGCCCGGATGGCACTAAGGTCGCGGTCTTGTATGAGGCCACCAGCCCAGCGATCAACCCGGCCACCGGCAACCTGAAAAACATGGCCAGCGCTACACCGGCGTCGAATGTTGAAGTTCAAATCGTCGACGCGGCGATCAATAAACCGATCGACTTGCGCGCCAGCCAGAACTCCACACCGGCCACCGTCACTGGCGGCATTGCGACCCTGCCGTTCCATGCACGCTACATCGCCACAGGTGGCGCTGCCGGCAAAGGCCTGGTCAGCACCAACGTGCAGTACAGCGTGACGTTCCCCTGATCCTTCCGCGTTGATATCACAGCCATTCGTTGTTTGAAGCCTGTGCCCCGTCATGTCTGGGCGCAGGCAGCTATCGGATCAAGGAACGCGTCATGCTTCATCCATCAAGCACGTTGAAACGCTACATGATGCTTGCAGCCGTTTACGTGGCTGCTATGTCCGCGTCACCGCTGGTCGTGGCTGGCGTGATCATTGAGGGGACGCGCCAGATCTACCCGCAACAGCGCCGTGAAATCACCGTTCGGTTGACCAACGACGATAAGAAAAAACCTCGCCTGGTACAGGCGTGGCTGGATGATGGTTCGCCAGACCAGCGACCTGAGTCCAGCGACGTGCCTTTCACCCTATCGCCTCCGGTTTTTCGCCTGGACTCAGGCAAAAGCCAGGCCATGCGTTTGTCCTACACCCAGCAACCGCTTGCGCAGGATCGGGAGTCGTTGTTCTGGCTGAATGTGCTGGAGGTCCCGCCGAAGACCGATGAGTTCGATGTCGCCCGCGAGGACAGTGACCTCAACCAGTTGTATTTCGCATTTCGTATTCGCACAAAGGTTTTTTTCCGCCCGGCAGGATTGGCTGGCAAGCCCGAAGAAGCACCCAGTCAGTTGCGTTGGGCTGTTGTACAGAGTGCTCGAGGGCCGATGTTGACGGTACACAACCCATCTGCCTATCACGTCACGTTTAACGACGTTGCGCTGGTGATGGGCACCGACAAGGGCGCCCGCAGCGTTGCAGCCGAACCCGGCATGGTCGCGCCTGGCGCGTCGCTGACATTGCCCGTGCGCCAGGCGGTGGCGGTGGTGCCTGCCGATGCCCAGGTGGCGTTTACCTACATCAACGATTTCGGTGCTTTTTCGCCCCTGCAGCAGGCTGCTTTGCGGCGTTGACCCCTCCCATCCGAGCTTACTGAAGTCATGACCATGCCAAATCACGTCCAGCTTTGGGTGCGTGTCAACGCCCCCGTTTTGCCCGCAAGGTTTCGAAAAACGATAGTGGGTGGGTTGCTCAGCGCTGCGCTGATGCCGCCCGATATCGCCTGTGCATCGCCCTTGAGCTTTGACCTCAATGCGTTTTCTTCCAGCCTGGCCAATACCGTCGACACGTCACGTTTCAGTACCAGCAATGCCATGGTGCCAGGCACTTATCGCCTGGATATCCTGGTCAATGGTCAACCGATAGGGCGGCGCAGCGTCAATTTTGTAGCTGGCAATGACAGTGCAGGTGCAGAGCCGTGCTTCAGTCGCGAGATGCTGGAGCAACTTGGTATCGCGATGGACAAAGTCGACGCCGATTCCGGTTACAGAGACGCTGCGCAGCCGTACTGTGGAGATTTGGGCCGTTGGATTCCAATGGCCTCCAGCAGCGTTGACGGCGGCACGCTGGAGTGGTCGGCGAGCGTCCCGCAGGTCTACATGAACAAGGCTACGCGAGGTTATGTCGACCCCGCGTTCTGGGATGACGGGATCACCGCCGGGTTGCTTAACTACAACTTCAGCACCTCCAGCATCGTGTCGGGCGAAGGGCAGGACCGGACCTACCTGGGACTCAACGCGGGGCTCAACCTCGGCGCGTGGCGCCTGCGACATCAAGGGGCCCAGGCCTGGGACAATGGCAACGGCTTGCAGCCGTACCAGAATACGTCCACCTACGTGCAACGCAGCATTGCGCCATTGAAGTCCCAATTGACCGTGGGTGACACGTTCAGCAATGGGCAGATTCTGGATGGCGTTCGGGTGCGAGGCGTCACCCTGGCGACTGACGATCGCATGCTGCCGCAGTCCCAACAAGGTTATGCCCCGCAGGTGCGGGGTGTGGCAGACAGCAATGCAACGGTGACGGTGAGCCAGAACGGTTACACCGTGTACGAAACGACGGTGGCGCCGGGTCCCTTTGTGATCAGCGACTTGTATGCCACCGGCCAGGGCGGTGACCTGACGGTCGCCGTGACCGAAGTTGACGGGCGTCGCAAGACGTTTGTCGTACCGTATTCGGTGGCACCCCAGCTGTTGCGGGCTGATGGCACCCATTACAGCGCCACCCTGGGACGGGTACAGCAAAGGGGTATTGCCGATGACAAGGCAATGGTCTTCCAGGGAACACTGCAACACGGCCTTACGGACAGCCTGACAGCCTACGGCGGCGGCACCGTTTCCGAAGGCTACACGCAAGCCAAGCTGGGCCTCGCATTCAGCACCCCGGTCGGGGCATTTTCCCTGGATGGCAGCAACTCAAGCACGAATGTGCCCGGTGGCGATTTGCTCTCGGGGCACAGTTACGGTGTGGGCTACAACAAAAGCGTGCCGTTCACTGGCACCCACTTCGCGCTCGGCGCATACCGATTCTCCTCGCAAGACTACTTGAGCCTGCCCGACGCGCTGAACGTTCGTGACCTGGGGCGGCGGGGCGAAGACATCAATCAATATGCCCGGCAGAAAAACCGCGTGGACTTGAGTATCAGCCAGAAATTGGGAGACGGTTCGCTGACCCTCTACGGCAGTTCAGTCGAATACTGGAGGCAACAGCAAGGGCGTCAGACGTCGTTTACAGTCAGTTATGGCTCATCCTGGAATACCCTCAATTGGAACGTCTCTGCGCAACGCTCGCGCATTCAGGACACGCGCCAGCTCAGCGCCAATGAACTCAGTGACGAAGTGTTTTTCGGCAGGAATGGGCAGCAGGGAAGGGTGGACACGCGCTACATGCTGACGCTATCCATGCCTATAGGCGGTTCAGCCAATGCTCCGACCATTTACACCTCGCTTGCGCGGGATGCGGGTGACACGCGGGGCAGCCAGCAGCAGGTCGGTATCAGCGGTTTGGCAGGGGAACATTCCCAACTCAATTACGGGCTCTCGGCCAGCCGCTCGACCAGCGATGACACGCGTAGCCATCAGGTCAATACCTACGCCGGCTACCGCACCGACGCCACGCAATTGCGTGCCGGTTACGGCCAGAGCCGGGACAGTTCACAGGTTTCGTTCGGCGCCGACGGCGGGATAGTGGCTCACGCGGGCGGTGTCACGTTCTCTCAAAGCCTGGGCGAGTCGTCTGCATTGGTCCATGTCCCGGACGCAGAGGGTGCTGCACTGGGCGATGGCAGCGGTACGCGAGTCAACCGCAGCGGCTATGCCGTCGTGCCGTCACTCAGGGCCTTTCAAAACAACACCGTCAGCATTGACCCGGAAGGGATGTCGATGGACGTCGAACTGCAGGAGTCGACGCGCACCGTGGCGCCGACGCTGGGTGCGGTGTCACTGCTGACGTTCGAGACGGTCAGCGGGCGTGCGGTAGTCATCAAAGGCACGCAGGAAAACGGCCAGCCGTTGCCTTTCGCGGCGCAGGTGTTTGATCAGCAAGGGCGTGAAGTCGGCGTCGTCGGGCAGGCGGGCAAGGCATTTGTCCGGTCGATCCCGGACCGCGGCAGCCTGACCGTCAAATGGGGCGACAAGGCTGCAGATCGCTGCGAGATCAGCTATGACATGCCGCCGCAGACCGCAGCCGAGCCCCAGAGCATGAGTGAATACATCCAAGGGCTATGTGTAAAAAATCCGGCACGACAGGTAGCAACTCAATGATGAGAGGGCAAACGTTGATGAATCGCGCGCAGGAGTACCTGGCAATGATGAGTAAGGCGCTCATACACGGCTTAGTACGCGTTGGCGTCCTGTTAAGCCTGTGGGTTTCGGCAGCGCAAGCGAATACGGTGGCTGGATACTGCCATCCACAAGCAGCCCTGACCATTACAGTTCCGCCTATCACGGCACCTGCCAATCCGCAGGTTGGCCAGGTGCTAGGTTCGCAAGACGGTTACGGTTTTGGGAATGGGTCAGTCGTGATGCAATGTATCTATCAGGATTGGCCGTTCTCCTGGCCAGTTTCAGGCGTGTTGAGAATCGTCAACGCCAACCCCACGGGCAGGACGTTCAATGCTGGAGGCCTTACATTGCCGGTCTACAGCACTGACGTCGCTGGCGTGGGGGTTGCCATGATGGCCCGTGACCCGAACCGGCCGTGGATGTCAATCAGTCATACCGGGGCAACGCTGTGGGACGGAAAATTCAACAGGCCACAGTATTGGGGATTGGATGGGCGTATTTACTTGGTGGTAACCGGCCCGATGTCTCCCGGCAACATCACCGCACGTACGCTGGCGCAATACGTGGTGACAAACATGACGGTTACAGCGCCGGGCTTTCATTCGGTCAACCTTGCCAGTGTCGTTATCAACCCGCCGCTCAAACCGACGTGCGTTGTCACGACGCCGGCAATCAGCTTACCAATAGGCCAGGTGGCAAGCCGTGATTTCAGAGGGGTGGGTAGCCACGCCGGCAATGCGACCTCCAGTCTCAGGCTGTCGTGCTCCGGCGGTTCAGGGGGGATGCGAGACATCTATGTGACCGTAAGGGACCAGACATCACCGGCAAATCGCGGCAACCAGTTGTCACTGACCCCTACGTCCAGTGCACGCGGCGTGGCGATTCAATTGTTGAGCGGCAATAGATTGATCAGCTACGGCCCGGACTCTTCGGCAGTGGGCAACCCAAATCAATGGTTTGTGGGCAGCTCCGGTAATGGCACGGTGCAGATTCCGTTGACGGCCCGATACGTCCAGACGGCGCCGTCAATTGCTCCGGGCAATGCCAAAGGCCTTGCGACGTTTACGATGAGCTACCGATGACTGCCAGCGCGCGCAAGGCGCTCATGGTGTGGGCGTGGCTACTGATGGTGTTGCAGCCTTCAATGAGTTACGGCGAAGTGACGGTGGACCGTACCCGCGTCATTTATCCCGCTGCCGCGCGCGAAGTGACGGTCAACCTGACCAACACGGCGCAGGCGCCGCGATTGGTGAAAGTGTGGATAGACGAGGGCGACGCCGAGGCGTCACCCGAGGCCAGCGACGTTCCATTCACGCTTAATCCGCCCGTGTTTCGCATGGAAGCGGGAAGTGGGCGGGCGTTACGGGTTGTCTATCATCCTTCACCTCGGGCATTGAGGCGCGAGGAACAGGTTTACTGGTTGAACGTGCTGGGGATAAGGCCAGAGGTTTCATCCACGGAGCAGGTGAACACCCTGCAATTTGCTTTGCGCACCCGCATCAAACTCTTCCTTCGCCCAACCACCCTTACAGGAAAAGCCAGTGAGGCCGTGGGCTCGTTGCAGTGGCAACTGAACGCACAGGAGAGGGTGCTCGCAGTCAACAACCCGACGGATTACCACATAACGTTAGCGAGCATCCTGTTAACGAGCGGGGGGAAGGATTTTCATAGCGAGGACCCGCCGATGATCGCCCCTCGGAGCGCGGCCGAGGTGGCCGTGCCCGGGCTGCCGGGCGGCGTGGGCAGGGCACCTTTGCTAAGCTTCACGACGCTGGATGATAACGGCGCCACTCAACACCACGAGGCGCCCTTATCGATAGCCGAATAACCTTTCCTCAGGCTTTGCGCTGGCGCACCAGGTGCTTGAACCCTTCGTACACCAGCACCATCACCGCCAGCCAGATCGGAATGTAGGTGAGCCACTCGCCGCCTTTGATCCCTTCACCCAGGATCAACGCGACACCCAGCAACAGCACGGGCTCAACGTAGCTCAACAGGCCAAAAAGGCTGAATGCCAGCAGCCGGCTGGCAATGATATAGCTCACCAGGGCCGAAGCACTGATCAGCCCTAACATGGGAATCAACGCGTACAGTTTCGGGTGGGCATCCATCACCGCAAAGCCCTGATCGCCACTCTGCACGAACCACCAAGCCACCGGCAGCATCAGCGCCATGTCCAGCCAGAGCCCGCCCAAGTGGTCGGTCTTGAGGTGTTTGCGCACGATGAAGTAAACCGGGTAGCCGATGATCACCACCAGCGTCGCCCAGGAAAAACCACCGGCCTGGTACAGCTCGTTGAGTACGCCGAGGGCCGCAAGCACCACGGCGATCTGCTGCAGGTACGAAAGCCTTTCGCCCCACACCAGGCGGCCCGTGAGCACCATGGTCAACGGCAACAGGAAGTATCCCACCGACACATCGAGGCTACGCCCGTTCAGGGGCGCCCACATGAACAGCCACAACTGCACGCCCAGCAAAGCCGAAGACACCAGCACGCCACCTATCAACACAGGTCGCTGGGCCAGCATCCGCAGCAACTCCCACACTCGCCTCCATTCGCCGCTGACGATCATGAACACCGTCATGCACGGCACGGTCAGCAGCATGCGCCAGCCGAAGATTTCCAGGCCACTCAAGGGCGTGAGCAATGATGTGAAGTAATACATCACGGCAAACAACACCGAGGCCAAGACCGATAACACAACACCTTTAGACACACTGTCCTCGCGAAAAACGATTGATTCAGAAGAACGTGGATTATGGTGCTTTTGGCGGGACAGCGTTGCGCTGTTTTGGGGCGGTTTCCAAAATTTTCCCCGCCCGTACTGATCTGTAGTGAGCGGGCTTGCCCCGCGCGGCGGTGTGTCAGGCGGGTATAGGGCGGCTGACACACCGCGGCGCGGGGCGAGCCCGCTCACTACAACGAGGTATCAGCGTGGCAGGCGGCCGCTGACAAAGTGGCTGACATCGTTGAACCCGGGCGTAGACGAATGCCCCGGCGTGACCAGCGAATCGATAAACGCTTCATCTTCCGCCGTGATCTTAACGTCCAAGGCGCCGGTGTAGGCGTCCCACTGCGCTTCGGTACGCGGCCCCACAATCGCCGAGCTCACCGCCTGATTGTTCAGCACCCATGCGATCGCGAACTCCACAATGCCCACGCCACGACCTTGCGTGTACTGCTGGATCTGCTGGGCGATGCGCAATGACTCCACGCGCCATTCGGTTTCCAGGATGCGCTTGTCCTGGCGCGCCGCACGGCTGCCGGCTTCAGGTGTGACATCCGGCGCGTACTTGCCGCTGAGCACGCCACGGGCCAACGGGCTGTAAGGCACCACGCCCAGGCCGTACGCGGCCGCGGCGGTGATCTGTTCGACCTCGGCCTGGCGGTTGACGATGTTGTACAGCGGCTGGCTGATGATCGGCCGATCCACTCCCAGGCGCTCGGCCACCCGCACCACCTCGGCAATGCGCCAGCCACGGTAGTTGGACAGGCCCCAATAACGGATCTTGCCCTGGCGAATCAGGTCGCCAATCGCCGATACCGTGACTTCCAGCGGCGTGTCATGGTCTTCACGATGCAGGTAGTAAATATCCAGGTAATCGGTGTCCAGACGCGTGAGGCTGGCTTCCAGTGCATTGAAAATGCGCTTGCGGCTCAGGCCGCTGCGGTTGGGCAAACCGTCGGTGGGGCCGATGGCGACTTTGGATGCCAGCACCCAGTCTTCACGATGGCGGGCAATGGCCTCGCCGACGATTTCTTCGGAACGCCCACCGGTGTAGACGTCGGCCGTGTCGATGAAATTGATGCCCTGGTCCCAGGCCTTGTCGATGATGCGCAGCGAGTCTTCGGTGCTGGTTTGTTCGCCAAACATCATGGTGCCCAGGGTCAGCGCGCTGACCTTCAACCCCGACTGGCCCAATGTGCGGTAAATCATGGAAAGCTCCTCATGGCAGGGAAACGTACCCCATGCAATACCAGACTCGAGGGCTCTGGAACAAGCCCCGGAACGGTTTCTTCATTCATCGAGCAAGGCGTGGCAGCGCACCTGCAAGAACTGGTGCAACACCTTGACCCGCTCCGACACTTGCAGGCGATGCGGGCACATCAGGTTGAACGGCGTGGGCTCGCCTTGCCATTCCTGTAGCAACGGCACCAGGCGTCCGGCCTTGATATCGCGGGCCACATCCAGGTTGGCCTTGTAGGCAATCCCGTGGCCGGCCAGCGCCCAGCGCCGCACGATTTCACCGTCGTCGCTCAAGTAGTCGCCACTCACCTCGACTTCCTGCAACTGTGTGCCCTGGCGGAAATACCAGGTGTTGTTGGCCTGGCCCCGGCGCATGTAGCGCAGGGTGCTGTGGTGCGCCAGGTCGGCTGGCGTAAGCGGTGTGCCATGCCGCGCAAGGTAGTCAGGGCTGGCGCAAGGAATGCGATGGTGGCCGGGCACCACCGGCAGCGCCACCAGGCTGGAGTCGCGTGGCACGCCAAAGCGCAGGGCAATGTCCACGGTGTCGCGGAACAGGTCGGCATTGCTGTCGTTAAGCAGCAATTGCAGGCGAATATTCGGGTGTTCGCGCTTGAACTCATCAAGCCAGCCCAGCAGCACGTTACGCCCGAAGTCCGAAGGCGCGGCCAGCTGCAACAAGCCGCTGAGGCTCTGGCCCTGTTGCTTGAGCGCCTGTTCGCCTTCGGCCAGCGCTTCCAGGGCCACGCGCACGCTGTCGAGGTAGCGCCGGCCTTCTTCGGTGAGGCGCATGCTGCGTGTGGAGCGGGCGAGCAAACGGGTACCCAGGCGGGTTTCCAGGCGCTTGAGGGCGATACTTGCGGCTGCGGGCGTCAGGTTGAGGCTACGCGCTGCGGCCGACAGGCTGCCCGTGTCCGCCGTGCGCACAAACACTTCAAGGTCCAGGGTTGAGCTCATTTGTAAAAATCCTTTAAAGATCTTGTCGTTTTACCGGGATTTTTCGCCGATTGCCAAGCGAGGAAGATGAACGCTCATTTTCTTGATCAGGACATTTCCCATGACAGCTTCCCTCAACGGCAAAACCGTCATCGTCATCGGTGGCAGCAGCGGCATTGGTGCAGCGGTGGCCAAGGCCGCGTCAGCGCGGGGTGCGCAGGTGGTATTGGCCGGGCGGCGGTTGACCTCCGGTGTCGACAACGGGGTGCGCAGTGAACCGGTCGACGTCACTGACAGCGCCTCCCTGCAACGCCTGTTCGAGGCGGTGGGGCGCTTTGATCACCTGGTCTATACCTCCGGCCCTTCGGTACGCGCCAAGCCCTTGAGCGAAACCGACCTGGATGAAGCCCAGGAGAATTTCAACGTGAAACTCTGGGGTTCGCTGCGGGCGATTCAGTTGGCCCTGCCATTTCTCGATGCCCACGGCAGCATCAGCCTGACCTCCGGCCAGTTGGGGCGTAAGTTTGCGCCCGGTCAATTCATCAAGACTGGCATCAATGCGGCAACCGAGGCGCTGGGCAAACAACTGGCCAAGGAGCTGGCGCCGCGTCGCGTCAACGTGATCAGCCCGGGCGTGATTGATACACCGGCGTATGCGGGGTTGGCTGAAGATCAGCGTCAGGCGATGTACGCCAAGGCGGGTGGGGCGTTGCCGGTGGGGCGTGTGGGGCAGGCCGAGGAAGTGGCGGCAGGGTATGTGCTGGCCATGGAGAATGGCTTCATGACCGGTGCCGTGATCGATGTCGACGGCGGCGGCCTGCTGTAAACACTGCGATCTGTTTTGTAGGAGCCCGGCTTGCCGGCGATGGCGATATCACTGGCGCCATCGCCGGCAAGCCGGGCTCCTACAAGGGGTGCGTCAGGCCTTCAGGGTGCGGGTCAAGCGCAGCGCCAATACGCTGCCGGCCACGATCACCGCCGCCAGCAGGTACAACGCCACATCCGTGGACCCGGTCGCATCCTTCACAAACCCCACAATGTAGGGGCTGAGGAAACCGGCCATCTGGCCCATGGAGTTGATCAACGCCAAGCCACCGGCCGCTGCGCCGGCACTGAGCATTGCCGTTGGCACCGGCCAGAACATCGGCAGCCCGGTGAGGGCGCCCATGGTGGCGATGGTCAGCCCCAGGATCGCAATCGCCGGGGTGGTGGCGAAATTCACGGCGATCACCAGGCCAATCGCGCCCATCAGCATCGGCACCACCAGGTGCCAGCGACGCTCCTTGCGCAAGTCCGCCGAACGGCCCACCAGCAGCATGAACACCGCCGCCAGCAAGTAAGGAATCGCGCTGAGCCAGCCAATCACCAGGTTATCGCTGAACCCCAGGTTCTTGATGATTGACGGCAGCCAGAAGTTGATCGCGTACACGCCGCTCTGGATGCAGAAGTAGATCAAACCAAACGCCCAGATCGCCGGGTTCTTGAACACTTCGCCCAGGGAATCGCTGGTGGTTTTAGGCTTGTTGGCCAGGTCGGTTGCCTGGTCGGCCTCCAGCACCGCGCGCTCGTGGGGCGTGAGCCACTTGGCATTGGCGAAGCTGTCGCTGAGCAGGAAGTAGGCGAGGGCGCCCAGGATCACGGTCGGGATGCCCTGCAACAGGAACATCCACTGCCAGCCCGCCAGGCCACCTTGGCCCGCGGCGAAGTGGTTGAGGATCCAGCCGGAAAACGGGCTGCCGAGCAGGCCCGACACCGGGATCGCCGACATGAACAGCGCCATGATCCGCCCACGGCGGAAGGTCGGGAACCACTGCGAGAGGTACAGCACCACGCCCGGGAAGAAGCCGGCTTCGGCGGCCCCGGTAAACAGGCGCAAGGTGTAGAAGTGCGTTGGCGTGGTGACGAACAACAGGCAGGTGGACAGCGTGCCCCACACGATCATCATCAGTGCGATCCAGCGCCGTGGACCGAATTTGGTCAGCGCCAGGTTGCTCGGCACGCCGCACAGCACGTAGCCGATGAAGAAGATCCCGGCACCCAGGCCGTATACGGTTTCGCTGAACTTCAACGCATCGAGCATCTGCAGCTTGGCAAATCCAACGTTCACCCGGTCGAGGTAGTTGAACAGGTAGCAGATGAAGATGAAGGGGATCAGGCGCAGGGTAATGCGCTTGTAGATGGCGTTTTTATCGTCATCGGTGGCCAGTGTGGCAGTGGCGCTCTGTGACATGGCAATCTCTCTTTATTATGATTTTTCGCGATGCGAGGGTAACGTTGATCGCCCAATGAGTCTCGGCCACCTGGCAGGGTGCTGTCTTTGTGCTCGCGCACAGTGAAGCATGTTTTGCGCTGTGCCTATGAACAACCCGCTTTCTAGGAAATTAGCCCCATGTTCGAGCTGGATCATGACCTGGCGCAGGATATTGTCGACCGCACCATGGCCATCCTGCCCTACAACGTCAACGTCATGGACAGTCAGGGGCTGATTCTCGGCAGCGGCGAGCCCGAACGCATCAACACCCGCCACGAAGGCGCACAACTGGTGCTGGCCAACGGCCGCGTGGTGGAAATCGACGGCCAGACCGCCAAGCACCTCAAAGGCGTGCAACCGGGCATCAACCTGCCGCTGCTGCATGACGGGCGCCTGATCGGCGTGCTGGGCATCACCGGCGAGCCGGAAGGGCTGCGCACCTACGCCGAGCTGGTGCGCATGACCGCCGAAATGCTGGTGAGTCACCGCCATCAGCAGGCCGAGCAACAATGGCGGCGCCAGCGTTGCGATGACCTGCTGGCGTTGCTGCTGGCCGAAACCGGCGACTCGCCGCGCCTGGTGGATGAAGCGCAACAACTGGGCCTCAAGCCACAATTGGCGCGCACCCCTTATTTATTCGAGCTGGGCGCGGGCCAGTCGGCGGAAGCCCTGAGCGCCTGGCTGACCTCACGGTATCCGGACAGCTGGTGCGTCAGCTCTGCGCAATTTTCCCTGCTGTGGTGCCGGCCCGCAGCTGTGCAGGTGGACAACCCACGGCTATTGGAAAAGCTCGAAGGGCTGGGCTGGAATGTCCTCCGCGTAGCTGTGGGTGGCCAGGCCGACGGGCTGGCAGGTTTGCGTCGTTGCTATCGCCGCGTCGGTGACTTGCTTGCCTATGGTCGTGATGTGTTGCCACATTCACGCCTGCTGACGCTCAACCGTTTTCGCTTGCCGGTGATGCTCTGGCGCCATCGCAACGACGATGCGCTGGATGAATTGCTCAACCCATTGCGCAAAGTGCTGGCCAAGGACAGCAACGGCCAACTGCTCGCCACGCTGCGCAGTTGGTGCGAGCACGACGGCCAGAGCCAGGCCTGCGCAGACGCCTTGGGCATCCACCGCAACAGCCTGCGTTACCGCATGGAGCGCATTGCCGAACTCAGTGGCGTCGACCCGCTGACCCTGGACGGCATGCTCGCCCTGTACCTCGGCGTGCAACTGCTGCCCCAGGCTTTGTAGAAATGAACAACAAAGCTGATCGGCACTTGTGCATCGGACCGGCGTCATTCCTCCAGGCAACTGGCAGCATGGGCGTTATAAAAACCGGAGAAAGCCCATGAAAATCATCATCGCCCCCGACTCGTTCAAGGACAGCCTGAGTGCCGAAGGCGTCGCCCAGGCCATTGCCGAAGGGTTGACCGAGGTCTGGCCGGAGGCAGAACTGGTCCAGTGCCCTATGGCGGATGGTGGTGAAGGCACGGTGGATTCAGTACTGGCCGCGTGCAACGGCGAACTGCGCACTCAACGTGTCACCGGCCCCTTGGGCGGTTCGGTTGAGGCACGCTGGGGTTGGTTGGTCGAGAGCCGCACGGCAATCATCGAAATGGCTGAAGCCAGCGGCCTGCAATTGGTCCTTCCGGGGCAACGCGATGCGTGTTCCAGCACCACCTTCGGCACCGGCGAACTGATCCGCGCGGCCCTCGACCTGGGCGCCGAGCGCATCATCCTGGCGATTGGCGGCAGCGCCACCAACGATGGTGGGGCAGGGGCCATGCAAGCACTTGGCGTGCAATTGTTCGACAACGAGGACCAACCTTTGCCACCCGGCGGGCTGGCCTTGGCTCGCCTGGCGCGTATCAGCCTTGACGCGCTCGACCCACGCCTGGCCCAAGTACGTTTTGAAATCGCCGCCGACGTGAACAACCCTTTGTGCGGCCCGCATGGCGCTTCCGCTATTTTCGGGCCACAAAAAGGCGCCACTCCCGATCAAGTCCAACAACTGGACGCCGCCCTCGGCCACTTCGCCGACCACTGCGTCAAGGTCCTGCCCAAGGACGTGCGTGACGAGCCCGGCAGCGGCGCGGCCGGTGGGCTTGGTTTTGCTGCCAAAGCGTTCCTGGCGGCGCAGTTCCGTGCAGGTGTAGAGGTGGTTGCTGAATTGGTCGGCCTGGACGCCGCTGTACGCGGCGCCGACCTGGTGATCACCGGCGAAGGCCGCTTCGACGCCCAGACCCTGCGCGGCAAAACCCCATTTGGCGTGGCGAGAATCGCCCGGCAGCACAACGTGCCCGTGATCGTGATCGCCGGCACCCTGGGCGACGGTTACGAGCAGATGTATGCCCATGGCGTGGATGCCGCATTTGCCTTGCCATCCGGCCCGATGAGCCTGGAGCAGGCGTGCAGCGAAGCACCACGGCTGTTGCGTGAACGCGCGGAGGATATCGCGCGGGTGTGGCGTGTGGCGGCGCAGCGTTTATAAATACCGCCCCGTACAGCGCCATTTTTTAATTTGAAGCAAAGCAAATCGACAGACGTGCAGGCTTACGACCGTATGCTAGGTAATCACCTGTGTAGCGGTTGACACATGTGTTGGGATTAGAAAAAGAAACGCCGTGCTGATAGGCCCCCTTAAGCAAGACCATGTGGGTATTCGGTACGCTCTGCGACGCCTTTAAAGCCCCCGGTGCAGGTGTTTGGTCGTCAAATTCTGCTTGAATCATCAAGATACTGCTGGCTTGTCCAAGCGCCTTAAGTGGCACGCCCGACAACGGTTTGCCGCTCCACGCCGCGCAATGTCTTGCGTAGAAGTAACTACCTCCCACTGGATACTGGGTTGCGTACAGGTTTTCCATTTCCGTCCAGAACTTTTCATCGGCCGTTGCCGAGTCGTTGCATAAGATGGTGCTGCGCACAGACGCGGCGGGGTCCAACTTCAGGGGGCCGACAGCGATGTCGTTCCAGAGAACAGGTTCTCGGATAACCGTGACTAAGCGTGTAAATGCACTGAGAGCGGAATGATTAACCTCAGTGTCCGGGCTGAACCGATAGGTTTGTGCTTTGTTCAGCAATTCGGTGTCATTGAGGGTAGGCGACTCGCGCAGCCATGTGCTGAGCACTCTTGCGGCCATCAGGAATTCGATAGAACTGTAGCGTTCGGTGTCAGAGCGCAGCGCTACTTGAACCTGCGGTAGCAGGTTTATAAAAGAATGCCGTATGGCCTTTGGGTCATTACCCATTTCATAGACCAGAGGGTTTTCGGCCGCGGGTTCTGCAACGAAACGGGCGAAGATACGTTCTTTTTCAGGTGCCAGGTTCAAGGAGGCGTTTTGAAACGTTGAGGTCCAATCAAGATTGGAATCAAGCACCATACGACCCACAGTCTTTGGAAACAGGCCTGCGTACCAGGCGCCCAGCCACGTGCCATAAGAATTGCCGAAATAGTTGAGTGTTCTTTCATTCAATTGAATACGGACGAACTCCATATCCCGCGCAGTCTGGTCGGTGGTGATGTAAGGGGCCAAGGGTTGGTTCGCACACCCTTGGGCCAACACTTCAGTATTATGCCGCAGGGCTTCAAGATTGGCGGGGCTGCGGTCCTGGGTGATGTCATTTTGCGCGACAATCACGTCATTGGATTGGCATATCAATTGTGAGTCAGGCGAACTGCCCATTCCCCGCGGCGTGATGCCAATCAAGTCATAGGCATTGATCAGATGGCGATAGGACTCGCCTTCTGGCTCATCAGCGTACCCCTTCCATATTGATGCCAGTACCACGGCGAAGCCGCTGCTGTCAGCACCTGGCCCGCCAGGATTGGTAAATATTGCGCCTTCATGCCGCTGCGGATGAAGGCTTGTAACGCGAGTGATATCTAGTTTAAGAGTGCCTTGAGTCGGGTTTGTATGATCCAGCGGCACGGTGACTACGCCACACTGTGTTCTGGCGACGACTTCGGGATCCAAGCCACTGAACGGGCGCCCCTCGCAGTTCGGCAACCACTTGATCTCTGGTTCCTGCTCTTGCTCAGTCGCACAGGCCCCTATCGCTAACAATCCTGCGACACAAATACTGCTTGCCAATGTCCGTTGCTTCATCACGTTACGATCCTTACTGCGAATCAAGAGAATTCCGGATGCTGCACGCTGGGCTTCAGTCTGTGCGTAGGACAAGCTTGTTCTTGTTGACTGAAAGAGCTGCTTTCCATTGCGCACGTGAGGCCTCTACACTGCTGGGCCACGTGTTTTTCAAAGGATGAAACACAATGCACGCACCTGAACCCCACATCGTCATCCAGCGTTTTACCGAGGCCCATCTTGAAGGCGTCGCCGCGCTCTATAACGACCCGGCCGTGTGCCGGCAGGTGCTGCAGATGCCTTTCCAGGCTGTGGAGATGTGGCGCAAGCGCCTGGTCATGGACAACGAACGGCGGTTACAGCTGGTGGCGGTGCACGGCGGTGAAGTCATCGGCCAGTTGGGCCTGGAGCAGTGCCTGCGGGTGCGCCAGAGCCATGTCGGTTCGTTCGGCATGGGCGTGGCGACGGCCTGGCAGGGCAAGGGCGTGGGTTCGCGGTTGCTGGCGGCCGCGCTGGACGTGGCCGACAATTGGATGAACCTGCACCGCGTGGAGTTGACGGTGTTTGCCGACAACGACGCTGCGCAAAACCTGTACCGTAAGTTCGGCTTTGAGGTTGAAGGCCGATTGCGCGACTACGCGGTGCGTGATGGCAAGTATGTCGATACCGTGAGCATGGCGCGCCTGCGCCGGCCGGTTTAATCCCCCAGAGCAAACGCCACCGCAGCCTGTGCATGCAGCTCGGTGGTGTCCAGCAGTGGCAGGTCGCTGTGTTCCGGCTTGATCAGCAGGCCGATTTCCGTGCACCCCAGGATGATCGCCTGGGCGCCGCGTGCGGCCAGGGACTCGATCACGCGTTGATAGACCTGGCGCGACGCGTCACTGATCACGCCCACGCACAATTCCTCGTAGATGATCCGGTGCACGGCCTGGCGTTCGTCCGCCTCGGGCACCAGCACGGTCAGGCCCTGGGCGGCCAGGCGGGATTTAAGAAAGTCCTGCTCCATGGTGAACGCTGTGCCCAGCAAACCGACAGTCAGCGTGCCCGCTTCGACGGCCGCCGCACCCGCCGCATCGGCAATGTGTAGGAACGGAATCGACACTGCTGCTTCGATGCGTGGCGCTATCAAGTGCATGGTGTTGGTACACAGCACCACACAGTCAGCGCCCCCGGCTTGCAGGCGCCGTGCGGCGTCTTCTAGGATCAGCGCGGTATCGTCCCAGCGCCCGGCATGCTGCGCCTGTTCCACCGGGCCGAAATCCACGCTGTACATCAACAACTGCGCCGAACGCAGCGGCCCCAGTTGGTCGCGCACGCGCTGATTGATGATGCGGTAGTACTCGGCGCTGGACTCCCAGCTCATGCCGCCGATAAGGCCGATGGTGCGCATGCGATGCTCCTGACAAGGAATGTGGCTTCACCTTACCCATTGGCTACGGATTAGTCATACGCAGTTGCCGAGCAAATGACCGGAGCAGTTCCTTCGTTCAGGCGCCCTGTGTGCGGTGATGTGCACTTGCACAGCGTTAACCGCACGCAGCACCCGCGTATCTGCCATGATCGACCCTCGCAACCTGGCTCACCGGAGGACATTCGCAATGGACGACGTACAGCAACTGGGCGAGATGCTTCGTCATTACGCCGAGAGCGAAGCGCACAAGAAACAGCAATTCGACGTGCAGTCGGCGCGTTGGGCGCAAAAGCTCAACGAGTTATTCGGGCAGATTGAGCACTGGCTGGCGCCGGTCAAGACGGTGGGCTTGCTCGACGTGCAGCGTGAAGCCTATGTGGCCAGCGGCCCGAGCGTGCCGGTGGAGGTTTCGACCTTCAAGACCGAGAAGCTGAACGTACAAATCACCGGAAAAACCGTGGAGTTCGTACCGGATGTGATGGGCGCGGGAGGGTTGGTTACAGTGGCGGTGATCGGTCTCACCGCCGCGCGCCACGGCAGCGTCTCGCTGGTACTGCCGGCGGATAAAAATGATTGGCTGTGGAAGAAAACCAACGGCCTCAAAGACCCGGACACCTTCGCCTTCGACGCCAACTTCCTCGCCTCCCAGCTCCAGAGCCTGATCCCGCGGGAACGTATTTAAGGCAACGGTTGCCATCGCAGGCAAGCCAGCTCCCACATTCGAGCGCATTTCAAAAGGATGCACTCGGTCCCTTGTGGGAGCTGTCGAGCTTCAGCGAGGCTGCGAAGGCTGTGGTTCAGGCAACATCACTGTTGACTGTGCCGCCGCTTTCGCAGGCAAGCCAGCTCCCACATTCGAGCGCATTTCAAAAGGATGCACCCGGTCCCTTGTGGGAGCTGTCGAGCTTCAGCGAGGCTGCGAAGGCTGTGGTTCAGGCAACATCACTGTTGACTGTGCCGCCGCTTTCGCTGGCAAGCCAGCTCCTACATTCGAGCGCATTTCAAAGGGATGCACTCGGTCACCTGTGGGAGCTGTCGAGCTTCAGCGAGGCTGCGAAGACGCAGGTATTGGCGTTAAAGAGGGTGTGCCAAGCCACCGTCTTCGCAGGCAAGCGCTTATTTCAGTGCCGGGTCGCCTGGGTTGAGGTTTTTCCAGGCTTGCATCACGACCTGGGCCTTGGGCTCCTGGCCGTTTTCCAGGTAGTACTGGATCAGCGACAGTCGTGCGTTACGGCTGTACGGCTGGCGCTGCAACAGCGACTCCAATTGCTGGCAGGCCTCATCAACCTTCCCACTGTCGTGCAACGCCACCGCCAGTACGTAGGCGTACTGGGCGCTCGCCGGGTCGAGGCGAGCGGCGTTGCGCAGGTGCGGCATCGCTTGGGCAGTGTCTCCTGCGCGGATCAACATCAACCCCTGGGTGTGTTGCAGCAGCGGTGCCTCAGGGTGCAGGGCCAACTGGTCGCCGATCAATGTGCGCGCCTCGTCCGCACGGCCATTGGCCTCCAGCCACTGAATCAGCGTTACCAACGCCGGGAAAAAGTCCGGATCACGCAGCAGGGCCGTGCGCAGTTGCGCCTCGACCTTGTCGCCACGGCCGCTGGCCTGGTAGAGCATCGCCAGGTTGAGGTTCGCTTCGGCACGCTCCAGCAGGCTCGATTGCACCTGTTCGTATTCGGCGATGGCGCTGTCCCACGCCGGCCCCAAGCTCTGGCTGGAGACACTCAATAAATCCCGCGCAGCAATGATGCGCACGGCGCGCACCGGGTCCTTGAGCAACGGCACATACAGCGCAATGCGCTCTGGCGGCGGCAGCAACGCACTCACCGCACGCACGGCACTTTCGCGCACTTGCGGGGCAGGGTGGCCCAGGTCCCGGGTTGCCAGTTTGAGTGCCTGCTCGCTGGGATAGTTGGGCAACTCCACCAACAAGGTCGCCCGCTGGATGGCCGGCAGGTTGCTGCGTGCCAATTGGTCATACAGCGCCTGGGCGGCCCCCGGTTGGCCGCCGCGAATCAATACCATGCTCTCGGCATAAGTAGGCGCCTTCAGCACGTCCCGCGCACCCGCAGGGATACTGAAACTGTGGTCATGGCGCAAGTCATTGCCCATGTACACCTTGCCCGGCATATGGCAGTCGACACAGAACGAACCCGGCTGGCCCACCGGTTTGCCGGTGTGTTCAGGAGCGTCATAATTTTTGGCCTGCAGGCCACGCCCATCGACCGTGGCGATCGGGTTTTTGCCGGCGGTGTTGTGACACTGCAAGCACACCGCGTTGCCCGGCGCCTTGAGTTCGTTGCTGTGGGGGTTGTGGCAGTTGCTGCAGCGCACGCCTTTTTCGGCCATTTTGCTTTGGGCGAAGGAGCCATGTTCAAACACTTCGTCCTTGATCTTGCCGTCCAGGGCATACAGCTCGCGGGTCAGCACGCTGGGCAGGTAGTCATCCATCAAACGCTTGCCGACGGTAAACCCGTCACCCAACGGAGCGCGCCGGGCGTGGCAGCGCGCGCAGGTTTCCAGCTCGACGGTGGCGTCCTTGTCGTTGAGGTCCACGGCAAACCCGGCGTGCAGCAGGTCGCCTTTTTTAGCCGCCCATTGCAGGTGGTTGGAGGCCGGGCCATGGCAGGCCTGGCAGCCGACGCCGAGGCTGTTCCACTGGCTGTCGAAGCTGTTTTTCAGCGGATCAAAGTTGCGCTTGTAGCCGGTGGTGTGGCATTCGACGCACATGAAGTTGGCGTTCTGGCTGGGCTTGCTCCAATGCAGCGGGTTCTTGAAGGTCACGCCCTGGCCTGGGTAGAGGTGAAACCAGCGGTGCTGCTGGGTATCCCAGGCCACGCCCAGCGCCTGCAAGCGGCCATCGCCCACGTCGATCAGGTATTGCTGTAGCGGCGCGATGCCAAAGGTGTAGACCACCTTGAAGTCAGCAGGCTTACCGTCGCCGCCGGGCGTATTGACCCAGAACGCATCGCCCCGGCGAAAAAACCGGGTGGTTTCACCCTCGCCGGTAAACGTGGCGTCATTGAAGTCTGCCGGTACCGTCTGTGGCGTGGCCTGCTGCATCGCCAACTGGTGGTGGGAGCCTTGCCAATCCTTGACTTGAGCCTGGTGACAGCCCTGGCATTGCTGTTCATCCACCATCGTCGCCGGTGCGATAACCACCGGTTTCACCGCCATCACGGGCGCGGGCAGCCGAGGCGCGCTCGTCTGCAGGTAAAACCAGATCCCGGCCATGGCCAACAGCAACGACACAATCAGAATGGGGTGCAGGTAACGACGGGGTGATTCACGGTGGGGTGCGGCTTTTTTGGTTGTGGGCGCTGGCATTCCGACTTCCATTGTCTTGATGCAGGGACGCTCTACGGCGTGCTTTAAGCTCCGTGCAGCTTTGACGCTGGGGACGGGTCTGTCAAACGATGCGCGGGAAATAACGGCTATTTCCCCAGAGTTGGCTATACCTACAGCTCAGTGTTCCAGTGATGACTGCCAGGGAGTTCAATGATGAAACTAAGGCTAATGATCAGCACGCTGTGCCTCGCTTCAATTGGAATGACAGGCTGCGCCAGCAAAGTCACACAACCGGAGGAGTACTCCGGCTTTCTCTCGGACTACAGCCAACTCAAGCAAGCCAAGTCGCCTTCGGGCGCGGATGTGATGCGTTGGGTGGACCCCAAGCTGGACCTGAGCCGCTACACCGCGGTGTATGTCGAGCCGACCCAGTTCTATCCCAAGCCCCAGGCCACCGCGAAAATCCCTGAGAGCACCCTTAACGGTATCAACACCTACTACAACCAGGCGCTCAAGCGAGAGCTGGAAAAATCCCTGCCGCTGGCCAATGCGCCGGGCCCGGGTGTGATCGTCGTGCGGGCGGCAATCACCGCCGTGAGCAGCAAGACCGAAGCGCTCGCACCGTATGAGTACATCCCGGTAGCGCTGGTCGTCGCGGCCGCGAGTACCGCCACCGGCCACCGTGACCAGGAAACCACCCTGGGCACCGAGGCGCAGTTCCTCGACGGCGCCAGCGGCAAGGTGATCGCCCAAGTGGTGCGCAAAGGCACCGGCAAACCGCTGTCCAACGACGCCCAGGTGATGAAGGCCGACGACGTCAAAGGCGTTATCGATGGCTGGGCGTCAGACCTGCATCAGTCCTACGTGAAACTGAAAAAACACTAAGCCTCAAAACGCGTTGCGTGCCGGCCGGTTGTAATAGCTGAGCAGGGCGTCGTAGCGGCGGGTGACGAGGTAATAGTCGTCACTCAGTTGCTGCGGCGCGGCATGGTGCAGCCAGTCCTGGTGCAACGTGCCCAGCGCGGCCAGGTAGGCATCGGCGGCCGGGGTGATCGTGTACCAGAGGTGGCGCGCTTCCTCATCCAGGTGCTCGGTGGGGTGGGTACGCAGGTAGGCTTTGCCAGCGTCGGCAGCCTGTTGCAAGGCCGCTGCCTGGCTGGCGACGGCCTGGGGTGTCAGGCGTGCGTCGTGCATCCCTTGCTCAAGGGCATTCACCGCGTGGCGGGCGATGATCATGTAGTTGAGCACGTGCCAATGCAGGTCGCGGCCGAAGCGCGACTCCAGCAGCGCCAATTGCGCCGGGCGTATGTTCAGGTCCTGCTCTTCCAGCTGTTGACGCAGTTGGGTGGAGACCCTCAGGTAGTCGTCGCCTTCTTGCACCAGCTCCTGCCTCAACGATTCTGTGACGGGCAGCACCACGGCTTGCCGGCCGCTCAGCGAGAGCCGTTCGGCCTGGGTCGGCGTGACCCGGTCGGCCACGGACGTGAACCTGTGCAGCCTGTACGCATACACCGAGGCCAGGCCGACCAATTGGCTCCCGGGCTGTTGGCGCTCCAGCTTCAGGGTGTACAGCTGGGAGCAAACAGCCGCCTGGATAACGCGCGGTTCAGGCTCGCTGCTGTCGCCAAACTGATCGTGGTCCGGCGCTTCGGGTTCGGTTGAACGCATGCGGTAAAAGGCCAGGCGCGTGTCGCGGTCGATGCGGTTCGCGCAATCGATGATCGGCGCCAGGGCGCTCGCTGCTGCGGTGTGGGGGCTGTCCCGTTGATCCAACCAGAACTGAATCCGCTGCAGGGGTTTGGTGGCGCCGGCCAGGCCGAGCAAGGCCAGGCCCAGGATCAGGCCGATGGGTAACAACCATTTGGGGTTCATTGCGCGGCCTCCTGGCCGTACCACTGTTTCTGGGTGGCGGGCGCCTGACACTCGGCATCGCTGCGCGGCATGCGGCTGCACAGGCGCTCGGTCCACTGTTGCAGGCCCTGGTTACGCACGACCCGGTGGCCGTTGTCGAGCAAGACCAAGCCCGCGTAGAGCGCAATCACACCGACCACGCCGAGGGCCGCACCCAGCAGGGTCCAGCGCGGGTGGCTTGCGGTCCAGGGCGTGTGACGGCTCATCCCGGGGCGCTTGATCACGCCGATCAGTGCCAAGGCCGCGATCAGCGTCGCGCTGGCCAGCGGGCCGAATAGGTAGCCGAGGATTGCCACCAGGACCAACCCGGGCACCAGGTCACGTACCGGCAGCAGCGGCAGGTGGGTAGGGCTGAGCCAGCCGGGCAGGCGCTGGCTGAAAGCTTCGTCCTGCACGCGGTAGTGATGGGCGAGGGGCCGCCAGCCTTGCCAGGCCAGCCCGGCGCCGACCACGAAGGCCAGTGACCACAAGAGCCCGTGGCCCAGCGTCGGCACCCCATTGCCGGCCAGGAACTCGGCTTTCTCCAGCACCCCCACCAGGCAGCTCACGACCAGCGCGACGACCCAGGGCCAGGTGTCCATGGCCTTGTCCCAGTCTTGCCAGAAATACACGGTGCCACCGGGCATGGCTTCAGCGACGACCACATGCTCGGCATAGATGTCAGCGCTGAGGGTTTGGCAGGCTTTCCAGTCGTCTTCACTCAAACGCTGGGCGAAGGCACGGCGCTGGCCCAGGCTCATCGGCGCCAGCAGTAAACGTGCCGCGCGTTGCTGTGGGCTGTAGGGTGGTTCGGCGGCCAACGCCCGCTGGCGTGCGAGGAAAGCCGGCCCTTGCTGGCGCTTCAACAGCAGCGCCCAATCGTCGGCGGGGCAGTTGGGGTCGGCACCGCCGTGCCAGCCTTGGCCGGCACACACGGCGTCGAACACGGCACTGGACCAGAAATGGCTCTGGGCAAGCAGTTTGGCCAGCCATTCGTTGAACCACTCACCGTGGGGATGATTGTGTACCCACGGGTGCTCATCACGCGCTGCATAAGCAGCAAGAAACGCCGACTCATCTTTCTGCTCAAGGGCCAGGCGCAACGGTTGCTGTAAAGCGGCGCGGTGTTGGCGTTCTAGCGTGTCGATCAGTTCGACCGGCAGCTCCAGCCGTTGCCAGGCTGTGAGCCAGTTGAAGGCCTGGAACGCCCAGCGGGCGTCCTCGGCGTTGAGTTCGCCGTCAACACAACGATGCAACAGGTGGATTTCGAAGAACAACGCCGTGCCGTTGGCCATTGCCGCTTGATAGCGTTGTTCCAGGGTTTCCTCCACGTGTTCGGTGACGACCTCAACGGCTTCACCCACGTGCTCGATGACCACCTCAGCGGTTTCCCTCACGTGCTCGATGACCACCTCAACAGTTTCCCGCTGCTCCTGGCTCCACTGCAGAGCTTGCTCGTAGGCTTCGCGCAGGCGCTGGAACCCCTCGGGGTCATCGTCCGGCCGGGTTTTCTTCAGCAGCGCCGCATATTGGCGCTTGATCGCGCGGCTGTCGGCGTCAGGCGTGAGGCCCAGGATATTCCAGCAAGTCATGTGCGGCGCAACTCCCTAAACAATCGCGCGCACATTACCTGTTTTAGGGGCTGATAAACCAGCGGTAGTAGGGGTTGGCGCTGTCTTGTTGCAGCACGTCACGAATATCCCGGCCCCAGGCGTCGCGGTCGCCATCGTAGGCATGCAGGCTCGCGCGGTAGAACTGCATCAAGCGTTGTTGTTCAGCGGCCAGGGTGCGGGCAAAAGACGCATCCGCGTTGACCAGCGGCGCCGGTACACGCAGGTCCAGCAGGGCCGGCAATACTCGGGTGATTTCCTTGCTGCGCACCCACGGGGCGTATTCGATGCGCGGCCTGTCGTCGGTGACTGGCAGCGCATTCGCGGCAAACCGCTCCAGGCCCTGGCGGTCAGTGACCCAGGTGGCAAGCAGCGTGGCCGTCGAATCGATGCCGACCTCAGCCAACGCCGAACGCACCGGGGGCTGTTCAAAGCGCTGGCGAATACGCTCGGCGTCCAGCGCCACAGGCTCCAGGGAACCCACGAGCAGCATCTCGTGGAACTCGCTGGTCCACAGCGAGGCATAGGGGAATACATTGAGGAAGCTGCGCACCAACGCGCGGGAATCATCGATATTTTGCGTGGGCAGCGGCAGCCACTGAGCCAGCAGGCCATGTTTTTCCAGCCGTGTTGCGGCCAGCGCATAGAAGTCCTGGGAATATAGGTTGACCACCCCGGCAGCGGAAGGCGGCGGCGGTTCCAGGGTGATCAGGTCATAGCGCTGGGCATTGCGCAGCAATTCCTGGCGCCCATCGCGCAGGCGCAGGTCGATGGCCGGGTCCTGGGCAGCATTGAAGTTGCCTTTGAACAGCGACGCAGCCTGCAGCACCGACGGCAGCAACTCAGCCACCACCCGATGCTCCAGCCCCGGGTAACGCAACAGCGCACCCGCTGTGATCCCGGTGCCAAAGCCAATCACCAGCGTCGACTTGGGCTCGGCGTTGTGGACCAGCAACGGCAACAACGCCTGGATGCGCATGTAGCGTAACGACGGCATCGCATCACCGGTATTGGAAACACCCTGGATATATAGGCGCTGAAACGCCCGCGCTCCTTGACCCTGGGTGACCACGGCCACCGTCGCGCCACGACCTTCCTGGTAAAACGCCAGGCTGGCGTTACGTGCGCCGGGAAGCAACTTGGCCAGGCGGTCCACCGGGGTCAGCCCGGCAACCGCCAGCGACACCAGGCCCACCACGAGCACCGCCTGGCGCCGCGATTTTTTAACCCCATGGCCGCGACGTACCGCCAGATAACCCACGGCGCCGGCCATCACTGCCAGCAGGCCGAGGGTGCGCACCAGGCCCAGCCAGGGAATCAACACGAACCCGCAGAGCATGACCCCGACGATCCCGCCCAAGGTGTTGAATGCCACCACCGCGCCGACATCACGACCGACATGGCGATTACCCACGCTCAAGCGCAACGCCAACGGAAATGCCGCCCCCAGCAGCAAGGTCGGAACAAACACAATGCACAGCGCCGCCACGGCGAACCGGGCACTCATGCCCGGCAACTCACTGCCGCCCAGGCTCAGCACCAGCGCTTCTGCCTGGGTTTGCAGCAGAATCAGCCAGCGCCCCAGCACCGCAACTTCCAGCAGTGCCACCAAACCGGCGCCTGCAATCAGCAGGCCAAACACACCCCAGGGATCGCGAATGCGCTCAACCCGGTGTGACATCAGTTGGCTGCCGATAAACAAGCCGGTCAAGTAGGTGGCCAGCACCACGGCAAACGCGTAGGTGCGCGTGCTCATGAACTGTACGATGGACTGCGACCACACCACTTCATAACCGAGGGCGACCCCCCCGGCGATGGCATACAGCACCAGCGCCAGGCGCGCTGGTTGAACGCTGCGCGCAGGGGCGACAGCGACGGGAGCGTGATGACGCACAGACAACAAGGCGCCGACCGCTGCGACCAGGTTCAGCATCGCCGCTACCACCGCACTGCCACGCACGCCAAACTGCGCGATCAGCACAAATGTCGTGAGCAGCGTACCGGCGATGGCCCCGGCGGTGTTCGCGGCGTACAAACGGCCACCCGCCTGGCTCAGGCCCTTGGCATTGATATCCAGTGCACGCACCAGCACCGGCAGCGTGCCGCCCATCAACAGCGCGGGCAGGCCCACCAACGCAAATGGCAGCGCCCAGGCCGCAAGGCCGATGCGTTGTTCCAGCCAGGCAAACGGCTCGGCCGCCATACCCAGCGCCACGGTGGCGCCCACGCCGAACGCGGCGACCAATAATTCCAGGGCTGCATACAACAGCAGCGGCCGTGAAAAGCGGTCCGCCAGCCGTCCAAACAACAAACCACCCAGGGCCAGCCCGGCAAAAAACGCGCTGATGCCCGTGGTGATCGCATACACCTCCACGCCCACCACCAGCGACAGTTGCTTGATCCACAGCACCTGATAGACCAGCGCCGCGCCACCTGAGACAAACAGGAGCAGGGCAGGGATAAGGGTCGAGGTGGCGTTGCCGATTTCAACAGGCTTGCTGGCGGTGCGAGAGGTCATTACAAAATTCCAGAAGGTACAGAGAACCCTGTGGGAGCGGGCTTACTCGCGAAAACGGTGTGTCAGTCGCCGAATCGGTTGGTTGAACGACCGCTTTCGCGAGCAAGCCCGCTCCCACATTTGCCTTGTGTTGTGCCAGCTATGAAGCCGGGGCGGCCTTCATCTTCTCTTCGATCTTCTTGTCCACCGCTTCACGGATCTGGTCGATGCTGAAGCTCGGCGGTTTCTGGCTAGGCGGGTATTCGATGAAGGTCTGCAGGAACTTCGCCGCCTTGGTCACCGCAACCGCACCGAGGTAGACGTTCTTGGTAGTCCAGTCGTAATACTGGTCACTCACCACGTCAGCGCGCTCATACGGGTCCATCCTCAGGTTGAAGATCTTCGGCACCCGCAACTGTACGAACGGCTCGCTCCACACTCGGAAACCACCCGGCTGGCGCTGCTCGGCAAACACCACTTTCCAGTTGTCGAAGCGCATCGAAACCAGCATGCCGTCGTCATTGAAGTAGTAGAACTCGTTGCGCGCGCCTTTAGGTTGCTGGCCGGTCAGGTAGGGCAGTTGGTTGTAGCCATCCAGGTGCACCTTGAAGTTGGTGCCGCCTGCCGCAGGCGTCCAGCCTTTGAGCAACTTGTTTTTCACGTCGGCGTCACCGGCTGCGGCCAACAGGGTCGGGAACCAGTCCATCCCCGAGACCATCTCGTTGGAGACCTGACCCTCCTTGATCTTGCCCGGCCAACGGATGATCGCCGGCACGCGGTACGCGCCTTCCCAGTTGGAGTCCTTTTCGTTGCGGAACGGCGTGGTCGCCGCATCCGGCCAGGAGAACTGGTTCGGCCCGTTGTCGGTGGTGTAGACCACGATGGTGTTGTCGGCGATCTTCAAGTCGTCGAGGGTCTGCAGCAGTTTGCCCACGTCGCCGTCATGCTCAAGCATGCCGTCGGCGTACTCGTTTCCGGGCATGCCGCTCTGGCCCTTCATCGAGTCACGCACATGGGTGAACACGTGCATGCGCGTGGTGTTCATCCACACGAAGAACGGCTTGTTGGCTTCGGCCTGTTTCTTGATGAAGGCCTGGGCCGCCGCGGTGGTTTCGTCGTCGATGGTTTCCATGCGCTTGGTGGTCAAGGCGCCGGTGTCTTCGATCTTGCCGTCGGCGAAACTGTGGATCACCCCGCGCGGGGTGTTGGCCTTGACGAATTCGGCGTCGTCCTTGGGCCAATACGGGCGTTCGGGTTCTTCTTCGGCATTGAGGTGGTATAGGTTGCCGAAGAACTCGTCGAAGCCGTGGTTGGTGGGCAGGTACTCATCCCGGTCGCCCAAGTGGTTCTTGCCGAATTGCCCGGTGGAGTAACCCAGGGACTTGAGCGCCTGGGCGATGGTGATATCGCGCTTTTGCAGGCCCACCGGGGCCCCCGGAATGCCCACCTTCGACAGGCCCGTGCGCAACGGCGTCTGGCCGGTGATGAAGGACGAGCGCCCAGCCGTGCAACTGTTCTCCGCGTAGTAGTCGGTGAACATCATGCCTTCTTTGGCGATCCGGTCGATATTGGGCGTCTTGTAGCCCACCACGCCCATGGAATAGGCGCTGATGTTGGTTTGCCCGATGTCATCGCCGAAGATCACCAGGATATTCGGCTTCTCGGCGGCCAGGGCGGATGCCGAGGCGCCTATTACCGACACCGCCACCAGGGCGAGTTTCGGCAGCCACTTACGTATGCGAGTCATAAGACTTGCTCCTTTTAGGGCTTGAGTCGCATTGCCTGCGACCAACGTTTTTGTACAGTCCGTCGTGACGTTTTCTTATTGCACCTTTGCTTGCACAGCCGGCTCGAAGGGGTAGATACGGCGCCAGTCGCTCGCCATGTCCACCACGATCCAGCCGTTTGCCCTGGCCAGGTCCAACGCCTTGTCGAGGCGCCCCACCTGAGAGTTTCGGTCATAGGCCCACTCGCGCCTGGCGTCGGTGTGGTGCACCAGGCCCATCAAGCGCTTGCCACTGCCAGCGGCGGTCCATTGCAGCATTTGCAGGTCGCCATCGGAGTTGCCGAAGGCCAGCAAGGGCCGGCGGCCGATAATCGCGTCGATGCTTTCCGGCTTGCCCGGGCCATCGTCGTTGTGCGCCAGCTTGGCGGTGCGCAGGATCTGCGGGTTGCCGTCCTTGAGCTGGTACTGGGTGACGAAGTTGGTGCCGATCACCTGTTCCGGTGGCACGCCATACACCACCTCGGCAAAGGCGCGCATGAAGGCCGTGTCGCCGCCGGAGACGATGTAGGTCTTGAATTGCTGGCTGCGCAGGTAGTCGAGCATTTCCAGCATCGGCTGGTAGATCATCTGATCGAACGGTTTGCCCGTCTTGGGGTGGCGCGCCTGTTTTAGCCAGGCTTTGGCATTGTCGATGAAGGCTTCGGTGCTGATGCCGGTGTGGGTTGCGCCGATGATCTTCAACAAGCCCTGCATGCCCGTGGCCGCGAGGGCCTGGTGGTCGCCTTCGAGCACCGCCTGGAACGGCTGTGTGGTTGCCCACTCGGGGTGCTGGGGCGCCAGGCGCTTGATTTCATTGAAGGCGAACAACACCTCGAAATAGGCCGGTTGTTCTGTCCAGAGCGTGCCGTCGTTGTCAAAGACGGCGATGCGTTCGGCGGGTTTGACATAGTCCTTGGAGCCTTCGACGGTGACCGCCTGCACGAAATCGACAATCTGTTTTTTGCTGGGGCCATCGTTCCATGACGGCAGCGGGTCGGCGGCCAGAGCCGGCAGGCTGAGGAAAAGAAGCAGGGGCAGGGCAGAACGCAGCGACGTCATGGGAAGTCCTTTTCGTGACGAGGGTTCAGTGGAACCAAGCGTAGTTGACGACACACCCAGCGCAATGTTGTGCACACGTTTCGCCACAGTGGCGGCAGGCGTGGCCACAGCGCATGCAGCAGGTAACCGGCGAGAATCAGCACGGCCACCGCGGCGATCCAGGCAAACAGGTGCCGCGAAACGTGCCAGCGGCTGTGCTGCCCGAGGGCTTTGAGGTCATCGGCAATGGAGAAGGTGGGCGTGTAGGCGCTGCCCGCCTGGGCCTCGAACGTGAGGGCAGGCAACTGGCTGTTCTGCACGTGCCGGTTGCGGCTGTCCCACCATTTCACGCTGATGGCAGGCAAAGTGAAATGACCCCCTTGCTCGACGCGATACACCAGCCAATCGATGCGCTGGCCACCGGTGATTGCGCCGCGACCGTCGTCCAGGTTGCTGATGCTTGGCGCTTGCGGGTACAACCGCAGGCCCTGGATGGGCGCGGAGGCGGGCGGTGGCAGGGAAAGTCCCGGCGTGTCGTCGGCTTGCAGCGTGAGGGTGCGGGTCAGGCTGTCGCCCACCTTGAGGTCAGTGGCTGACAGCGTCTGGCTCAGGCGCAGGCCACTGGCGACCAGCACCGGCTCCCCGGGGGCAAACCCCGGTGGCTGGGTGGCAGTGAACGACAGCGGCGTGCTCTGGGCATTCAAGGGCGCACTGGCCTGACCCGGCTGGGCGCTGACGGTCAGTGCCGGCACCGTGAATGCCTGGGCGACATTCGGCGTGATTCGGTAGCGGTAGCGCATGCCGTAGAACATCTGCCCGCCAATCTCTTGGGTGGTGTGTTCAGCTTCGCCACCCGGCGCCTGAACCCGTGCACCGGCCAGTTTCAGCACCGGCAGGCTGGCGCCAGAGGTAAACCAGGTATCGGTGAGCACATCCACCTGCACTTGCAGTTGTTCACCCACCACCACCGCAGCGCTGGGCAGCAGGTGTGCCTGGACTTTGAGCTGCGGCTCGGCCGCCCACAACGGCCCGGAAAGCAACAACAGCACGCCGCAATAGCGGTTCATCGCTTCGCCTCCTGATCCTGCAGGCTGAATTTGCGGCGCAGGAAATTGGCCGGTGAGGTCGTCAGGTTCTGCAACCACAGGGCATCGCTGTTGGCTTGTTCGGTCTGGATCGCCTTGCTTTGGCCCTTGCCCGGGGCCTTGTCGAACTTGATCTCGTCGGGCTTGACCTCGGGGGTGTTGTTCGCTGCGCTGTCGGTGTCCTTTTTCAGCGCAATGGCCAGGGCCAGGTTGGCGCTGGCCTCGGGAAACGTCGGTTGCAGCTTCAAAGCACGCTGATAGGCCACGATGGCGTCGTCGAATTTGAAGCGGCGCACGTGGATGTTGCCGAGATAGAACGCGGCGTGTGCGGTGTCGAGGGTGTTGAAGGTGGTTTCGGCCAAGGCGTAGTCGGCGGCGTTATAGGCGGCAATGCCTTTCCAGTAGGCGTCTTGAAACAGGGAGGCCGCCTCGGGGTAACGATGATGCTCGAAAGCCCAACGGCCTTGTTGGTCAGGGGTGAGGAACGGGTTGGCATCGGCGTGCAGCGGTTGCAGCAACAGGCCGAGCAGTACCGTCGCCACCCAGTTCAGGCTCCAGCCGCGTCGCACGCTCAGCAGCACCACCAGCAACAGCGGCCAGCACAGCCAGTAACCGGCGTCCTTCCACTGCAACAGGCGCTGTTGCTCATCGGCATTTTGGAAGTGCTGCTGGGCGTGCAGCTCGATCCAGTCCAGGTCGTCGTCATTGAGGGTCAGGCTGCCCAGTGGCGCGTCGGTGGCCGAGGCCAGTTGCTTGAGGGCGGGATTGCTGCCCAGCGCTAGTACCAGCACTTGCAGCGGGCTGTCGGCCAGGTGTTGCTTGAGGCTTGGCAATTGCGTGCTGTCGGCGCCATCGGTGACCAGCAACAACGTGCCAGGCGATTGCGCCAACAACGGCTTGGCCTGGTCGATGACGCTGGCGACGTCCTTGCCGGCTGTACTGATCAAGTCGGTGCCGAGCGCCTGGATAAAGGTGTCTAGCAGCGCCGGGTCATCGGTCGGCGGCAATACCAGATGGGCACTGCCGGCGTACACCAGTAGCGCGGTGCGCGCCCCTTTGCGCCGCTGTACCAGGTCGTGGAGCTTGTGCTTGGCGGCGGTCAGGCGGGTCGGTGGGACGTCGGCGGTGTCCATGGACGGCGACAGGTCCACGGCGATGATCAACGGCGCGCGGTTTTCCAGGAAGTCCGGGCGGTCCTGCTCCCACGTCGGCCCTGCAGCGGCGACTGCGCCGAGCATCAACAGCACGCTCGCCAGGTGCACCGGGCGCAGGCGGTGCGAATCCGTCGGCGTGAGCAACAAATGCGGCAGCAGGTGCGGGGCGATATTGCCACGCAGACGACGCTGCAGGTCGCGGCTGCGTTGCCAGGCCAGTGGCAATAAAGCCCCCAGTAAGGCCAGCAATAACCACGCGGGGCGCAAGAAGTGGAAGTCACTGAAGTCCATCGGCCACCTCTCGTTTGATCCGGTGGGGCCATAACGCCGCCAACAGGTGGTACAGCGCAAACAGTCCAAGCGCCGCGCACAGCGGCCACCAGAACAGGTCGCGCTTGGGTTGGTGACTCAAGGTCTTCACTTGATGTGGGGTGATCTGGTCGAGCGTCGTGTACACCTGGCTCAGGCTGTCGCGGTCTTCGGCGCGGAAGTAACGCCCACCGGTGGCGCTGGCGATGGCTTGCAATGCGCTGAGGTTGACCTTGGCTTCGCCGGTGGCCTGCGGGTCGCCAATGCCGATGGTATGGATGACCACGCCCTTGGCCGCCGCCATGTCGGCGGCATGGTCGGGGGTGATTGCGCTGCTGGTGTCGTTGCCATCGGTGAGCAGAATCAGCACTTTCTCGGGCTCATGGGCCTGGTCCAGCAGCTTGAGCCCCAGGCCGATGGCATCGCCAATGGCGGTGTTCGGCCCGGCCATGCCAATGCCGCTGTCATCCAACAGCAGAGACAGGCTGCTGTGATCGAGGGTCAACGGTGCCTGGGGGTAGGCGCCGCTGCCAAACAGAATCAGGCCGATGCGATCGTCTTTGCGGCGCGCGATAAAGTCATGGACCACCTGTTTGACGGCGGCGAGGCGGTCGATCTTTTGCCCGGTTGCGTCGGTAAAGTCCTGGGTTTCCATAGACTGGGAGATATCGATGGCGAGCATCAGGTCGCGCACCGGCTGCTGGCGTTCGATGGGTTTTTCCACCCATACCGGGCGGGCAACCGCCAGCACCAGCAGTACCCAGGCCACCAGGTTGAGCACAAGCTGGCTGCGATTATTCCGCACGCCGCTCGCAGAGGGCGCGCCACCCACGGCCTGGCTCATGCCGGTGAAAAACGGCACCCGCACGGCGCTGCGGGCTTCTAGGTAGGCAGGCAGGTACCGGTACGCCAGCCAGGGCAGCGGCAGCAGTAGCAACAGCCACGGGTTATCAAGCTGCCACATGGTGCTGCTCCACCCAGGCTTTGCACTGGGCCAGTAGTTGCGTGTGTTGGGCGTCGGGCAAGGGCGCGGCGTAGGCCAGGTCAGCCAGTTGCTGGCTCAAGTCCTCGGGGATCGGTGCGCCTGCGTGGCGTTGCAAGAACGCTTGCCAATCAGCGCCCGTCAACGTCGGGATGGATGCGTGTTCCTGCGCCGGGAGTGGCATCGACAGCGCCACACGCTTGAGCAGTTCGGGCAATTCACGCAGGTCGGTCAGCGCGTCCAGGCGTGCCACGGCCTCACGTCGATAAGCATCGCGGCGCCAGTGCAGCCAGTTGCGTACGGCCAGCACCAGCAGGGCCAACACCACCAGGCCAAGGACCACAGCCCACCCCCAGGTTTGCGGCCAGTAACTGACGGGCGCGGGCAAGCCCAACTCCTGCAGTTGTTCGATGCTCGGCACAGGGGCAGTCACCGGCGTCTACCCAGTTCGCTGCGCAGTTGGTCGACCGCGGGCAGGGCGGTGCTGATCATCAGCAACGGCACCTGGCTGCGACGTAGCAGGCTCGCAACATCCTTGATCCGCCCGCCCAGATAATCCCCCAAGGGCTGGCGCACCTGGCGCCTGTTCACGGCCAGCTCCACTTGCAACTGACCCTGGGTGACCAACAGTTGCCCGCTGTCGGGCACGTTCAGGGCCAGGGGGTCATACACCTGCAACGCCACCACGTCGTTGTGCGTTGACAGTTCCCGCAGCAGTTGCAGGGTGCGCGGGCCTGCACCGGCGAAGTCGCTGACCAGGCAGATCAAGTGGTCGTGCCCGGCCACTGCGCGGCACTGCTGCAGCACGCGGTCAAGCTGGCTGTCGCCTTCGTGGTCCGGGCAAGTGGCGTTCAGTTCGCCGTTTTGCTGGGCGATGCGACTGCACAAGGCTTCAACGCGTTTGCGGCTGCGCAGCGGTGCCACGCTGTCGATGCGTCTGTCATTGAACACCAGGCCGCCGACCCGATCCCCGGCGTTGAACACCATCCACGCGGCGAGGGCGCCCAGTTCGGCCGCAACCGCCGATTTGAAGCTGCGCACCGAACCAAAAAACATCGACATGCGTTGGTCCACCACGATCAAGGCCGGGCGGTCGCGTTCTTCGGTGAAGGTGCGCACCACCGGTTTGCCGGTGCGCAAGGATGCGCGCCAATCCAGGTGGCGCAAGTCATCGCCGGGCTGGTAGCGCCGCAGCTCGTCGAAATTCAGCCCACGCCCGCGCAGCCTTGAGGCGTGGTTGCCGGCCAGGACGCTGCCCTGGGGCTGGCGCGCAACAAAACTCAAGTCTCGCGCCTGGAACTGCAAGGCCATCAGCTGCGCCAGGCTGACGTAGACGAACCCGTCGGCGTTCATGCCGGGATCGCCACTGTGCAGAGCAGACGGTCGAGCACCTGGTCGGCCGTTACGCCGTCTGCCACCGCGTCATAACTCAATTGCAGGCGGTGGCGCAGCACCGGGTGCGCCACCGCACGTACGTTGTCGGGGGTCACGAAGGTTTGGCCTTGCAACCAGGCGTCCGCCCGCGCACAGCGATCCAGCCCGATGCCGCCCCGTGGGCTGGCGCCCAGGCTGATCCAGCGCGCCAGGTCAGGGTCATAGTCGCCGGGGTGGCGCGTGGCGTTGATCAGGTCGATCAGGTAGCGATCGATGGCTGGCGACACCTGGATGGTGCTGACTTCCTTGCGGGCCGTGAAGATCACGTCCTGGGCAAGAGTAAAGCCCCCGGACGCCTGGGTGGAGGCGGCCTGCTCTTCATCGCGCAACAGTCGCAAGACCTGGCTTTCGTTGTCGGCACTGGGGTAATCCAGCAGCACCTTCATCACGAAACGGTCCATCTGCGCTTCGGGCAGCGGGTAGGTGCCTTCCTGTTCGATGGGGTTTTGCGTGGCCACCACGATAAACAACGCAGGCAGCGGGTGGCTGGCACCGGCGACGGTGATTTGCCGTTCTTCCATGGCCTCCAGCAACGCGGCCTGGACCTTGGCGGGCGCGCGGTTGATCTCATCGGCCAGGATCAAGTTGCCGAACAGCGGGCCGGGCTGGAAGCGAATCTGGTTCTGGCCGTCGACCTGGTGCAGTACTTCTGCGCCAGTGATGTCCGAGGGCAACAGGTCGGGGGTGAACTGGATGCGGCTCATCTTCGCCTCCAGGTGCCGCGCCAGGGCCTTGACCGTGCGGGTCTTGGCCAGGCCCGGCAAGCTTTCCAGCAACAGGTGACCATTGGCCAGGAGACCCAGCAGGATCTGGCGGATCACCTGGTCCTGGCCGAGTACGCTTTCAGCCATGCTGGCCTGCAGGGCATTCACATCGTTGAGTGCTGTCATGCCAATCGTCCTTGAAACAGTGGGTCACCAGGGCGCGGCGACCACGATGTATTGCACGGAGCCGCCGACATACCGCGGCTGGTACCAAGTGGGCCCGCAGTGCTGGTAGGCCACGCCATTGGCGACCACCGACACACATTCAGGCGGCACCGTACTGACCTGGGTGCCGATGGCCAGGATCGTCGCAGTGGTGGCGCCGACCACGGCCGCAGCGGCCCAAGGGTGATACCAGTCATCCGGGTGCGGAGGCGGTGGTGGCGGCGGCGGCGGCGGTGGCGGTGGCATCGGATGCGGGCCTGGTTCCGGGCCAGGGTGAGGCCCGGGGTACGGATGCGGTGGCGGGTAAGGATGGGGTTCCGGGCGTGGCGGCAGCGGCCTCGGCGCCGGCATGGGGTGTGGCACCGGTGGCGGGCGATAGCCACCGCCGCCATGGGGCACCACGAACGTCCGCGCACCACCGCCGCCGCGCACCTGCCAGGCTTGGGCAACCAGCGGGTCGAACAGGGCCAGCAGCAAGCTGGCCGTCAGCACCGTCGCCGTGGCTTTCATGGCTGTTCTCCCTGTGGCTCCAACTGTTGCAGGGGCACCGAACGCGCACCGGCGGGTGGGGTGAACTCGAACTCCCGTGCAGTGGGCGGATGGTTGAGTTGCCATTGGTAGTTGACGGTGTGCCGGGGTTGCTCGGCGGTGTCGCGGCGGCTGATCACCAAACGGCAGGGCAGCGGTTGCGGACCCTGGCGCACCCACAACTGCCAGTCGATCTCCGGCTGGCGATAGGCGTAGTGGGTGCAGACCTTGCCTTCCAGGGTTTCGTCGCCGATCAGCAGCGCGCTGGTAATGCCGACTTCCTTGGCCGTGCCCGGGTGCCAGCGGAACAGGTCCGCCAGGGGCAGCTCGATGCGGTAGCGCTCGCTCAGTTGGTCGAGCAGGCCGCCGATGCTGGCCGGTGCAGCCTGGCTGGCGAAGTAACCGCTGCGGCTGTCGTAGAGGGTGAAGTGCTTGCCGTTGTAGAACAGGCTGCGGCGCTTGCCGTCGCTTTCAACCGAGACGTGCAGCTTGTCGGGCTGGCGGGCCAGCAACCGGGTGCGGTGGCTGAACTCGATGACCTGGCCGTTTTCCAGTACCTGGTCGGTGTGGCTGCTGGCGTCGATACGAAACTGTTGCAGGCTGCGCAGGTAGGCGCCCATCTGGTCCAGGGCGGTGAGGGCGCGGGGCTCCATTTCTTCGCCCCAGACGCTGCCGCAAGCAACCAGTAGGCCAAGGATTACGACCCTGCGTGTGCGATGAAAACGCGACATGGCGCACCTCGTTCACAGCATGAAAGTGGGGATCACCGGGATAAACGACACGCGGAAATTCCAGCGGCTGCTGATCAGGTCGTCAGCGTGGATCACCGAGTACTGCACTTCACCGGAAATGCGCACCGGCAACTTGCCGAAATTGACGATGCGTCCGGCGCCGATGCCGATGGGGAAGTTGACCTTGTTGCCACCTTCGGCTTTCCAGTTGACGGTGACATTGGGCGTCATGCCCACCCGCCATTGCCCCGGGCCAGGAATCGCGCGTTGGATGAAGTACTGGATGTTGGTCAGGCTGACGTCCTTGCGTCGCGCATCGCCACCCACGGACCACCAGTGCTGAGGGAACACGCCCAGGGTCCAGTCTTCGCCCAGATAGGCCGCAACAAAGGCGGGGCCGAGTGAGTATTTACCGGTGCCCAGCACGTCTCTCTCGGCCGTGGGGAACATGGCCGTGGGGCCGAAGCCCCAGACCATCTTGCCGCCGTTGGCAAAGCGCACCGGCTGCTTGGGCGAGAACACGCCCACGTACGCCAGGTCGCCAAAGCCCGAAGTGCGGTCGAACGGGTCGTTCACCACCGAGGGAAAGTCGCGGTCCGTCAGCACGCCGTAGGGGCTCATGCCGATCAGGTCGCCCGCCTTGGAATTGACGGGTGCGCTGACATAGCTCACCGGGAGGCGGTTGATCAAGTTCCAGTCCTCCCCCAGGGAAATGGGAAAGGTCGGCATGAAGCTGTATTTGCCCAGGTAGCGCGTACCGTTGCTATGGGGGCCTTTGAGGGCGCTGTAGTCGAACTGGTTGAACAGCAACACCAGGTTGCCCACCGGGTTGTCCATCAACTTGGCGATCTGCTCGGTGGACGGCTCGCAACCGGCCTTGACCACTTGCTTGAGGTCGATATCGAAGTCTTGCTGGAGGCGATGGCAGGTTTCGGCATCGGCCTTGGGGGGCGGTGTGGGGCTGCCCAGTTGCGGCAGGTTGGCCGCCGACACGCCGCAGCTGGTGAGCAGGCCGAAAACCAGAGGCGTAGCGCAGAACCCTTGCGCACGAGCAGGTGAAATCATGGCGTCATCCATCCTTGTATCGGCCTGATATCAGGGGGTTACATGCCCGGCCTAACCCTGTTGCGGCCGGGCACGCGGCGTTACTTGAGCGGTGTCAACGGCGGCAGTTTCCATTGACCATTACCCACCTCAGGCTTGGGCAGGTAAATCCGCAGTACGGCATAAAACGGGCCGGGAGGTGCTGGCAGCCAGTTGCTCTGTTCGGCTTTCGGCGGCTCATGGTGCTGCAACGCCAGGGTCAGGCCGCCGTCGGCGTCCAGCTTGAGGTTGGGCAGCATCCGCGAATTGATCAGGTAGCGTTTTTTCAGGTTCGGCGCCAGCAGCTTGGTCTTGGCGTCGTACATGGTCAGCGACCAGAAGGCATCGGCTGGCGGCAGTTGGTCCTTGGCGAAATGCACGGTGTAGCTGTGGCGTGCGCCGTTGGCCGGTTTACCTTCGCTGTCGACAAAGTAGGTCATGTAGATCGCTTCGTCGGTGGAATTGCCAAAAATGCCCAGGTCAGCCCCGGCATAGCGGTACAGGTAGTTGTTTTTCAGGCGGTCACGGCTGCCGAACAGGTCGCCGCTGGACACCTGATGGGTGTCGATCTTGTCTTTCTTGAAGGCCGCAAATTCAGCCCGGGCGTCGGCGATACCGTCTTCCAGGGCCTTGCGTTGCTCAACCGTCAGCTCTTTGACCTTGAATGGCGCGCCCGGGGCGATGCCGATCTTGGCGAAGCGGGCCAGCAGGTCTTTTTCGCTGTCCTGGGGGGCAGCAAACGCCAGCATGAAGTTCAGGTAGCGGAACAGTTGCGGGCCTTCGGTCATGGTGGCCATCGGCTTGGGCCATTCGATCTTCGGCACGGCGGCCGGGGCCGGCTGTTTCACATAGCTGCTCAGCGACTGCACTTTGTAGCCGTTCTGGATCTGCTTGACCTTGTTCAGGTCCTTTTCGTCAAACAATTGCGTGCGGTATAGGGCGTAGGCGATGTTGCTTTCGCTGTAGACCACGCGGTCGACGTCTACCGGCTGCTGACCTTTCCAGTCTGGCCCTGCGATCATGTAGTGACCGCCATTGTTGCCGGTGCTGCGGGTGCCCAGGTAGGCGATGTTCTGGGTGTAGAGGTCGATCAACTGCACCGAGTAGTAACGGTTGTCTTCGATCTTCGGCAGGGTCAGGACCAAGGGTTCCTTGCGCAGGTCCATCCACACGAAGGAGTAGGGCGTGTCCGAGTTCGGAGTGACGAACGCAGTGTCCTTGGGGGTGAACACCTGGGCGGTGTTGCCGATATGGTTGAACGGGGCCTTGAAGTTGGCACCGCCTTTATCAACGGCCTGGGTGTAGAGCGTCTTGTACATCGCCACGACCGGGTAGCCATACAGGTACGCCTCCTTGGCAATGGCCCGGGCTTCGGCGGGGGTGGCCGTGAAGTCGGCCAGGGCGCCGGTACTCATCAGTATCGAGAGGCTCGCCAACAGCAGGCGCGTCGGTTTTCCAATCATGTTGTTGCGTCCTTCCAGAGATCTTTTTAAAGGGCGTGGGATGAAAGCGCCGAGTTTCCAGTTTTATTTGCCGAACGTCACGTTAATCCCTGCGAACAAGGTGAACTGAGGCAGGCCATCGCCTTTGCGTGCCACGGTCCATTGCGGCTCTACATAGGCGTTCACGATGTTGGTGCCGGCTTTCCAGGCTTTGCCCGCGCCAAAACCGACCGGGATGTAGTGGGTGTCGTTCTTCAAATCGAAGGTCCAGGTGCCGGTGGAACGCAGGTACCAGCCCTTCGGCAGGTTATGAATGATAAACGGTTGAAAAGTTGCACTCTCCACGTGCGCTCGGTCACGGTCCCCGGCAAATGAGCTTTGGTATTGCACCAGCGCGCCCAGCAACCCACGGGGTGATGCATCGATGGCAATGGCCGCCAGCCCGGCCTGCCATTTGCCGGTGCCCAGCTCATCGTGCTCAGCCGTGGGCGCGGTGATCTGCGGGCCGATGCCCAACTGCACGCCTTCGGTCTTGAGCAAGAAGATATCGAACAGGTTCAGGTCGCCGATGCCAGTGCTGTAGCCACTGTGCGGGTCGGGTCGCGTGCTGATGGGCAGCGTGGCGCGCAACAGTTGCGGCACACCGATAAAGTCCGAGGGTGCGACCGGCAACGTGCCGCGCAGTAACAGGTCGTTGGTGTGGGCGTTAGTGTCGAAGAGCCTGGGGGTGTAGTAGTCCTGCAGGTTGGCACCTGGGGCGAGGTTGAGGGGGTTGTTGCTCTTGTTCGCCGTTTCGGCGTTGTCGGCCAGGGCGCTGGCGCCGGGCATTGTCAAAACGGCCAGCATCAATGCCGACCTATAAGGCGACTTGAACATGCGCGCTCCCCCCATACCTGGGCGACTATTCCTTGTGATTAATACCTGTAGGGCATGTCGATTGAAGCTAGCAGCTAAATCCGGACGCGCTAGGCAAAACGGCGAATTAGTGCAGGACTGAGGGGGCTGTCACAAGGCTGTCACACCCTGCGAAGGGCCGCCCAGGCTGGGCGGCGAGGCGCTGAAGTGGCGTCAGGCGTTGGGCAGCATCGATTTGACTTTGTCGCGCAATTGATCGATCGAGAAGGGTTTACCGATCACCTGCATGCCGGGTGGCACATCGATATTTTCGGCATAACCGCTGGCGAAGAGGATGGGCAGGGCGGGGCGCAGTTCGCGTACTTTGGTCGCCAGTTGCTTGCCGTCCATGTCGGGCAGGCCGACGTCGGTCATCATCAGGTCGATGGCCTGGGCCGAGTCCTGCACGATTGCGAGGGCCTCCTCGGCATCAGCGGCTTCAAGCACCTGAAACTCCAATTCTTCGAGGACATCGACGATCAGCATGCGCACGATGGCGTCGTCTTCGACTACAAGGATGGTGGAATCAGCGGCGGACATAAGTAGGGTTCCCGAGAAGTGGAGGTGCAGGTCTTGATCGGATAAAGACCATCCTCTAATGAGTCATGACAATCTCGGCAAGTTCCCGGCCTGGGGGTGGCATTGTGAAGGCATTCGTAGGGAATGTCTCGCTCGAACCTCTCTGGCTTCGTACGAATCGGCAGGCATTTGCCCCAAGTTGTCGCGTAAACATAGCCCTGGCCATCGACTTTGGGGCAAACTCCCGGTTTTTACACACTTGGCCAAGGCATGCCCATGACTCCTGCGTCGTCCGTCGATGAAAAGAGCTTTCGTAATCTACTGAGCCGAAATGTGGCCTTGCCCCTGGGTGTGGGCGTGCTCAGTGCCGTGTTTTTCGTCTGCCTGATCACCTACTTGTTGACGGTGATCCAGTGGGTGGAGCACACCGACCGGGTGATCAACAACCTCAATGAGTCATCCAAGCTGACGGTGGACCTGGAAACCGGCATGCGCGGCTTCCTGATCACTGGCGACGAGCATTTCCTCGACCCTTACGAAGTGGCCAAGCCACGGATCATTGCCGACCTGCGCAACCTGCAGGATCTGGTGGCAGACAATCCCCAGCAGGTGGATCGCCTCAAGCGCCTCGAAGCCTTGCAGATCGAGTGGAACAAGTACGCCCAGTCGATGATTGATATGCAGCGCGAAAGCGGTGACTACCGCAGCGCAGTCAAGGCGGGGCGAGGCAAGCGCCTGACCGATGAGATCCGCAAGGAATACGACGATGCGGTGGCGATGGAGCAGCAGTTCCGTATTACCCGTAACGAAGAAGTCACCCGTACCACCATTATCAGTGTCACCTTGTACCTGGCCTTCGTGCTCGGCCTGAGCGGTTTCCTGGCGTATATCGGCCGAAAAAATCTGGTTTCGTTATCAGAGAGTTACAACGCAAACCTCGCGTCACAGCAGAGGATTGCGGGGCGCCTGGAGCAGCAGGCCTGGTTGCGCAACGGCCAGACTGAACTGGCGGAACAGGTGCTGGGCCAACTGACCTTGAACATGCTCGGCCGCAATATCCTGCAGTTTTTTGCCCAATACATGGGCTCGGCCGTGGCGGCGTTGTATGTACGCGAAGAGCATGGCGGCCTGCGCCGCGTGGCCACTTATGGCTTCTCTCGTGAGCAGGAGCAGCTGGAGCAGTCGATCTACAGCGATGAAGGCATCGTCGGCCAGGCCGCGCAGTTGGATCGCCTGATCCGCCTAGACGACGTGCCGGTGGACTACTTCAAGGTCAGCTCCGGCCTGGGCGAAGGTTCGACCCGCAGCGTGCTGGTGATGCCCACCAGTGACGATGATCGCGTCAACGGCGTGATCGAACTGGGCTTCCTGCGCCCGGTGCAGGAGCGTGATGTGGAACTGCTGGAGCTGATCGCCGGCAACATCGGCACCTCCATCGAGGCCGCCCGCTATCGCCAGCGCCTGCAGGAAGTGCTGGCCGAGACCCAACAGCTCAACGAAGAGCTGCAAGTGCAACAGGAAGAGCTCAAGACCGCCAACGAAGAGCTGGAAGAACAGTCGCGCATCCTCAAGGAATCCCAGGCTCACCTGGAAACCCAGCAGGCGGAACTGGAGCAGACCAATGAGCAGTTGGCCGAGCAGACCCAGACCCTGGCCGAACAGCGCGACGCCATGGACCGCAAGAACATCGAGCTCAACAGGGCCCAGATGGAGCTGGAAGACCGCGCCGACGAACTGCAGCGTTCCAGCAAGTACAAGTCCGAATTCCTCGCCAACATGTCCCACGAGTTGCGCACACCGCTGAACAGCTCGCTGATCCTGGCCAAGTTGCTGGCCGAGAACCCCCAGGAAAACCTCAGCGCCGAGCAGGTCAAGTTTGCCGAGTCGATCTATTCGGCCGGCAACGATCTGCTGAACCTGATCAACGACATCCTGGATATTTCCAAGGTGGAAGCCGGCAAGCTCGAAATGCGTCCGGAGAACTCCAGCGTCGCGCGCCTGGTGGACGGCCTGCGTGGCCTGTTCGAGCCGCTGGCGGCCGATCGCAAGCTGGGCTTCCAGCTGCAGGTCCAGGCTGACGCGCCGGCGATGCTGTTCACCGACCGCCAGCGCCTGGAACAGATCCTCAAGAACCTGCTGTCCAACGCGATCAAGTTCACCGAGCAGGGCGAGGTGAGCCTGTCGGTGTCCCGTGCGCCGGGGGAGGGCATTGCCTTTACCGTGCGCGATTCCGGCATCGGCATTGCGCCGGACCAGCAGGAAAGCATCTTCGAAGCTTTCCGCCAGGCCGACGGCACCACCAACCGCCGTTACGGCGGCACCGGGCTGGGCCTGTCGATCTCCCGCGACCTGGCCACCTTGCTCGGCGGCTATATCAGCGTGACCAGCGAGCCGGGCAAGGGCAGCGTGTTTACCCTGGTCATGCCCGAGCAGTATGTGGAGCGTGAAGCGGATGCGCCGGCGATCGAGCAACCACGCCAGGTGGTGGCAGCGCCCGCGCCGACGCCGACGCCGATCAAGGTGTCGCCGTTGCTGGTGGCTGACGCAGCCGCCATCCCGCGCTTTGCCGATGACCGCGACAAGGCACCGTTCACCAACCGTTGCATCCTGGTGGTGGAAGACGAGCCCAACTTTGCGCGCATCCTGTTCGACCTGGCCCATGAGCTGGGCTATCACTGCCTGGTGGCCCACGGCGCCGATGAAGGCTACAGCCTGGCCGAAGAGTTCATCCCGGATGCGATCCTGCTGGACATGCGCCTGCCGGACCACTCCGGCCTGACTGTGCTGCAACGCCTCAAGGAACACGCCGATACCCGGCACATCCCGGTGCACGTGATTTCCGTGGAAGACCGCGTCGAGGCCGCCATGCACATGGGCGCCGTGGGTTATGCGGTCAAGCCCACCACCCGCGAAGAACTCAAGGACGTGTTCGCCCGCCTGGAAGCCAAGCTGACCCAGAAGGTCAAGCGCGTGCTGCTGGTAGAGGACGATGACCTGCAGCGTGACAGCATTGCTCGCCTGATCGGTGACGATGACATCGAAATCACCGACGTTGGTTACGCCCAGGCCGCACTCGACCTGCTGCGTACCAACGTCTACGACTGCATGATCATCGACCTGAAACTGCCGGACATGCTCGGCAACGAGCTGCTCAAGCGCATGGCCACCGAGGACATCTGCTCGTTCCCACCGGTGATCGTCTACACCGGGCGCAACCTGACCCGGGATGAAGAGGCCGAGCTGCGCAAGTATTCGCGTTCGATCATCATCAAGGGCGCGCGCTCGCCGGAACGCCTGTTGGACGAAGTGACACTCTTTCTGCACAAAGTCGAATCCCAGCTGTCCCATGACCGCCAGAAGATGCTCAAGACCGCGCGCAGCCGCGACAAGGTCTTCGAGGGGCGCAAGATCCTGCTGGTCGACGACGATGTGCGCAATATCTTCGCCCTGACCAGCGCCCTGGAGCACAAAGGCGCCGTGGTGGTGATCGGGCGTAACGGCCGTGAAGCCATCGACAAACTCAATGAAGTCGACGATATCGACCTGGTGTTGATGGACGTGATGATGCCGGAAATGGACGGTTACGAGGCCACCGCCTTGATTCGCCAGGACCCGCGGTGGAAAAAGCTGCCGATCATCGCGGTGACGGCCAAGGCCATGAAGGACGATCAGGAGCGCTGCCTGGCAGCCGGCTCCAACGATTACCTGGCCAAGCCGATTGATCTGGACCGTCTGTTCTCACTGATTCGCGTGTGGCTACCCAAGATGGAACGGATTTAAGTGGAGCGAAGTTTTTTGGACAAAAGCAGCGATATTGAGCTGCGCCTGTTGATCGAGGCGATTTACCTCAAGTACAGCTACGATTTTCGCGACTACTCCGGCGCGTCGGTCAAGCGCCGCGTGGCGCATGCCCTGCGCCAGTTCGACTGCGCGACGATTTCGGCGCTGCAGGAGCGGGTGCTGCATGACCCGGCGGCGTTCATGCAATTGCTGCAGTTCTTGACGATTCCGGTGAGCGAGATGTTTCGTGACCCGTCGCACTTCCTGGCGATCCGCCAGGAGGTGGTGCCGCTGCTCAAGACGTACCCATCGATCAAGATCTGGATCGCCGGCTGCAGCACCGGCGAAGAGGTGTACTCCATGGCCATCCTGCTGCGTGAGGAAGGGCTGCTGGAGCGCACGATCATCTACGCCACGGACATCAACCCGGCATCGCTGGACAAGGCCAAGCAGGGGATCTTCTCCTTGGAGAACGTACGCGCCTACACCGCCAACTACCAGCAGGCCGGTGGCCAACGTTCATTTGCCGACTACTACACCGCGGCATACGATTACGCGATCTTCGACAAGACCTTGCGCGAGAACGTGACCTTCGCCGATCACAGCCTGGCGACCGACAGCGTATTCTCAGAGACTCAATTAATTTCGTGTCGCAACGTATTGATTTACTTCAATAAAAAATTGCAAGATCGGGCGTTTGGATTGTTTCACGAGTCGCTGTGCCATCGTGGTTTCCTGGTGCTGGGCAGCAAGGAAACCCTGGATTTCTCGGCTTTCGGCAAACAATTCGAACCCTTGGTCAAGCAGGAACGGATCTACCGAAAACTATGAACCCAGTGGCGGCAGGCCCGGCACGTGTCCCGGGGATAGAGGCGATTGTGATCGGCGCATCCGCAGGCGGCGTCGAGGCCTTGTTGACGGTGTTCGGTGAGCTGCCCAGTGGTTTCGGCCTGCCGATCATCACCGTGCTGCACTTGCCAGACGAGCGCCGCAGCCAACTGGCCGAGGTGTTCGACCGCCGTGTGGCGATGCCGGTGGTCGAGGCGCGTGACAAGGAGGCGATCCGGCCTGGCACCTTGTATTTTGCCGGCCCTGGGTATCATCTATCGGTAGAGCATGACCACAGCCTGTCCTTGAGCCAGGAAGACCGGGTGCACCATTCGCGGCCGGCCATCGATTACCTGTTCGAGTCCGCCGCCGACACCTATGGCCCAGGCCTGATGGCCATCCTGCTGACCGGCGCCAACCACGACGGCGCCCGTGGCCTGGCCCACGTCAAGCAGCAGGGCGGAACCACCGTGGTGCAAGACCCTGCCGAAGCGCGTGTGGCCGTGATGCCCCGGGCGGCCCTGGCACTGCATACACCTGACCACATTCTTTCTTTGAGCCGCATTGGCTCATTGCTGGCTTCCCTGGAATATTCCCCATGTTAAGTACTGTCCAGGCCAAACTGCTGATCGTTGACGATCTGCCGGAAAACCTGCTCGCCCTCGAAGCGCTGATCAAGCGCGAGGACCGCCAGGTGTTCAAGGCATTGAGCGCCGACGAGGCCTTGTCACTGTTGCTGGAGCACGAGTTCGCCATGGCGATTCTAGACGTGCAGATGCCCGGCATGAACGGTTTCGAGCTGGCCGAACTGATGCGCGGCACCGAAAAGACCAAGAACATCCCGATCGTGTTCGTCAGCGCCGCTGGCCGCGAACTCAACTACGCGTTCAAGGGTTACGAAAGCGGCGCCGTGGACTTTCTGCACAAGCCGTTGGACATCCACGCGGTCAAAAGCAAGGTCAACGTATTCGTCGACCTGTACCGCCAGAGCAAGGCCATGAAGCAACAGGTCGAAGCCCTGGAGCGCAGCCGGCGCGAACAGGAACTGCTGCTGACACGCCTGCAGGCCACCCAGGCCGAGCTGGAGCAGGCAGTGCGCATGCGTGATGATTTCATGTCGATCGTCGCCCATGAGGTGCGCACGCCCCTCAATGGCCTGATCCTCGAAACCCAGCTGCGCAAGATGCACTTGGCCCGGGACAACGCCGCCGCGTTCACCCTGGACAAGATGCACGCCATGGTCGATCGCGATGAGCGGCAGATCCAGAGCCTGATCCGCCTGATCGAAGACATGCTCGACGTGTCGCGCATCCGTACCGGCAAGCTGTCGATCCGGCCTGCACGGTTTGACCTGACGCAGTTGGTGCACAACCTGGTGGAAAACTTCGCGCCGCAGGTGGCCGCTGCTGGCTCGACCATGCAACTGGTGGTCGAAGGGCCTGTGGAAGGCAACTGGGATGAGTTCCGCATCGAGCAAGTGATCACCAACCTGCTGACCAACGCCTTGCGCTACGGGGCCAAGAGCCCGGTAGATGTGCGGGTGTACACCGAACACGGTGAGGCACGAGTGGAAGTGCGTGACCGGGGTATTGGTATCAGCGAAGAGAACCAGAAGCGCATTTTTCAGCAGTTCGAGCGGGTCTCGGCCAGCCACGTCGCGGCCGGGTTGGGCCTGGGGCTGTTTATTTCCGAGCAGATCGTCGCGGCCCATGGCGGCACTATCGAAGTCGAAAGCCAGATAGGCGAGGGCGCCCTGTTCCGGGTGTGCCTGCCCCTTGAAGCGTCGGTATGAAATCAATCGTCAGCTTGACGCAACCTTCTGCGTGACCCCATGGTCGTAATTGCAGCAATTGACCGGATTAAGGCTTCCCATGAGTGAAGATGCACAAGATGTCGTTCTCATCGTCGAGGACGACGAATCCATTATGTTTGTGCTGGGTGAATACCTGGCAGGCCTGGGCTATCGGGTCTTGAAGGCGATCGATGGCGAACAGGCCTTCGAGATTCTGGCTACCAAGCCGCACCTGGACCTGATGGTCACCGATTACCGCTTGCCTGGCGGCATTTCCGGGGTACAGATCGCCGAGCCTGCAATCAAGCTGCGCCCGGAATTGAAAGTCATCTTTATCAGTGGGTACCCGCAGGAAATCCTCGACTGCAACAGCCCGATCACGCGCAATGCACCGATCCTGGCCAAGCCGTTTGACCTTGATACCCTACAGGAACATATCCAGCGCCTCTTGGCGTAGTAGCGAGCGCGCGGTGCGGTGGTGTGTCAGCTATCTATGAGGAGGCTGACACTGCGCGGCGCGGGGCAAGCCCGCTCACTACAGGCTTTTGATCATTTCGCGGACTTTGGCGGTCAGCAGGTCGAAGGTGAAGGGCTTGGTGATCAACTGCATCCCCGGGTCCAGAAAGCCGCCGCGTACCGCTGCATGTTCGGCGTACCCGGTGATGAACAGTACTTTGAGCTCAGGGCGGATCTGCCGGCCGATTTCCGCCAGTTGCCGACCGTTCATGCCGGGCAACCCGACATCGCTGATCAACAGGTCGATACGCTGGTCCGACTCGATGATCGGCACCGCCGTATCGGCGTCGCCCGCTTCGACAAAGCCGTAACCCAGCTCCTTGAGCACGGCGCTGACCAAGACGCGCACCGCCGGGTCGTCCTCCACAATCAGCACGGTTTCGCCGGCATTGGCGAATGGCAACAGCGCCGGGTTGGCTGCCTCTACCTGCGCGATTTCGCCTAAAAAGCGCGGCAGAAACAGACTCACCGTCGTGCCTTTACCGACTTCACTGTGAATCGTCACATGCCCATGGGATTGGCGGGCAAAACCGTAAATCATCGATAGACCCAGGCCGGTACCCTGGCCGATCGGCTTGGTGGTGAAAAACGGGTCGAACACACGGCTCAACAGGGTTTGCGGAATGCCGCAACCGGTGTCGCTGACGCTCAGCTCCACGTAATCACCGGGTTTCAACGTGCCATAAGCGGCGGTAAACACGCTGTCGAGGTGGCGGTTGGTGGTTTCAACCACCAACTGGCCGCCGTTGGGCATGGCGTCGCGGGCATTGATCACCAGGTTGAGCAGGGCGCTTTCCAGTTGGTTGGGGTCCGCTTCGGCGGTCCACAGCTCGTGGGTCAGGCGCATGTCCAGGGCGATGCTTTCGTTGATGCTGCGCTGCAGCAGCTCGCCCATGGAGCTGACCAATTGGTTGATCTCCACGGGCTTGGAGTCCAGCGATTGACGACGGGAGAACGCCAGCAGGCGGTGGGTGAGGCCGGCGGCGCGGTTGGCCGAGGTGACGCCCAGGTCGATCAGGCTGTCGAGGTCGTCCAGCTTGCCCCGGGACACACGTCGGCGCAGCAGCTCCAGGCTGCCGATGATGCCGGTGAGCATGTTGTTGAAGTCATGGGCGATACCCCCGGTCAACTGGCCGACCGCTTCCATTTTCTGCGACTGGCGCAGTGCATCCTCGTTGTAGCGCAACTGGGCGGTACGCTCTTCCACCTGCTGCTCCAAGGTTTCCAGGGTGCTTTGCAGGCGCCGTTCGCTTTCGCTCAGGTCGATCAGACGGTCCCGCGCGTCATATTGCCGGCGTCTGCCGCGCAGGGCGGCGCTGACCATACTGATCAGGGTGACCGGGTGAAATGGCCGCTCCAGGAAGGTGACGTTGCCCAGCAGGCCGCTCAGGTGTGACGAGCCGTTCTGCTCGCTGCCGCCGTGATGGGTCATCAGCACGATCGGCAGGTCGGACCAGGCCGGCTGCTGGTGCAGGTACTCCAGCAGCGGGTCCAGCTCAACGCCGCGCAAGGCTTCGGCCGCGATCACCAGCAAGCCGGCACCTTGCTCCAGCGCGTCGCACAGGTGGACCAGGTTGTTGGCAACGATGCCGCTGTAGCCGGCTTCGTTGAGCATCATCAACGCCAGGGTGCTGTCGCGCCCCAAGGGCGCAAGAATAATCGCGCGCTCGGAGACCGGCATAGGTTCGGCCACTAGCCCTCATCCTTGAGCAGAGGCGAACCGGCACCGAGGTAGGTGGGGATGCCGCGCAGCACACCCTGGAAGTTGTCCAGGGGTTCGCCCACGGTCATGCCGCGGCTGCCGATACGGTATTCTCGGATGGTCGATTCATGGGAGCCGGTGCGTTTCTTGATGATCGAGATCGCGCGACGCACCTTGCCCAGCGCTTCGAAGTACCGCAGCAGAATCACCGTGTCGGCCAGGTAGGTGATGTCCACCGGCGCCTGCATGTCGCCGACCAGGCCATGCTGGGCCACGGTCATGAAGGTCGCGGCGCCGCGACGGTTGAGGTACAGCAGCAACTCGTGCATGTGCAGGATCAGCGCGTTCTCTTCTGGCATCGCGGCCTGGTAGCCGTTGACGCTGTCGATCACTACCGTCTTGATGCCGCGCTCATCCACGCAGCGCCGCACGCGGTGGGAGAACTCGCCGGGTGACAGCTCGGCGGCGTCCACCTGTTCGATCAGCAGGTTGCCGGTGGCTTGCAGCGCCTCAAGGTCGATGCCCATGTTTTTCATGCGCTCGAACAGCAGGCCCAGCTCTTCATCAAAGATGAACAGCGCGGCTTTCTCGCCACGGGCTACGGCGGCGGCGGCGAAAATCATCGAAATCAGCGATTTGCCCGTACCCGCCGGGCCGAGAATCAGGCTGCTGGAACCGGTCTCGATGCCGCCACCGAGCAACGAATCCAGCTCTTTGATGCCGCTGCTCAACGTTTGGCGGTTATAGCCACCCCGGTGCTCGGCCGCGACCAGTCGGGGGAATACGTGTACACCGTCTTGCATGATGGTGAAGTCATGGAAGCCACCCCGGTATTTCTGGCCGCGGTACTTCACCACCCGCACCCGACGGCGTTCGGCGCCGTAGTTGGGGGTCAGTTCTTCCAGGCGAATCACCCCGTGGGCCACGCTGTGCACGGTCTTGTCGAGGGATTCGGTGGTGAGGTCGTCCAGCAGCAACACGGTGGCGTCGTAGCGCACGAAGTAATGTTTGATAGCCAGGATCTGCCGGCGATAGCGCAGCGAGCTCTGGGCCAGCAGGCGAATCTCGGACAGGCTGTCGACCACGACACGGGTCGGCTTGACCCGTTCCACCACTTCGAAGATCTGCCGGGTCGCTTCACCCAGCTCCAGGTCCGAGGAGTACAGCAGGCTCTGCTGATGCTCGGCGTTGAGCAGGCTCTCGGGCGGGGTCAGTTCGAAGATATGAATATTATCGTCCAGGTCCCAACCATGGGACTTGGCACCCTGGCGCAGTTCACGCTCGGTCTCCGACAGGGTGATGTACAGCGAACGCTCGCCGTTGTTTGCACCGGCCTGCAGGAAATGCAGGGCCACGGTGGTCTTGCCGGTGCCCGGCTCACCCTCCAGCAAGAACAGATGGCTACGCGATAGCCCCCCGGAAAGAATGTCATCAAGACCTTCGATGCCGGTGGCCGCCTTTTCACTGAACAGCGTATTGGATGTAGACAAGAAGTGCCCTCAGGTCACGTACAAGTAGAGGGGCGCGCCACCTGGGGGCGCGCCATATTCACTTGACCGTAGTGGCTCGTGGCGGTTCAACGTTTGATGATATTTGTACAGCGGACGCGTTGATTTACAAGTTTTTGTAGCGCAGCTACAGGCCTTGCTGAAGCGCCGGATCGTCCGGGTTCTGTTGTTCAAGCTGGGCCAGCAACACTTGCACATTCTGCAACTGGCCGGTTTCTTTCCAATAGTTGATCAGCAACACCCGAGCTTTGCGATTGGCGGGATGGCGCTGCACAATTTCTTCCAACTGGCGCTGGGCGGCTTCCAATTCTTCCTGGGCATGCAACGTGGTCGCGAGGTCGTAACGGTAATCCTGATTGTCCGGCTCCAGTTCCACCGCCTTGGACAGGCCGAGCAGGGCATACGGGCGCTCGCCATGGTGCAGCAACCACATGCCCAGGGCGTGTTGCAGGTAGGCCGACTCCGGGTGAGCCGCCAATTGGCGCGCCAGCAGTTGGCGCGATTCGTCGGTCTTGCCTTGCTTGTCCAGCAGCTCGATCTGCGCAACCACGGCCTGCAGGTTGTCCGGCTGCAAGCGCATGGCCTGCTCCAGGGCGTTTTGCGCATCTGGCAACAAGGCGCTGTGGATGTACAGGCGCGCCAGTTGAATCCAGCCTTCGGCGGTTTCGGGCTGGCCCTTGAGTTTTTTCACGAATTCATCGAGCACTTGCTGCAACGGGCCAAAGTACAGGCCCAAGGTATCCGGCGACAGGCCCAGCAATGCATTGGCGGCGGCAAAGCGCACGTCTTGTTCAGGGTCGTCCAATACCGGGCCGAGCAGCAAGGTGCGCTGGCCGGTGGGCACCAGGCCGACAATGCTGTGGATCGCCGCTTCGCGGACCAGTGGCGCATCATTGGCCAGGTCTTTATCCGCCAGTTTCAGGGCCTGGGGGCTTGGGTAGTTGGGCAATTCTGCGTGCAGTGCAGCACGTCGCTCGGGCGAAAGGTCAGGGCGGCCCAGCTGCTGGTACAGCACGCGCGCGGCTCCCGGCTCGCCGTTATGGGCCTGGCGCAGCGCCTTGGCGTAACCATGGGCAATCGCCGGCGGCACGGTCACTTGAGTGGAACGGGAGAAAAACCAGGTGATGAGCACAATAGACAACAGGGCGCACAGGCCGATGAGGGCGTAACGGCGTGACTTTGACATGCAGGCGTCCAAAAGCTGGGGCAGCTATCGCAAAGCCACCAGCTTCGGTCAGACCACGGCGAGTGTCAAACCTGTATCAGGTGAGCACGTACTCCACGGGCTCCAGGGGCGGCGGCAGGTCGGTATCGCCCAAGGCGGCGCGGACCTCACGCTCCAACGTGCGCAGGATGGCGTTGCACGGCAGGTCGTTTTCGTCGAAACCGAAGGGGTCTTCCAGGTCGTCGCCAATCTCATCCAGACCAAAGAACGTGTAGCTGACAATGGCGGTGAACACCGGCGTCAACCAGCCCAGCGGCTCGGCCATGGCAAACGGCAGCAAGATGCAGAACAGGTAGATGGTGCGGTGCAGCAACAAGGTGTAGGGGAAGGGCAGCGGCGTGTGCTTGATCCGCTCGCACGAGGCCTGCACCTGGCTGAGGCTGACCAGCCGGGTTTCCAGTTGAGTGTAACGCCACTCGCTGATCACGCCTTGCTCAGTCAGCGCAGAAAACCGTGCGCCGAGTCGTTGCAGGACTTGATCTGGCAGGTTCGGATGCCCTTGATCGACCGAGGCCCAAGGGGCGATTGCGCGAGTTTCATCCTCCAGGCGCAAGCGCGCGATCAGCCCATGGGCAAACCCGCACAGCCCGCGCAAAAGGCCGGCACGCTCCGGCGTATCGCCCAGTACCTGGGTTTCGCGGATCAACGAGCGCACATCAATGATCATTTGCCCCAGCTGCTTGCGCCCCTCCCACCAGCGGTCGTAGCAGGCGTTGTTGCGAAAACTCATGAAGATCGACAGCGACAGGCCCAGCAAGGTGAACGGCGTGGCGTTGACCTTGGAAAAATAGGCCGGGTGCCAGGTTTCTACCAACACGATCACTGAAGCCAGCAAGGTCACCAGCAAGCTGCGCAGGGCAATGCGCTTGGCAATCGAGCCTTTGAGGGAGAACAGGATACCCAAGAGGTTGGGTTTGGGGCGGACGATCATCGGGCGGGGCTTCTTATGTGGCGCAGGTCCTCAGGTTAGAAGCTGGCACCCGCGACGTCCAATCGCTTGGGTCGACCCGTTGATAAGCGCGATCGATGATTGGCCAAACCAGTCAGTCATGTTGAAGGCTTTGACCATTGCTGCTGCGCCGCTCTAGAGCGACTATTTCCGCGATTCGTGTGATGCAAAATGTCCTGAAAATAAAAATACAGAAGGATTTGAAGCAATGCGTGAGTATTTGGCTGCCACTACCGAGTTCGATTACCAGCACACCGTCGACGCCGCGTTGGCCGGCACCCTGCAGGGCCTCAATGCCTGTGTGGAGTGTTGCGACCGCCACGCGCTGCCGGGGCGAATTGCGTTGTTCTGGGAGGGCAAGGACGGCCGCAGCGCCACGTCCACCTTCACCGAGTTGCAAGACCAGGCCTCACGTTTTGCCAATTTCCTGCTGGCCCAGGGCGTCACGCGCGGCGACAAGGTGGCCGGCCTGCTGCCGCGCACCGCTGAATTGTTGGTGGTGGTGTTGGCCACCTGGCGTATCGGTGCCGTGTATCAACCGCTGTTTACCGCCTTTGGCCCCAAGGCCATCGAACACCGCCTGGGCAGCTCGGGCGCTAAGTTGGTGGTCACCGACGCGGTGAACCGGCCCAAGCTCGCCGAAGTTGAGGGCTGCCCGACCATCGTCACCGTCGCCGGGCCCAAAGGCGAAGGCATCGTGCGCGGCGACTACAGTTTCTGGGCCGAACTGCCCAACCATTCCAATAACTGCGCCCCCGTGCTGCTGAGCGCCGATGACCCGTTCCTGCTGATGTTCACCTCGGGCACCACCGGCCCGTCGAAGGCGCTGTCGGTGCCGCTCAAGGCCATCGTCGCGTTCCAGAGCTACACCCGCGACGCCGTCGACCTGCGCCCTGAAGACGCGTTCTGGAACGTCGCCGACCCGGGCTGGGCCTATGGCATTTATTTCGGCGTGACCGGCCCACTGTCCATGGGCCACCCGATCACCTTCTACGATGGGCCGTTCACCCTGGAAAGCACGTGCCGGGTGATCAACAAATACGGCATCACCAACCTCACCGGTTCGCCAACGGCCTACCGCCTGCTGATTGCCGGTGGCGAGCAGTTCGCCCAGTCGATCAAGGGCAAGCTGCGCATTGTCAGCAGCGCCGGCGAGCCCTTGAACCCGGAAGTGATTCGCTGGTTTGCCGACAACCTCGGCGTGACCATCCACGACCACTACGGCCAGACCGAACTGGGCATGGTGCTGTGCAATCACCATGGCCTGGAGCACCCGGTGCACGTCGGCTCGGCGGGTTTTGCCTCGCCGGGCCATCGCATCGTGGTATTGGACGACGACTATCAAGAACTGCCGGCCGGCGTGCCCGGCATCCTGGCCATCGACCGCGAGCAATCACCGATGTGCTGGTTTGCCGGCTACGACGGCGTGAAGACCAAGGCCTTCGTCGGCAAGTACTACCTCAGCGGCGACACCGTGGAGCTCAACCCCAACGGCAGCATCAGTTTCGTCGGGCGCAGCGATGACGTGATCACCACCTCCGGCTACCGGGTCGGCCCGTTCGACGTGGAAAGCGCCCTGGTGGAGCACCCAGCGGTGATCGAAGCGGCTGTGGTGGGCAAACCTTGCCCGCAACGCACCGAACTGGTGAAGGCTTTTGTAGTGATCAATGCGCACTACCGCGCCACCGAGGAACTCGCCGAAGAGCTGCGCCAGCACGTGCGCAAGCGCCTGGCGGCGCACGCGTATCCCCGGGAAATCGAATTCGTCAGCGACTTGCCCAAGACCCCGAGCGGCAAGCTGCAACGCTTTATTTTACGTAATCAGGAAATCGCCAAGGCGGCGGTGGCCTGACCTTTTTTCAAGGACACAATGATGCATATCCAAAACAAGGTTTTTCTGGTCAGCGGCGGTGCTTCGGGCCTCGGCGCGGCTACTGCCGAGATGCTGGTCGCGGCCGGCGCCAAGGTGATGCTGGTGGACATGAACGCCGACGCGGTGGCGGCCAAGGCCAAGCAACTGGGGGATAACGCCCGCAGTGCGGTCGCCGATATCAGCCAGGAAGCCGCCGCTGAAGCCGCGGTGCAGGCCACCGTCGCCGCCTTTGGCGGGCTGCACGGCCTGGTGAACTGCGCCGGCGTGGTGCGCGGCGAAAAAATCCTCGGCAAGAACGGTCCCCACGGGCTGGCCAGCTTTGCCCAGGTGATCAACGTCAATCTGATCGGCAGTTTCAACCTACTGCGCCTGGCCGCCGCCGCCATCGCGGAAACCGAAGCGAATGCCGATGGCGAGCGCGGCGTGATCATCAACACCGCCTCAGTGGCGGCATTCGATGGGCAGATTGGCCAGGCCGCGTATTCTGCCTCCAAAGGCGCGATTGCCAGCCTGACCTTGCCTGCCGCCCGTGAGTTGGCGCGCTTCGGCATCCGCGTCATGACCATCGCCCCGGGCATCTTTGAAACGCCGATGATGGCCGGCATGACCCCTGAGGTGCGTGACTCCCTGGCGGCCGGCGTGCCATTCCCGCCACGCCTGGGCAAGCCTGCCGAGTACGCCGCCCTGGTGCGACACATCATTGAAAACAGCATGCTCAATGGCGAGGTGATCCGTCTCGACGGTGCCTTGCGCATGGCAGCCAAGTAAGGAGCACACCCCATGAGCGATCCGATTGTTATTGTCAGCGCTGTCCGCACGCCAATGGGCGGTTTCCAGGGCGACCTCAAGGGCCTGACTGCACCGCAGCTGGGTGCTGCGGCCATCCGTGCGGCGGTCGAACGCGCCGGTATTGCCAGCGACGCGGTCGATGAAGTGCTGTTCGGCTGCGTATTGCCCGCTGGGCTTGGCCAGGCACCGGCACGGCAAGCCGCGCTGGGCGCCGGCCTGGATAAATCCACGCGTTGCACCACCCTCAACAAAATGTGCGGCTCGGGCATGGAGGCGGCGATCCTGGCCCACGACTCGCTGCTGGCCGGCAGTGTCGACGTGGTGATTGCCGGTGGCATGGAGAGCATGTCCAACGCGCCGTACCTGCTGGACCGCGCGCGCAGCGGCTACCGCATGGGCCACGGCAAGGTGCTGGACCATATGTTCCTCGACGGCCTGGAAGACGCCTACGACAAAGGCCGCCTGATGGGCACCTTTGCCGAGGACTGCGCGGTACACAACGGCTTCAGCCGCGAAGCCCAGGACGCGTTTGCCATTGCCTCCCTGACTCGCGCGCAGGAAGCGATCAACCATGGCAACTTCGCCGCCGAAATCGTGCCGGTGCAGGTCACCGTGGGCAAAGAGCAAAAAACCATCCTGCATGACGAGCAGCCGCCCAAAGCCAAGATCGACAAGATCGCCAGCTTGAAACCGGCCTTTCGCGAAGGCGGAACCGTCACAGCGGCCAACTCCAGTTCGATTTCCGACGGTGCGGCGGCGTTGCTGCTGATGCGTCAGTCCGAGGCGCAAAAGCGTGGCCTCAAGCCGCTGGCGGTGATTCATGGGCACGCCGCATTTGCCGATGAGCCAGGGCTGTTCCCGGTGGCACCGGTCGGCGCGATCCGCAAGTTGATGAGCAAGACCGGCTGGAACCTGGGTGAAGTCGACCTGTTCGAGATCAACGAAGCCTTCGCCGTGGTCAGCCTGGTGACCATGAGCAAACTGGAAATTCCCCATGCCAAGGTCAACGTCCACGGCGGCGCCTGCGCCTTGGGCCATCCGATCGGCGCCTCGGGCGCACGCATCCTGGTGACCCTGCTCTCGGCCCTGCGCCAGAAAGGCCTCAAGCGAGGCGTGGCCGCCATCTGCATCGGCGGTGGTGAAGCCACGGCCATGGCCGTCGAATGCCTGTATTAAGGACTCACCCCCATGCTGCCCAATGACGAACAACTGCAAATCAGCGACGCGGCCCGGCAATTTGCCCAGGAACGCCTCAAACCCTTCGCCGCAGACTGGGACCGCGAGCACCGCTTTCCCAAGGAAGCCATCGGCGAGATGGCCGAACTGGGTTTTTTCGGCATGCTGGTGCCGGAACAGTGGGGCGGTTGCGACACCGGCTACCTGGCCTACGCCATGGCCCTCGAAGAGATCGCGGCCGGTGACGGGGCGTGCTCGACCATCATGAGCGTGCACAACTCGGTGGGCTGTGTGCCGATCCTCACGTTCGGCAACGACGACCAGAAAGAGCGCTTTCTCAAACCCCTGGCCAGCGGCGCCATGCTCGGCGCGTTTGCGTTGACCGAACCCCAGGCCGGCTCCGATGCCAGCAGCCTGAAAACTCGCGCGCGGCTGGACGGCGAGCACTACGTACTCAACGGCTGCAAGCAGTTCATCACCTCCGGGCAGAACGCCGGCATCGTCATCGTGTTTGCCGTGACCGACCCTGCGGCCGGCAAGCGCGGGATCAGCGCGTTTATCGTGCCTACCGACTCGCCGGGTTATACCGTGGCACGGGTCGAAGACAAGCTCGGCCAGCATGCGTCCGACACCTGCCAGATCCTGTTCGAGGACGTGAAGGTGCCGGTCGCCAATCGCCTGGGCGAGGAGGGTGAAGGTTACAAGATCGCCCTGGCCAACCTGGAAGGCGGACGCGTCGGTATCGCCTCGCAATCGGTGGGCATGGCCCGCGCCGCCTTTGAGGCGGCCCGCGACTATGCCCGTGAGCGCGAAAGTTTCGGCAAGGCGCTGATCGAGCACCAGGCCGTGGCCTTTCGTTTGGCGGACATGGCCACGCAAATCGCCGTGGCCCGGCAGATGGTGCACTACGCCGCCGCCCTGCGTGACAGCGGCAAGCCGGCCTTGGTGGAAGCCTCCATGGCCAAGCTGTTTGCCTCGGAAATGGCCGAGAAAGTCTGTTCGGCCGCCTTGCAAACCCTGGGCGGTTACGGTTACCTGAGTGACTTCCCGTTGGAGCGCATCTACCGCGATGTGCGGGTTTGCCAGATCTACGAAGGCACCAGCGATATTCAACGCATGGTCATCTCACGCAATCTCTAAGGAGCCGATACATGAGTTACGAAACCATCCTGCTTGACGTCCAGGGCCGTGTCGGCCTGATCACCCTCAACCGTCCGCAGGCCTTGAACGCTCTCAATGCGCAACTGGTCAGCGAACTGAACCAGGCGCTGGACGGCTTGGAGGCCGACCCGCAAATCGGCTGCATCGTGTTGACCGGTTCGAAGAAGGCCTTTGCAGCCGGTGCCGATATCAAGGAAATGGCCGAGCTGACCTACCCGCAGATCTACCTCGACGACCTGTTCAGTGACAGCGACCGCGTGGCTAACCGTCGTAAACCGATCATTGCCGCCGTCAACGGCTTTGCCCTGGGCGGCGGCTGCGAGCTGGCGTTGATGTGCGACTTCATCCTGGCCGGCGACACCGCCAAGTTCGGCCAGCCTGAAATCAACCTCGGCGTGCTGCCAGGCATGGGCGGCACCCAGCGCCTGACCCGCGCCGTGGGCAAGGCCAAGGCCATGGAGATGTGCCTGACCGGGCGCTTTATCGATGCGGTGGAAGCGGAGCGTTGCGGCATCGTGGCGCGGATCGTGCCGGCTGACGAGCTGTTGGACGAGGCGTTGAAAGTTGCCGCGCTGATCGCCAGCAAATCGGTGCCGATCAGCATGATGGTCAAGGAAAGCGTGAACCGCGCCTTTGAGGTGAGCCTGTCCGAAGGCGTGCGCTTTGAACGCCGCGTGTTCCATGCCGCGTTTGCGACCCAGGACCAGAAGGAAGGCATGGCCGCGTTCGTGGCCAAGCGCGCGCCCGACTTCAAAGACCAATAACCCGGTCTGCTATCGCTAGAGATCAAAATGTGGGAGCGGGCTTGCTCGCGAATGCGGTGAATCAGTCGATACATTGGATGACTGACACTGCGCATTCGCGAGCAAGCCCGCTCCCACATTGGGTTTTTGGTGTGTTTGTCAGAGCGGGTAGTTTTTCAGTTCCCGGGCAATCACCATCCGCTGAATCTCGCTGGTCCCTTCGTAAATCTGCGTGATTCGCGCATCCCGGTAGTAACGCTCCACCGGGTAATCCTCCAGGTACCCATACCCGCCGTGAATCTGCATGGCCGAGGAGCAGACCTTTTCGGCCATTTCCGAGGCAAACAATTTGGCCTGGGACGCTTCCGACAGGCACGGCTTGCCGGCGCTGCGCAGGCGCGCAGCATGCAGGATCAGCAGGCGTGCGGCATTGAGCCGGGTCTGCATATCGGCCAGCAGGTTGGCAATGCTCTGATGCTCAATGATCGCCTGGTTGAATTGCACACGGTCGCGGGCGTAGGCCAACGCAGCCTCGAAGGCGGCACGGGCGATCCCCAGGGCTTGGGCGGCAATGCCAATGCGACCGCCTTCCAAGTTGGACAGGGCGATGGCCAGGCCTTTGCCACGCTCGCCCAGCAGGTTGGCTTCGGGCACGGTGCACTGGTTGAGGGTGACGGCGCAGGTGTCTGACGCCCGAATGCCCATTTTGTGTTCCGTTCGGTCGACCACAAAGCCCGGCGTATCCGTTGGCACCAGGAACGCCGAGATGCCTTTCTTGCCCAGATCCGGGTCGGTGACCGCAAACACGATGGCCAGCTTGGCGCGCTTGCCGTTGCTGACAAATTGCTTGGCGCCGTTGATCACCCACTGGCCGTCGCGCAGTTCGGCGCGGGTGCGCAGGTTGTGTGCTTCGGAGCCGGCCTGGGGTTCGGTGAGGCAGAAGCAGCCAATCGCCTGGCCACTGGCGAGGTCAGCCAGCCAGGTCTGTTTCTGCTCGGTGGTGCCGTAGTTGAGGATCGGCCCGCAACCCACTGAATTATGGATACTCATCAGGGCACCCGTAGCACCATCGCCGGCTGAAATTTCTTCCACCGCCAGGGCATACGCCACGTAGTCGACATAGGTGCCGCCCCATTCCTCGGGGACCACCATGCCCAGCAGGCCCAGCTCGCCCATCTTGGCAACCAGGCCATCGTCGATCCAGCCGGCTTTTTCCCAGGCTTGGGCGTGGGGGGCAATTTCGCCACGGGCAAAGTCGCGCGCCATGTCGCGGATCATCACTTGTTCTTCTGTGTATTCAATGTCTTGCATGGCTTATTGAACCTTTTGCGCGAAGTCGTGAAAGAAGCTCTCGACGTGGGTGGCGTCCAGCCCATGCAGCGTGGGCGGGTTCCAACGCGGGGTTTTGTCCTTGTCGATGATCAGGGCGCGAACGCCTTCGATCAGATCACCGCGCTCGAACCACTGGCGATCCAGGTGCAATTCCAGCGCAAAGCATTGCTCCAACGGCAGGCGGCGGCCACGGCGGAGCATTTCCAGGGTCACGGCCATGGCCAACGGGGAACGGGTTTGCATCAGGTCGGCAGTGGCCAGCGCCCATTCGTGGCTGTCGGCAACGGTGACGGCACGCAGTTGCTCGACGATGCTCGGCACGTCCGGCAACGCGAAGAAGTGATCGATGACGGGGCGCAGGGCGGCGAGGGGCGCGTCCGGCAGTTGTTGCACGGCGAGCTTGGCGAGTACGCCTTGCAAGTCCTTGAGGGGAGAGTCGTGCCACTGCAGGCGGTCGAGTTTCTGGTCAAGCTCGGCGAGTTTGGTGCTGTCGAGAAACCAATCGGCCAACCCGCAATACAGGGCGTCTGCGGCACGAATCTGCACGCCGGTCACGCCGAGGTAAATGCCCAGTTCACCCGGGATACGCGACAGGAAATAGCTGCCGCCGACGTCAGGGAAGTAACCGATGGCGACTTCCGGCATCGCCAGGCGGCTGCGTTCCGTCACCACCCGCAGGTCGGCACCTTGCACCAGGCCCATGCCGCCGCCGAGGACAAAGCCATCCATCAGGGCCAGCACGGGTTTGCGGTAATGATGGATAGCCAGGTCGAGGGCGTACTCCTCGACGAAGAAGTCTTGGTGCAGGGTGTCGCCATCTTTGAAACTGTCGTACAGGGAGCGGATGTCACCCCCGGCACAGAAAGCTTTTTCGCCGGCACCGCGCAGGACCACGGCGTACACCTGCGGGTCATCGGCCCAGGCCTGCAGCTGCCGCGTCAGGCTGCGCACCATGTCCAGGGTAATGGCGTTCAAGCCCGCCGGGCGGTTGAGGGTGAGGTGGCCGATATGGTTGCGAACGTCGGCCAGTACCTCGTCTTGAAGAATGTCGGCGCGGCTTGCTTCGGATGAAACCTGAGCAGTCATCTCTAACTCCCTGCTTTTATTGTTCTTTATCAAGATGTTCGTAGGCGAACTCTCTCGCGATCGTACCAGTGCAAATTTGCCCAGTACAACCGTGAATCATGCAGGTCGTTTTTGCATATTTGCAGGGGAACTCAAGCGGCCCGATGGGCCAGCACTTCACCGATGCTGCGCCGCCGCGCATGACCTTCGGCCGCGTGGATCAACTGCTCAAGCTCGGTGGGTTCGATGTCGTAGAACTGCTCCATTTCAGCCAGCGCCAGCTTCAGATCAACCGCCGTGATCGTGGGGTCGGTGGCGGGCGCCGGGGTGCCTAACACAACGGCGGGCGATTCAGCGGCGCCCTTGGGATAGCGAGTGCGGGTGGCATTGTTGTAGGCCAGCGCGCACACCAGCAAGGCCGCGGCACCGAGCATGACCGCTGGCAGTTCGTACCAGCCAAGGCTGGCCGAAGCCGGGTCGGCCAACACCAGGGTCATGGCCAGCCCGCCTGCGGGTGGGTGCAGGCAACGCAGCCAGCACATCAGCACCACCGTCATGCCCGCCGCCAGGCAGGCGCTGCCCAAGGTGCGCCCCAGCACCCGTGCCACCAGCAGCGCGACAACGGCGGCACACAAGTAGCTGCCGATGATCGACCACGGCTGCGCGAGGGCGCCGGACGACACCGCGAACAGCAGCACTGCCGAAGCCCCGAGAGGCCCGAGCAGGTGCATCGCCACCTCCATGCCAAACACGTGGGCGCAGGCCCAGACACTGAGCATCGTGCCCAGGGCCATGCCGATGGCGGCGCGGCTCCATTCGGCAGGGCGCGTATTGATTGCAGCGGGGATCAGGCGAGCGAGCATTGAAGAGGGTCCATAAACAGCGGGCGAAAAAAAAGGCTTGCCTGGTTTCCCGGAAAAGCCCTTTGAAAGTTCCAACATTTGGGGGAGGAACTTGTGCAGTGTGCCGACCCTGCGAGCAGGGCGCCAATGCATATTAATGAGGGTTCAATGCAATAATAATGCAGTTAAAGGGCCGCACCAAACGGAATCAGGCGTACGCTGTGCAAGGTTGGAATGTTTACCTTGCCCAGTACCCGTCTATCCGTTTCTTCGTTGAACAGGTGTTTTTGCAGGTTTTCCCTGAGTTCTGGGTCATCCGCCAACGGCCCCTTCAACGCCACCAGAGCATCGCGCAAGCCCATCAGGCGATCCAGCGAAGGCACCGGCAGGGTCACTCGTTCATCTCCCACAGTCTTCTCCTCTCAGTCAAAAACCATCACGGCAGAGATGGCCTACAGCGTCCTTGTTGTTATGCGGGTGCGCTAAAACAGGCCCATCGAGAAGCTCTCTTATGGCCGGGTGGTAGATAGTTAAGGCACCTGGCGAAAGAGTCTACAGCCGGGTTTTGGGTGCCGGAAGAGGCGGGTCCCCAGCCATTACGCATAGGGCTGTAGGATGATTCTTGGCGATAAGAATGCAAAACGCCCACTCCGTGAAGAGTGGGCGCTGTTTCTCACAGAGCCACAAGAAACGCCTCTATGGCGGAGTGGTTTTAGCCAAGTGCAGCAACACATAAGGGTTCTTGTCGAACTCCCCGGTGAGTGTCGGCGTGATGGAGCGAAAGCGCGGATCTTGCAACCCCTCGTAATCCTCCTGGCTCATCACCAGCCAGGCCGGGCCTTGCACCGGTGCGAGCTCGGCAGGCAACTGGGTGAACAGCGGCACCCGGTCGCAGTCGAGGTTGACCATCAGCTTGATGGCCTTGGCATCTTTACCCAGGGCATGCAACACCACCGGCGCCGGCTGGCTGTTGATCTGCGCCTTGACCGCCAGGCTGAAGGTGCGCGTGTCATAGAGGCTGCGCTCAAGGGGCTCGACCACCACGATATAGGTCGCCCAGATTGCCAGTACCGCCGCCAACGCCGGGCCTGCCGGGCGCAGCCGAGCCTTGAACAACGCCAGCAATGCGAGCACTTGCAGTACGCCAAGCACGGCCAGGATCGGTGTCAGGCTACCCAGCTGCTCTGCGTAACGGCGACGCGCAACCAGCAGGCCGATGGCCAACAGCGCGGGCAACAACGTCCAGATACCCAGCATCAGGTTGCGCAACCCGGCAAACAGCCGCCCCTGAGTGACCTGGAACGGGTACGCCGCAATGATCGCCGCCATGGGCAGCATTGGCAGTATGTAGCGGGCTTTCTTCGCTTGGGGAACCGACAGGCCGAGCATCACCAGCAAACCTGCCGCTGCGCAGTACAACACCAGCTGCAGCGCCGGGTCGGGTGCCCGTCGCCCACTTGCCGCCACCGCCAGCAGCACCAGCAGCGCCACCGGGTAGGCCAGGGCGTAGTTGCCGATCGAGCTGGTGAAGTAATACAACACACCGCTGGAGCCTTCGGTGCCGTCCATGCGCCCCAGAAACTGCATGCGAATCACATCCCGCATGAAGTCTTCACCGCCGCTCATCTTGGCCAGCAGCAACAGCAGGCCGACACAGGCCGCCAGCAGAGCCAGGGCCAGCAGGCCGAAGCTGAACAACTGGCGCCATTGGCGGTTGATCAAGTAATAGCTGCACAGCACGCCGGTGGGAATCACCAGGCCGATGGGCCCACGGATCGCAAAGCCGACGATTAGCAGCAGGAACAGCCAGTGCAGGCGTTTGCCCGCGCCAAAATGGTCATGGGCGTAACCCAGGTAGAACACCGTCAACGCCACGGCCGCGAGCATCTGGTCGAGGGACACCGCACGGGTTTCGCTGATGAAGGTGCTGCTGAGCAGCAACATCGCCACGCTCAGCAGGCCCCAACGCGGGGAGTAGGGCGCCGTGAGGCGGTACACCAGCACCACAATCAGCGCCGAAGCGATGGCCGTGGGCAACCAGGCCGTAAAGCTGGTGACCTGCCCCAGGGGCAGGGAGAACAGCCATGTCAGCAGGGTCGAGGTGGCCAGGTAGTCGGCGTAGGGTTGTCCGTAGGTGGTCGGGAAAAAACTGGGCCCATGGCGCAGCATTTCCTGGGCGAACACCACAAAGCGTGAGTCGAACCCGATGATTGCCTGGTGCCAGTTACCGGCAATGAACAGCAGCAGCGCCAAGAGCCCGAGCCCCAGCGACTGGTGGCGGACCGTGGCAGTGAGCCGGGGCGGATGAGCTTTGTTCACGTATCAGGCTTCCTGAACCTGCGGCACCCACTGTTGCTGGGGGATTGGCAATTCACAGGAGTCACCACGCCCAATCGGGAAGTACTTGAAGCCTTTGCGCGACAGGCGCTCGCCGTCGTACAGGTTGCGGCCGTCGAAGATCACCGGGGTTTTCAGGCGCTGGTGGATCAGGTCGAAGTCCGGGGCCTTGAACTGCTGCCATTCGGTGCAGACGATCAACGCGTCGGCGCCGCTCAGTGCCGATTCCGGGGTGCCCAGCAGCGTCAGGCGCGATTCGTCGCCGTAGATGCGCTGGGTTTCCTGCATGGCTTCAGGGTCGAAGGCACGTACATTGGCGCCGGCAGCCCACAGGGCTTCCATCAGCACGCGGCTGGGCGCATCGCGCATGTCATCGGTGTTGGGCTTGAACGCCAGGCCCCACAGGGCGAAGGTCTTGCCCTTCAACTCGCCTTTGAAATAGGCATTGATGCGTTCGAACAGCTTGCTCTTCTGGCGCTGGTTGATGGCTTCGACGGCTTCCAGCAAGTCGCTGGAGCAGTTGGCCTCTTTGGCGCTGTGGATCAGGGCGCGCATATCCTTAGGGAAACACGAGCCGCCGTAGCCACAGCCCGGGTAAATAAAGTGGTAGCCGATGCGCGAGTCGGCACCGATGCCCAGGCGCACGGCTTCGATGTCGGCGCCCAGGTGCTCGGCCAGTTCAGCGATCTGGTTGATAAAGCTGATCTTGGTGGCCAGCATGCAGTTAGCAGCGTACTTGGTCAGTTCGGCGCTGCGCAGGTCCATGAAGATGATGCGGTCGTGGTTGCGGTTGAACGGCGCGTACAGGTCGCGCATCACCTCGCGCACCTCTTCACGCTCACAACCGATGATGATGCGGTCCGGACGGCGGCAGTCGGCAACAGCCGAGCCTTCCTTGAGGAATTCCGGGTTGGAGACGATATCGAAGTCCAGGTGACGACCGGCCACGCGCAGGTTCTTCTCAATGTGCGCGCGCAGGGTGTCGCCGGTGCCCACGGGTACGGTGGACTTTTCTACCAGGATCACCGGTTCCACGCGGTGGCGGGACACCGCGTCGCCGACCGACAGCACGTACTTCAAGTCGGCCGAGCCGTCTTCGTCGGAGGGTGTACCCACGGCGATGAACAGCACTTCACCGTGTTCCACGGCGAGTTTTTCGTCGTGGGTGAAATGCAGGCGCCCGCTTTCCAGGTTTTCCTTCACCATTGCAGCCAGCCCCGGCTCGAAGATGGTCACATGGCCTTTTTGCAGCGATTCGACCTTGTTCTTGTCAACGTCCATGCAGATGACATCGTGACCGACTTCGGCCAATACGGTGGCCTGCACCAGACCGACGTAACCACTACCAAATACACTGATTTTCATGGGGCATTCCTGGGACTTGTGGTGCTAGCACGACGAGAGTTAATAACCAGTACACCGAGGATGACCAACGCCACCCCCAGGGTTTTTGAAAGCGAGAAATGTTCGTTGAACACCGGCAGGCTGGCGGCCAGCAGGTACACCAGCGCGTAGCTGATGCTGAGCAACGAATACGCACGGCCAAGGGGCAGGTCCTTGAGCGCGCCGAGCCAGCAGAGCATGGACAGCGCATAGGCGATGATCGCCAGGATCACCACGCCAAGGGCACCAAGGTCGATGGCATTGGTGCTGAAGGCCGTCAACCATTCGGTCGGCAGGGGCAGGCGTGTCATGCTCCAGCGCATGCCCAACTGGGCGGCGCTGACCAGGCCGACGCTGCCCAGGGCCAGGGCAAAACCACGAACCCGGCTCATACCTGACGCCCCAGCAACACGACCCCGGCGATTACCAGGGCCACACCCAGCCAGTGGCGGCCATCGATGTGTTCGTGGAACACAAAGCGTGCCATCAGCGTGACCAGCACAAAGTTCAGGCTGAGCATGGGGTAGGCAATGCCCACTTCCAGGCGCTGCAATACCAGTAACCACACCAGCAGGCCCAGGCCCAGGCAGATCAGTGCCGACCACAGCCACGGCGAGCGCAGTTTCAGCGCCCAGCCGTCGGGCTGATCACGCCAGCTTTCTACGGCAAATTTTTGCGAAACCTGACCCATGCAGGTGAGCAGGCAGGCGCCCAATAGCAGCAACAGTGTGATCATGGTGCGACCTGAGGGAAGATCAGGATCACGATGTTGCCTTGCTCGTAACGCTTGCCATCCTGAGGCAGCAAGTTCACCTCAGCGACTTCATCGTCACCCTTGACGCGCATCACCACGCCGACCGGGCCTTGTTTGCGCGCCTCGCTCATCCATTGCTGGACCTGGCTGATGTCCACCTTGCGATGGGCCGTGTCTGCGAAAGCAAGACCGTATTTCACTTCGCCGACGGTGTTGTAGAGGGTCACGTCCGGACGGTGCAGGCGCCATGCCAAGGCCGATGCGGCACCCAGGTCATTGCTCAGCAGTGCGGTGGTTGGTTGCAGTTCCTGCAGGTGATCAATGATGAATGGGTCCGGGGTCTTGTTGTACACCACCGAATGGGGCAGTGCGGCCGGCACCAGGGCCACCAGCAGCCAGCTGCCGATGGCGGGTGCCGCCCAGAGTTTCAAGGGGCGCGCGGCGTGCAGCAGGTTGACCAGGATCCAGCCGAACAAGAAGGTAAACACCAGCACCAGGCTGAGGGTTTCCTGACCGTGCTCGTACACCGGCTTCTTCATTTGGAACCAACTGAGAGCCAGCATCGCCACCAAACCAATCACCAGGTTCAACCAGCCGTTGATACACAGCACGCGGCCACGGTTCTGGGCCAGCTTGTCGGCCAGGGTCGAACCCATCAACAACGCCAGGGGCAACAGGCACGGCATGATGTAGGAGGGCAGCTTGCCCTTGGCCAGGCTGAAGAACGCCAGGGGCATCAACAGCCACAGCAGCAGGAAGGCGGTTTTTGGCAGGCGCTTGTCGTGCCAGGCCTGTTTGACCGTGGACGGCAGCAGCGCCACCCAGGGCAGCGAGAACGCCACCAGCAGCGGCAGGTAGTACCAGAACGGCTCGGCATGCTGGGCGTCTTCACCGGCAAAGCGTTGGATATGCTCGTGCCAGAAGAAGAAGTTCCAGTAGTCCGGCTCCTGCAGGTGCACGGCCAGCGCCCACGGCAGGCTCACGACAATCGCCACGACCACCGCCACCAGGCCGTAGCCGAGCAGTTCACGGAAACGCTTCTGCCAGATGGCGTAGGGCAGGGCGATGAGCACCGGTAGCAACCAGGCCAGGAAACCCTTGGTCATGAAGCCCATGCCACAGGCAAAACCCAGCAAGGCCCAGGCGCCCAGGCGGCCACGGCGGGTGGTGTTGTCGAAGCAGAACCACAAGGCGACGCCGGTCAGGTTGACCCAGAAGGTGAACTGCGGGTCGAGGTTCGCATAGCCGCCCAGCAGGGCCACACTGGCGAAACTCATGTAGAGCACGGTGCTGACCAGGCTCTTGCGCGGGTCATTCCACAGCCGGCGCGACACCAGGTACACCAGCAGGATGCTCAGGCCGGTGCTCAAGGCGGAGGCAAAGCGCACGCCGAACAGGTTCTGCCCGAAGATCGCCTGGCCCAGCGCGATCATCCAGTAGCCGGCTGCGGGTTTTTCAAAGTAGCGGATGCCCATGAAGTGCGGCGAGGCCCACTTGCCGGTCAACAGCATTTCCTGGCTGATCTGCGCGTAGCGGGTTTCATCCGGGATCCACAGGCCATGGGTGGCCAGCGGCAACAGGTAAAACACGCCAAACGCCAACAGGAGCAGGGGCAATGCCAGGCGCCGGATCATGCTTGTTGCACTCCGAGCCAACCCTCGCGCCCAGGCAGGGCGCCACGCACCAGCTGTTGCTGGGGCAGGGTGGTCACATCGGCGGGCAACAGCTCGCCCAGCGGTTTGAAATCGATGCCGCGCTGCCCTGCCTGGGCAAGCAACTGGCGAAAATCGTTAGCCATCAGAATCCCTTCTACTTCAGCGTGAATCGTGTAGACGTTCAGCTTGGACTCGGCAAAGCGGTCCAGAATGAAGCCGTTGAAGTCTTTGGCAGCCACGACCGGCCCGACGACTTCGTCGAAGGTCGGCAGGTCTACCGGAATTTGTGGGGTGCCCGCGCTGCCATCGGCCAAGGTTGGACGAAACAGGCTGGTGCCCCGGCAATCACTGTTGTAGCGAAAGTTGAAACCTTGCTTGGCTTGCACCACGCGTTCATCGGCACGCCAGCCGGCCGCCGCTGAACAATCGATACGCTCGCCGAGAATGTCGCTGAGGGTGTCGACGCCACGGCGGATCTGTTCGATCAGCTGTGCCTCGCTCCAGCGCCCGGTGTTGGCTTGCCAGCCGTGGTGGTCCCACGCGTGCAGGCCCACTTCATGCCCGGCAGCCTTGACCTGGCGCATCAAGTGCCCCAGGTCGCGGCCAATCGGCTTGCCTGGCCAGGCGGTGCCGGCCAGCAAGATGTCCAGGCCATACAGACCGACGGCGTTGGAGCGCAGCATCTTCCACAGGAACTGCGGGCGGATGAGGCGCCACAAGTGGCGCCCCATGTTGTCCGGCCCAACGCTGAAGAAGAATGTTGCCTTGACCCCGGCTTCATCCAGGGATTCAAGCAACCGTGGCACACCTTCACGGGTGCCACGGTAGGTGTCGACGTCGATGCGAAGGCCTGCCTGCATTACTTCTTGTCCGCGATTTCGAGCATGGCTTCTTTCAGGAAGAAGTCCAGGGTGTTACCGATGGTCTCGCTCATCTCGACGGTCGGCTCCCAGTTCAGCAGGCGCTTGGCGTTTTCGATGCTTGGCTTGCGGTGTGCCACGTCCTGGTAACCAGTGCCGTAGAACGCCTTGCTTTCCACGTCGCGGAAACCGGCGAACGGAGGGAAGTTGCTACGCAGCGGGTGCGCCTCGAACTGACGCAGCAGTTCTTCGCCCAGCTGACGAATGCTGGCTTCGTTTTCCGGGTTGCCGATGTTGACGATCTGGCCGTCGCACACGCCGTTTTCGTTATCAATGATGCGTGCCAGGGCTTCGATACCGTCGGCGATGTCAGTGAAGCAACGTTTTTGCTCGCCGCCGTCGAACAGACGGATCGGAGTACCTTCCACCAGGTTCAGGATCAACTGGGTAATTGCACGGGAGCTGCCGATACGCGCCGAATCCAGGCGGTCCAGTCGCGGGCCCATCCAGTTGAACGGACGGAACAGGGTGAATTTCAGGCCTTTGTCGCCGTAGGCCCAGATCACGCGGTCCAGCAGTTGCTTGGAGACCGAGTAGATCCAGCGCTGCTTGTTGACCGGGCCGACCACCAGGTTGGAGGTGTCTTCGTCAAAGTACTGGTCCTGGCACATGCCATACACTTCGGAGGTCGACGGGAAGATCACGCGCTTGTTGTACTTCACGCAGTAGCGAACCAGCTTCAGGTTCTCTTCGAAGTCGAGCTCGAACACGCGCAGCGGGTTACGGGTGTATTCGATTGGGGTAGCGATGGCCACCAGTGGCAGTACCACGTCGCACTTCTTGATGTGGTACTCGATCCACTCGGTGTGGATGCTGATGTCGCCTTCCACGTAGTGGAAGTTCGGGTGGCTGCGCAGGCGCTCGATGGCGTCGGAACCGATGTCCAGGCCGTAGATTTCATAGCGGTCGTCACGCAGCAGGCGCTCGGACAGGTGGTTACCGATAAAGCCGTTCACACCCAGGATCAGTACGCGGGTACGGCGTGGCTTGCGACCGGACTCAGCACCGCGCAGCACGGAACCGTCTACCAGGCCCAGGGCATCGGCCAGGGCAGGGCCGGCCAGGAACAGGCCGTCGGCGTTGCGTTGGCCGAACTTGACCACCAGGGAGTCTTCGCCGCAGGCAATGCGCAGCGGGTTGACGCTGATCACACGGCCTGGCGCCAGGCCTTCGTTGCCCTTGACCACGTCGGCTTGCCACACGATCAGCTTGTGCTCGCCCACGGCGCAGAAGGCGCCCGGGTACGGTTGAGTCACGGCGCGAACCAGGTTGAACAGTTCTTCAGCCGGCTTTTTCCAGTCCAGTTTGCCATCAGCCGCGGTGCGGCGGCCGAAGTAGCTGGCCTGGCTTTCGTCCTGGGCGGTTTCGCTCAGTTTGCCGGCAACCAATTGTGGCAGGGCATCGCGCAGCAGGTTGGCGGCGGCGTCACGCAGCTTGGCGTGCAGGGTCAGGCCGGTGTCGGTGCGGTCGATGATGACTTTTTGCTGGGCCAGGATCGCGCCGGCATCGGCGCGCTTGACCATGCGGTGCAGGGTCACGCCGGTTTCGGTCTCGCCATTGACCAGCACCCAGTTGGCCGGGGCGCGGCCACGGTATTTCGGCAGCAGAGAACCGTGCAGGTTGAACGCGCCTTTCTTGGCGGTGGCCAGCAGCGCTTCGCTCAGCAGGTTGCGGTAGTAGAAGGAGAAGATGAAATCCGGGTTCAGCTTGGCGATGCGCTCGATCCACAGCGGGTGGTTGGCGTCTTCCGGTGCATGCACCGGGATGCCGTTGCGGGCGCAGAGTTGGGCGACGGAGCCGTAGAAGTTGTTTTCCTTGGGGTCGTCGGCATGGGTGAACACGGCAGCAATGTCGTAGCCGGCAGTCAGCAGGGCTTCAATGCCTGCACAGCCAATATCGTGGTAAGCGAAGACAACGGCTTTTGAATTCATGACGAAACCTGATCGGAAGGAGAAGTAGAAGTGGAGGTATGGGAAGACACCAGGCCGTCAACGACGACCACGGGGGCCGGTGCTGCCGGTGTGTTGCGCAGCACTTTTTCGATAAAGAAGCGCGGGCGGGCCCGCACGTCGCTGTACATGCGGCCCAGGTATTCACCCAAGAGGCCCATGCCGATGAACTGGCCACCGGTGAACACGAACAGCACCGCAAACAATACGAACATGCCGTCGCCGGCCCATTGCGCGCCGAAGGCCAGGCGCAACACGATCAGGGCAATGGCGAACAGTACGCCGAGGGCCGCCAGGCTGAAGCCGACCACGGAGAGCAAACGCAATGGCGTGGTGGTCATGCAGGTCAGCAGGTCGAACATCAGGCTGATGAGGCGCATCGGGCTGTATTTGGACTCGCCGTGCTCGCGCTCGGCGTGGTGCACCAGGATTTCCGTGGTGTGGCGGGCAAAGCCGTTGGCCAGGATTGGGATAAAGGTGCTGCGCTCGCGGCAGGCGAGCATGGCGTCGACGATGGTGCGGCGGTAGGCGCGCAGCATACAGCCGTAGTCGGTCATGGCCACGCCAGTGGAGCGTTGCACGGCCAGGTTGATCAGGCGCGAAGGCCAGCGGCGGAAGGCCGAGTCCTGGCGGTTGTTGCGCACGGTGGCAACCACGTCGTAGCCCAGGGCGGCTTGCTCGACCAGGCGGGGGATTTCTTCGGGCGGGTTCTGCAGGTCGGCGTCGAGGGTGATCACCACCTCGCCACGGCACTGCTCGAAGCCGGCCATGATCGCCGCGTGCTGGCCGTAGTTGCGGTTGAGGATCACCGCCACCACGTTGCTGCCGTCTTCTGCGGCAGCGTCTTCCAGCAGTTGGGCCGAATTGTCGCGACTACCATCATCGACCAGGATGATTTCGTATTCGTAGGCCAGTTGCTTGCAGGCTGCCGTCGTGCGACGCAGCAATTCAGGCAGGCTCTCTTGTTCGTTGTAGACCGGGATAACGATCGACACGCAATGAATAGGGTAGGGTTTCAAAGATTCATGACCTCGGGGCTAGAGCAGGTTGGAGCGTGAAAACGGCAGTAACCAGTGGCTGAAACTCAGTGAACTGATTAAACATGGCGTGGGGTTGCGGCATTCATTCGACGTTCCTGAGGACGGGCATTGGTTTCTTCCATGGGCTAGCTGAGTAAAGACGAAAGTTGTGAAAGGTAAAGCGTAATCAACAGGTTAGTCGTAGAACACGCGGCTTGTTCTCAAGTCCTGGGGCAGAGATTAAGCGGAAAAATGTTGAACGAATATGAAAGGCTGATGAAAAACTCGTTTATTTGACAGGTAGACAGCTAGGGTTCAGCTAAGCGACTGACACGCCAACGGATACTGTTTGCGGGCAAAACCCGAGGGTTTTCCCTAGGGCGTCGAGTGCTCGTTGTTTTATTCAACAATCTTCTCTGCATTGGCCTTCAAGTGCCGGTAAAGTAAGCCATCTCTTGCCAGGGTACTCGGATGAATAGCGTGCAGCTTTTGCGCGGCCAGTTGCGGCCGGCGTTGATGGGATTGTTGATGGCCGTGGCCTGTGTCACCACCGTGCGGGCCGATGACGGCGTGGCGCTGACCAGCATCGACCAGGTGCCGGACGGCGTGGAAGTCCGTGGCAAGCAGGTCGCGGCCTACACCTGGGACGACCATCAGGGCAAGAACCTGTTGGTGCTCGCCGAGCAGGTCAGCGAGCGCGACGATGACGGCACTCAATCGGCGTTTGTCTACGCGGCGCAGTACCTGCTGAGTGGCGACCATCCCAAGCGCGTCTGGATGCTCTACGACGACGTGCAACACTGCCAATTCGATGCATCGTTGCGCTTTGACATGGCGGCCACCAAGGTCACCGACCTCTCCGGCGACGGTATCACCCAGGCCACCGTGGGCTATTCACGCACCTGCACCAGTGACGTCAGCCCCAACGAATTCAAGTTGATCATGCACGTGGGCAAGTCCCAGAAGTACCGATTGCGCGGTGTCGACCGCGTGGGCGCCAGCTGGTGGGATGAGGAGGCCGGCGCCCTGCGCGGCATGCCGCTGCCCAAGGATTGCAGCGTGGCGGCGCAACAGGCGCTGGTCAGCCAGTACAAGGAACAGGGCACCGAATTGCCGCTGCCGGGCTGCTACAGCGAAGAGAAGGATTTCGCCAAGGCGCCGGAGGGTTACCTCACGTTCATGCGCCAGCACTGGTTTGCACTGATGCAGAAACAGGACGCCGACTGGAGCCAGTCCCAGGCCCAGCCGCAGGACCCGACCGACGACGAAGAGTAAGCCGTGATTTTGTGCCAGGGCTGATCGTGGGGTAGACTCGGCCTTCGCCAATTCACTAAATACCTCTATTAAACAAAGGCTTGTTAGAGGTATTTAATCCAAAGGCTGATCTACCTTGACTGAGTCTATCCGCAACCCGCTGACCCTTTACCTCACCCGTCTGGCGCCCTCCAGCCAGCTGACCATGCGCTACGTGCTGCAAGATGCGGCCGACCGCCTGGGCTTTGAAGACATCAACCTCGAAGACATCGACTGGCATTTGCTGCAGCCGGAGCACGTGATTGCCCTGGTGGCCGCGCTTCGCGAGGACGGCTATGCGCCGAACACCTCGTCGCTGTACGTGAACGCGGTGCGCGGCGTGATGAATGAGGCCTGGCGGATGAGCCTGATCAGCCAGGACCATTTGCTCAAAATGCGCTCGGTGAAGGCGGCTCCCGGCACTCGCCTGGGCCAGGGCCGCAACCTGCGCCGTACGCTGATCCGCGAAATGATGGCAGCCTGCGCCGCCGACCCGCGTCCCCAGGGCCTGCGTGATGCTGCGGTGATCGGCATCCTGTATGGCTCGGGCATGCGCAAGTCGGAATCGGTCAACCTGGACCTGGCCCAGGTCAACTTTGACGAACGCAGCCTGCGGGTGACCGGCAAGGGCAACAAGGAATTGATCAAGTATGCGCCGGCCTGGGCCTTTGAAAAGCTGCAAGCGTGGCTGGCATTTCGTCGCGAACAGCTCAAGGAGGGGGAGCAGGACGATGCTTTCCTGTTCAACCGCATTCGCCGGGGCAGCCACATTACCCGCGAGCGCATCACCAAGCATGCGATCTACTACATTGCCCGCCAGCGCGGCGAACAGGTGGGGGTGAAGATCATGCCTCACGATTTCCGCCGTTCCTTCATCACCCGGGTGATCGAAGAACACGACCTGTCGATCGCGCAGAAACTGGCGCATCACACCAACATCCAGACCACCGCCAGCTATGACGTGCGTGAGGACAACGAGCGGCGCCGCGCCGTCGACCGCTTTGACCTGTAGCGCGGATCAACCGTGCTGGCAGGCATCGCCGACGCGCACGTAGTCCAGCTCATGGCGCACGCCCTGGCTGTCCACGTACACCACGTGGCCCTTGACCGGCCCGCAGGCGGTCGATGCCGCGCTGGTGTTGCGCACGGCCTTGGCGATGTCCAGGTCTTCGGAATAATCGTCGGCCTGGGTGGCCGGCGCGTTGGCCCCGGGGCTGGGCGCATCCTGGGCGGCGGCGAAGGTGCTGAACAGGCTCAGCACAGCGGCAATAAGCACATAACGCATGATGACCTCCAGCACCGATCGGTAGCGGTTTGACTGTGGCCGCCATTCTATAAAGCCCGCCTGTGCGCCAGAAGGCATTGCGGCCGATACCGGACATCAGCCAAAACAATAGAAGTTTAAGCTTATGCATAAACGGTATTTCCATGCCGATGCTTAGGCTTCTTAAGATGACGTCATAACTCGTTATGACAAGTGACCTTGATGAACGAATCCGCCGTTGCCTTATCCCCGCTGTCCAGCATTCCCCTGCATGCCCAACTGCGTGATTTGTTGCGCAGCGGCATCCTGGATGGCCAATACGCCCCCAATACGCAGATGCCGTCCGAAGCCGAGTTGGGCGCGCGCTTCAAGGTCAGCCGGATCACCGTGCGCCAAGCCTTGGGCGACCTGCAGAAAGAAGGGCTGATCTTCAAGATTCACGGCAAAGGCACCTTCGTGTCCAAACCCAAGGCCTACCAGAACGTCAGCACCCTGCAAGGCTTGGCCGAATCCATGACCGAGCGCGGCTATGAAGTGATCAACCGCTTGCGCAGCTTTCGCTTTGTGCCAGCTGACAAGCAAGTGGCCGAGCGCCTCGGATTGGAGGAGGGCACCACGGTGGCGCAGATCAAGCGGGTGCGCCTGATCAACCGCGAGCCGGTGTCCCTGGAGATCACCTACCTCAACCAGGCAGTGGGCGAACGCCTTGAAAAAGCCGACCTGGTCACCCGCGACATCTTCCTGATCCTGGAAAACGACTGCGGCCTGCAACTGGGCCATGCCGACGTCGCTATTGATGCAGTCCTGGCCGACAGCGACCTGACCCAGGCGCTGAACGTTGAACCCGGCTCGCCGATCATGCACATCGAGCGCCTGACCCACACCGCCGACGGCCAGCCCGTGGACTTCGAGCACCTGTATTACCGTGGCGATGCGTTCCAGTACCGCCTGCGTATCGACCGCGAGCGAGGAACCCGCCCATGAGCCGCCAGACCCTGGAACTGGAATACGACATCGTGGTGATTGGCGGCGGTACGGCCGGCCCCATGGCCGCAATCAAGGCCAAGGAAGCCAACCGCGACCTGCGCGTGCTGCTGATCGACAAAGCCAACGTCAAGCGCAGCGGCGCGATCAGCATGGGCATGGACGGGCTGAACAACGCGATTATCCCGGGCCATTCGACGCCCGAGCAGTACACCAAGGAAATCACCATCGCCAACGACGGCATCGTCAACCAGGCGGCGGTGTATGCCTACGCCACCCACAGTTTCGAGACCATCGAGCAACTGGACCGCTGGGGTGTGAAGTTCGAGAAGGATGAGACCGGCGACTACGCGGTGAAGAAGGTCCACCACATGGGTGCCTACGTGCTGCCCATGCCCGAAGGCCACGACATCAAGAAAGTCCTGTACCGACAGCTCAAGCGTGCCCGGGTGAACATCACCAACCGTCTGGTGTGCACGCGCCTGCTGACCGACAGCGAAGGCGCGGTGAATGGGGTGATGGGCTTTGACTGCCGCACGGCGGACTTCCAGGTGATCAAGGCCAAGGCGGTGATCCTTTGCTGCGGCGCGGCTGGTCGCCTGGGCCTGCCGTCTTCGGGCTATTTGATGGGCACGTATGAAAACCCCACCAATGCCGGCGACGGCTACGCCATGGCCTACCACGCCGGGGCGGAGCTGGCGAACCTGGAATGTTTCCAGATCAACCCCCTGATCAAGGACTACAACGGCCCGGCGTGCGCCTACGTCACCGGCCCGTTGGGCGGTTACACGGCCAACAACAAAGGTGAACGCTTCATCGAGTGCGACTACTGGAGCGGCCAGATGATGTGGGAGTTCCACCAGGAGCTGGAAAGCGGCAACGGTCCGGTGTTCTTGAAGCTGGACCACTTGGCCGAAGAAACCATCCAGAACATCGAGCAGATCCTGCACAGCAATGAGCGCCCCAGCCGGGGCCAGTTCCACGCCAACCGGGGTACGGATTACCGCAGCGACATGGTGGAAATGCACATCTCCGAGATCGGCTTTTGCAGCGGGCATTCGGCCTCGGGCGTGTGGGTGAATGAACGTGCGGAAACCTCGGTAAAGGGCCTGTATTCGGCCGGCGACATGGCGGCGGTGCCGCACAACTACATGCTCGGCGCGTTTACCTATGGCTGGTTTGCCGGCACCAACGCTGCGCAGTACGTGGCTGAGCGAGAGTTCAGTGCGGTCAGCGCTGAACAAGTCGCCGCCGAACAGTCCCGGGTGTACGCGCCACTGGACCGCGACACCGGGCTGCCACCGGCCCAGGTCGAATACAAGCTGCGTCGCTTCGTGAATGACTACCTGCAACCGCCCAAGGTCACCCGCAAGATGGAGATCGGCCTGCAGCGCTTTGGCGATATCCAGCGCGACCTGGACCAGATGAAGGCCCACAACCCTCACGAATTGATGCGCGCCATGGAAACCAGTGTGATCCGTGATTGCGCCGAGATGGCTGCCCGCGCTTCGCTGTACCGCGCCGAAAGCCGCTGGGGGCTGTACCACCACCGTGTCGATCACCCGCTGCGCAATGACGCCGACTGGTTTTGCCATTGCCACCTGAAAAAGGGTGAAGACGGGCAGATGGTCAGCTTCAAGAAGCCGGTAGAGCCCTACGTAATCCCCCTGGACGCCGACGAGCTGCAAGCCTATGACCGCCTGCGTGTCGGTGCCGCCTGAGGCAATCCGTAATACCTGCAGAGAGCGCAAAAGCGCCAAGGACACCGTGAAATGGCCTACCAGCCCCAGGAAATATTCTTCCGCTCCAACGCGCCGGTGACGATCGACGAAGACAAGTGCATCGCCGAAAAGGGCTGCACGGTGTGCGTCGACGTGTGCCCCATGGACCTGCTGGCAATCAACCCGGCCACGCAGAAGGCCTACATGGCCTTCGACGAGTGCTGGTACTGCATGCCCTGCGAGAAGGATTGCCCCACCGGCGCCGTCAAGGTCGAGATCCCGTACCTGCTGCGCTGAGTGTGTTGATTCAAAGCCATCCGCCTACACCGGACGCCCACGCTGCACCCCCTCGTTTCCCACCGTGCCCGATCACGGCGGAGACGATCCTATAACCATGATTCGAGGGGAAATACCCAATGTTCTTGCGCGCAACCGTTGCCAGCCTGGTGCTGGCCTCCCTGAGCCTGTCCGTGCAGGCCCAGACCATCCGGGTGGCCATCGGCACCCAGGACACCACCATCAATTGCGCCGCTGGCGGCCTGCTGATCCGCGAACTGGGGCTGCTGGAAAAATACTTGCCCCACGACGGCCAATACAAGGACGCCACCTACGATATCCAGTGGAAGAACTTCACCAGCGGTGCGCCACTGACCAATGAAATGGTCGCCGGCAAGCTCGACTTCGGCGCCATGGCCGACTTCCCCGGGGCGTTCAACGGCGTGGCCTATGAAACAGCGGGCAAGCACAGCCTGTTTATCAGTGTGCTGTCGGGCAATATCAAGGGCAGCGGCAATGGCATCGTGGTGCCGGCAGGGTCTTCGGCCCAGTCCCTGGCAGACCTCAAAGGCAAGACCCTCTCCGTGCCGTTCGCCTCCACGGCCCACGGCATGCTGCTGCGTGCCGTGGCTGCCCAGGGCTGGGACCCGCTCAAGGACGTGAACATCATCGCCCAGGCGCCTGAAGTCGCCGGGTCGGCGTTGCAGGCTGACAAGATCGACGCTCACGCCGACTTTGTGCCGTTCGCCGAGTTGTTCCCCAACCGTGGCTTTGCCCGCAAGATCTACGACGGCTCGCAATCCAACACCCCGACTTTCCACGGTGCCCTGGTGGATGAACGCTATGCGCGCCAGTACCCCGAAGTGGTGGTCGCCTACCTGCGTGCGAGTATCGAGGCCAATCAATTGCTCGCCGCAGAGCCTGAAAAGTACAGCGAGCTGATCGAAAAAGTCACCGGCGTGGAGGCCGAGGTCAACTACCTGTTCCACGGGCCGCTGGGTGTGCAAACCCGTGACCTCAGCTGGAAGCCGGAATACCGCCAGGCCGTGGGCACGGCCATCGACACCCTCAAGCTGCTGAAAAAGGCCGACCGTGGCCTGGACCTCAACACCTTCATTGACGACCAGTACATCCGCGCTGCCTTTAAGGCGTCGGGCCTGGATTATCAAGCGCAACTGGCCAACTACGCCCAGGCGCCGCTCAAGGCCAACGATGCGCTCACGGGCAAGCCCATCACCGACTGGACCCACGTCGCGCAGATCTGGGTCAAGGGCGAGCCCAAGGTACGTGACTACGCCTCGGCCGAAGCGGCGTTCAGCGCACTGGCCAGTTTGAAAAAAGACGGCAAGGCCGTGCGTGCGGTGTACGCCCAGGCCCAAGACAGCGGCATCAAGCTATTGGCCAGCCAGGCCTGGTTTGCCAGTGATCGCCAGGGCAAGTTGAGTGCCTTCCTGCTCAAGGGCCAGGCGCAGCAATTCGCCGATGCCCAGGGCGGCCAGGTGTTTGACTTCACTCGCGCCGGCGCCCAAGCCGTCGCCGGTCGCTGACAGGAACATGCCCATGCCAACTGCCGCTTATCGCTGGCTGCCCCGGGCCAGTTCCTTGCTGGTGTGCCTGCTGTTCTGGCAACTCGCCGCCAGCCATCACTGGAACCTGTGGCTGGTGACCTTCGCCAATGTGCCCACGCCTGGCGCCGTGCTGGAGGCGGCGCTGGCCCTGGTGGACTCGGGCAAGCTGGCCCGGCACCTGGGGGCCAGCCTGGGCCGGGTGTTTGAAGGTTACTTGGTGGCGGTGCTGGTGGGCATCGGGTTGGGGATCGCCATCGGCCGCTGGAAGTGGGCCGAAGATGTCTTGCTGCCGCCGCTGGAGGTGATCCGCCCGATTCCTGCGGTGGCGTGGATTCCCCTGGCGATCCTGATGTTCCCGTCGTCGGAACTGTCGATGGTGTTCATCACCTTCACCGGCGCGCTGTTTCCGATTTTGCTCAATACCGTGCATGGCGTTGAAGGGGTGGACCCTCGATTGATCGCCTCGGCACGCAGCCTGGGGGCAGGGCGGGGTGCCATTCTGCGCGAAGTGATCGTGCCGGGCGCTGCGCCGAGCATCATCACTGGCCTTGCCATTGGCATGGGCACGTCGTGGTTCTGCCTGGTGACGGCCGAGATGATCTCGGGGCAGTTCGGTATCGGTTACTACACCTGGGAGTCATACACCTTGCAGAACTATGCCGACATCGTGGTCGGCATGTTGTTGATCGGCGTACTGGGCATGGGCAGCAGTTGGCTGGTCAAGCGCCTGGGCGCGGCATTCACCCCTTGGCATCGCCTGCGAGGTAAAGCCTGATGGAAGGTCGTATAGCAATCAGCGGGTTGTCGATTGTGCTGGGCGAAAAAGCCCAGGCTTTTGAGGCGGTCAAAGCACTTGATTGCAGCATCGAGCCGGGCCAGTTCGTGTGCATCCTGGGCCCGTCGGGCTGCGGCAAGTCCACCTTGTTGGGGGCGCTGGCTGGCCACCTGGTGCCGAGCCAGGGCACTTTGCACATGGACGGGCAGGCGGTGTCCGGGCCGTCCCAGCAGCGTGGCATGGTGTTTCAGCAACACACGCTGTTCCCCTGGCGCAGTGTGCGTGAGAACGTCGCGTTCGGCCTGAAGATGCGCGGCGTCGGCAAGGCCGAGCGGTTGGCGGCGGCGGATGAAATCCTCGCGCTGGTGGGGCTGGAAGGCTTTGCCGAACGCTGGCCGAATCAATTGTCGGGCGGCATGCAGCAGCGGGTGGAAATCGCTCGGGTGCTGATCAATCGCCCGCGTCTGTTGCTGATGGATGAACCGTTTGGCGCGCTGGACGCGCTGACACGCATGAAGATGCAGGCTTTGTTGCTGGATATCTGGACGCAGATCCGCACCACCGTGGTGTTTGTCACCCATGACATCGATGAAGCGTTGTTCCTGGCCGACCGCATCCTGGTGATGAGCCCGCGCCCAGGCCGCATTATCGAAGACTTCACCCTGGACTTCCCACGCCCGCGCCACACCGGGCTGATGACCACCCCTGAATTTACCCACCTCAAGCGCCACTGCCTGGAACTGCTGCACCACGAAGATGGACGCCAGTTGCCCCGGTTGAACCCGCTTGGGTTGCCCATTGATCATTCCATACCGCGATTTGCCATATGACCTATAACCCCGAAATAGAAGCCCTGCGCCCGCGCCTGCAGGCATCGGACGCTGCCATGCGACGCATTGCCCTGATCGACCTGGCCGACCTGGAAGAACCCGACGGCCTGGCATGGCTGGTGGACAGCCTGCGCCAGGACCCGGCCGTGGAAGTGCGCGCCCAAGCCGCCGCCTTGCTGGAAGCCTGGGAAGAGGATGAGGTGGTGCAGGCACTGTGCGAGGCGCTGACCGATGCGGAACCTGCGGTGCGCGAGGCGGCCGCGCAAAGCTTGAGCGTCTTGAAGACGGCCGAGGCGGGCAGACTGTTGTTGCCCTGGACCGAACACGCTGACGTGAGTGTGCGCACGGCGATCTTCCGTGCCCTGCGCGAGTTGCGCCTCGAGGCCGCTGCGCCCTCGGCGTTGCGGGCGCTGGCAGATGCCGATGCGGGTATCCGCCGCGAAGCCGTGGGTGTGCTCGGTTGGCTCAAACACCTGCCCGCGCTGGAAGCGTTGGCCAGATTGGCCAGCAGCGACCCGGACACCGAAGTACGCCGCGCTGCCACCGGCGCCCTCGGCCTGGCCAGCGATGAGCAGGTGTTGCCAGCGTTGTACCGGGCCCTGCTGGACCCAGCGTGGCAAGTGCGTGAAGAGGCGGCGACCACCCTGGGCAAAGTCGGCAGTCACAGCGCCGGCGAAGCACTGGTTGGCGCATTGAGCGATGAATACTGGCAAGTGCGCTTGCGGGCCACCCGCAGCCTGGGGCGGTTACGCTATGCGCCGGCGCTCGACGCACTCGTCCAGGCGTTGGGCCACAGCATCAGCAACCTGCGCAAGGAAGCGGCGTTGTCATTGGGTGAGTTGGGCGATCGCCAGGCGTTGAGTGCCCTGCGGGATGCGGCCGACGACGCCGACCCGGAAGTGCGCAAGGCGGTGCGGATCGCACTGGCGCAACTGCAATGACCACCGCTCCCAGTGGGATTGGCAAGGGCGCGGACGGGCGATTGCGCCTGGAATGGGCCGACCGCACCCAGTGGATCGAGCATGCGCGATTGCGTCGCGAATGCCCGTGCTCACAATGCCGGGCGTTCCGCTTGCGCGGCAGCCAACCCAGGGTGTCGGACGCCGTGCGTGTGCTGCAGATCCACCCACAGGGCTATGGCGTGCAACTGGTGTTCAGCGATGGGCACGAGCGTGGTATCTACCCGTGGGCGTACCTGGCCGGCCTGGGCAGCGACGCCTAGCGCAGCCGGCAGATACCGGCCTTGTCGATCAAGTGGTCGAGCACCGCCAGGGCGGCGATCGACAGGGATTTACGGTTCGGGTACACCGCATAGAACCCCTCGGTGGGCAGGTAGTATTCCGGCAGCACGCGTATCAGGTCCTTTTGATCGAATTGGGTGGTTACGTTGTTCAGCAGGGCAATTCCCAAGCCCTGGTGGGCCGCGTTGATCAGGCCCAGCATCGAGTCCGAAGAAAACCGGCCACGAATAGGCACGCTGTGGGTTTCATCGCCACGCATCAGCGTCAGCAGGTTTTCGTGGGTCTTGCCCAGGTACTGCAAATGTTCGTGGCCCATCAAGTCATCCAAGGTGTGCGGCGTGCCCTGTGTGGCCAAGTAGTGCGTGCTGGCATATAAGCCCAAGGTCACGTCGCGCAACTTGTGTATGACATAACTGGTTTTTTTCGGTTTACCCACGCGCAGCAGTAGATCGATACCTTCTTCAGTCAAGTTGGGTTCTATATCCGAGACGATCAGCTCCAGTTCGATCACCGGGTACTTGTCGAGAAAGACTTGCAAGAAGTTAGTGTCGGAGTATTCAAAGAAACTGGTGGACACATGCACCCTAACTTTGCCACGGGGTTCGCCGTCCATGTGTTTGATGGATTCTATCGCGGCATGAAGGGCGTCGATATTAGTGCAACTGTGCTGGTATAACCGCTCGCCGGCTGCGGTGCAGCGCAGGGCGCGGGTAGAGCGGAACAACAGCGGCGTGCCCATCATCTGCTCCAGGCTGGCCAGGCGGCGCCCCAGTGTATTGGCGGGCATGTCCAGTTTTTTACTGGCCAGCGCAAGGCTGCCGCTGCGCACGATTTGAACGAAGATAGCCACATCATCCAGCATAACGACCCTAGGCGCTCAGGTGAGCGAAATACGTAAGACGCCAAGCAGTACGCTATAGCGGAATTAGTTGTAATCAATGAAGTTTCAGGGGCCGCGATAGTACGGTTTGAGCGACTAATAATAAATACCTAAATATGGATTTCACTCCTCCATATTTGGATTTTTCATGTTTCGTTTATTCTTTGTTCAGCCAATGATATTGTGCGATGGCATTTTGACTCATCGCCAAGTAACAGCCTGGTTGTTTATCGAGCAAAGTGCTCCATTAACTTAAATCTGCCCCCAGACGCTATCGCACACCTGCGAGGCGTCGGCGTTTCTGCGCGCCGAGCAAACGGGAGCAACGAGGTTGTTACTTATGTCGCGTGGATTTGCCCTGGAACATCTGACTGTGCGCCGCAAGCTGGGCTTGGGCTTTGGTTTGCTTTTGGCATTTGCGGTGCTGCTGGCACTGACGGGGTTGTACGCCTTGCGCAGCGACGGCCAATCGCTCAAGCGCATCAACCGGCTGGGCAATCTGTTCGACCAGACCGTGTTCTCCCGTGACGCCAACTTTGTGTATGCCTTGACCGCAGACGCCACCCAATTGACCCGACACGATGCCAGCCTCGGGCAGATGGAAAAGCTGCTCGCCGGGATCGTCGCCGACGTGCACGCCGGGCAGTGGCCCCAGGAAGACCTGGCCAAGATCCGCCGCCTGGATGACAAGCTGCGCGCTTACATGAAAGCCCATGATGCGGTGGAAGTCGGCGTCAATGCAGGCCCCACGGTGCTCAAGTTGAATGCCGATCTAGCTGCCCTGCAAGATGAAATCAATGTGCTCTACGACGTTGAAGCGGTGCGGGCCAAGCGCCGTGTCGAAGCGGTGGTGATCGTGCTCGGCTCGCTGACGTTACTGGCCTTGCTGTTCGGCGGGTTGCTCGCGTGGCGCATTGGCCGGCAGATTGTCGCGCCATTGCAACAGACCCTTGAGGCGGCCGAACGTATCGCCAATGGCGACCTGACCGTGGAACTGCACAGCGAGCGTGCCGACGAACTGGGCCAGTTGCTGCGTTCGATCAACCACATGAGCCACCGCCTGCGCGACATGATGGCGCTGATCGGCGGCAGTTCTCATCGCCTGGCCGCATCCGCCAGCCAGTTTGCCGCAATCACCGTGCAAACCCGCGCGGGCATCCATAGCCAGAAGACCGAGACTGACCAGGTGGCGACCGCCATGGCCGGGATGACCACCACCGTGCTGGAAGTGGCACGCCATTCCGAACAGGCCGCCCAGGCTGCCAAGGAGGCCGACACCCAGGCCAGCAGCGCCTTGCAGGTGTCACAGCAGGCCGTGGAGCAGATTGAAACCCTGGCGCGGGACGTGGGTATGTCGGCCGAGTCGATGACCTGTCTGTATAAAGAGAGCGAGCGCATTGGCGGCGTGCTGGATGTGATCAAGACGGTGGCCGGGCAAACCAACCTGCTGGCGCTCAACGCGGCCATCGAAGCGGCAAGGGCAGGGGAGGCGGGCCGTGGTTTTGCCGTGGTCGCCGACGAGGTACGCAGCCTGGCCAAACGCACCCAGCAATCCTCCGAAGAAATCGAGAACCTGATTGCCGGGCTGCAACGCATTGCCGAGGAAAGCTCGCGGCGCATGCAGGCCAGCGTGGTGCAGACCCAGTCCACGGTGATCGGCGTGCGCGACACCGGTGAAGCACTGGCGACCATTACCCGCCAAGTGGCGGGTATCCAGCACATGAGCCTGTTGATCGCCACGGCGGCGGAAGAGCAGGCCAGCGTGGCAGACACCATCCAACGCAGCGTCATGACCGTGCGCGAAGTGGCCGACCAGTCGGCGCAGGCCAGCGCCGAGATGGCCGATTCCAGCGCCGACCTGGCCCAGTTGGGCGGCGAACTGCAGAACCTGGTCAAGCGGTTCAAGGTGTAACCCATGGCAGAGGCGCTCGAACACCGCAGCTGGCTGTTGCCCGACGATGCACCCGTGCGCAGGCATCGGCTGCGTGCCTTGTCCCGGTTGGGCAAGGTGTCCCTCAGTTTTGTGCTGATTCACCTGCTGGTGACCCTGTTGTTTACCGTCAGCGGTTATCGCTTCAAGGCCGCGGCCGATGACGCGCTGCTGGGTACGCGCCTGAGCGCCATTGTGCAGGCGCTGCCGGTGGTGATCGGCGATGACTACCTGGGCGAACTGCTGGGTGACGGACCGTTCGATGAGCCACGCTACCAGGCGATGTTGCAGCGCCTGGACGGCTACGCCAAAAAAGCCGGGGTGGATTCGATCTACGTGCTCACCCAGCGCGGGGGCCACACGCTGTTCGTGATGGACTCGGCCAATACCGCCGAGATCGCCAGCGGGCGCTACGGCCAGCATTTGGGCCACTACGACAGCGCGCCGCCGGAACTTGACGAAGTGTTTGCACAACGCCGCAGCCGGTTTGTGGAATACAGCGACCAGTTCGGCGATTTTCGCTCGCTCTTCCTGCCCATCAGAGGGCCGCACGGCAGTCAATTGGTGCTGGGCGCGGACGTCAGCCTGGAGGCGATCAAGGCCGAACGCCGCGCGTGCCTGTTGCTGTTCCTCGGCATCGGCTTGACCACCTTTGTGTTGGGCTTGCTGGTGATTGCCAGCCGCGAGTTGCGCATCTCTGAGTTGGCGTTTGAAGACCCGCTGACCGGGCTGCCCAACCGCACGCGGTTCATCATGGACGTCAACCGGGCCATCGCTGCCGGCCATAGGCCGCTGTCGGGGCTGACCGTGGCGATCTTCGACATCTGCGACGTCAAGCGCATCAACGCGCTCTACGGCTACGGCGATGGCAACCTGCTGCTGCAAGGCGTGGCAAGAAGGCTGGCCGCGGTGCTGGGGGAGGGGGAGTTGCTGGCACGGCTGCCCTCGGACGGTTTTGCCTTGCTGCTGCGCTGCGACCAGGACATCTGCCTGGCGCGGTTGGCGCGCACCTTGGACAAACCGTTCAGGCTCGGCGGCCAGCACGCGGTGATGGTCAAGGCACGCCTGGGGTTGGCGCGCTACCCGATCCACGGACGCAGTGTGCAGGACTTGTTGTGTTACGCCGAAGTGGCACTGGATGCCGCCCGTCACCAGGCGGTGAGCCATGTGTTCTATGACCCGGAACTGGAGCAGCGGCGTTTGCAGTCGATGGCGTTGCTGGATGATTTCGACCAAGCCATCGAGGCCGGTGAATTGCGCGTATTCCTGCAGCCCAAGGCGCGTTTGAGCGACGGGCATATCGGCGCAGCAGAAGCGTTGGTGCGCTGGGAACACCCGCGCCTGGGCCTGATTGCTCCGGGTGTGTTCCTGCCGATCATCGAGGACAACGGTCGGATCTGCGCCCTGAGCCTGTGGCTGTTGCGCGAGTGCATGCAGTTGAGCCGGGCATGTGACCTGCGCATCAGCGTCAACTTGAGTGTGCAGGATTTGGAGTCGCCGACGTTCCCGACTCAGGTCCAGGCCTTGCTGGCCCAGACCGGCGCCGATGCGGCGCAGTTGTGCCTGGAGATCACCGAGTCCAGCGCCATGCGCAACCCTGAGCAAGCGTTGGTGACGCTGACCCAGTTGCGTCAGTTGGGGTTCGCGCTGGCGATCGACGACTTTGGCACCGGCTATTCATCGCTGGCTTACTTGTCTCGGCTACCGGTGGACGAACTGAAGATCGACCGCTCGTTCATCACCCAGTTACACCAGCCCGAGCAACAGGAAATCGTGCGGGCCATTATTCAACTGGGCCTGATCATGAACCTGCGGCTGGTGGCCGAAGGGGTCGAAGACCGGCAGGTGTGCACGCTGCTGGCCAGCTTTGGTTGCCATGAAGTCCAGGGTTACGTGATCGCCCGGCCGATGCCGGCCCACGTGTTTCTCACTTGGCTGGCGGTACGTGCGGGGCATTGGACGCCAGATGCGCTGGCAGACGGCGCAAGGTCCACAGCGTAACCAGCATCGCCGCCAGGGCACACAGCGCAATGCCCACCACCATCGGTGCCGGGGTGTGGTCGGCAAACACGCCAACCACACTCATGCACGCCGCCGCCGTGATCATCTGGATCGCACCCAGCAGGGCCGACGCCGAGCCAGCTACCGCACCGTGATCCTCCAGGGACAACACGCCGGCTGCCGGCAACAGCAGGCCGAGAAAACCGAAACCGATGAACAGCAGTGTCATCATCACGGCCAGGCTGTTGCCCCATGCCAGGGTGACAGCGAGCAACGCCATCACCGCCGCCACGGCCATCACCGAGCTGCGGATCACCCGCGCCAGGCCAAAGCGCGCGCTCAGACGCGCGGTGAGTTGGCTCATGGCAAAGAACGACGCGGCGTTGAGGGCGAAGCACAGGCTGAACTGGGTGGGCGTCAGGCCGTAGTACTCGATGTACACGAACGGCGCGCTGCCGATGAACACAAAGAAAGTGGCCAGGCCAAACCCGCTGACCACTGCCAGCCCGATAAACACCGGGTCGCGCAGCAATGCGCCGTAGCTGCCGATGGCCGAGCCGAGGGTCTTGCCCAGGCGCCGCTCGGCCGGGTGGGTTTCGGGTAACTGCACGGCGGTCATGACCAGGCACAGCACCGCCACGACAGCCAGCGCCACAAACACTTCACGCCAACTCCACAACGAAATCACCACGCTGCCGGCCAACGGCGCGAGGATCGGCGACACGCTCATCACCAGCATCAGCAACGCCATCAGGCGCGCGGCCTCATGGCCGGTGTACAGGTCGCGCACGATCGCCCGGGGAATCACCATCCCGGCACACGCGCCGAAGGCCTGCAAGGCGCGAAAACCGATCAACACTTCAATGTTGGGTGCCAATGCACAGCCGACACTGGCCACGGTAAAAATCACCAGCCCCGCATAAATCGGCAGCTTGCGCCCGAACACATCGCTGATCGGCCCGTAGAACAACTGGCACACGCCGATGACCATGAAGAACACGGTAAGGCTCATCTGCACGGCGGCCGGCGAAGCCTGCAGGCTGGCGCCCAGGGTGGGCAGGGCAGGGAGGTAGCTGTCGATGGCGAACGGGCCGATGGCGGTGATCAACCCCAGGAGCAGGGCGAGGTGGGCGATGCTTCGAGACATGGGATATCCGGGGCAGGGCGACAAAAAAGAGTGCCAGCTTAGGGGGCGTACCGGGTGCATACAAGCGCCATTGACGTGGGTGCGCCCCTGACGTTGAATGAGCCCCTTCATTTGCCGCCAGCCGGGACATTGCAGTGCTCAGAAACGTGACGGACATGGATCTGCGGCTGCTGCGCATTTTTGCCGTGGTGGTCCGATGCGGCGGGTTCACGGCGGCCCAGGCCGAACTGAACATGAGCCAGTCGAACATCAGCACGCATATTTCCGGGCTGGAAAAGCGCCTGGGTTATCGAATTTGCGAGCGTGGCAAGGGTGGGTTCCGCTTGACAGAAAAAGGCCAGCGCATCCTCAAGGCGTCAACCGCCTTGTTCGGTGCGGTGGATGCGTTTCGTGACGAGGCCCAGGACTTGGCCGGGCGCCTGGTGGGAGACCTGTACCTGGGCTTGGCCGATAATATCGCCACTTTGCCCACGGCGCGCATCGATGCGGCCATCGCGCGCTTTTACCAGCGCGAGCACGACATGCACCTGCATATTTTCGTCAACTCGCCCACGGAGCTGGAACTGGCGGTGATCGATGGGCAGTTGGACATGGCCATCTCCTACTTTAGTCGGCCGCTGCCCACCTTGGCCTATCAACCGCTGTATAGCGAAGCCATCGGGATCTTCTGTGGGAGCAAGCACCCGCTGTACAGCGTCGCGGCCCCCAGCCTTGAACAGTTGGAGGCGTGTGACTGGATCAAGCACGGTTTTCTGCCCGCCGACCAGGTGCTGCCGGTGGTGCCCAAGCGCGCGTCCGCCACCGCGTACCATATGGAAGCCGTGGCCCATGGCGTGATGGCCGGGACACACCTGGGTTACCTGCCAGCCCATTACGCCGCCCCGTGGATCGCCAGTGGGCATATGCGTGCGCTGCACCCCGAGACCCTGCATTACGCCGTGCAACACAGCATGATCACCCACGTGGGGCACCCGCAAAGCGAAGCCGTGCGGGCGTTTATCGAGGATTTACTGCAGGAACACCGCGGGTAGTTCGCCGTAGACCGCGTGGCGATAGACCTGGCTGTAGGCCTGCGCATCGAGAGGACGGGCATTGGTGTCCGAGGACGAAGTGTCTGCCAGAGCTTGTGCACCGACCCACTCGGCGACGTCGGCGTCCAGGCCGATCTCACTCAACGTGTGCGGAATGCCCAGGCGTTGGCGCAAGTCCAGCACCCATGCCACGAAACCTTCGAAATCCGGCTGCGGCAACTCCAGGTAACGGGCCAGTCGGGCGATGTCGGTGCTGATGGCCTCGCGGTTGGCGACCAGCACGTAAGGCAGCAGGATCGCATTCAACAGACCATGGTGCTTGTGAAACCGCGCGCCGAGCGGGTGGGCGAGGGCATGCACGCCGCCCAGGCCTTTCTGGAACGCCACGGCGGCCATGGCGGACGCCACCAGCATGCCTTCGCGTGCAACCAGGTCTTGGCCATCGGCATGGGCCGCGAGCAGGTGCTGTTGCACCAGGCGCACGCCTTCGACGGCAACGCCGGACGACATCGGGTGGTACAGCGGCGAGCAAAAGGCCTCGATGTGGTGGGTGAGGGCGTCCATGCCGGTGGCGGCCGTGAGTGCCGGCGGCAGGCCACGGGTGAGCACTGGGTCGAGGATGACGGTGGCCGGCAACAACTCGGGATGGCTGATCACCTGTTTGATGGTGTGCTCGCTCAAGGTCAGCACGGCTTCGCGGCCCAGTTCAGAGCCGGTGCCGGCAGTGGTAGGCAGTGCGATCAGCTTGGGCAGGCCAAGCCGGGGAAAGTCCGCCAGGCTCGGGTAGCGGCTGACCACCTGGGACCATTCGAAACGCTCCAGGCCATGGCGGTCGACGGCGGCCAGGCTGATGCCCTTGGCCGCGTCCATGGCACTGCCGCCACCCAGGGCGATCAACGAGTCGTGGCCACCGGCCTGGAAGGCTGAGACGCCTCGGGCCGCGTCGCACATCGTTGGATTGCTGTGGATGTCACTGAAGACCGCAAAGGGAATGTCCGCCTGGCTCAACTGAGCCTTGAGCAGCGCCAGTGGTTCCAGGGCCAGCATGCCAGGGTCGGTGACCAGCAGGGGGTTGCGCATGTCCAGCAACTGGCAGCGTTGCACCAGGATCTCCAGTGCGCCAGGGCCGCAGAAGATGTCCGTGGGGTAATTCCAATAATGAAGGGCAGGCATCTGAAGCTCCGAGTCCAGGTTAATGTGTGCGCAGCGCAGGGCTGGCAAGGCGTTGATTGGGCTTGGCCCAGAACAGGTAGATCAGACCCAGCAGCGCGAGTACCGAAAACACCAGGATCACTGCCCAGACCTGGAACCACGGCGCATCGGGCGGCGCCAACGCTGCCCGGGGCCAGGCGACGTTGATGCTTTCGAACACCAGCCAGATAAACGCTGCGACGTTGACCGGCATGCCCCAGCGACCGAGGCTGAAGGTGCCTGGTTCGGCTTTCCAGGTGCCGTTGAGGCGGGCGAGCAGGGCGCAGCTCACCACGATCAGGAAGACAAAGAAGAAGCCGCCACTGCCGAACGCGATCAAGGTACCGACGGCGGTGGCATTCAAGCCCAGGGCCAGGCCGAAGCTGGCAAACAACGTGCTGAACACCATGGCGGCGAAGGGCACCTTGCGTGCGTCAACCCGGCGCAACAGCGCCGACCCCGGCAGGATTTCATCCCGGGCCATGCCGAACACGGCGCGACCGATATAGGTTTGAACCGACACCACGCAGGCGATAAAAGCCACCAGCACCACCGCCACGAAGGGACGTTCGGCCCAGGCACCGAAGGCATCGACCACGGCCGGTGTGACAGGGTCGATGACTTGGCCGGACACCATCGCGTCGGTGTTGGTGTAGGACAGCGTCACGGCAAAGGCGGTGAGCATGACGGTCAGGCCCACCAGGATCATCGAACGCAGGATGGCGCGTGGCGTCGAAGTGCGGGCATCGGCGGTCTCTTCGGAGACTTGGGAGCAGGCGTCAAACCCCAGGAACGCCCAACCGCCCACGGCCATGGCCGTCAGGAAACCAGACACGTACGAGCCCTCGCTTGCCGGACCAGGCGTGATGCCTTCCAGCAACAAAGAAAACGAATGGTTGCGAAAGAACAACAACAACAGCACGCCAATGCCAATTGAAGCGATGGCCTCGGCGACGATTCCGGCATTGACGAAGTACTTGAGCGGGTTGATCCCGAACAGGTTCACGCCGAGGCCGACCAACAGCAAAATCGCGCCGCAGAACACCTGGGCATTGGCCGAAGGCGGCTCGCCGGTAAAGAACAACCACAACCAGAAACCACCCAGGTAGGCCACCGTGGTCAGGGACGCCAGCGCAGACGCCAAGTACATGAACCCGGTAAACCAGGCCCAACGATCACCTGCCAGGCGCTTGACCCACTGGTAGCAACCGCCTGCGAGGGGATATTGCGAAGCAAGCTCGGCATACACCAGGGCCACCAACAGTTGCAGGGCCAGGCATAGCGGCACGATCCAGACCCAGGCAGGGCCGGCATTCATGGCGCCCAGGGACATCACGGAATAGATGCCCACCACAGGGGAGACCGTGGCGAACCCCACGGAAAACGACGACCACAGCGAGAGCCCCCGATGCAGTTGCTGGTCATAGCCATGGCTGTGCAACAGGCGCTCATCGGCGTTTTGCCGTTCAGACAAATGAGAGGACATAGGTATTCCTTGGGTCGGCAGACACATTATTTTTAGGATCGCCCTTGTGATCAGGGCGTACCGACGACGCGTGCTCCATCACGGGGAGGAGTGAGGAGAGCTTAAAAGGCGCAAACATTTGGAAAAATCCATATGTTTGTAGGCTGACATCTAGAAAAAGTGATGTGTCGGACGTGAAGTTGTTAGCGCCGTGGAGAGACACAGCCGTTAACTCAACTAAATAGTCATTTAGTTGAGTTGGCTATCAGGGCAGGGGGCTCAAGGCTGGGAGAGGGCGGCAGTACGTCGTTCAGCGATGCGTTCAACGGTTTGCATATGTTCCGTTCCCCATTGGCAAAGCGCCCCCAGCGCCGTAGCCAGGGAATGCCCGAAAGGGGTCAGCGAGTACTCGACCTTGGGCGGTATTTCCTGGAAATCCACGCGAGAGATGATCTCGTCGCGCTCCAACTCCTTGAGTTGCTGGATCAGCACCTTATCGGTTACGCCGCCAATCGCGCGTCTTAATTCACCGTATCGATGAACATTTTGCGCCAGGTTGAACAGCACCAGGGGCTTCCATTTGCCGCCAATCACCGCCAGGGCGGCTTCGAGCCCGCAATTGAATGAGTTATTGGCCATGATCTAGAAGGCTCCACATAGGGTACTTACTAAAAGGTGCATACTATTCAAAAAAATAGCGCAGATCTACAGTTGGGCCTCAACCTTATTCTTTGGAGTTCACCATGAGCAGGCTCAACGGAAAAATCGCAGTGATTACTGGCGGCAACAGCGGCATCGGCCTGGCAACCGCCATTCGTTTTGCGGCGGAAGGCGCTCAAGTCGTCATTGTAGGACGCCGGCAAGAGGAGCTGGACAAAGCGCTGCAACTGATCGGTCCTGAAGCCATTGCCATACAAGGCGACATTTCAAAACTGGACGACCTTGATCGCGTGTTTACGCAAGTCAAAGCCGCCAAGGGCCGAGTTGACGTGCTGTTTGCCAACGCCGGCCTGGGGGATTTCCAGCCGATCGGCGCGATCACAGAAGAGTCGTTTGACCGAACCTTCGGCATCAACGTCAAAGGCACGCTATTCACCGTACAAAAAGCCTTGCCACTGATGAGCGCCGGCAGCTCGGTGATCCTGACCGGATCGACCACGGGAACCATGGGTACACCAGCATTCAGTGTGTACAGCGCGACAAAAGCGGCGCTGCGTAATTTTGCCAGGAGCTGGGCGCTGGACCTGAAAGGCACGGGCATTCGCGTCAACGTGCTGTCGCCAGGTCCGATCTCGACACCAGGCTTGGACCTGGCGCTTTCAGGCACAGGTCAGAAGGAAGCGATTATTGACGACATGACCGCGCAGGTTCCGTTGAACCGCATTGGCAAGCCGGAAGAAGTTGCGGCGGCGGCGTTGTTCCTGGCATCGGATGAGAGCAGCTTCATGACGGGCAGTGAAATGTTTGTTGATGGCGGGTTTGCTCAGGTTTGAGAGAGATGGGGGTTTTGCCTGTTGAAATCTGACGGGCACGGCCTCTGATTATGCAATACTGAATTACGCATAATGTATATTATGTTAAATCACATATTGCATCAGATTGTTCATGCTCTCTCTGGACCACTGACACCAAAAAACCGCTTCTGGCGTCCACTCTCTCAACGGGTCAATCCAATCCGTATTACGAACTACGACCCATCCGTAATATCAGTCACCTGAATCACTTGATCGCCCGGCAACTGCCCAATGCCCTTCTTCTCCCTGCGATCGCTAATCCACCCCCCAACCTGAGCAGCAAACTCCGCTGGCGACTTGCGCCCAACCTTCCTCGCAAGATCAAGAATGGTCTGTTGGGCCAGCGCGTCTTCCATACGCTTCTGCGCCGTCATCATGGCCGCATGGACTGAGCAGTGGCCGTCCAGCGCCCACGCCGGTGGAGCACCGTCAAACAACGCGCAGCGCCCGCGGATCTCGCGGCAATTGAAGATGAGTTTGTGGCCGTCGATTGCGTTGACGATATCGAGCAGGCTGATTTCGTCAGACGGCCTGGACAGCTTGAAGCCGCCGCGTACGCCTTCGGTGGCCACGACCAGTTTGGCCTTGGCCAGCTTGGTGAAAATCTTCCCGAGGTAATCCAGGGGCACACCTTGCAACTCTGCGAGGTCGCGCACGCTGGCCTCTCGGCTTTCGCCGCCATCGCCCACCAGGAAAATCAGGCAATGAATGCCGTATTCAACGCCTGCGCTGTAAAGAGACATGCCAATCTCCGACTTAATTAGTCGCACAACCTAACAGAAAACCGTGGGGCAATCCAGCTCACAACGCGTTAAACCACTGTTTTACAGACACCAGACCGCTATGCCAAGAGCCCCATTTCGTAAGGCTTTGGAGACTTTTCCCGCGCCGTTTAAAGCACAGCCTCGCAAAAAATAACCTTGCACGAATTAACTACGACAAATATAGTCGCCGTTATCGAGCCACCCACCACCTCACCCTCAAGGTAAAAAAATGAAGCAGCACATTCTGATTATTGGCGCGGGTTTCGGCGGCCTGTGGACGGCACTGAGCGCGACGCGTCTGTTCGACATCCATGACCGCAATGACATCGACGTAACCGTATTGGCCCCGCAAGCCGAGCTGCGCATCCGTCCGCGTTTTTACGAACCGGATGCTCACCAGCTGTTCGCGCCGATTGGCGAGCTGTTCGAGGCAGTAGGCGTGACCTTCGTCAAAGGCGCGGCCGAGACGATCGACGTCGAACAAAAACACGTCGCCTACCTGGATGCCTCCGGCAATCGGCAGGCGCTCAACTACGACAAGCTGGTGCTGGCCACCGGCAGCCGGCTTGCGATGCCAGGCACACCGGGTGTGGCGCAGCACGCATTTGATGTCGACCAGATAGAGCAAGCCGTGCGTCTGGAGAACCACCTCAAAGCGCTGGCAGACCGCCCCTACAGCAAAGGCCGCAACACGGTGGTTGTGGCTGGCGGCGGCTTCACCGGCATTGAAACGGCAACCGAAATGCCCGCACGCCTGCGCGCCATCCTGGGTGAAAACGCGGATGTCGAGGTGATCATCGTCGACCGCAGCGAAGCAATCGGTGCGTCGATGGGCGCTGACATCGGCCAGTCAATCGCCGAGGCCAGCGCGGAGCTGGGTGTGAAGTGGCAGTTGAAATCCTCGGTGGTTGCCGTCGATGAAAATGGCGTCACCCTGGACAATGGCCAGCATCTGGAAGCCAGTACCGTGATCTGGACCACCGGCGTGCGCGCCAGCTCGCTGACCGAGCAGATCCCCGCTGAGCGGGATGCGCTCGGGCGCCTGCATGTGGATGCAAACCTCAAAGTCATCGGCCAACCCGATGTCTTCGCCACCGGCGATGTGGCTTACGCCGCCACCGATGCGCTGGGCAACCACGCGCTGATGACCTGTCAGCATGCGATCATGCTGGGCCGCTACGCCGGCAATAACGTCGCCGCGCAGGTTCTGGGGGTGGATCCGACACCCTACAGCCAGCCCAAGTACGTGACCTGCCTGGACCTGGGTGGTTGGGGCGCGGTGTACACCGAGGGTTGGGATCGCCAGGTCAAGTTGACTCGCCAGGAAGGCAAATCGCTCAAGACCCAAATCAATACGGTGTGGATCTACCCACCGGCTGCCAACCGTGAAGCGGCGTGGGCAGCGGCGGATCCATTGATCCCGATTGCCTGACAGGCCTTTGACGAGAGTGGCCGGTACCCATCCCGGCTCACCTCTCAGCTAACAATCACCGCAATACGCCATAGATCTCAGCAACCACCTGCCTCGTCGCCTCCTCGATCGTCCCTTCATTACGACATAACACCCATCCATGCGCAGCAGCCGCTCGCTCGAATGCCTCGGTACACGCGGTATGTTCTTGCAGCGAATGGATCACGGTACTGCCCAGTCCACGCCCGCGTGCGGCAGCCCTTGCCCACGAGATCTCGGGTGCAGTGACGACCCCGACATGCAGATCCGGCACTCGCACGTTTCGCTCGATGTTCAACCGCAGGATCTCTTCCATCGGGACGCTGCGGCGAAAGGCGGCATCCGACGGATACCAGCGGTCAATCAAGACAATACTGCCTGCTGGCTGCTTGGGCAGCACGTGCTGGGAGATCCAGGCGCGACTCTCCGCGAAGCGCTCGCACACCGCCCACTCCAAATCCCGCCCCGGGTGCCTGGCGAGCGTGTTCACGAGAGCCATTGTTTCACTTCTATCGGGATCGTTATTTCGCTCGCACAGCCGGATCACCTTGTTGCCGTCAGCTCTCAGGGCTTTGGTAACGGCCTCCAACAACGTGGTTTTACCCGTGCCCTTGGGCCCATCGAAAGAAATGAACAGTGGTGGTTTCACTCATTGACCAACGATTGATAAGGGCATTGGTGGACTCTAACCGATTTTCTGGAAAGGTACGGCACGCCCATTCCATGCGGGAATAAACGTTAGTCCCATTTGCGTACTACAGACGCTTCATTGCGCCCTTTAGCGTGCCTGCTTCGACGCCAACCAACGCCCCGCCAGTAAGGAACCCTTGATGCACAGACTATTCCGGACGATCCTCGTTTTCTCAGCACTGTCCCTGTCCATAGGGTCTGCTTTTGCGCAGTCGGTCGACACCACCCAACCGCATTCCAGCGAAGTCACCCTGGTCGATATTCCCGTCAGCCCGTCCCACAAGATCACCGTCGAGCGTCGCGGCAAGATCGTCCTGATTGGCATCAACCGGCCCAACATCCAGAACAGGCTTGATCCGGAAGCCTATCTGGCCCTCGCCAAAGCCTATTACGATTACGACCATGACCCTTCGCTGCGCGCCGCTGTGTTGTTCGGATACGGCGATAATTTTTCCCAAGGTGTAGACGTTGAGGGCTTCAAAGCCGTTGCCAGTTCGGGCGGCGTCACGCTCGGTGACGGGTATATTGATCCGCTCGGCAAGAAAATGCCCTTCCTCACCAAACCCTTGATCGTGGCGGTGCACGGCGACACCTGGAACCTGGCGCATGAGCTGTTTCTGGTTGCCGACATACGGGTCGCCGCGAACAACACCGACTTCGGGCAAGACGAAAACACTCACGGCCGTTTCCCGGGCGGTGGTTCGACGGTGCGCTTCGTGCGCGAAGCCGGCTGGGGCAACGCCATGCGCTACATTTTGACGGGCGATCATTGGACGGCCCGTGAGGCTTATCGTATGGGCACAGTCCAGGAGATTCCCGATCCACAGTCAGCGCTCGACAAGGCGATCGAGCTTGCGAACAAGATCGCCGCCAATGGGCCATTAGGCATCAAAGCCTCGCTGGTCACTGCGCATCGCGTGATCGACCCGGTGCAAGCTGAGGCGTTGTCCGGGTTGGATGCGCAGCGGGCAGCACTGTATAAATCGGAGGATTTCCAGGAGGGTCGCAAGGCCGAGGCTGAAGGGAGAACGCCGGTCTATCAGGGCAAATAGAGACTGGGCACGCTTCGCATCAAGCTGCCTGTTGCCGGGCAGCTTGACGAGTAGCACCTTCAGGCCCTAAACCTCTCGATCTCCAACCCCAGACTCTCTCGCAACGTCGTCCCCTCATACTGCGTCCGATACACCCCCCGCGCCTGCAACAACGGCACAACCTCCCGGGTAAACCGCGTGAACTGCTCCGGGTGCCCGATATAGATGTTGAACCCGTCCACCGCCCGCGCTTCAAACCAGTCCGCCATTTTCTGCGCCACGGTGTCCGCGCTGCCCACAAACGCCCCCGGGCGCAGTTGCCGACCAAATTCCACGGCCTGGCGCAAGGTGAAGCCTTTCTCTCGCGCCTGATCAGCAATGCGTTTGGCCGCCGTGAAGAAACTGCTGCGCGCCGCTTCCAGGCTCTCCTGGGGAAACGGCGCATCCAGGTCGTACTGAGTGAAATCGTGCCAGCCAAAATTACGCCCGAACTCCTTCAACGCCAGTTCAAAGCTATGGTCGGCCTGATGGTAGTGCTGCTCGATTTCCCGAGCATGGGCGTCGGTATCGCCCACGTAAATCTCAGCGCCAGGCATGACCAGCAGTTGCCCGGGGTCACGGCCGTGCTGCTCTGCCCTGCCCTTTACCTCTTTATAGAACGCCTGGCCCTGCTCGATGCTGGCGGCATGGGTGAAGATGACATCGGCGGTGGCTGCGCCCAGGTCGCGGCCTTGCTCGGAGTCGCCGGCCTGGAAGATCACCGGCTGGCCTTGGGGTGAGCGTTGGATGTTCAACGGGCCGACCACGGAAAAATGTTCGCCCTTGTGGTTCAGGTTGTGCAGTTTGCTGGGGTCGAGGAATTGGCCGGTGCTGCGGTCGCGCACGAACGCATCGTCCTCGTAGGAGTGCCACAGTCCCTGCACCACCTGCACGTGTTCGGCGGCGCGGCCATAGCGAGTGTCGTAGTCGTAGTGTTCGTCACGGCTGTAGTTGCCGGCGGTACCGGCATCGCCACTGGTGACCACATTCCAGCCAGCGCGGCCTTTGCTGATCAGGTCCAGGGAGGCCAGGCGTCGGGCCACGTTATACGGCGAGTTATAGGACGTGGTCAGGGTGCCGACCAACCCGATATGCCGCGTGCTCACGGCCAACGCCGACAACAGCGTCAGCGGTTCCAGGCGATTGAGGTAATGAGATGGCGAACCGGGGGTGATGAACTGGCTGTCGACGATAAACACCAGGTCGAACAGCGCCGCCTCGGCCTGGCGGGCAATGTCGATGTACCAGTCGACGTTGACGCTGGCGTCGGCCGGCAATTGCGGGTCAAGCCACAGGTTGTGGCGGCCTGGCCCGCCGCAGCCCATGGTTAGGGCGCCGAGTTTCAGTTGTCGTTTGCTCATGTCTGGGGAATTCCTTGAGACGTTCAGGGCTGCTGTTGGGCGACGGCAGGTTGCAAGGACGCTGCAAAAGAGTCATCGAACAAGCTGGCTGCCGAGTACGACTTGACCAGGCCCTGGCCGGCGAAAAAGTCCACGGTTTTTTGCGCTTCCACCGGCGACTCGGCCGTCACCGGTTCCACCGTGGTGCGTGCCCGAGCAAACCAGGCGCGGGCGATGTCGGCGTCTGCTCGGGTGCGTTTGGCCCAGGCATCGGCATAAGCGTCGGCGTTGGCCGGGTTTTGGCGAGCCCACTCACGGGCTTTTTTCAGGCGCTGCAGAAAGTCGCTGATCGGTGCGCGCTTGGCGTCCACGGCCTTGGCGCTCGCGGCAATATAGCTCTGGGCGGGAATCAGGCCTTCGGCGGTGGCCAGCACGCGCGCGCCCTGCCGTTCCTGCTGTGTGACATAGGGTTCCCAGGTGGCAATCACGTCCACCGAACCACCCTCCAGGGCATGGGACGCATCCAGTGCGCTGAGGTAGCGCAGTTCCAGCGAGTCCACCGGCACGTTAGCGTTGGCGAGTGCCGTCAGCAGCAATTGCTGGCTCCAGGAACCTTTCCACACGGCAGCGCGCTTGCCGGAGAGGTCCGCCAGGCTGTGGATCGACGAATCCTTCTTCACCAGGATGGCCACGCCATCGAGGTTCTGCCGGGTAATGCCGATGACCTTGATCGGTGCGCCCAGTGCGCCGAGGAACAACACCGGCGCATCCCCCAGCAAGCCGATATCCAGGCTATTGGCATTGAGCGCTTCGGCCACCGGCGAACCGGCGGTAAATTGCTTCCACTCAAGGGTGTACGGCAGGTCATCCAATACCCCCGCCGCTTCCATCACGGCCTGGGCGTTGTAACTTTGGTCGCCCACCACCAGCGTTTGCGCGTTCGCGGCCAGGCACAGCAGTGCGGCGGCAAGCCCGGCCGCCAGTTTTGTCAGGTAACGCACGTTCGCTCCAGATGCCCTTTCGGGCACGTCAGGTCGATCCGCGTGCGCGGTCTCGGCAGTGTTGTAGGGCGGTCACAATGACGGCCAAACCCGCGCCTGTAAAATACTCATAATGCATAACCTAATTCTTTATAAATGCAGTAAATGCATTTTATGGCACTAGGCAGTCATCCTGACGCAGGCCCTCATATTGCGTAGCGCCAAGCACCACCTACACTGATTCAAACCCAGCGATTCCGGGCTCTTTTCTCACCGGGCCTCGCCGATGCAGCTGCATTCATCGTTCAAAAATACAGATCGATCAGAGCAACCATGAAAGAGCAGCCCCGGCAGCGTGCATCCAGCTCCAAACCGGTCGGTATTTCCCGACAGACACACCTTCTGGCGCCCTTGAGCCTGCTGTGCATCGCCTTGGCGGGCTGCACCGTCGGGCCGGATTTCACGCGACCGGATGTCCCTGCCGGTGCCGACTACCAACGCGAAAAACTCACCAGCACCGCCAAGGCCGACATCAATACCGGCGGCGCGGCCCAGCGGCTGGTGGCCGGCATGGATATTCCCGGGCAATGGTGGACGCTGTTCCGTTCGCCCACGCTCAACACCTTGATAGAAGAAGCCCTGCGCGCCAACCCGGACGTCAGCGCGGCCCAAGCCTCCTTGCGCCAGGCCAACGAGCTGGTCTACGCCGACCAGGCATCGCTGTTTCCCTCCGTCACCGCGAATGCCTCGAAAACCCGCGAGAAAGTCTCCGGCGTCACGGCGGGCTTGCCAGAGTCGCCCATCCTGACGGTCAGTTCAGCCTCCCTTAACGTGTCTTACGCACCGGACGTGTTCGGCGGCACGCGCCGGCAAATCGAGTCCACCACGGCGCAAGCCGACTACGAGCGTTTCCAGCTGGAGGCGACCTACCTGACGTTGACCGCAAATGTGGTCAACACCGCGATCAGCCTGGCCTCTCTACGCGACCAAGTCGCCGCCACCGAGGAAATCATCCGGTTGCAGGGCGGCCAGCTCGAACTGTTGCAGGCGCAGCGGCGACTCGGCGCCATCGGCGACAGCGACGTGTTGACCCAGCAGACCGCCCTGGCCCAAACCCGTGCGACGCTGCCGCCCTTGCAGAAGCAATTGGCGCAAACCCGCAACCAGTTGATGGCTTACCTGGGCCGGTTTCCGAACCAGGACCGTGGCGAGGCGTTCAATCTGGCGTCCCTGAACCTGCCGCAAGAGCTGCCGGTCAGCCTGCCCTCGGCGATCGTTGGTCAACGTCCGGATGTGCGCTCTGCCGAGGCGCAACTGCATCAGGCCAGCGCCAACATCGGCGTAGCGGTGGCCAACCAGTTGCCCCAGTTCAGCATTACCGGGTCCGTAGGGTCAACCGTGGCCAGCGGGACCAAACTGTTTTCCGCCGGCTCCGGTGTGTGGAGCCTGGCCGGCGCCATCGCCCAGCCGATCTTCGATGCGGGCAAGCTGGAGCACCAGAAGCGCGCGGCCGTGGCCGCCTATGACGAGTCGGCAGCGCGCTATCGCGGCACCGTGATCACGGCATTCCAGGACGTGGCCAACTCACTGCGCGCACTCGACGCCGACGCCGACGCGCTCAACCAACAGGTGGTGGCCGAACGTTCCGCCCAGGCCAACCTTGATCTGGTGCAAGCCCAGTTCAAGCTCGGCGCCGTGGCCTACATCAACCTGCTCAACGCCCAGCAGACCTACCAGAACACCGTGCTGGCCCGGGTCAAGGCACAGGCGGCGCGCTACAGCGATACCACGGCGCTGTTCCAGGCTCTGGGCGGCGGCTGGTGGAACCGCACCGACGTCGATCCGGCCACCGCCGGCAAACCGGACCGGTTCGGCCTGCCCTCGTGGCAAGAAATCATGCCGGCCAAGAATGCGGCGCGCCTGAACTGAACCATTGAAACAGTGAGAACCTTCCATGGCTGACGTCAACACCGCCCCTGCCCTGCCCCACGAACCGGGCGCACCGCGCAAGCGCCGCTTGTGGCGGCCGATGCTGCTGATGATCCTGGTGGTGCTGGTGATTGTCGCGATCATTGCCGGGGTGAAGTACGTGCAGATTTCGGCACTGATCGCCCAGTCGAAAGTGCCCTTGCCCGCCGCCGTTGTGACCGCCCTGCACGTGCCATTCGAAGAGTGGCAGCCTAACGTCTCTGCCGTGGGCTCAATGAAAGCGGTGCGCGGTGTGGACGTGACCACGGAAGTTGGCGGCATCGTACGCACCCTCGGCTTCAAGCCCGGGCAGGAAGTGGCGGCCCAGGCGCTGCTGGTGCAGTTGAACGCCGACTCGGACATCGCCCAGCTGCATTCCCTCGAAGCCACCGCCGACCTGGCCGTGATCGTGCTCAAGCGCGACAAGGCCCAGTTGGCCGTCAACGCTATCTCCCAGGCCCAGGTCGACACCGACACCGCCGACTTGAAAGCCAAGCTCGCCGCCGCCGAACAACAACGGGCGCTGGTGGAGAAAAAATCCATCCGTGCACCCTTTGCCGGGCGCATCGGCATTACGGCAGTCAACCCCGGCCAGTACCTCAACCCCGGCGACAAGATCGCCACGTTGCAGACCTTTGACCCCATCTACATCGACTTCAGCGTGCCCCAGACTCAGCTGGAAGCCATCGCCATCGGCCAAGCCGTGTCGGTCACGGCCGACGGGCTGACCAACCAGACCTTCACCGGTCGCGTCAGCACCATCGACACCCAGTTCGACGCCACCACGCGCAACGTCACCGTGGAAGCCACCGTCGACAACCCCAAGCAACGCCTGGTGCCTGGGATGTTCGCCCGCGCCGTGGTCAACGCGGGTAGCCCGCAGCGTTACCTCACCGTGCCGCAAACTTCGGTCACCTATAACCCTTACGGCACCACCGTGTTCATCGCCACGTCGAGCAAGAACGACAAAGGCGAAGAGGTGCTCACGGCGCAACAGACCTTCATCACGACCGGACCGACCCGGGGCGATCAGGTGGCGATTCTGTCTGGCGTGAAGGAAGGCGACCTGTTGATCACCAGCGGCCAGATGAAGCTTAAAAATGGCTCGCCGGTGAAGATCGATAACAACGCCGCGCCGTTGAACGACCCCGCGCCGACTCCGCAAGAACACTAAGGGTGTCCCATGAAGCTTACCGATACCTTTATACATCGACCGGTCTGGGCGATTGTCGTCTCGCTGTTCATCCTGATCCTGGGGCTGCGCTCGATCTTCGAACTGCCAGTGAACCAATGGCCGCGCACGGAAAACACCGTGGTCACCATCACCACCGCGTATTACGGCGCGGATGCGTCCACGGTCGCCGGCTTCATCACCCAGCCGTTGGAATCGGCCATCGCCCAGGCCCAGGGTATCGACTACCTGTCATCCACCAGTATTACCGGGGTCTCGACCATCACCGCCACCCTGCGGCTTAACTACGAGGCCAGCAAGGCGCTCACCGAGATCAACACCCAGGTCAACTCGGTCAAGAACCAGTTGCCGGCCCAGTCCCAGGAACCGGTGCTCACCGTGGCCGTCGGGCAAACCACTGACGCCATGTACCTGGGCTTCTACAGCGACACCTTGCCCACCAACAACATCACCGACTACCTGGTGCGGGTGGTCAAGCCCAAGCTGGATTCGCTGCAAGGCGTGCAAACCGCCGAAATCCTCGGCGGGCGCCAGTTTGCCCTGCGCGCCTGGCTCGACCCGAACAAGCTGGCGGCGCACAACGTATCGGCGCAGGACGTGTCCACCGCCCTGGCCAACAACAACTACCTGTCGGCCGTCGGCTCTACACGCGGACAAACCGTCACGGTTGACCTCACGGCCGGCACCGATTTGCACACGGTGGATGAGTTCAAGCGCCTGGTCATCAAACAGAAAGGCGACGCCCTGGTGTACCTGGAAGATGTCGCCACCGTCACCCTCGGCGCCGAAAGCTACGACAGCAGCGTGGCGTTTTCCGGCAAGCGCTCGGTGTTTATCGGAATCAAGGCGGCGCCGAGTGCCAACATCCTGACCGTGGCCGAGAGCGTGCGTGAAGCTTTCCCGGAGCTGCAGTCCCAGTTGCCCAGCGGCGTGCGCGGCGAGATCGTGTATGACTCCACGGCCTTCATCAACACCTCGATCTATGAAGTGGTGAAGACCCTGGTCGAGGCCATGATCATCGTCTCGGTGGTCATCTACCTGTTCCTCGGCTCGTTCCGCGCGGTGATCGTGCCGTTGGTGGCGATTCCGCTGTCGTTGGTCGGCACCTTTTTTGTCATGTACCTGCTGGGGTATTCCATCAACCTGTTGACCCTGCTCGCCCTGGTGCTGGCCATCGGGCTGGTGGTGGATGACGCCATCATCGTGGTGGAGAACGTCGACCGACATATCAAGGAAGAAGGCAAGAGCGTCCTGGACGCCGCGTTGACGGCGGCACGGGAATTGGGTGGGCCGATCCTGGCGATGACGGTGGTGCTGGTCGCCGCCTATGTGCCGATCGGGCTGCGCAGTGGCCTGACGGGTGCGCTGTTCAAGGAGTTCTGTTTCTCGCTGGCCGGCGCGGTGACGGTGTCGGCCGTGGTTGCGTTGACCCTGTCGCCGATGATGACGTCCACACTGTTCAAGCCCGGGCAGGAAGAAGGACGCTTCGCCCGCCGCCTCGACGGCTATTTCGACTGGCTGCGCAAGCGTTACCACCGCGTCCTGTCAGGCGGGCTGGATATCTGGCCGGTGCTGGTGACCTTTGGGTTTGTGCTGTTCCTGCTGGTGGCCGCCAGTGGCATGACCGCCAAGAGCGAGCTATCACCCACCGAAGACCAAGGCCTGGTGTTCATGCAGATCAAAGGCCCGCCCACCGCCTCGCCGCAGCAGATGGAGCGCATTGCCGACCAGGCGTTCCAGATCGCCAACAAAGAGGCGGAATACGCGCAGATGTTCCAGCTGACCGGGTTGCCGATTCTCAACCAAGGCCTGGGCGGCGTACTGCTCAAGACCTGGGACGACCGCACCCGCTCCCAGGCCCAGTTGATCCTGGAACTGCAGCAAAAGTGGAACCAGGTGCCGGGCGCAACCATTGCCGCGTTCCCGCTGCCGTCGCTGCCAGGCGCTCAGGGTTTGCCCGTGCAATTCGTGATCACCACCACCGACTCAATCGAGAACCTCAACGAGGTGGCCCAGGCGGTAATGGCCGAAGCGCAGAAACAACAGCTGTTCTACTTCTCCGACATGGACCTGAAACTCGACAAACCCCAGGCCCGCCTGGTGGTCGACCGTGAAAAAATCGCCGCCCTGGGCATGACCCAGGCCGACGTCGGTGCCGCGTTATCCGCCGCCTTGGGTGGCAACTACGTGAACTACTTCTCCACTGCCGGGCGCTCGTACAAAGTGATTCCCCAGGTGTTGCAAGTCGACCGCCTGAACCCGGAGCAGATCCTCGATTACTACATCCGCACGCCGTCGGGCAGCATGATCCCGGCGCGTACGGTGGCGCATATCGAAACCTCCACGCAGCCGGAGTCGATCAACCACTTCCAGCAGCTCAATTCGGCAACCCTTTCGGGTGTGAGTGGCGTGGCCCAGGGCGAACTGCTGGCCAAACTCAACACCATCCTGAAAAACGTCGCGCCGTCGGGCTACACCTCTGATTTTTCCGGCGAATCGCGCCAGTTCATCCAGGAATCGGGAGGGTTTGTCGGGCTGTTGCTGTTCTCGATCCTGATCGTCTACCTGGCCCTGGCGTTCCAGTTCGAAAGCTTCCGCGACCCGGTGGTTATCCTGTTTTCGGTGCCCCCTGCCCTGTTTGGCGCGCTGGCTTTTATCACCATGGGTTACGCCTCGATCAACGTGTACACCCAAGTGGGCCTGGTGACGTTGTTGGGCTTGATCACCAAGCACGGCATTTTGATCGTGCAATTTGCCAATGAACTGCAACGCGCCGGGCGCAGCAAGCGCGAGGCTATTGAAGAAGCTGCAGCGGTTCGGCTGCGGCCGATCTTGATGACCACGGCGGCGATGGTGCTGGGCGTAGTGCCGCTGGTGTGGGCCTCCGGCGCTGGCGCTGCGGGCCGGCACGACATGGGCCTGGTGATTTTCAGCGGGCTGTCGATTGGTACCCTGCTGACGCTGTTCATGGTGCCGGCGATGTATATGTTCATTGGTGCGACGCACCATCAGGAAGCAGAACAGCCGGTACCGGAGTACCCGGTGCGAGGTTGATTGAGCACTTCAGCACAATCATCGAGCGCTTCAGCACAGCCCTCTATTCGGGGACTGCCTAGAATCGACGCTCACCTCCCACTTGGACGCCTCCTGGATGAAACTCAACGCCTTTGTGCCCGCACTCGCCATCGCCCTGTCAGCCAGCAGCCACGCTGCCAGCTTCAGCCTCAGCAGCCCGGACATCGCTGACGGGCGCCCGCTGACCAAACAGCAAGAGTTCAGCGGCTTTGGCTGCAACGGTGACAACCTTTCCCCGGCGCTGGCCTGGAGCAACGCTCCCCAGGGCACTAAAAGTTACGCGATCACCGTCTATGACCCTGACGCTCCCACGGGTAGCGGATGGTGGCATTGGACGCTGGTCAATCTCCCGGTTTCCGTAAACAGCCTGCCGCGCAATGCCGGCATGCACCTTCCAGCCGGCGCCGTCGAAGGCCGCACGGATTACGGCAAGCCCGGTTTCGGCGGCGCATGCCCACCCGTGGGTGACAAACCCCATCGTTATCAATTCACGGTATGGGCGTTGAAAGTCGATAAGCTGCCGATCGACAATCAGGCCAGCGGTGCCCTGGTGGGCTACATGCTCAACGCCAACAGCCTGGCCAAGGCCACCCTCACGTCGCCCTACGGACGCTAGCCACGATGGATGCACACGACGCCCTGCAGCACCGCGAAAACATTATCGAAAGCTGTGTGATCCAGGCCCGACACCTTCACACCCTGCGGCGGGTGCCGATCTTCATGACGGCGTTGTGTCGTGTGCGCCAAGGGCAAAAGCGCTTGCAGTGGGACGAGCAGGAAATGCTCGCCGGCCCGCAGCATCTGGTGCTGATGCCGGCTGGACGTGAGCTGGGCGTGTCGAACTTCCCGGGGGCACAGGGTCACTACATCGCGGATGTGGTGTCGTTTCCGGTGTCGGTGTTGCGTCAGTTCATGGCCCGCTACGGCGAGCAATTCGCCCGCTCCGCGCCGGGGCATGTGAATACCGAGTTGTGTGTGCGCCTGGATAAACAGACCCGGCAAGCCTGGGATCAACTGTTGGTTGCACTGAATTCGGGCGCGCCCGCCGCGTTATGCACGCACTATGGCGAAGCGGTCCTGCTGTGCCTGTGCTTGTCCGGCCAGGCGGGCCCGTTGTTGATGGGGCGCAATGATCCGCTGTCCGAACGCGTGCAGCGACTGATGATGAGCAATTTGTCCAAGGACTGGACGATTGCTGCCGCGGCCCATCAGTTGAATGTGGGTGAGTCCACACTGCGACGCCAGTTGGCCAACGAAGATGCAAGCTTTCGCTCGATCCTCGAAAATGTGCGGCTGGCAGCGGCCTTGCAGCGTTTGCAAACCTCTTCCGACCCGATTGGCGAGATCGCCAGCGCCTGTGGCTACGCCTCGCCTTCACGCTTTGCCGTGCGCTTCAAAACCCACTACGGGCTTTCACCAAGGGCACTGCGCGCCGCGATTTGACGGCGTTTCGCCTTGTCCATCGACTAACTGTGAACCCTGGATCCATGTGTTTGGCACATGCCTCATGCTCAAACGTCATAATCCCTTGTTCACCTGCATGGTAATCTCGCGCCACCACGAATAGACATTGATCGTCACAAGACGATGACCAGAGCCAGGAAACAACATGCCGAAAATCTCTCACTCAGCACTGCGCCGTAATTTCCGTGAACTGCTTGCAAAGCCGATCTGCGTAGAAACCGCCTCCGTCTTCGACCCCATGTCCGCCCGTATCGCGGCCGACCTGGGCTTTGAAGTCGGCATCCTCGGCGGTTCGGTCGCATCCTTGCAGGTACTGGCGGCACCCGATTTTGCGCTGATCACCCTGAGTGAGTTCGTCGAGCAAGCCACGCGGATCGGCCGTGTGGCCCAACTGCCATTCATTGCCGACGCCGACCACGGCTACGGTAACGCGTTGAACGTGATGCGCACCGTCGAAGAGCTCGAACGTGCCGGCGTCGCCGCGCTGACCATCGAAGACACCCTGCTGCCCGCACAATTCGGGCGCAAATCCACCGACCTGATCTCCATCGATGAAGGCATCGGCAAGGTCAAGGCCGCGCTGGAAGCCCGCGTCGACCCGGCGTTGTCCATCATCGCGCGCACCAATGCCGGCGTGCTGCCGACCGAAGACGTCATCGAACGCACCAAGGCCTACGAAAAAGCCGGCGCCGACGGGATCTGCATGGTCGGTGTCAAAGACTTCGATCACCTGGAGCAGATTGCGCAGAACCTCACGGTGCCGCTGATGCTGGTGACCTACGCCAACCCCAAGCTCAACGACAGCGAGCGCCTGGCCAAGCTGGGCGTGCGCATCGTGGTGGCCGGCCACGGCGCCTACTTTGCCTCGATCAAGGCCACCTACGACAGCCTGCGCGCCCAGCGCAACATCACGTCCAGCACGTCGAACCTCAGCGCCACCGAACTGACCCACACCTACACGCTGCCTGAGAGCTACGTGGCATGGGCCGAAGAATTCATGGATGTGAAAGAGTAACAACCCCGCCCTGCTCTCCTGCCAATGGCAGGAGAGCCCGCATCACTTCGTGAACATCCGGGCCACACGCGTTACGAATCTGGGCGCGCCGAAGATAGGCGCGTGAATCAGATGCCCTGGCCGCCAGACACTTCGATACGCTGGGCATTGACCCAGCGGTTGTTCTCGGACAACAGGCCGGCGATCATCGGGCCGATGTCGTCGGGTACACCGGCACGCCCCAGGGCGGTCATGTCGGCGAAGATCTTGTTCACTTCCGGGTTGTCGCGCACCGCACCGCCGCCAAAATCCGTCTCGATGGCGCCCGGTGCCACGGTATTCACCGCAATCCCGCGACCGCCGAATTCCTTGGCCATGTACACCGACAGCACTTCCACCGCCGCTTTCACCGCCGCATAGGCCGCGTAGCCGGGGAACGATACGCGGGTGAGCCCGGTAGACAGGTTGACGATACGCCCGCCGTCGGCGATCAGCGGCAACAACGCCTGGGTGAGAAAGTAAACGCCCTTGAAGTGCACGTTGACCAGGCCGTCGAACTGCGCCTCGCGGGTGTGTTCGATCAGCGCGTAGTCACCGTGGCCGGCGTTGTTCACCAGGTGATCGAAACGGTCGCGCTGCCAGTGATGGCGCAGCACGTCAGCCAGCTCGCTGGCGAACGCGGCAAAACCGCTGACATTGCCAGTGTCCAAGGGCAGCGCCACGGCTTTGCGGCCCAGGGCCTGGATCTCGGCGACCACCGCCAGCGCATCGTCTGCACGGCGCTGATAGGTGACGATGACATCGCCGCCCTGGCGCGCAATGCTCAGGGCAGTGTTACGACCGAGACCGCGGCTGGCGCCGGTGACGAGGGTGATGTGGGTCATGGCAAGGCTCCTCTGTGGGTGTGGGCCCATGATAGGAAGCTGCCTGGCAGAAGGCGTTGCCGGAAACTGGAGGTTGTTTGCCTATTGCTGCCAATCAGGCCGAGGCCATGGCCCCGCCTTTAGCCGCCTCAACCTCCTTGATCGGCGGCAGGCCGAACATCCGCGCGTATTCGCGGTTGAACTGCGACACGCTTTCATAGCCCACATTGAACGCCGCGCTACTGGCCGAGGCCCCTTCGGCCATCATCAGGCGACGAGCCTCGATCAGGCGCAGGTTCTTCTGGAACTGCAGGGGTGACAACGAGGTGATCGCACGGAAATGCCGGTGGAACGACGACGGGCTCATGCCCGCCGTTGCGGCCAGTTGATCAACCGGCAGCGGTTGCTTGAAGTCTGCCCGCAGCACCGCGACCGCCCGTGCTACGCGATGGGCCTGGCCTTCTGCCCAACCCAACCTGCGGATCGCAGCGCCGTGACGGCCCACCAACAGCCAGTAATGCAGCTCACGTACCCGCTGTGCATACAGCACTGGAACGCACTCGGGAAAGTCGAGGGTACGCATCAAGCGCAAGGCGGCATCGACCACTTCGGCATCGGTGCGCTCGGCAGCTTTGAGCAGCGTGTCGACGCTCGACGGTTGCGGTTTCATCTGCAACGACAATTCGGCAATGACGGCCGGGTCCAGGTCGAGCACGATCGACAGGTAAGGCTCTTCGGCACTGGCCCGGGTGATCTGGCTGACGGTTGGGACATCGGCGGTGATCAACAGCGAGTCGCCCGCCTGGAAGGTATGGGTCTGCGTGCCCAGGGTCACGTCCTTGGCGCCCTGCAGCACCAGGCAGATCAGGGGGTTGGGCATGGCGTGGATCAGGCCGCTGGGCGTGGTCGAGCGAATGGTCGTCAAACCGGGAACCGGGGTCTGGGCGACACCTGCAGCGTCGGCGTTGGCCTCGACATACTGGCGCACAGCGTCGAGCAGTGTATGGGGCATCGGGATCATCCGTTCTGTGTCAAAACGCGCCGCGACTGAAAGTATGCGGCCAGACACAGATTAAGCGAAACGATGCCCTGCGTATCCACCTGCACCGACCAGGTCGGCACAGGTGACCCACGGTCAATAATTGGCGTTGGGGTTGCCCACGTCCACATAGCCATTTTTCGGTGCGATGATCACGTCCAGTGGCGGCGGCGTCACGCCGAAGCCCTTGAACTGGCCCGACAGCCCCTTGTACCAGTCCTCCTGTTGTTTTTTGCGTGCATTGTCAGCCTTGATATCGGCAATGATCGCGTAGATCAGCCCACCCACCGCCGCAATCCCGCCCACGGCGCCCGCCAGTGCACCGGCTGCGCCGCCGATGGCGCCGGCTGCTTCTGCCACGCCGGCTGCGACGGTGGTGATGCGCGGCACCACATAGGTGGCCACTTCTACCGCGCCGGCCACAGCCGACAACCCATTGAGACCGGCAAACGTGCCCTGGAAACCTGCCGCCACCTTGTCACCGCTTTGCGCCGAGTTCTTCGCCGAAATCGCCCCGGTGACCAACCCCAGCACGTTGCCCGCGACACCGCCCAGGCTCTTGCCGACGTTCTCCACGTCTTTGACGAATTTGGGCGCATCAAACTTGTAGGTGCCCTGCTTGGTGCGATCGAACTGATCCTGGACGAACTTGGCGCCGCCTTCCATGAACAAGCCCGCCGCCTGGAACGACTGGCCCACTGTTTGCGCGGTGCTGCCGCCCTTGCCGTTGGCGATCCGCGTGCCGATGGCGCCGGCCAGCAACACGCCGGAAACCCCATGCATCACCCCGGCCTTGTAGGTCGCGCTGACCCCGGCCGGCAGCTTGCCGCCCCAGGTGCTCTGGACCTTCTTGATGGCGTCGTCGAACTTGGCGCCGCCGCGCATGGCGTCTTCCACCGCACGAATGCCACTGATGATATCGGCGGTTTTAGGCGGTGCTTCCCCGGGCGGGGTGAAAGCCGCGATGTTGTCGTTGATCACCTGCTCGAGGCGCGGGTCATTGGCGCCGGTCACGCCCAGGCCACGGTAGAAGTCATCGATGGACTGGCCTTTGAGCAAGTCCTCGCGGCCCATTTTGGCGGCCGCGTCATTGAAGCTTGAGGTGCCCGCCTGCACGGTCTTGTCATCGAGCACGGCGTCGAAGATCGCCTTGTTCACGCCGGACTGAATCACCGCCTTGTCCGCCGGCATGCCGCTGGCAATCAGGTCATTTATCTCTTTGCCGGAAGTGATGTTGGCGTAGTCGGCCTTGACCCTGTCCTTGATCGCCTGCGGGGCATTCTCGAAGGCTTTCTTGTAGTCCGGCTGCTTGCCCAACGCCTGGGCGTAGAAGTCGGGGTATTTGATAAAGCTCGACAGCGCGTCGGTGGTGCTCACGCCTTTGGGGGCGAACGCATTTTCCAGGGCGTCGGTGCTGGATGACGCTTCCAGGCGGCGCTCCATTTCGGCTTTCAATGCCGGGTCGGCAGCGACCATTTTCTGCAACTGCTCGGTGCCTTGGGTGTTGAGGAACTGCTGGACGTCCGGGTCCTTGCTGAGCGTGTCGATACGGCTTTGCACATCGTTGATGAAGTCTTCGCGCTGCTGGCCGGGCGACTTGCCTTCGCCGGACCATTCATTGGCGCCATCCGGGCCCTGGTGCGCAAACGCGTCGGCGCCGGCCTTGTAGTTGGCCAGGCCGGTGGACAGTTCGATGATCGCGGCCGTCTTGTCAGCCCCACTGGCGCTGGTGTTGCCCGTGGTGAAGTAATCGGCGCCGACTTTGGACGCATCGCCCCCAGCGGCCTTGACGGCGTCTTCGGTGGCCTTGGCGTTGAGGTCCTTGATCTGGTCGTCGGCGCTGTTGCCGTCCAGGCCCTTGAGGTTGTCGTAGCCGTACTTGCCAAAGTCCTGCAGGCGCCCGGCCTCGGTACCGTGGCGGGCTTCGCCGTCCTTGGTGAAGCCGTCGATCCTGCCGTTGCCCACATCGCCGCCGTCGATGTGCTTGCCGGTCTCGTCGTAGTTCTCGACATAGTTGAGCACTTGCGCGGCGCGCCAGGCGGCATCGGGGTCGTGTTCAAAATCACCGACACGCTCGCGCAGCTTGTCCTTCACACCACTCTGGTTGCCGAGATTCTTGAGCAGCGGGTTGTCGTCGATGATCTGCTGGGCGCTGCGGGTGTCGCCCACCGGGCGACCTTCGCCCGGCAAGGGCAAGTGATTGGAGGGCGCGTCCCCCTTGGATGGCGTCTTGGGCTTGGTGATCGGCAACTCGCCCTTGAGGGTGTCCCAGCCGTATTTGCCGAAGTCCTGCAAGCGCCCGGCCTCCGTACCGTGGCGTGCGTCGCCGCCTTTGGTGAAACCGTCGATCCTGCCGTTGCCGGCGTCATTGAGTTCTGCCCGCTTGACCGTGGGCTTGCCGTTTTCGTCAAGTTTCTCGATGTGCTCCAGCACGCGGCTGGCGCGGTAGGCCGCGTCCGGGTCATGTTCGAAGTCCCCCACGCGCTCGCGCAGCTTGTCTTTCACACCGCTTTGGTTGCCGAGGTTCTTGAGCAGCGGGTTGTCATCGATGATCTGTTGGGCGCTGCGGAAGTCACCCTGGGGGCGCTTTGTATCGGGACCGAGACGGTTGTCGTCCGGCTGATTGTCTACCGCCCTGGACACCGCTTTGTTCCAGTTCGCGTTATCGCCTGCGGCGGGTTTGCTATCGACCGGATTGACCTGCATCACCTATCTCCTGGTACGGCGTGGGAGACGGGATTATTGAGGGTTAAGTGCAACAGTCTTGTTACACAGACAGAATGATCGGCGCAATCATCCTGCCATCACTCGAACGACGGTTATAGATGAAAATTTATATAACTTAGTTTAAATAAGCGTAAAAAATCCGCCGCAGAGCCTGCGGCGGCAAACCAAAGGTTTTTGTCGAAGCAGAGCGGCTAAGACCCGTTCAACGCTACACCTGCGACCGATTAAACATAGTGAAGTTTAATTAATCGAGTTTAATCATCCGCAGGGCTGCAGGCCGCGCAGTCTGTGCTTAGAATCAGCTTCGGCACTCATGCCGAACACAATAAAAACGGCAACGCCTCACTTCGAACCCTGCCCATAAAACCTTATGCATTGTCCAAATAAAGTGCGGTGTTTCTGTGCGCGCGTTAATTATTCCGGGGAAGTAAAGAACATGATCAAACAGTGGAGCCTGTTAACACTGGCCGTGTGTGCCAGTATCAGCCAAGCGGCCTTCGCCGAGTCAGTCAGCGACCAGGCCGATTCCAAGGGGTTCATCGACGGCAGCAGCATCACCGGGCTGTTGCGCAACTACTACTTTGACCGCGATCGGCAAAGTGGCAAGGCCGACAACCGCGACTGGACCCAGGGCGCAATGCTCAACTACGCCTCGGGCTTCACCCAAGGCACCATCGGCTTTGGCGTGGATGCCTATGCCTATGGCGCGATGAAACTGGACGCCACCCACGCCGATGCCGGCACCGGCGAATTGCCCACCGACCGCAATGGCGACCCGAAGGATGGCTACGGCTCAGTGGGGGCTGCGGTGAAGATCAAGATCTCCAAGACCCAGCTCAAGTTCGGTGACATGCAACCCACCGCACCGGTTTTCGCCACCGGGGGCACGCGGATCCTGCCGCAGACCGCCACCGGTTTTGACCTGACCAGCAGCGAAATCGCCGGCCTGGACCTGGAAGCCGGCCACTTCACCAGCACCAACAGCGGCATGACCAGTGACCATGAGCACGACATCTACGCTACCTACGCCAACGTCGCGGCCAACAGTGCGAGTTTCGTCGGCGGCAAATACACCTTCACGCCGTCCTTGAGTGCGACGGTGTACGCCGGTGAGCTGGAAGATATCTGGCGCCAGTACTACACCAACCTCAACTATGTGTTGCCGCTGGGTCATGACCAGTCGCTGGCACTGGACGGCAACCTGTACCGCACCCTCGACACCGGCAGCGCCAAGGCCGGTGCGATCAACAACACCACCTATTCGTTGGCGGCGGCCTATTCGTTCCTGCAGGCGCATACCCTGACGCTGTCGTTCCAGAAAGTGCACGGCGACACGCCTTTCGACTACATCGGCACCGGCAACAACGGCGCCGGCGAAGGCGGCGATTCGGTGTTCTTGGCCAACTCGATCCAGTGGGGTGACTTTAACGGCCCGGGCGAACAGTCCTGGGGCATCCGCTATGACCTGAACATGGCGAGTTACGGCGTGCCGGGCCTGAGCTTCATGACCCGCTATGTCAACGGTACCGACATCAACGGCACGCACACCCCGGCCAACAGCGCCTACGTGGGCGACTACGGTGCCGACGGCGACCACCACGAGACCGATGTGGAAGCCAAGTACGTGCTGCAAAGCGGCCCGGCGAAAAACCTGTCACTGCGCGTGCGCGATGCGATGGTTTCATCCAACGCCGATCAGCGTGACGGCAAGCTCAATGAGCTGCGCCTGATCGTCGACTATCCGTTCACCCTGCTGTAATCACACCGGGCCCAGCCGTTGGCGCATGCCTGCGCTGGCGGCTGGACCGGCTTGCACCACGCACTGCTCCAGCGGCACCAGAACGCCTTCAGCGGTGGCCATTGTCGGCTGCACCGGCTTGCCGGTCTCGCGTTGCACCACCTCGACACTCCTGCCCTCCTCGGCAAAATGCCGATTGCCCCACGCCACCAGCGACATCAGCACCATGCCGAAGTCCTCACCCCTGGCGGTGGGCACGTATTCATAACGCGGTGGCCGCTCGCTGTAGGCCCGACGCTCCAGCATGCCCGCCTCCACCAAGCCATTGAGACGACGCGTCAACATGTTCGGCGCGATGCCCAGGCTGCGCGAGAACTCATCAAAACGCCGCAAGCCATGCAACGCATCGCGCATGATCAACATGCTCCACCACTCCCCTACCCGTTCAAGGCTGCGAGCGATCGGGCATTCTTCACTGACAAGGGATTTGCGTTGCATCGGCGTTCCTGTGTGCGAGTACAAACTTGTGTGACGCCATGTTACTTTCATGATGATAGTGACGTCCATAGGGTCTGTACCCTCAACGCAACCGGAGTCGATTGATCATGAGTAAACGTATCGTGGTGACAGGCATGGGCGCATTGACGCCGTTGGGTGCCAGTGTTGAATCCACCTGGCAACGCCTGTTGAACGGACAATCGGGCATTCGTCGCCTGCCGGAAGAATTGATCGGCGATTTGGCCGTCAGCATCGGCGGCCAGGTGCAGAGCGTGGAGCAGGATCCCCAAGCCGGTTTTGACCCGGATCGACTGTTGGCCGCCAAGGAGCAACGCAAGATGGACCGCTTCATCCTGTTCGCCCTGGCAGCGGCGGATGAGGCGCTGAAGCAAGCCGGCTGGGCGCCAAAGACTGCCGAGGAACAGGAACGCACCGCCACCATCATTGCCTCGGGCGTGGGCGGCTTCCCGGCGATTGCCGATGCGGTGCGCACCACCGACAGCAAGGGCCCGCGTCGCCTGTCGCCGTTTACCATTCCGTCGTTCCTGAGCAACATGGCGGCCGGGCATGTGTCGATCAACTACGGCCTCAAAGGCCCGTTGGGCGCGCCTGTGACCGCCTGTGCGGCGGGCGTGCAAGCCATCGGTGACGCTGCGCGGATGATCCGTGCCGGCGAGGTGGATGTGGCCGTGTGTGGCGGTGCCGAAGCGGCGATCCACCGGGTTAGCCTGGCCGGTTTCGCGGCGGCGCGGGCGCTGTCCAGCGACTTCAACGATAGCCCCGAGCGCGCATCACGCCCGTTTGACCAGGCCCGCGACGGCTTCGTGATGGGCGAAGGCGCCGGCATCCTGGTGATCGAAGCACTGGAACACGCCCTGGCCCGTGGCGCCCAGCCGATTGCCGAGCTGGTGGGTTACGGCACCAGTGCCGATGCGTATCACATGACCGCCGGCCCGGAAGACGGTGACGGTGCGCGTCGGGCAATGACCCAAGCGCTGCGCCAGGCTGGCATCGAACCTGCGCAAGTGCAGTACCTGAACGCCCATGCCACCTCCACGCCCGTGGGTGACAAGGGCGAACTGGCAGCGATCAAGACAGTGTTCGGTGCTCAAGGCAGCCCGGCGATCAGCTCGACCAAATCCGCCACCGGCCACTTGTTGGGCGCTGCGGGCGGGATCGAGGCGATCTTTACCGTGCTGGCCCTGCGTGACCAGGTGGCCCCGGTGACGCTGAACCTGGAAAACCCGGACGCACTGGCCGACGGGTTGGACATGGTACGCGGCGAAGCGCGACAGTTGCCGATCGAGTACGCGCTGTCCAATGGCTTCGGGTTTGGCGGGGTAAATGCCAGCGTGCTGTTCCGACGCTGGGTGTGAAACAACAGGCGCCGTCGACTACCGACGGCGCTTGCCGGTCAGCGGCCTTGCAACAGCAAGCCGAGTGGCGCCAGCGGGCCGACGGGGATGAACTCGCACTGGCTCAGGCCCTCATCGCCCAGGGGCAGACCTTCTACCAGGGTTTTGGCCTCTTCGATGCTCTGCACTTCCAGCAGGAAGATCACGCCCAGCACGTCGTGCCGAAACCAGAATTGCTCGATCTTGCCGTCCAGGTACAACTGCAGGGTGGCGGGGACTTCCTTGGGCATGATCCGCGCCTGCTGCTCGGGGCTCAGTGGCTGGGGGATCGAGACGATGGCCATGACTTTCATAGTGTTGCTCCGGTGAGGTTTGGAGTCGCCAATATGGCAGTCGTGAGAGCGATGCAGTATCGTCCTAAATGCCAACTTTGAGACCATTTACGCCATGCGCTTATCCATCCTTGCCTTGGAAGGCTTATTCGACACCGGGCTCTCGGTGTTTCTAGATGCCTTCTCGCTAGCCAACACGCTTTCGCCCACCGGGCCGGTGTTCGAGGTGTCCCTGGTCGGGGTCCGCAAGAAGGTCCGCACCCGCCACGGCCTGCTCATTCCGACCCAACCGATCAATGAACAGCAGAAACCCGACTGGGTCGTCCTGCCCGCGCCGGCCACCGCCAGCCCTGAGCTGCTGGTGCCCGCACTGGCGCGAGCGGATGTGCGAGACGCCAAGGCGCAGCTGTTGAAATGGCATGCCCAGGGCGCGCAGATCGCCGCGTCATGCGTGGGCACGTTTTTCTTCGCCGAAACCGGCCTGCTGGACCATCGCCAAGCCACCACCACCTGGTGGCTGGCCCCGCTGTTTCGCCAGCGCTATCCCCACGTGAAACTGGATGAATCACGCATGCTGGTGCAGACCGATGTGGGCGTCACCGCAGGCGCCGCCATGGGCCACCTGGACCTGGCGCTGTGGCTGATCCGCCAGGCCAGCCCGGAATTGTCGAATGTGGTGTCGCGCTACCTGCTGGCGGATATTCGCACCTTGCAGGCGCCGTACATTATTCCCAACCACCTGGCCCAGGCTGATCCATTGATCCTGCGCTTCGAGCGCTGGTCACGGGAGCGCCTCAAGCAGGGTTTCTCGCTACAGGAAGCCGCCTCGGCCCTGGCCACCAGTCGCCGCACGCTGCAACGGCGCTGCGAAGACGTGCTGGGCAAGTCACCCCTGTCGTACTTCCAGGACCTGCGTGTGGAACGTGCGCAATCGCTGTTGCACGGCGGCGACATGGACATCGAAGCCATTGCCAGTGAGGTCGGTTATGCCGACGGCTCCACCCTGCGCACCCTGTTGCGCCAACGCCTGGGCCGCGGCGTGCGCGAGCTGCGCAGTGACCTGCGCTGAGCCAAGGGGTTAAACTGACGGCCCTTTTTCCTGCCAAGAGAACCCCATGGCCAACCACGACCTGTCCTTCACGCCCGATCCTGATGCCGACTCGATTTCTTCCGACGTGATCGGTTTCAACGGCATCCTGGTCTCCACCCAGGTGCCAACCCGCGCCGATGGCAGCCTGGAACTGGGCGATATCACCCTGCAAAGCGAATGCACCCTGCAAGCCCTGAAAGTCGCCTTGGAAAAAGCCGGCAGCTCCATGGACCGGGTGATGCACCTGACCATCTACCTCACCGACATGGCCGATCGCGCCGCGTTCAACGAAGTCTACAAGCGATTTTTCGCCAAACCATGGCCGGTTCGCGCCGCCGTAGGCGTCGCCGCCTTGGCGGTACAAGGCATGCGCGTGGAAGTCACCGCGATGGCGGCCAAGGCCTGACGCCAATCCACTGTGCGGGCTGGCTTGCCAGCGATGGCGGCGGCACAGCCCATACACATGCAGCCTGCCCCACCGCCTTCGCAGCCTCGCTAAAGCTCGACAGCTCCCACAGGGGGCCGCGTTCACCCGTTGAAATACGCTCAACTGTGGGAGCTGGCTTGCCTGCGAGGGCGGCGGCACAGCCAGTACAGATAGCGCCTGACCCACCTCGCTGAGGTCCGACAGCCCTGCGGTAGATGCTGCCCAGGCATTTCACGGCTACAATGCGCGCCTCAACCGTGACAAGCCTGACTAAAAAAACTATGTCCTTGCCCAAGCATCACCTTGAATTGCTCAGCCCTGCCCGCGATGTCGCCATCGCGCGGGAGGCTATCCTGCATGGCGCCGACGCCATCTACATCGGCGGCCCAAGTTTCGGCGCGCGCCATAACGCCTGCAACGACGTCAGCGATATCGCCGGGCTGGTCGAGTTCGCCCGCCGTTACCACGCGCGCGTGTTCACCACCATCAACACCATCTTGCATGACAACGAACTGGAACCGGCGCGCAAGCTGATCCATCAGCTTTACGACGCCGGCGTTGACGCCTTGATCGTGCAGGACATGGGCGTGATGGAGCTGGATATTCCGCCCATCGAGCTGCACGCCAGCACCCAGACGGACATCCGCACCCTGGGCCGCGCCAAGTTCCTCGACCAGGCCGGTTTTTCCCAACTGGTCTTGGCCCGTGAGCTGAACCTGCAGGAAATCCGCGCCATCGCCGACGAGACCGATGCCGCCATCGAGTTCTTCATCCACGGCGCGCTGTGTGTGGCGTTCTCCGGGCAGTGCAACATCTCCCACGCGCAGAATGGCCGCAGCGCCAACCGTGGCGACTGCTCCCAGGCTTGCCGCCTGCCATACACCTTGAAAGATGACCAGGGCCGTGTCGTGGCCTTCGAAAAACACCTGTTGTCGATGAAAGACAACAACCAGAGCGCCAACATTCGCGCCCTGGTGGAAGCCGGTGTGCGCTCGTTCAAGATCGAAGGCCGCTACAAGGACATGGGCTATGTGAAGAACATCACCGCCTACTACCGCCAGCGCCTCGATGACGTGCTCGAAGACCGCCCGGACCTGGCCCGCGCGTCCAGCGGCCGTACCGCGCACTTCTTCCTGCCCGACCCGGAAAAAACCTTCCACCGTGGCAGCACCGACTATTTCGTCACCGACCGCAAGGTCGACATCGGCGCCTTCGACACCCCGACCTTCACCGGCTTGCCGGTAGGTATGGTGGAAAAAGCCGGCAAGCGTGACCTGCAAGTGGTCACCCATGAGCCGCTGTCCAATGGCGATGGCCTCAACGTGCTGATCAAGCGCGAAGTGGTGGGGTTCCGCGCCAACATCGCCGAGCCTAAAGGTGAGTTCGAGGAAGACGGTGAGAAGCGCTATCGCTACCGCGTCGAGCCGAACGAAATGCCGGCTGGCCTGCACCAATTGCGCCCGAACCACCCGCTGAACCGCAACCTGGACCACAACTGGCAACAGGCGCTGCTCAAGACCTCATCCGAACGCCGCATCGGGCTGACCTGGGCTGCTCGTCTGCGTGAAGAACAGCTGGAAGTGACCGCCACCAGCGAAGAAGGCATCAGCGCCAGCGTCACCCTGCCCGGCCCGTTTGGCGTGGCCAACAAACCGGAACAGGCGCTGGACACACTGCGTGACTTGCTCGGCCAGTTGGGCACTACCGAATACCACGCCACGAACATCCAGTTGGATGCACCGCAGGCATTCTTCATTCCCAACTCGCAGCTCAAGGCCTTGCGCCGCGAAGTGATCGAAGCGCTGACAGCTGCCCGCGTGGCCGCTCACCCCCGTGGCGGGCGCAAAGCCGAGACCACACCGCCACCGGTGTACCCGGAAGCGCATTTGTCGTTCCTGGCCAACGTCTACAACCAGAAAGCGCGTGACTTCTACCACCGTCATGGCGTGAAGCTGATCGACGCGGCCTTTGAAGCCCACGAAGAAACGGGCGAAGTGCCGGTGATGATCACCAAGCATTGCCTGCGGTTCTCGTTCAACCTGTGTCCTAAACAGGCCAAGGGCGTGACCGGGGTGAAGACCAAGGTCGCGCCGATGCAGTTGATTCACGGTGATGAAGTGCTGACCCTCAAGTTCGACTGCAAGCCCTGCGAAATGCACGTGGTCGGCAAGATCAAGGGCCACATCCTCGGCCTGCCACAACCGGGCAGCTCGGTAGAGCATTTCAACCCCGAAAACATCATCTTCCAAGGCACCCACTAACTGTAGTGAGCGGGCTTGCCCCGCGCCGCGGTGTGTCAGACGTACAAGAGGCGCCTGACACGCCGCCGCGCGGGGCAAGCCCGCTCACTACAGCACTGTGTTGATTCGTCTTACTTATTTCTCAACGCGCCGGAGTGAAGGTCACGGGCCGATAAGTGAACGTCCACGCCTTGATCGGATTGTAATGTGGATTTTTCTTTGCAGCTCTAAACTTTTCGCTGGCTAACTTACCCGTCACAAGTTGCGTACTGACGTGGTCCACCGCTCGACGCTCTACGGGGAGCAGCTCAACCTCACCGCCCAAGGCTTCTGCAATGTGGTACTTCGCCACGCCTTTTAGTCCGTTGATCTTCTCGGGGCTCATATAGGCAGACAGGGTACCCTCATAGCCTTTGACAGGCTTGCCAATAAGCCTACTGAACTCAGCAGCAAAGGATGCATTTTCGCCATTGCCGGAGTAACACATCAGTAACCGCACGTTGTCGTAATCGCTCGGGTTGATCCCTTTGGCCCTTAATGCATCCAGCAATTCTTGTGGCGTGTGCGGCTTGCCGTTGTAGACAATCCTGGCAGGCGTTTTGGTGTTAGTGCGCAATGACCAACCGCCTGGATCTTCTCCATGCGCCAGGATATTCAGTCGTACTTTCGATTCTTTCTTATTGAGGTCCACAAAGGTAAAGAGACCATCGTCGACTGTTGTGAGGCTGTCCATGGTACCGCCCAATTTGATCAATTTTCCCTTCTGGGCAGTTATTTCTTCGACCGGCACCTTCCCTGTCATACCGGGATAGGCAATGGGTTTCTCTTTAGGTACCGGAGCGGTTACCGTGATGGGTTCCTTGCCATTTGGTTTAGGTGTGTAGGTGCCTTCAACACCCTGCCGCTCATACGCTTTTGGTGCGCGGCGCCCAAGTGAATAACGGCCCTTAGTGTTGCCGAGTCCCTTGATTAATCTTGAGCCTCTTTTAACCACAGGCTTTAGCAGTTTCCCCACCCATTTTGTTGGTAAGACCGACAGCGCAGCGTCACCTACGGCAAAACCGGCATCAACAAGACCTGCCTTGCGCTCTGCCTCAGTGTGTCCATTGTTGGCCTGCCATGCACCAATCACGATCTGAGTGGGCGCCGTCAAAAACACCGCAGGCGGGATAATCACCCCCACCGCCCCCGCTATGTGGGATACACGAGATATAAGAATCTTACGGTTCGACTTGATCCTTTCGTCACCGTCCGATACCGCATCCCATGCCTGGAGTTTGGTCAGGTTTTCGAACATATTTCCTTCGATACGGCTGTGAGGTCGACCATAGCCCACTACGCCGGGAAGATAGTTCTTAGTGTTTTCACCGATATTCTTTAATGTGCTGCTGACGCCTTTTTTGATAGGCCCATCGCGAAGATGGTAATCGGTAAAGTGCCGCTCCAACTCTGCACGCCCCTCCTGACTCTTTGCCACGTCATGGATCCACTGACGCATCGCGGCCTCGTCCTTGAATTCAAAGAACGATTGCCCATCGCCGGGCATATACACCACGATCCGACCGGTTTGCTTGTGCTTCAGCACGGCAATGTCAGTGGCTCGATAATTATTGATTTCCAACATCGAGCGTTCTACATGCTCCGAGTCGGACTTTCCGGGGGTATCGAACTCTGCCGCTTCAACCACCATCGCCAAACCTTCTTTCGACAGCTTACCGTTCGCTGCGTCGAGCCCGGCACGGAACATATAATTTTTTTCGTGTAACGCCTGCATAGTCCCCATGTTTTCCTTCCAGAACTTTTGCTGCGCCGCTCCGTACAGTTTTGCGATATCTCGATTACGTGCAATTGAGGGCAGTAAAGCAGGATCTATATCGATTTTTTTATCAGGGCTGTACTTCGGATTGTTCGGATCCCCCGAAAAGATAACGATTTGCCCTCCGCTGACACGATCATCCAGCCAAGGATCGTTGTCCGCGACTGCCTGTGTTAACGACTTGGGCGCGCTCGTCGGTTTGTGGTCACCGATCACATAACCTTTGGGATGGAATCCGTGTTTCTTATAGTCAGGATCATCTTCACTGAAGTGCTGAATAAACACCTTGTCGGGGTCAATATCAATCTCTGATGGGCCATTTTGTTTTGTGAATTCCTTGATGTCTTTGCGCACCTGCTCAGCCACTACCTTTTCAGGGGTAGGATATTGCTCTTCCATCTGATCGGCCAGATCAACAATGGTTTGAGCCGACTGTTCAATTTTTTCACCCGGCGCTGCGGCATTCGGCTTGCCAGGCTCTATTCGAGGCGGCGTAATATCAACGACCTTCGCTGGCGTATTGGCTATTTCCACCACCGTGGCGGGGTGTTGCTGCTCGTGGGTTTCACGTTTGCGCCTACTGCGTGAGGCGCCGTCGGAAGCGTCCGGCGCCGGCCAATTGAGTTGCGCCGGATCGTCAGCCAGCTTTTTCAGCCAAGTGTTCATCTCGGCAACGCTATTGAACGTTTGAAAGGACGGCGCAAGTTGATGGGGGATTAACAGCACCACATTGGGCTTCTTTGACTCAGAAGGCACGCGCTGTATAACGATAGCGTCCTTGGCCACATTGCCCTCTGCCTTCAAACGGCTCACTTCAACCTTTGGTAAACCTTGTTTGCCGAGAAATAATACCGCATCGAGCAGTTGTTGGACCTCAGGCCGCAAGTTGCCAGTATTCAAGCCGTTCACCATGTACTCACGAACGTTGTCCTTGATGGTGTTTGAGACGTCGTCAAGTCCGGCAGCCCCCGCCGGTTTGATCTGGTCTGGCGCCGAACGCCAGGAAGCTGTCGAGTCAAACAAAGGAGTTGAATGTCCGAAATTACCAATTGAGTCATTGATCATGATTAGCGATTACCAAGGTTTGCCGACGCAACCTTTTCAAGGCGCCGTTGTTAAAGCGTTAAGGGCCAACTCATCCTTTACATGCCAGGCATTCACATCATTGACCGCCCTGTTGTTCTATTCAGCACAACTCAGCATTGCCCATTCCGATGTACCGACAACTTATTTACTACTCTGTGTGGCGCGCGTAATGCTTACTTCGGTTGACACTTTTATTTATAAGGCAATCGCTATCCAGCGAAAGCTCCACCCTCTGTTGGCGGATCTATTTCAAAGCAATGCAGTATTTCTACTGCGATGCTTGCCATCTCTTGGGTGGTGCTTACGTGGGAGTTTGTTCCAATGAACTCATAATTATTCTTAATATCCTACACGCTAGCGGACATACCGTTACGCAGGTGTGCGTCTACGAAGGATGGCGAGGCTACCCCAGCCCCGCTGCAGCCCAGCCGCCGCCAATAAGATCGCCACCACGCCCAGCCATTGCAGCCAGCCCAGGCGGTGCCCGAAGGCAAACCAGTCGACAAAAATCGCCGCAATCGGGTAGATGAACGACAGCGCGCCAGTCAACGCCGTCGGCAGTTTCTGGATCGCGCCGTAGAGCAACACATACATCAAGCCGGTGTGCACCATTCCCAGGGTGACCAACGCCGCCCAGGCAGTGGGCGCAGTCGGCAGGCTGTTCCAGGGCACCAAGGGGGCCAGCAACACGGCGCCGGTTGCCACCTGGATCAGTGCCATCAAATGCGGCGGCACCGCCTTCAGGCGCTTGATGATCAATGCCGCGACCGCATACAAAAACGCCGCCCCCAACGCCAGTGCGATCCCCACCAGATAATCCCCGCCACTCTGCTGCCCGCCATGGGCGGTGACAATCGCCAGCATGCCGAGGAACGCCACGCTCAACCATGCCAGCTTCAACACGGTGATTTTTTCACCGAGAAACACCGCCGCCAGCAGCACCAACATGAACGGCTGCACGTTGTACACCGCCGTGCTGATGGCGATGGACGCGTGGGAATAGGATTCAAACAGCAGTAACCAATTGCCGACAATCGCCACGCCACTGAGCACCGCCAGCCCGACCTTGGCCCAACTGAGCAGGTCCAGGCGCAGGTAACCGAGCACGGCGCACACCAGCAGCAGCGTCAGCCCGCCGATCACACAACGCCAGAACACCACTTCGATCACCGACACGCCGGACACCAGCACAAACCAACCAATGGTGCCGGAGATCAGCATGGCGGCGATCATTTCCCACGAACCGCGACGGATAGATGTGTCCACGATGGAAGCTCCTCAAGTGAGGCTCAATTATGGCAATCTGCTCGGCAGCAGCTCCAGCGACTAAAAAAGGCAAAACCTTAGAATCACCTTTTCTTATTAGGCGGACACCATGCTTGACACCATCGACCAGCAACTGATCGCCGCCCTGATGGACGACTCGCGATTGTCCCTCAAGGCCCTGGCCGGCATTACCGGGCTGTCTTCGCCCAGTGTCGGCGAACGCCTGCGCCGCCTTGAAGAGCGCGGCGTACTGACCCACTACACGGTCGACATCGACCCCAAGCATTTTGGTTACCTGCTGCAGGCCATCGTGCGTATTCGCCCCCTGCCCGGCCAATTGCAAGAAGTCGAACGCCAGATCCAGGCAATTCCCGAGTTCACCGAGTGCGACAAGGTCACCGGCGACGACTGCTTCATCGCGCGCCTGCACGTGCGCACCATGGAGCAACTGGACACCCTGCTTGACCGCCTCAACCACTACGCCGAAACCAACACCGCCATCGTCAAGAAGACCCCGGTGAAACGACGTTTGCCACCGCTGCCGCATTGATGATTTTGAGTCACTTGCGCAGTGACTTGATCGCTATTCTGTCAACAGTCGACGGTCTTTATGCTGGGCTCCACTCATTGGAACCACAGGTGTAAAGCTCATGTACGTGATTACCGGTATTACAGGCAAAGTCGGCGGCGCCCTGGCGCGCAATCTGCTCAAGGCGGGCCAACCGGTTCGTGCGGTGATTCGCGATGAGGCCAAGGCGGCGTATTGGGCGGATCTGGGCTGTGAAGTGGCATTCGCCCAGATGGAAGACGCCCAGGCGCTGACCGTTGCGTTCAAAGGTGCCACCGGCGTGTTTATCCTGCCGCCACCGGGGTTTGACCCACTGCCCGGTTTCCCCGAGGCCCGTGCGGTGATCGCCGCCGTGAGCCAGGCATTGCAGGCGGCAGCACCGAAGAAGGTGTTGTGCCTGTCCACCATTGGCGCCCAGGCCGAGCAGGTCAATCTGCTGACCCAGCGCACCCTGATGGAGCAAGCCCTCGGCGCCCTCGATCTGCCGGTGACCTTCCTGCGTCCGGGCTGGTTCATGGAAAACGCGGCTTACGACGTGATCACAGCGCGCGAAACCGGGGTGATCCACAGTTTCCTGCAACCCTTGGACAAGGCCATACCGATGATTGCCACGGCGGACATCGGCGTATTGGCGGCGCAACTGCTGCAACAGGACTGGTCCGGGCAGCGGGTGGTGGAATTGGAAGGGCAATGGGTGAGCCCCAACGATATTGCCCAGGCATTGGCGCAGATACTCGAACGTGACGTACGCGCCGAGGTGGTTGAGCGTGATACCTGGGAAGCGTTGTTGCGTTCACAAGGCGCGCAGAACCCATTGCCACGCATGCGCATGGTGGACGGTTTCAACGAAGGCTGGATCTGTTTCGAGCATGAGCATGTGATCAAGGGCAGCACACCGCTGCTGACTGTATTGCGTGAACTGGCGCGCTAAACCCACCACACACCTGTAGGCGCCGGCTTGCCGGCTCCTACAGTTTTATCTGTGTGGTTTATTCGTGCAGGGATCTGGCGGCCGATAGCAAGCCTTGGAACTGGTGGTAGCGGGCCGACAACACCTCGTACTGCGCAGCATCCGGCATATACCGCGCCTTCACCGGCATCCCCGCCTGCAGCAGGTTCGCACCCTGCCCGACGGCCAGGAACCCCAGCTTCGCCGCACCGATGCACGCGCTCAGCTCACTGCCGTGCAGGGTGAAGATCTCCCGCCGCAGGATATTGGCCAGCAACTGTGCCCAATACTCGCTGCGTGCACCGCCGCCCACCAGGGCACACGCGCCGACGTCAGCGCCCGCCGATTGCACCGCACGCAACGCATCAAGCAAACCAAAGCCCACCCCCTCCATCACCGCATAACCCAGCATCGCGGGCGTGCAGTCATGGCCCAGGTTCATAAAGCCGCCACGCAGCAAAGGGTCGTTGTGCGGGGTGCGCTCACCCGCCAGGTAGGGCAAAAACAGCGGGGTCGACAACGGCACAGGGTGCCCTATCGGCAACTGCACCTGCACCTGATCCAGTAACGTCTGCTCATCCGCCGTGCCAGTCAGCCGCGTGACCCAGCGCAAGCAACTGGCACCCGCCAGCATCGCGCCCATGGTGTACCAACGGTCTGGCAACGCATGGCAAAAACTGTGCACGGCACTGGCCGGGTTGCCGGCCGCATGATCAGTGATCGCGACAATCGCCGCGCTGGTGCCCAGGGTGATGAAACCATCGCCGGCATTGATCGCGCCAATACCGACGGCGGCCACCGGGTTGTCGCCGCCACCGCCTGCGATCACCACCTGCGACGACAGACCCAGTTCGGATGCCGTCAACTGGGCACTCGCTGCGCCGCCTTCGACCAACCGTGGCATCTGCGCAGGGGCCAGGCCCGTCGCGCGTACCATGGGGGTGAACCATTGGCGGTTCGCCACGTCCAGCCACAGCGTTCCCGCCGCGTCGGACATCTCGCTGATACGCTCGCCCGTCAGGCGCAAACGCAGGTAATCCTTAGGCGAAAGTACGCAGTCAATGGCCGCGAACACCTCAGGTTCGTGCCGTTGCAGCCACAGCAGTTTCGGCGCCGTCAGCCCGGCCATGGGCAGGCTGCCGGTGACGTCGGCAAAGCCCGGGCCCAGCTGCTCGGCTTCGGCCACAGCGCGTGAGTCGTCCCACAAAATCGCCGGGTACAACACTCGGTTGTCATCCCCCAACAGCACCGCGCCATGCATCTGCCCCGACAGGCCGATGCACGCCACTTGGGCAAACGCTGCATGGGCACGCAGTTGCTCCAAGGCCTGCAGGCAGGCCTGCCACCAATCCTCTGGCGCTTGTTCGGACCAGCCGCTGTGGCGTCGCGACACGCTCAGGCGCACGCCGGCATGGGCCAATACAGCGCCATCAAGGTCCATCAGGATGGCCTTGAGTTCCGAGGTGCCAAGGTCGATGCCGAGGGAAACGGGTGTGCTCATACGCGTGTCATTCCAATCCAGTACAGCCACATGAATGTCTGATTTGCAGGCTCGGTGCCAGCCGCACGCTGTGGGTGGGCGCGTCGGGTGAGGCCATGCGTTGCAGCAGCAGATGCACCGCGCGGGTGCCCAGGTCCTGCACTGGCTGGGCAATCAGCGTCAGGCGCGGCACGAAGAAATCCGCCCAGTCAAAATCGTCGAAGCCCACCAGGGCCATTTGCGCCGGTACCTCGATGCGCGCATCGCGCAAGGCATGCATGGCGCCGAGGGTCATCAGGTTGTTGCCGGCCATGATCGCCGTGGGCGGCGTCTCCAGGGCCAGCAAGTGTGCGGTGGCGGCCCGCGCCGGCTCGCTGCTGGAACCGCCGTTGACCAGCAACTGCGGATCAAACGCCAGACCGGCGGCGTGCAAGGCCTGGCGGTAGCCGGCCACGCGTTCATCGGTGGTGCCCAGCCCCGCACGTCCGGCAATGAAGCCGATGCGTCGGTGGCCGTGTTCAATCAAATGGCTGACCAGCGCCTGGGTGGACTGGGTGTTCTCCACGCCGATCTGGTCAAACCGCTCACTCATCATGCGATCCACCAACACGGTCGGCACCTCGTTGGCCTGCAAGTACTCCAAAGCCAAAGAACCCGTAGACGGTGCCAGCAAGATCCCATCGACCCGCCGATGGTGCAGCGCCGTGACCACCCGCAATTCCTGCTCCGGGTCGTCGTGGGGGTCGACAAACAGCATCATGTAGCCGTGCCGCGCACACTCGGTTTCGATCGCGTGCACGGTTTCGCTGAAGTAGTGGTTGGACAGCGCCGAGATCGCCACGCCAATCGTGCTGGTGCTCGACCGAGCCAGCGAGCGCGCCAGGGTGTTGGGGATGTAACCCAGTTCCTCGATCGCACGCTGCACCGCCTGCACGGTGGCCGGGCTGACTTTGCGGGTGCCGTTCAGCACATGGGACACCGTCGACGTCGACACCCCCGCCCTGCTTGCCACGTCATCCATGGTGACCACGACGCTGCTACCCCTTTTTTAGTGGATCAATGTTTACTCGACCAGCCGCTGTACGAACCGACGTTGTCACGGGTGATCAGTTTTGGCGTGAGCAGGGTAACCGCTTCGGCCGGGGCCTTGTCATTGAGAATGTCATTGCCCACGTTCACGGCAGTCTGGGCCATGGCCCAGGGGTCCTGGCTGGCAGAAGCCTGGATCTGCGACTCGGTCTTCAGCGCGTTTTCGATGTCCGGGGCGCCGTCCACCGACGTGATGATGATGCCGCTGCGCTTAAGCTGTTTGGCCGCCAGGTCGCTGCCGATGGCTTGCGGGTCGTTGATCGCGAACAGGCCGTCGATTTTCGGGAAGCGCGTGAGGTAACCCTGCATCACGTTCAAGCCGCCCTCGCGGGAGCCCTTGCCGTCTTGGTCATCGGACAGCACCTTGATCTCCGGCGCGCTGGCCAGGGCGGCTTTGCAACCCTTCACGCGGTCGGTCACGGCGGTCACCTGCGGGCCGTTCTGGATGATCACATTGCCTTTGCCCGAGAGCTTGTCCACCAGGAACTGGCAGGCCAGCTTGCCGGCTTCGACGTTGTCGGTCTGCACCGTGGCGTTCACGCCCTTGGCATCCACGTCCACCGCCACCACCACAATCCCCGCGTCGCGGGCTTTCTTGATCGCCGAGGCCATGGCGGACGGGTCCACCGCGTTGAGCAGGATCAGGTCAACCTTGGACGAAATGAAGTTGTCGATCTGCGAAAACTGCTTGCTCAAGTCATAGTCAGCCGACACCGACGTGACCTTGACGTTGGGGTTCAGCTCTTTGGCCCGCGCGGTGGCGCCGTCGGCCAGGGTCACGAAATACGGATTGCCCAGCGAGCCCATGCTGATGCCCAGGGCTTTGAGTTCACGGGCTTCTACCGCCTGGGACATCAGGGCAGCCAAGGCGACAACGGGAAAGATGCGTTTGAGGTTCATACCGGTCTCTCTTGTGATTGTTAGGGGAGTCAATTCAGGTCCGCGCACCGGACTGGCGATACCGATCCAGCGCCACCGCGCCAATGATCACGATGCCCTTGATGATGTACTGCCAGATGTCCGACACCCCCAGCAGCACCAGGCCGTTGGTGAGCACCGCGATGATCAGGGCGCCGATCAGCGTGCCGCCGATGGTGCCGACGCCACCGGTAAAACTGGTGCCGCCGAGGATGACCGCAGCAATCGCATCCAGCTCATAGGACTGGCCCAGTTGCAGGCCATTGGCGGCGAACAGGCGCGAGGCGCTCATCACCGCGCCCAGCCCGGCCAGGGCGCCGGACATGGCGTAGACGAACAGCAGCACTTTCCACACCTTGATCCCCGACAGCCGCGCCGCTTCCGGGTTACCGCCCACCGAGTAGATCTGCACGCCCATCACGGTGCGGCGCAGAATGAACCACGACAGCACCACCACCGCCACGGCAATGACCACCAGCCACGGCACGCCAAGGATCGAGTCGTTGCCGATAAAGGCAAACGGCAGGTCGGGGTTGAACACGGTCTTGTCATCGGCCAGCAGGCGAGCCAGGCCGCGCATGGCAGTCAGTGCACCCAGGGTGACAATAAACGGTGGCAGGCGCATGAACGCGATCAGCCCGCCATTGACCAGGCCCAGCAACAGGCCGAAGCCGATACCGGCCGCAATCCCGAACATGCCGAACTGCGGCGACAGCGACACCTGCAACGCCACCACGGCAGAGGCCGCCAGGATCGCCCCCACGGACAGGTCGATCCCCGCCGTGAGGATCACAAAGGTCATGCCCGCCGCCAGCACCACATTGACCGAGGCCTGCTGGGTGATGATCGACAGGTTCTGCACGGTCATGAAGTTCTCGCTGGCCAGGGCGAACCCCACCAGCAACAGGACCAGCACCGGCAACATGCCCACTGTGCGCATCAGTTCACGTGCGCGTTCTGCCTTACCTGTTGGAGCAATGTTCAACTCAGCCATGGGCAACCACCTGATCGCCACCGGTGGCGAGGTCAATAATGCGTTCCTGGGAAATGGCGTGGCCCGATGCCCCGCCGACTTCGGCCACCAGCTGGCCTTCACGCATCACCAGCACGCGGTCGCAGGTGCCGATGATTTCCGGCAGCTCGCTGGAGATCACCACGATGCCCACGCCGGCCAGCGCCAGTTGATTGATGATGCGGTAGATCTCGGATTTGGAACCGATGTCCACGCCACGGGTGGGCTCGTCGAGGATCAACACATGAGGCTTGACCTCCAGCAAGCGCGCCAACAGCACCTTTTGCTGGTTGCCGCCCGACAAGGCGCCGACGTTGACCTTGCCCGAGGCCACGCGAATCGACAGTGACTGGATCGCATCCTTGGAGCGCTGCGACGCGTGCTTGCGGTCGAGCACGCCACCGGCATGGGCATCCGGCACACAGGCGCAGACGTTGATGTTGTCGGCCACGCTCATGTCCAGGAACAGGCCCTGGGCCTTGCGGTCTTCGGTGAGGTACACCACGCCGGCGCGGATGGCGTCGGCCGGGGTGCGCAATTGAGTGACCGTCTTGCCCACCACTTCCAGGGTGCCGCTGGTGCGCGGGTCGGCGGCGAAGATCAAGCGCGCCAGTTCCGTGCGCCCTGCCCCGACCAAACCGGCGATGCCCAGCACTTCGCCGGCGTGCAGGTCAAAACTGCAGTGGCGCACACGCTTGCCGTCCGCCATGTCGCGCACGCGCATCACCACGTCGCCGGGGTTGTACGCGGCGTGTTCCTTCTTGTAGAAGCCGGACAGGTCGCGCCCCACCATCATTTTCACCAGCACTTCGGCCGACAGCACATCGCGGGTCAACTCGCCAATGTACTGGCCGTCGCGCAGCACCGAGACGCGGTCGGACAACTCGTAGATTTCGGCCATGCGATGGCTGATATAGATGATCGCCAGGCCCTGGCTGCGCAGTTGCTTGATCAGCGCAAACAGGCGGTCGGTTTCGCGGGAGGACAGCGGCGTGGTGGGTTCGTCCATCACCAGGATCCTGGCGTGGCCGTGCAACGCGCGGGCGATTTCCACCAGTTGGCGCTCGGCGATCGACAGGCTGCTGACCGGCGTCGACGGTTTGAATTCGGCGCCCAGGCGGTGCAGCACGTCCACACAACCGGCCTGCATGCCTTTGCGATCGATGGTCCAGCCACGGCGCAGTTCACGGCCCAGGTAGATGTTCTCGGCCACGCTGAGGTTGGGGCACAGGCTCAGCTCCTGGTAGATGACGGCGATGCCGTGGGTCTTGGCGCTGGCGGGGTCGAAGGTGGCGACGGGCTGGCCGTCGATGCAGATCTGACCACCGGGGTCAGCCTGGTAGGCGCCGGAAAGGATTTTCATCAGCGTGGATTTGCCGGCACCGTTCTCCCCCATCAAGGCGTGGATTTCGCCGGGGTAGACTTTCAGGCCGACTGACTTGAGCACCCGCACACCGTTGAAGGTTTTGCTGATGCCCTGCATTTCAAGCAAGGGTTCAAGGCTCATGAATGAGCTCCTGGTTTTATTATTTTTGTTGTCGAGTGCTGCCGACTCTAAGCCAGATACATTTTGTTGCGCAAGCGCTTGCGTATGCCGTTTATCGCTTGATTAAACGTTTCACCTCGTTCAATTGGATGAAATCTCTGTCATCCCCCGGGGGTGACCGCCATCAAAACGCCATAAACTCTGCTAAGGTTCAGAAACCTCATCTCCTCCTCGTCGCCCTGTGGCGATCTTCTGTGAGCATGCTCTGCGCCATCGCCGTTGACGATGGCGGGCCTGATACCACGGAACATCGCCGCGATGGACACACGCCCCACCGACCCGCCGCAATCACGCGCCGAAAAGATCGTCGAGTTCAAACGTCAGAAAACCCTGCTCAAGACCGGCGCCCTGCAAGACGCCATCTTCAACAGCGCCTATTTCTCCAGCATCGCCACCGATGAAAAAGGGGTGATCCAGATCTTCAATGTCGGCGCCGAACGCATGCTCGGTTATGCCGCCGCCGACGTGGTCAACCGCATCACCCCGGCCGACATCTCCGACCCGGCCGAGCTGATCACCCGCGCAGCCGCCCTCAGCCAGGAACTGGACACACCGATCACACCGGGCTTCGAAGCGCTGGTGTTCAAGGCTTCGCGGGGTATCGAGGACATCTACGAGCTGACGTACATCCGCAAGGACGGCAGTCGCCTGTCGGCCATGGTGTCGGTGACGGCCCTGCGCAACCGGCATGACACGATCATCGGCTACCTGTTGATCGGCACCGACAACACCGCCCGCAAGCAGGAAGAAGTCGAGCGCAAAGGCTTTGAACGGGCGCTGGAGGAAAAGAACCTGGAACTGGAACACGCCAGCCACATGAAGTCGGAGTTCCTGGCCACGATGTCCCACGAGCTGCGCACCCCGTTGAACGCGGTGATCGGTTTTTCCGAAGCCCTCAAGGATGGCCTGGTGGGCGAGATGAGCGACACCCAGCGCGAATACATCGGCGACATTTTCACCAGCGGCCAGCACTTGCTGGCGCTGATCAACGACATCCTCGACCTGTCCAAGGTCGAGGCCGGCATGATGGGCCTGGAGCTGGAAACCGTGGACCTGGCCGGGCTGTTGGCCAACAGCCTGTTGATCGTGCGGGAGAAAGCCGCGTTGCAGCGTATCCAGTTGAAACTCGACAGCCCCGATGACTTGGGCCTGCTGCAACTGGACCTGCGCAAGACCAAGCAGATCGTCTACAACCTGCTGGCCAATGCGGTGAAGTTCAGTGAGCACGGCAGTTGTGTGACCCTGGCGGTGCGTGAAGTCAGCCGTGAGCAGGTGGGCCGCATTCGCGGTGATTGGCCCGTGCACGGATTTGAACTGCCCCCCAGTGCGCAACAAGTGTTTCTCGAATTGAGCGTGAGCGACACGGGCCTGGGCATCGCGCAGGACGACATGGGCAAGTTGTTCCAGGCGTTCAGCCAGATCGACAGCAGCCTGGCGCGCAAATTCGAAGGCACCGGGCTGGGCCTGGCGATGGTCAAGCAGCTCACCGAGCTGCATGGCGGCAGTGTCGCAGTGGCCAGCCGCGAAGGCCTGGGCGCACGCTTTGTGGTGTGGCTGCCGCTGCACCGTGCCTTGGAGTCGGAGGCACCATGGCCTGCATCCTGATCGTGGAAGACAACGAAGCCAATATGCGCCTGGCCCGCTTGCTGCTGGTGAATGCCGGCCATAGCGTGCTGTGGGCCGCCGATGCCGAAACCGGGCTGACCCTGGCCCGGGAACAGCAACCGGCGCTGATCCTGATGGACATCCAGTTGCCGGGCATGGACGGTCTGGCCGCCACGGCGCTGCTTAAAAAAGACCCGCTCACGGCACATATCCCGGTGATCGCACTGACCGCAATGGCCATGAAGGAAGACCGCGAGAAGACCTGCCTGGCCGGTTGCGATGCCTATGTGATCAAGCCGCTGCGCTACAAGGCGCTGTATCAGGTGATCGACACGCTGTTGCCCTCCCCACCCCTTGGATGAACCCGCCATGGCAACGTTGCTGATCGTCGATGATGAACTTCAGGTGCGCAAACTGCTGGAGACCCTGCTGCAATACGAGGGCTACCACACCCACAGCGTTGCCAGCGGCGAAGAGGCCCTGGCCCTGGTGGCCGAGCAGCCCCCGGACCTGATCCTGCTGGACATCATGATGCCGGGCATGGACGGCTACGAAGTGGCCAACCATCTCAAGAACGACCCGGCCACGGCGAATATCCCGATCATCATGCTCTCGGCGCTGAGTGAACCCAGCGCGCGACTGAGCGGCCTGCAGACCGGCGCCGAAGAGTTCATCAGCAAACCCGTGGAGCGTGTGGAGCTGTGGCTGCGCGTGCGCAACCTGCTGCGCCTGAAAACCTATGGCGATCAACTGAAAACCCACAGCCTGATGCTCGAACAGCAACTGCGCGAGCGCGGCAGCGAAACCGCGAAGATGAACGTGCACGACCTGGCACGGTTGGACCTGGAAAACGCCTTGCGCCAGGCCGTCACCGCCGGTGAGTTCCAGCTGCACTACCAACCCAAACGAACAGTGGCCGACGGCCAGGTGTGCGGCCTGGAAGCCTTGTTGCGTTGGGAGCGGCCTGGGTATGGCGCGGTGTCGCCTGCAGTGTTCGTGCCGATCCTGGAGCAACTGGGCCTGATCGTTGCCGTGGGCCGCTGGGTGATCGAACACACCTGCCAGCAGATCGCAACCTGGCAACGCGGCGCCATCGGGGCCATTGAGGTGTCGGTGAACGTGTCCGGCCAGCAATTGATCGAAGGCGACCTGATAGCCGATATCCGCCAGTGCCTGGCCGACGCCGGCGTGGCGCCCCAGTGGCTGGAAGTGGAACTCACCGAAAGCTCCTTGATGGAAAATATCCAGCACACCATCAGCAGCCTGCAGCGCCTGCGCGACATGGGCGTGAAAATTGCCATCGATGATTTTGGCACCGGCTATTCCAGCCTGGCGTACCTGCGACGTTTTCCCCTGGACACCCTGAAGATCGATATCGCCTTCATCCGCGAAGTCACCACCAACCCCCAGGACGCTGCCATTGCCCGCACGATCATCGAGTTGGCCCACAGCCTCAACCTGCGCGCCGTGGCCGAAGGCGTGGAAACCCCGGCGCAGCTGGCGTTCCTGAAAGAGGCCGGGTGTGACCAGGTCCAGGGCTACCTGTTCAGCCGGCCTTTACCGGTGCCCGAGCTGGAACGCTTGCTGCTGACCACTCGGGGCGCGTGACAGCTCCTCGCGCAGGCAGTCGATCAAGCTGCGGTGGGTGGCACTCAAGCGCTCTGCGCTGCTGATCAACGCCAGTTCCGAGGCCGGCACCGGCGGCAACTCCGTGCAAATGCGGTGGCTGGGCAATACCGCGCTGGTGGGCAGGATACTGACTCCCAAGCCAGACGATACCGCCGCCTGGATACCCGTGAGGCTATGGCTGCCAAACGCCACGCGCCAACTGCGTCGTGCCTTGTCCAGGGTGCGGATGGCGCGCTGTCGATAAATGCAGCCTTGGGGGAACAGCGCCAATGGCAGGGTTTCGACCTGCAGGTCCTGATGCTGGCCACATACCCACACCAGCGACTCCGGCCAACTGCCATGGCACTCGCCGCTGCCGGCTTCGCGTTTGATCAGGGCGACGTCAATTTCGCCGGCGTCCAGTTGCCGACGCAGATCGGTACTCATGCCGCTGACCGTTTCCAATCGCGCTTCGGGCCGGGCGCGCACGAAACCGGACAGCATCGAGGCCATGCGCGTGGCGTCGAAGTCTTCCGGTACGCCCAGGCGCACGGGCACCACGTGGGTTTCGGTGTTCAACGCATCCCGGGCCTCGCGGGACAGGTTCAGCAGGCGGCGGGCGTAATGGGTCAGCAATTCGCCGTGCTCGGTGGGGCTGACTTGCTGACCGGAACGGTCACGCACCAGCAACACCTGGCCAACATTTTCTTCCAGCTTGCGGATCTGTTGGCTGACCGTGGACTGGGTGCGATGCACCCGCTCGGCGGCGCGGGTGAAGCTGCCTTCGTCCACGACACAGACCAGGGTTTGCAGCAGTTCCAGATCAAACATGGCGACGGCCTTCATATCGACTATACAAATGTGATGCAGAGGTTAATTTAATTTCCAACTGACAGCCAGGGTTTCTATGCTGTCTGTATCGCTCACGACCCCACAGGTGACCCCATGCCGCTCGAACACTCCCCTCGCCCGCTCTGGCTGACCTTTGACTGCTACGGCACGTTGATCCAATGGGATGAAGGCCTGCGCGCCGCTGTCGACCGTATTCTCGATGCCAAGGGTGACCACCAGGTGGACCGCGAGACACTGATCAGCGTCTACGACCACCACGAACACGCCCTGGAACAAACGCCACCCCATCGCAGCTTCCGCACCCTGGCCGGGCTGGGATTGCAGTTGGCGCTCAAAGAGCTAGGCCTGAGCGCCAGCCCTGACGATGCAGCCATCCTGACCGACAGCATCGGCGCCATGCCGCCGTTCCCCGAGGTGCTGGGCACACTGAATCAGTTAAAGCAGCAGGGTTACAAACTCTGCATCGTCTCCAATACCGACGATGACGTGATTGCGGGCAATGTCGCGCAACTGGGTGGGCATATCGACCGGGTGATCACCGCGCAGCAGGCAGGGGCCTATAAGCCGGATCGCCGCTTGTTCGACCATGCCCATGCGCAACTCGGGGTGAGCCTCGACCAGGTGGTGCACATCTGCGCCAGCCCGCACCTGGACCACGCTGCCGCACGGGATATCGGCTTTCGGTGCGTGTGGATCGACCGTGGTACCGGCCGCCAGCTGCTCGCCGACTACACGCCGGACGCAACCCTGTCGACCCTCGACGGCGTGCCCGAGCTGTTCAAGTCCCTGGGGTGGTAACCATGGCCCACACCTTTACACCCACATCGCTCGGCCCCCGCGCCGGGCGCTTCAACCTCGACACGATTGCCGCCATCGAAGCCCGGGTGGAACTCGCCGCCTGCCTGCAATTGGCGGCGCTGCATGGCCTGGAAGAAGGTATCTGCAATCACTTTTCGGCCACGGTGCCGGGGCATGACGGTTTGTTCTTCGTCAACCCGTTCGGCTATGCCTTCGAGGAAATCACCGCGTCGCAATTGCTGGTATGTGATTTCGCCGGCAACGTGATCGATGGCGACGGTACGCCGGAAGCCACTGCGTTCTACATCCACGCCCAACTGCACCAGCAGCAGCCGCGCATCAAGGCGGCGTTCCATACCCATATGCCCAATGCGACCGCGCTGTGCCTGCTGCAAGGCCCACCGCTGCTGTGGCTGGGGCAGACCGCGTTGAAATTCTACGGGCGTACGGCGGTGGATGAGCACTACAACGGCCTGGCCCTGGACAACCGCGAGGGGCTGCGGATCGCCCAAGCGCTCGGCAACGCCGATATCCTGTTCCTGAAAAACCATGGGGTGATGGTGGCTGCGCCGAATATCGCCGAAGCCTGGGACGACCTGTACTACCTGGAGCGTGCAGCCGAGGTGCAGTTGAAAGCCATGGCCAGTGGGCAACCCTTGCTGCCGATTGACCCGGCTGTGGCTCAACAAGCCTATGCGCAAATGCGTGAAGGCGACCCGGCGAGTGCCAGGGCGCATTTGGACAGTGGGATGCGTCAGTTGAAGCGGTTGGGTTCGTGCTTTGATATCTGACTTTTCGTTGGCTGGGCGTGTTAGCACATACACAAGATTGGCGTAGGGGTTTGTAGGGATACTCTTCCCCTTTTGGCTCTATTCAGGTTGTTCGGCTGTAAGCGGCATCCAATCTACGTTAAACCCGCCTAAAACAAAGTCTTCCTGTTTTTTGAGTAAATATTTAGGCCGCCGATTATTTGAACGTCCTGCCAGGATTGCTTGCCAAGCAGGTGGAACAACGACGGAGATAACATGTTTTAAATGTTCCTCTTCGCTAAACTCGCACGTCCTAGACAAGTCCATCAAGCCTTCCAAAAAAACAATGATATTATCCGCAAAAATTATTCTCTCAACGTAATCATCTACACCAGTATGAAACGCTTCTACAGTTTTTTCCAAGCCTTGCTCGGTGTAAAGCGGCGAACTCAGTTTTATTAGGCGTAGGCGCCTCATTTGATTGACGTGCTCAGCACCTTTATAGGCTTCAGCGATTCCGCCTGAAACATAGAAACATCGTATAATATCCGCAACCGCCTCATTTGACATATCAACGGCCACACGCTCATACATCGTTATTGTTCGAGGCGCAAAATAATAGCTCTTCGATTCAGCTTCTCGAAAATTGACCACTGAGTAGTTCATGACCTCAACAGGAGAGTTGCAAATCAACGCCTGTGAATACAACAATGACTCAGCCCGACAAATTAACTCATCGTTCTCAAGGTGTTTCTCGAATCGATGCATATTGGCTGCGGCCAAGCTGAGTTGACGCCAAACAGAAAAATCAGAAACGACACGCTTTAAATCAGGCTGTTCGCACGACACGAATAAATAATTTAGAAAGTCCATATAGGCTGTTGCGCGTATGATTTGCCGATCATAAGCAATACGATCCTCTTCATTCGCAGCAAGAGCAGCCTCTTCAACGAGGCGCATCATTGTCACAACGAGCATTCTCTTTGCAATATCAGGCGCACGCTCATGCCCAGCATCGCAACCACTTTTTATTATTTCCGATACACAAGAACCTTTTTTACTTACCAGCCACGCCTCTAAGGCCGCTTCAAACTCTAACAGCGTGAAACTCGGTTCTTTAATCAATAGATCCATTTCATAGCGGATGTGCTGCTGGCTTTCAAGTTTACGCAAGCTTTGCAGTGCCACCACTTTTTCAAAAAGCGCTTTGAATGGAACACTGTCCTCCGAGGCATTCTTTTCCAATGAAAGCGACACTGCGTGTTTTATTGCGTCCGACGCCCCTCCTGCGGTATTTTTTTCACGAACGACCTGATCATTTCCGAGCAACGATGGATAAACCTCCAACATTGTTTTTGGAGCTTCGTGCTTTAGGATTGTATGAAGGATAATTGCCTTCCAATTGAGCTCGCTGTCTTTATGGCGCTTACCGACATTTCTAAGCAAGCCTAAATCTCGGACTATTACCTTTACCAGGCGAGGATTGCGCGGCAGCCACTCAAGCGCATGCTCAATGGCTTGTGGAGGAATAAAATCAGCACAGTCCGCCAAAAGACGTCGCCCCATCGCGACCATCTCTGCTTCTGTGGGCTCAGGTACAACCATCTGGACATCAATGATTTTTTCTAGGAAACGCCGAGCATCTCTACCGAATATAGGCGAATAGTTACTGAGGGCTGAAGAGACCACCTCGAGATCAAAAGCAAGTACAAATGCAAATTTTGGCCAATCAAGCAGCTCTCTTAGAGCAAGCATTGTTTTAGGTATCACTGCAGGGTCAGCTCTATCAAGGTCATCAATGAACACAACCACCCTGTATCCATTGAGTTCATGCTGTAGCCTGGCCAAGTCTTTTTTATCTATTGCCGTCCAGGTCACGGCCTGATTAACAGCGCTACGCATTACCGAGATTGTACCCGAAGAGATAGGCTCCAACGGCGAACTAAAAAAACCAGCCAACGCTTCCGCAAATGAGCTTATCGCTTTAAGCAGCTTATGAAGCAACCGCTTAACTTGGCGAAAAGCATAAAACAATAAATTCCCTTGTAAGCGCACTCGCGCAGCGAGTTCGTGATAGAAGCGAAAAACAACTTCGTCCGGCGCTGAAACATTCCAAGCGGAGAAGCGCACAACAATTATTTTAGAACCACTGTTGCTCTTGGCGCGCTGCTTCTCTCTCGTTTTTATTTGTTGCTCTATGAAATTGAGCACACTGGTTTTCCCTGTGCCCCACTTACCATACAGCGCAATTCTTATGGACCATGCATCGGGCGTCGTGTCGATGGCTCTTAATACTGATTTAGCGAGTCCCCAGCGATTCAGGTCATCCTGATCCTGAATTAAAGCAGGCGCATCGAAACCGCCTTCACTTTGGATGGGATAAGTAAGTTTGTTCTTTAGAACAAAAATATCCAGATACCCAAGCAACAGGAAATGAACCAAAAATATTAGTTCCTCGACAAAATTAAAGAAAAAACTGAATGCGTAAAGAAAATAACTAAAACAGCTGCCTAACATAAAAAATCCCTGAAATTGCATCGATTCCCTTCTGAGGGTGACCTCTAACAAGCCATCACCCTATCGCGCGCCTCCAATGATGGCAAGTAGCTACCAGCTGTCGTTAAGGGTCAAGGGGCCCGCCGTTGTAGCCCTCGGATAACCGCGTTCCGGTGAACTTTGCGACCACCGCGCCCTGGGCCACCAGGCGTTCACGGTGGCCGGTGACCATGCGTCCGGTTTGCTCGGCATGCAACGCGACTTCGGAAGCCGGGTCGCCAGGGCGTCCGATGATACGGGCAAAGCGCTGGCCCTCCTCGACGTAATCACCCAGGCCAATCTCAAACACCAGCACACCGGCACAGGGCGCCAAAACGGTCTCCATGCAACCCATGTCTATCGCATCGCCCTGCCATTCGTTGATGACTGCCACTTCATCAATCACACCATTGATGCACAACCACGCCCAGATTCCATCAGCGTCCTGCTTGGCCAGCGCGTCGCTGACATCCGCCTGGCCGCGCAACTCGACAGTGGCCGCCAAGCGCGGCGAGCCGTGGTGGATGATGGCTTCTTCAAACGCGCCGTCGCCGCCTTCATCCCACACGATCACCACCTCAGCGCGCAATGCCGCCGCCAGCGCCAGGCCGTGTTCCGGCCAGAAGCTGCGGTGGATATACAGGTACGGCAGCGCTTCATCGTCGGTGTGCAGGTCCAGCACCAGGTCGGCGTCCTGCGCCAATTGCACCAGGCTTTTTTGCCACTGTGCGAGGGTGTTGGCGGGGCGTGCCTGGGCCAGCGAATGGTCGAAGCCACGGTTGAAATTCTGCCCGGTGGCCTCGTGAAAACGCCCGAGCAATTTGCCCTGGCGAAACTGGCTGATGCCAAACGGGTTGGCCTGGGGCACCACCGTCACGGTCCCGCGCAGACGGCCCTGGTTCTGGCAAGCCTGCAAGCGTGGCAGTAACTGGTGCAGCACCAGCATCCCAGCGATTTCATCGGCATGCACGCCCGCTTGCAGGTGCACCCGGGGCCCGCTGTCGTCGCCTTCGAACCGCCAGGCGCCGATGTGCAACGGGTTGCCGGCGTCACCGGTCACCTGCCACGAAAGGTCTTTTGCCATGCCTTGCCCTCCTCTGATGATTTAAACGCTAGAGATTGAACAGATGTTCAACTAACCTTTGGCACTCTGGTGTTTCTTCAAGGGCATTCCCGTGACCGTCGTCCCTCCCAAATTGCGCCGTGCCGACCCCGACGAACGCCGGGACCTGCTGATTGCCGCCACCCTCACCAGCCTCGGCCGCGATGGCCACGCGGGCATTTCCGTACGGCGTATCGCCGCCGAAGCCGGGGTGTCGGTGGGCTTGCTCAACCACCATTTCGGCAGCATCGATGCGCTGATCGCCGAGACCTACCACAAGCTGGCCAACGAGCTGACCACCGCGCTCTGGGAGCAAGTGGAACAGGTCGAAGGCGCCGCCGCGCGCCTGGATGCGTTTCTCAGCGCATCCTTTTCACCTCGGGTGATGGACCCGGACCTGCTCGGCGTGTGGGTGGTGTTCTGGAGCCTGATCCGTCACTCGCCTCACGTGAACCAGTCCCACGAAAACAGCTACCGCGCCTACCTGGCGTTGATCCAGCAACTGCTCGACGACCTGGCCCGCGCCGAGCAGTTGGTCATCCACGACAGCCACTTGGCCGCCATCGGCCTATCGGCGATGCTCGACGGGCTCTGGCTCGAGGGGTGTCTCAACCCCGGCACCTTCAGCCCCGCTAACGGGCTGCACATCTGCCGCTGCTGGGTACAGGGGCTGCGTCACGGAGCATTCGGCGCCGACCACGTCTTGTGATTCCGGGTGGCGCGCACTGAGCATGGCCAGGGTGCCGCTGACCGCGATCAAGACCGCGCCGATGATTAGCGAGGCGTCCATCGAGGTGCCCCAGACCAGGCTCGACAACAGAAACGCCCAGATAAGCCCGGTGTATTCGAACGGTGCCAGTAAGGTTGCCGTGGCGCGCCGGAAGCTGGCAAACAACAGGAACTGGCCGATACCGCCGACCAACCCCGCCGCGAGCATGCCCAGCCAGGACGGTGTGGGCGCTGGGGTGTGGGTCCAGGGCAAGGTCACCGCCATGCAGATCACGAAGACGACGTTGGTGATCAGCATCTGCTCCAGCACCGAGGTGGTCGGGTCGACCTGGCGCAATTGGATGTACGTGAACGCCCAGCAAAGGGCAGCGGCCAAGGTCAGGGCAATCGGCAGCGGGTCGACCATGTTGCTTGGGCGACAGGCGATCATTACGCCGACAAAGCCAATGATCAGCGAGATCCACTGGCCGCGACTGGCGCGCTCCTTGAGAATCAGCGCTGCCAGCAAGGTGACCATGATCGGCGCCGAGAAATACAAGGTGGTCATTTCCGCCAGGGTCAGGTCCTTGGCGGCGGTGTAATACAGCAACCACGCCAGCAACGACAGCAAGCCACGCACGACCAGCAATTTACGGCTGACCGAGGTCCAGGCCCGCCGCAGCAAGCCCAGGCGCCCGGCGATCACACAGGCGGCAACCACCACCAGGCTGCGCCAGAACAGGATGGTGAACACCGAATAATCGGCCACCAGCCACTTGATCACCGCGTCCTGCAACGCCAGGAACGCGTAGGCCAGGGAGCACAGGGCAATCCCTTGCAGCGAGCGGTCCTTGGTCATCCTGCCGACCTGCGCAGCGGCGTGCCGCGCCGTTCGGCGATGGCGTAGACGCCTTCGATCAGGAACGTCAGGCACAGGTACACCCCGGCCACCAGCAGCAGCGGTTGATAGATCTGCAGGGTCTGCGCACGCACCACGTTCGCCGCGCCGAGCAGGTCCACCACGGCAATCGTCGACGCCAGCGCAGTGGATTTGAGCAGCATCACCGTTTCACCGGCCAAGGTCGGCAGCAACAAGCGCATCGCCCGTGGCAGGCGCACCCGCAGCAAGGCCTGGCGTGGCGTCATGCCGAAAGCCGAGGCGGCTTCCATCTCACCCTTGGGCACTGCCAGCAGGCCACCGCGAATCACCTCCCCCACATAGGCGCCCACCGACAGCACCAGGGCAAACACGATGTACCAGTAGCCGTCGCGCAGGAACGGCCACAGGAAGCTGCCGCGAATCATCGGGAACTGGGCGAACAGACTGCCCAGGCCGTAATAGAAGATGTAGATCTGGATCAGCAACGGTGTGCCCCGCAGCACGCTGGTGTAGGCCAGCGCACTGCGGGCCAGCCACTTGCGCCGCGACAAGCGCGCCAGTGCCACCAGCACCGCCAGGGCAAAGCCGAGCACCGCCGACATCACCAGTAGCGACAAGGTGGTCTGCAAGCCTTTGGCGATCAACCCCGCGTAGTAACTTATCCACTCAGGCATGGGCCCCTCACTCGACAACCGGCATCCAGCGACGAATACGTCGCTCCAGGCGCCCGGACAGGTAGTTGGAAGCCAGCGTCACCAGGTAATACAAGGCGGCGGCCGTGAGGTAGAACAGCAGGTATTGGCGGGTGGAACCCGCCGCCTGCTTGGCGGTGTAGAGCAACTCGTTGGTGCCGACCACGCTGATCAGGGCACTGTCCTTGATCAGGTTGATCCACAGGTTAGACATGCCCGCCAAGGCGTAAGGCGCCATGATCGGCAACGTCACCCGACGGAACAGGCCAAAGCCGCTCAAGCCAAAGGCCCGCGCCGCTTCGATCTGGCCATGGGGAATGGCCAGGATCGCCGCGCGGAAAATCTCCGAGGCATACGCGCCCTGCACCAACCCCAACACCAGGATCGCCACCAGCGGCCCGCTGATATTCAACTGCTCGAAGCCCAGACTGACAATCAACGCATTCAGGCCCATGGCGCCGGCGTAATACAGCAGCAGGATCAGCAGCAGTTCCGGCACCGCCCGAAACACCGTGGTGTAGCCGCGCATCAGCATTGCAATCGGGCGTGGGGCGCTGAGTTTGGCGCACGCCACCACCAGCCCGATCAGCAACCCCACGGCAAAGGCGCCGGCGGAGATTTGCAGGGTCATCCATAACCCCTTGAGCAGCGCGTTACCCCACCCTTGTTCGCCGAAGCTTAAAAGGTCGAACATTATTCGCTCTTCTGGGCGATTTGTTGGTAAGGGCTGTCACAAGTCTTGCTGACAAACGCCGGGGTATCAGTGCGTTTACACGGGCTGACCGACAGGCCGAAGTAGTGCTGGGACAGGTCGTCATAGTCCTTGCTCACCAGCAGCTCGCCGATGGCCTTGTCCAGGCGCGCCTTGAGCGCGGTGTCTTCCTTGCGCAAGCCGGCACCGACGCCACGGCCGATGATCGGGTCGTAGGGCACGCTGGCGATGTGGGCCAGGCCGCTGGCTTCCGGGGTCTTGACCATCATGGCGATGGCGGTGTCATCGGCCATCATGTAGTCGATGCGCCCGGCGATCAGGTCGGCGTTGGCCGACTCCTGGGTGTCGTAGTACTTCAGGTCGGCGATGTTCTCGTAGTACTTCTTCAGGTAGTTGGCGCTGACCGTGGAGATCTGCACGCCGATCAACTTGCCCTTCAGGCCTTCAGGCGTGATGTCCACGGTGGCGCCCTTGGGCCCTGCCACGCCCAGCAGCGAGTCGTAATAGGCGCGGCTGAAGGCGATCTGTTTTTCGCGCTCGTCGGTCACCGACATCGAGGAGAAAATCACGTCGATCTTTTTGGCCAGCAGTGACGGGATAATACCGTCCCAGGCCACTTCCTTGATCTGGCACTCGGCTTTCATGCCCTCGCACAGCTTGTGGATCAGGTCTACTTCAAACCCCGACCACTGGCCATTGCCGCCTTTTACCGTGAACGGCGGGTAAGGTTCGGCCGCCACCGCGAACACAATGGGTTTTTCCGCAGCCCAGGTAAAACCTGCGGCCAACATCAACACTGCACTGCCCAACCACGTTGCCATGCGTTTGCATTTCATGAGTTGCCCCGTCTTTTTATGGAGTTAGCGAGTTTGATGCGCGTTGACGAACTGCCGGCAACGCTCACTGCGTGGGTCGATAAACACCGAGTCCGGCGAGCCGGTTTCCTCGATCATGCCTTGGTGCAGAAAAGCCACTTTGGACGACACATCCCGGGCGAAGGCCATTTCATGGGTGACCAGGATCATGGTGCGGCCTTCTTCGGCCAGGGAGCGGATAACGCGCAACACTTCGCCCACCAGTTCCGGGTCGAGGGCTGAAGTGGGTTCGTCGAACAGCATGACTTTGGGGCGCATCGCCAGCGCACGGGCAATCGCCACCCGCTGCTGCTGCCCGCCGGAGAGAAACGCCGGGTATTCATTGCGCTTGGCGGCCAGCCCCACGCGGTCGAGCAAGGCTTCGGCGCGCTCGATGGCTTCGGCCCGGCTTTCGCGCAGCACCTGGGTGGGCGCCTCGATCAGGTTTTCGAGCACAGTGCGATGGGGCCACAGGTTGAAGTTCTGGAACACCATGCCCAGGGTCGAGCGGATGCGCACCAGTTGCTTGGCATCCGCCACCAGCGGTGCGCCGGGGCGGCCGTAGTTGAGCTTGATGCTCTCACCGTCTACGTGAATGCTGCCCTGGTCGGGCACTTCGAGCATGTTGATGCAGCGCAGCAAGGTGCTTTTGCCCGAGCCACTGGCGCCGATCAGGGAAATCACATCGCCTTCGTTTGCGGTCAGGGAAATGCCCTTGAGCACTTCGATATTGCCGAAGCGCTTATGCAGATCGACCACCTCGATCATCTTTTTGACCTCGGCCGGTTGCACCACTTCAATCTTTGCGACGGGCGCCGGCGCGATCCGTGGCTCGCCCGCCAGTCGGCCGACAAAGCCCGCAATGCGCTGGCACGCCTCGGCCAGGCGCTCATCGCCCAGGGTGAACGACAGCCGCACAAAGCCTTGGGCAGGTTCACCAAAGGCCGCCGCATCGAGCACCGAGACCCCGGCCTCGCGGAACAATCGCCAGGCAAAATCCAGCGAACTCAAGCCCGTGCCGCGCACATCCACCAGCACAAACATGCCGGCCTGGGGCGCCTGCACCTTGATCCCCGGGCAAGCACTCAGGCCGGCTACCACCAGGTCACGTCGGCGGCGATAGATCTCGCGCATGCCGACGGTCACTTCATCATGGGCCAGCACGGCGGCCGCAGCGGCTTCCATCACAAACCCGGGCAGGCCATAGAGCATGCTCAGCACCAGGGTTTCGGCATGGGCGACCATCGGCGGCGCGGCGATGATCCAGCCGATACGCCAGCCGGTCATCGCGTGGGACTTGGACAGGCTGCCGATCACGATGCAGCGCTCTTCCATGCCAGCCAGCGCGGCGAGGCTGTGGTATTGGCCGTCGAACACCAGGCTTTCGTAGACCTCATCCACCACCACCCACAGGTCATGGGCGATGGCCAGGTCGGCAATCACTTGCAGTTCCTGGGGGTTGAGCACCACGCCGGTGGGGTTGTTCGGGTTGGAAAAGAAGATCGCCCGGGTGCGCGGGGTGATTGCAGCGGCGAGTGCCAGCGGGTCCAGGCGAAACCCCGACTCCGGCGAGCACGGCACGCGCACCAGGGTTGCGCCACTGGCCTTGAGCGTGGCTTCGTAGGTGACATACATCGGGTCGAGTACCAGCACTTCATCCCCGGCCTGCAACAGGCACAGCGAGCTGATGAACAATGCATTCTGGGCGCCGGGCACGATGATCACATTATCGGCCGCCAATGAGCGGCCCAGCGTCTGGCTGTAGCGCCGTGCCACGGCATCGCGCAAGGACGTACGGCCGGGGATTTCGGTGTAGTGGGTGTCGCCGTCGCGCAGTGCGCTGACGGCCGCGTCGGTGATGAACGAAGGCGTGGCAAAATCGGGATCGCCGACGCTGAGGATGATGATGTCTTCGCCCTGGCTGGCGGCGTGGAACGCGGCGTGGTGAATGTCCCAGGCGGCAACGCCCTGCCCTGCAATTCGCTCAACGAAGGGGGAAAACCGCATGCCAGAGCCTCTCGTTCAAGAAGAAAAAGCGCGAACCCGTTTGCAGGCAAACGGGTGGATGCGGTCAACATAGTTCAAACTGAACAGTCGTTCAATGGCTAAATTTGAGCGGGTGTCGTTTATCGAGCAAAGAGGTCGTGAATGAAAATTTTCAGGTAGGTGAGATTCAAATGTGGGAGCGGGCTTGCTCGCGAATGCGGAGTGTCAGTCACTGAATATGTTGACTGACCCAACGCATTCGCGAGCAAGCCCGCTCCCACAATAGACCCGGTTTTACGGTGAGATCAGCGGGCTTTCAGGCCGATGGTGCCGGCGGACTGGTCGTATAGCACCGCGTTATCGAAATACGTCAGCAAGCCGGCATTGATCCCGTGGAAGTTGTGTTCGCCCTGGGCGGTGATGTAGCGCACATAGCGCCCGCCGCCGTTATCCACTTTGAAGTGCTGGCCCATCTGGCTGCCGTCCCCCAGGGTCAGGCTGAAATGCGCCGGGGTGCCCACCGGCCAGTTGGCTTGCAGTGCATCGGCATAGATATGAAAACCCGCCGCGCCGGTGTCCAGGATGCTGTTGCCGCACACCTGCTGGTGGGTGTCCAGACGCTGCAGGCAACCTTGCACGCCGTGGTCTTTCCAGTAGGCGCTGGCATCCCCGGGTTTCACCGCAAAGCGTTGCAGGCTGAGGGTGCGAAAGCCTTGGGTCTCCGCCGCCGTGGGGTTGAGGATCAACTGCCCGGTGCTCTGCCCGGGCCGAGGCAGTACCACCAACCAGCGGCCGCCCATGGCCACCAGCGGGTTGGTCGCGGGGTTGCGCAACATGCCAACGCCCATGATCGCCTTGAAGCCCTCGCCCCGCTCGGGGTTGCCGCCCATGAGAAAGTCCTTGGCGGACACTTTGGAGGCCGGGCATTTAGGCCGCGCATCGCTGCAACTGATGCTGTCGACCAGTTGCAGCGGCACGTGTGCCGTGGCAGTGCCCAGGCTGACCGTGGCCAGTGCCAGCTTGCCGTTCAGGCGCACGCCGCTGCCATACTGAATCGCCGCCGGCACGTTCTGCGCCACGGCATCCTGGGGTTTGAGCACGCCGGGTAGTACGCGCAATCCCACCGAGCCGGTGTCGAATTGGGTTTCCAACGGCGTGCCGCCAATCTTCAAGGTGACGCTGTAGCGCAAATCACCATTGGCCATGGTGGCGCTGTGAATCGGGATCACTTCTCGGGTAGCCGCTTGGGCCACACCCACAGACAGGAACAGGCAAGCCAACACAGTCAAGCGCATGGAGGTAGGTCCGAATCAGGTCAAAGGGGGGGGGCTTACAACTGGGTCATCAGGTCACAGCGATAATCTTGCAGCTCACCGGCCGAACCCAAATTCAGTTCGGTGAGCGCCAGGTGCGTGCTCAGCAGCACAAAGCTGCCGTCGGCGCGGGGCGTCATCAGCAGGCTGTAGTGGCTCATCGAGCTGCCCTGGGCCTCGACGTAATCGTGCAACAGCGCCATCGGGTCGAGCACCTCGGCATCGGTTGCCGACAACGTGCGGGCGCTGTAGGTATGCCCCATCAGCGGCCTCGGCAACACCTGCCACTGTTCATCCAGTGCTTTGCCTTGCTGGCTCAAGGCGACAAACACCTCGGGGCGCAGGCAAGCGATGTGCACGTGCAACTGGTTCTGCGAGCGGCCAAAACGCGAGTTGATCGCCACGGAGACGAAGGCGTCCGGGATTGGCTTTTTCAGGCCGTCGGATAACGCCGCGCGGTGCTTCCAGGCCTGAGTAAAATAATGCGGCAACAGCTGGCGCCCCAGGGCGGGGTCTTCAATGCCGGTGACTTTGTCCACGGGAATCAGCAAGTCATGCAACGGGCCGTTGCGGTCCTTGAGCAGCGCGTAACCCCGGTCCAGGTCCACCGCCAGGCACGGGTCGGGCTTGTGCTGCTGTTGCTGGTCGGGAACGCATTGCTGGCTGACGATGTGCCACAGGGCATTAGGGTCACCGCGCCATTTCAGGGCGCCTGCCACTAACAGCCCACAGAGCAAACCACCAGCGATCGTGAATAGGGTGCCGCGCTTCATGCAAAAACCTCAACGTACGGGGATGTCATTTTTTGTTGTCGCTGACATCCCTGTCGTAAGGGTTAACGCTTGGCGGGGGCCATAAATTCCGGCCCGATCGGATCTTTTATCGTGCTGGCCAGAATACGGTCGATATGTGTCAGGTCATCGGCGGTCAGGTGCCAGCCAAACGCCTCTTCATAGCCCTTGAGTTGCTCCGGTCGGCGTGCGCCCCAGAGCGCGATGGTCGGCCCTTGATCCAGCACCCAGCGCAACGCCAGCGCCAGTATCGACTTGCCGTGACACTCGCGGGCGTACACCTCCAGCGCGCCGACGGCGGCCAGGTATTGTTCGAAACGCGGCGCCTTGAATTTGGGGTCGATCCTGCGCACATCGTCGCCACCAAAGCTGGTGGCCGAATGCATGCTGCCGGTCAGCAGCCCCCTGCACAGCGAGCCGTAGGCCAATACCACCAGCCCGTGGTTCTTGGCATACGGCAGGATGTCGCTGTCGATGGCGCGCTCGAACAGGTTGTAGGGCGGTTGCACGGTGGCCAGCGCGGTGTAGCGGCTGAAGTCATCCATCTGCGCCGGTGAATAGTTGCTCACCCCCACGGCGAGGATCTTGCCCTCGCGGCGCAAGCGCTCCAGTTCATCGGCGGTTTCTTCCTGGGCCACCAGGGGGTCAGGCCAGTGGATCTGATACAGGTCGATGTAGTCGGTTTCCAGGCGCACCAGAGAGTCTTCGACTTCCTTGCGGATGCGCTGGGCCGTGGCGTTGCGGCGCGTGGTGCCGTCATCCCACTGCAGGCCGGCCTTGGTGGCGATCACCGCCGTGTGGCGCACGCCGCGCAAGGCCTTGCCGATCAGCTCTTCGGACAAGCCGAAGCCATACACCGGCGCCGTGTCGATCAAGTTGATGCCGCTGGCCAGGGCGTGGCGAAGGGTCTTGATCGACAGCTCATTGTCCGAGCCGCCCCACAGACGGCCACCCATGGCCCAGGTACCGAGGGCGATCCTTGACACGGCCTTGTCGATACCGGGGATCTTGAGGGTTTCGATACTCATAAAAAATCACGCTGCCCATAGCAATACTTTGAAAAGCAATTACTCTAGGTCATCCCGGGTTGAATAGGGCTCAACGCCGCATACAACCGAATTCTCCTAAAAAAGTCTTGATATGGCCGCTTTTAACCGCTCCGAACTCGCCGATCTCAATGTGTTCATGGCCATCATCCGGCGCCGCAGTTTTCGTCACGCCGCGCACGAACTGGGCGTGACCACCTCGGCGTTGAGCCACACCATGCGCAACCTCGAAACCCGCCTGGGCGTGAAATTGCTCTACCGCAGCAGCCGCGCCGTCGAGCCCACCGACGCCGGTAACCTGCTCGCGGAAAAACTCAGCCAGGGTTTCGCCACGATCCAGGACGGCCTCGATACCTTGGAGCTGTACCGCGAAGCGCCGATCGGCCGCCTGCGCCTGAATGTGCCTCGGGATGCTGCCGTGCTGTTGCTGGCGCCGATCCTCGGCGAATTCACGCAAGCCTACCCGCAACTGCGCCTGGACCTGATCGTGCAGGACCAGATGATCGACATTATCGCCGAGGGCTACGATGCCGGTATCCGTTACGGCGCCACCGTGCCCCAGGACATGGTGGCCGTGCCGTTGACCGGCGAGTTGCGCTGGATCATGGTCGCCTCCCCCGCATACCTTGCCCGTCATGGGGCACCCCGCGAACCCAAAGACCTGCTGCAGCACGCCTGCATCCGCATGTACCTGGGCGACAAGACCACTTACAAATGGGAACTGGGCAACGGCGCGCGCCAGCAACGCATCGATGTGCCGGGGAATTTCAGCGCAGCCGACACCGAGACCATCGTCAACGCTGCACTGCAGGGCGTGGGGATTGCCTACTGTTTGTCCAACCGTGTCGAACTGGAACTCAAGGACGGCCGCCTGGTGGAGGTGATGCCAGACTGGGCCTGCCTGGGTGATCCGTTGTGCATGTACTACCCCAGCCGCCGCCAATCGCAGCCAGGGTTGCGGCAGTTGATGGACATGATCCGGATGAAAACCATTGGTTCGCAATTGATCGAGTCCCAGTGAGCCGGCCGGGATAAATACAGCAACGAAAAACCGGCCCTTGAGCGGAATCACCAGGGACGTTTGTGACACGCATGTTGAGCACAAGGCAACCCATGCCTCCAACTGCCTATCACACGACGAGCCATTCCTTGATGATCAACCCAAGCACCGTAAATACCGGCTACACCTTGCCCAACGATGCGCCTCAGTCGAACTCCGCGAGGCCGCGACGTGCGACTGATGAATTCTCTGAGCTCGATACTTACGACCCCCATACCCGCACCGAAGGCGACAGTGAGCTGGCAGCACTGTATCGCATCGCACTGGCGAAGACCGCCGGCCCCTCGGCGCCTCAATCAGACCTCAAGATCGACTCCATTCCAGCCAGCTCGACCTTCGGGCAATGGTGGCGCCAGTTGGCCCGAGCGTTTCAGTCGCCAGACGTGCAACAGTGGATGCAGGAACGGGGCATAAAACCAGATTCGATCAAAATCAACCCGGCCTCCGGCCAGATAGCGTTCTCGCTTAAAAAAGACCCAGTGCAAGAAGTTCATACACTCGGGCTCGACGACCCGGGCTGGGCAGCGGTCAGTGGGCCGATTCTGAATGCGGGCCGAATCATCGTTTCGGGATACGCCTTCACCACGTTCGCCCCGCCGCTGTCTACCACTGCCAACAGCGCGCCCTTCACCCTTGTACAACGTTTTTACAAAGAGCCCGTGCTCTCGTCCCCGGATGCGATCAAGCAACGCGTGGCCGAACTGCTGCAGGACAAGACCTTTATCGAGCTGACACCGCAGTTCTTTTCGGACTTGCACAGCAGTCGTAGCGACGATCGGTTGGAGGAGCAACAGGCGCAGCTGGCCGATATCCGTAACCGCTACCAGGCTGCTCATGACTTGCAGCACCTGGCGAGTCTTACCAGGAAGGGCAGCCGGGAAGAGTCGGAAATAGCCCACGAACTCGACACCCGAGTTGTCTATGTCGACAGCGCCGGTACCTACATGCCTTCGATGGCAGGCAAGCACAACAGCGTGAGCCTGAAGCAGTTTATCGAGGACCATGGCTGGAAAATCCCCACCACGCTTGATCAGTTGGACAACCTGGTCACTGCGTTGATGACCCCTGCCCCCAAGGCGCCGGTCAACGGTAACTACGGCGGCGCGCGTGCATGGCCCGAGCCGTTGGATGCCGCGAGCGAGCAACAATTGAGAGGCGATATCCTTCAAGGCAAGGTCGGCGATATTGATTTTCGACCGTCCAGCAGCGTTCTGGAGTATTTGCTGGAGGGCCATCCGGCGCGAACCGGTGATCCAAGGCGCTTGATTGATAGCTTGATCGAATCGCCCAAGGGACAGGCCGTGGGCCGGGCCATCCAGGCCCAGTTTGAGGCGCGCTCGGTCAAAGGCAGTGTCAATGACTGGTTGCTGGCGGCCCTGACGCTGGACCTCTCTGAATCGCCGGAGGCTGCTCCGGGTGCGGCGCAAACCCGTATCGCGGGTTATACGCTGTTGTCCGCGCAGAACTCGGGCAAGACTGCTGCGGCAGTGTTGAATGAGTTAACCAACGAACTGGCAAAGGGATCATCACCTGAACAAGCCAAGATCCAAGCCACGCTGATGTTGTCCAGCCGGGCACCGGAATTTCTGGTCAAGGACATTCCGCAAGATCTGGTCCTGGGCACTCACAGCTGGGTCAGTTTTTCCACCGCCGTCGCCCGTATAGAAGCGAATGCCCCCGGGGCGACCGCAACGATGAGCTACGCCCAAGTCATGACCCAGGCCAGCATCGCGCCCATCTCCGACGAAGACGAACGTACTGAATTTGTCGCCCAAAGCGCTGCGCTCAAGGAATGGGCCGTTGCCAACGGGTTGCCCTACCCGATAGCCGAGACTGCAATGGGCAGCGTGCGCAAGGCGTTTGCAGCACAGGTCAGCGAACTCGCGAAAGCTTCGCACGCCTCCACGGCCGTGATGCCGACAGCCAGGGACATGGCACTGGAGCGCCTGAAAAAGGCCTTGCCAGGCGTGGCCCCGAAGCACTTCGAAGAAAAATGTATCCGTGTTGAGCCTTCCAACCGTTATTTCCCGGGGCCCTACTCGATCCTGGACCTGTATATCGATGGCCGGGGCATCCTGGGCGCGCCAAGCTCTGCGGATAACTGGGGGGAAACGGGCAGAGACCTGATACGCACGCTCACATTAGGGCAGGCTGACCTGCCCGATGACGGCAGGCCGGGTGCCTGGGTCTCTTCGTCCAGTGCATTTGACGTCAATGACGCTTTGCAAAAACTCAAACAACTGCCGTCGATATCCGACGCGTTCAATGCAGCATTCTCGGATTATTCCGAGGCGATCAGGACTGCAACCGCCGCGCAAGTAAAACACATGGTGGCGAAGCTGCCTTTGGCGGACCGTCAAAATTTTGAGTTTGGAGAAATCACCATTGCCAGGAAAACCCATTTCGAATGGGGCGGCAAACTTGCCAGTGAATACGACAAAGAGATTGAAGGGTGTGTGCTGATCAAGATCAAGCGCGATGGACAAGTCCACACTTACCAACTGGACCGCCTGAAAGGCAGCATCACTCGGCAGCCGGACAAAGCTGATTTCAAGACTGGCCAGCCCTACTACAAAGAATCCCGTCCATTCTACGAATACAAAGTAATCAAACCTGAAGGCCATTACCCAGCCGGGCTAACGGAAGAATCCTCGAACGCGAGTGGTATTCCCGATAGCTTCGGCAGCGCAAGGACCGCCTACCTTGCGGACGCCGTTCTCCATGACATGGATATTCCCGGGCTGAAGAAGGCAGCCAGGGGCCTGACAACCTTTGATACCGAAGTGCCAATCCACGAAAAAGCGGCGCAGATCGCCCTTAACCTCATCCCGTTCAGGTCGGCCATCGTCAATTTTCAGAACGGCAAAATTGCCCAAGGTTTGGGCGATCTGTCGTGGGACATATTCGGTTTCCTCGTCGGCTTCGGTACAGCGGTCAAAGGCGCGAAAGCAGCGGCAAGCGGGATTGGCGCCCTGGCCAGGGTCGGGCACAACCTCAAGATCCTGGGGCGCGCCACAGTTGGCGCACTCAACCCGGTGAATGGGGTGGATAATCTGGCGCGTGGTGTTGTGAATGGTGTACGGCGGGTTCCGAGGGCGGCGTACAACGGATTCAAACACTTACGCGGCTCATACCGCAGCGGCAACCTGTTGGACGTAGTAAAAAACCCGGACATTGCGCAGGGCACCTACAAATCCATCAATACGACGCAGGACGTTGGATCCTTGGCGAAATACGATCCGGCTACCGGTAATTGGCATGCCTATGATCCGCGCACAAGCCAAGCGTATGGAAAACCACTGGAGCAGTTCAGGGGCACCGCATCTTCGCTTGCCAGCAAAGATTCAAGTTTGTTAAGCGCAGGCCTTGCTCGTGATAACGTCATCCAACTTGGCGGCACCATGCAAGAAATTAAAGTCATAGGTTCAGGCATGCACACTTACGTCGATAATTATAAAGGCGTCAAACGCCTTAATATCATTGCGCACGGTGAAGGGCCTGATAGTGCCAATAATTTTTTGAAAAATGGCACTTTTTTGTACGCAGACGGCAAACCTCAAGACGCCAAGAGCCTCATCAGTTTGCTCAAGTCCAAAGGCATCAACCCGGCAGACTACGATAATGTGCGGCTTATTTCGTGTTACGGTGCAAATGGCGGAGCTTCATCGTTTGCCCAGCAGTTTCAGACGGCAATCAACAAACCTGTAAAAGCTTTTGAAGGACCGGTGTACGCGAATGCGTCCCCGGAAAAGTTGGACGTGCTTCATGAAAACTTCGTGGGAAACGTTAAACGGTTTCACCCAAATCTGCCGCCGGATCAAGTCCAGTTGCTTGCAGAGTTGAGGTATAGCCAATTTAACGCGCGCAAGACGACGCAACAGATTTTAAAAAATGACGGAGCAACGATACAAATTTCAATCGACCGTCCAGACGGTTCGCATTCTACCGAACTAGTCAACATCAACTACAAACCGCGGCATTTTACGTCCTGAAGACTGCCAGTAAACTTAAAGCGGCGACAACGAGAAGTTGCCGTCCGCCAAGTAATCGCTCACCACACCACAGAGTTCCAAGGACAACTCTGGCACTCGCTCAATCCGCGCACGCCGCTTCGTCTGGTTCTAAGAGCGGCACCTCTGCATCATCCATCAACGACCCCGGGTCTTCGTTACCCGGGTCGTTGAGTTCCTCTTCTAATTCCTCTCCCAGTTCTTCTGACATGACTGTCTCCCTAACCCCCTTGGGTATCGATATCGGCATCGGTTTCAGGCTTGGGCTCGCGCTCGGGCTTGAAGTCTGGACTGTAGTCGTTTTCCCGCGCCTTGGGGTCTTTGGCCTTGGGGTCTGCGTTCAGCGCCGGGTCTTTGGGGGCGTCTGCGCCCGTCGCGGGTTGTTTGTGCGTGCTCATGGTTTACCTCTGCATCGTTATTGCTTGCGTAAAGTTAAGGTCACGTTCCCAGCGACGAAGTTCCATTTGTCTAGGAACCGGGGTTGTCTACCTGGATGTAGAACGCGTAAGCCCCCAGCAATAGCCAGAACACCATGAACAGCCACGGCGCACGCATGGAAAACAGCAGCGACTTGCGGTAGCCCTTGTGGGAGGACTCGGTCTCACAGAACAGCGGCGAATCATCGTAGGCCAGCCCCATCACTGGCTCGCTACGCAACAGCTCACTTTGCTTGTAATGCCAGTGGTCGATGATTTCGTACGCCGCGCGAATCCCCGGCCAGGCGTTCAATGAGCTGAGAATGCCGAGCATCACCAGGAACACCGGCACCACCAGGGTGAACAACTTGCCCCACTCCGGGTTGAGGTTGCCCATGCCGGACACGAACGCGATGACCAGGAACGATTGCGCCGTGAGGTAGGCGTCGGTGCGGTTGGCCAGGATGGTGGTTTCGTACTGGATCTCGCGGCGGTAGAAATCCAGGCGATCCTTGGGCGAGCCGAAGATCTTGGCGTTGTGTTCGCTGTGATCGGTCAGCGCCGCCTCCGGCGTATGGGGCGAAATGATTCTGGGCACGGCCATGCTCCACACAGGTTCGAATCCCCTTAGAAGAAACGGGCCCGGGCGAAGTTCAAGTTTGTTCGCGCACCAATCGAGAGCACGGAGTGCACTGTAGTGAGCGAGCTTGCTCGCGCCGGGCTGCGCAGCGCCACCCCATAAAACGGGAGCGCTGCGCACTCCAGCGCGGGACAAGCCCGCTCACTACAAAGAGGTCGGGTGTTTTGAGGGTTTCGGCACAAGCATTGCTTTATCCATTCATCTGCCCGGAAACAGGAGCATTCGTTACCCCCCGACCCAGAGCCCACCCCATAAGAAAGTAAGGACCAGGCCCAGTGGCACCCTCAGCCACGGGCTCATAAAAAATGCGGTTTTTAAAGCGGCAGTGCCACCCGGCAACACTGGGCACTGACAAGGTACTGGAATGGCTCGATCTTTCTTCGACGAAATGAATGACGCGCAAGGCGTATGCCGCGCGCATTATCAGGATTTCTCCCGCTGGCTGGCCAACACGCCGCCGGAACTGCTGGCCCAGAGGCGCCGCGAAGCCGATTTGCTGTTCCATCGGGCCGGGATCACCTTCACCTTGTATGGCGACGAGCAAGACACCGAGCGCCTGATCCCCTTCGACATCATCCCCCGCAGCATCCCCGCCAGTGAATGGGCCGTGATCGAACGTGGCTGCATCCAGCGCGTCAACGCACTGAACATGTTCCTCGCCGACATCTACCACGACCAACGCATCATCAAGGCTGGGATCATCCCTGCCGACCAGGTGCTGGGCAACGAGGGCTACCAGAAGGCCATGGTCGGCCTGGACCTGCACCGCGACATCTACTCGCATATCTCGGGCGTTGACCTGGTGCGCGACGGCGACGGTACCTACTACGTGCTCGAAGACAACCTGCGCACCCCCAGCGGCGTGAGCTACATGCTCGAAGACCGCAAGATGATGATGCGCCTGTTCCCCGAAGTGTTCGCCAAGCAACGCATCGCGCCGGTGGACCACTACCCCAACCTGCTGCTCAAGACCCTGAAAAGCGCCAGCCGCCTGGACAACCCCAACGTGGTGGTGCTGACGCCTGGGCGCTTCAACAGCGCATTCTTCGAACATGCCTTCCTCGCCCGGGAAATGGGCGTGGAACTGGTGGAAGGCGCCGACCTGTTCGTGCAAGACCTCAAGGTATTCATGCGCACCACCGACGGCCCCAAGGCCGTGGACGTGATCTACCGGCGCATCGACGACGCCTTCCTCGACCCGCTGGCGTTCAACCCCGAGTCGATGCTCGGCGTGCCCGGCCTGGTCGCCGCCTATTGCGCGGGCAATGTGGTGCTGGCCAATGCCATCGGCACCGGCGTGGCCGACGACAAATCGATCTATCCGTATGTGCCGGAAATGATCCGCTTCTACCTGGACGAAGAGCCGGTGCTGCAAAACGTACCGACGTTCCAGTGCCGCAAACCCGATGAACTGTCCCATGTGCTGGCCCACCTGCCGGAACTGGTGGTCAAGGAAACCCAGGGCTCCGGTGGCTACGGCATGCTGGTGGGCCCGGCGTCCACGGCGGCCGAGATCGAGGACTTCCGCCAGCGCATCAAGGCGCGCCCCCACGCGTATATCGCCCAGCCGACCCTGAGCCTGTCCACCTGCCCCACCTTTGTCGAAAACGGCATCGCCCCCCGGCATATCGACCTGCGGCCCTTCGTGCTGTCGGGCAAGGAAACCCGCCTGGTGCCGGGCGGCCTGACCCGCGTGGCGCTGAAGGAAGGCTCGTTGATCGTCAACTCGTCGCAGGGCGGCGGAACCAAGGACACCTGGGTGGTGGAGGGCTGAATCATGTTGAGTAGAACCGCCGCAGATCTGTACTGGATGTCCCGTTACCTGGAGCGTGCCGAGAACCTGGCACGCATGCTCGAAGTCAGTTATTCGCTGTCGCTGATGCCCCAGGCAGGGCGCAGCGATGGCCTGGATGAGCTGGCGATGTCGTTGCTCAGCAGCGGCACCCTGGACAGTTACCTGGAACGCCACAAGCAGCTGGACGCCGAACGCATGCTGCACTTCTTCGCCCTCGACGAAGAAAACCCCGCCAGCATCTACAACTGCCTGCGCGCCGCCCGGGGCAACGCCCACGCGGTACGCGGGCGCATCACCGCCGACATGTGGGAAAACCTCAACGCCACCTGGCTGGAAATGCGCAGCATCGCCGCCGGCGGCCTGGCGCGGCATGGCATCAGCCACTTCTGTGACTGGGTCAAGCAGCGCTCGCACCTGTTTCGCGGCGCCACCTCCGGCACCATCATGCGCAATGACGCCTATCGCTTCATTCGCCTGGGCACCTTTGTCGAGCGAGCGGACAACACCCTGCGCCTGCTCGATGCGCGCTACGAGATGTTTGGCGAAGAATCGGAAGAGGTCAGCGACCTGTCGGCACGCGGGTATTACCAGTGGAGCGCGCTGCTGCGGGCGTTATCGTCATTCGAGGCCTACACCGAGCTGTACCCGAATGCGTTGAATGCACGGTCGGTGTCTGAGTTGCTGTTGCTGCGCAGTGACGTGCCACGCTCATTGCACGCCTGCATCGAGGAGTTGAGCCACATCCTCGCCGACTTGCCCGGCAGCTACGGGCGCACCGCCCAACGCCTGGCTGCCGAGTTCGAAGCGCGGCTGCGCTACACCGGGATCGACGAAATCCTCGAAGACGGCCTGCACAGCCGCCTCACCGACTTTATCGACACCGTGCGCGAACTGGCCAGGGCCATTCACAGCTCTTACCTGGAAGTGGTGTGAGTGCAATTGGGTCACTTAACTGTCAATTCGGGTGATTGACCCTCCTTTGATACCGCTCTTATGTTGGGCAGGTGCAACGCCTTCCCACCATAAGAACAGGTACAGAGCATGTCCGAACTGACCCTCACCCCCGCTGCTGCCCTCACCTTGCAACGTTGGCACGCCATGCTGGCCGCCCGTGACCTCAAGTCCCTGCCCGAGCTGCTGGCCGCCGACGCGGTGTTTCGCTCGCCCATGGCCCACACGCCCTACGCTGGCGCGCCCGTGGTGTCGATGATCCTCAACACCGTGATCAAGGTGTTCGAAGACTTCACCTACCACCGTGAACTGGCGACCGGCGATGGCCTGAGCGTGGTGCTGGAGTTCAGCGCACGGGTGGGCGACAAGCAGCTCAAGGGCATCGATCTGATCCGTTTCAACGAACAAGGGCAGATCATCGAATTTGAAGTAATGGTCCGTCCGTTGAGCGGGTTGCAGGCTTTGGGTGAGGAAATGGGCCGACGCCTGGCGCCGTACCTGGCCAAGGCTAAATCCCAGGCTTGACACAGGACCACTGTGGGAGCGGGCTTGCTCGCGAAAGCGGTGGGTCAGTCAATTCATATGTATCTGACACATCGCATTCGCGAGCAAGCCCGCTCCCACACAGTGGTTTTGTGGTGGTTATTGGTTTTTTACCAATACCGGCTCGGCGCGGTATTGGTCGGGGAACAGTTTTTTCAGCTGCGCCACTTTTGGCAGGTCATTGATCACGATGTAGGGGTAAGACGGGTTCTCGGTGAGGAAATCCTGGTGATAAGACTCCGCCGGGTAAAACGCCTTGCCCATCTCTACCTTGGTCACGATCGGCTTGTTGAAAGCCTTGGCCGCGTCCAGCTGGGCGATATACGCCTGGGCGACTTTCTGTTGTTCGGCGTTCTGCGCAAAGATTTCCGAACGGTATTGGGTGCCGCTGTCAGGGCCCTGGCGGTTCAGCTCAGTGGGGTTGTGGGCCACCGAGAAGTAGATCTGCAACAACTTGCCGTAGCTGACCTGGCTCGGGTCATAGGTCACCGACACCGATTCGGCATGCCCGGTATCGCCACCGCTGACGGTCTCGTATTGCGCGGTGCTCGCCGCGCCACCGTCGTAGCCGGACACAGCGTTTTTCACGCCCTGCACATGCTGGAACACCCCTTGCACGCCCCAGAAACAGCCACCGGCAAACACGGCGGTTTGCAGGTTGCCGGAGGTGGCGGGCAGGTCCAGGGTGGGGGGTGCGATCATCACCGCGTCTTCAGCACCACCGAAAGAGAACGCCGAGCTTTGGCCGACAAAAGCCGCGAAAGCGAGTACCGGTAAAAACTTGAGTAGTTTCATCACTATCACTCCAGAACACGGTCGATTGTGGGAGCTGGCTTGCCTGCGATGGCGGTGCGTCAGTGCCAGATGAAGTGGCTGGCCCGGCGCTATCGCAGGCAAGCCAGCTCCTACAGTGATTGGGTTTTCAATTCAGCCGAACGTGAAGGCGTACGCCGATACGTTCGGGTCCAGAAATTCAATGCTGAAGGTGCGGTCCTGCACCGCGCCGGGCTGGCGCACCAGCTGGTACAGGCGCTGCTCGGTCACGGTACCGCTGCCATCCGGCGCCACGTCGGTGCCATGGGCATCGCCCGGGGCCTGGCCGTCGACCGTCACCTTGAAGCGTACCGGCTTGCCATCGGCGCCAGGGCCCAGCACCAGGTGCAGGTCGCGGGCATGGAAGCGGTAGACGATGCGCCCACCTGCCTGATCGAGAGTGGCTTGCTGGCCACCGACGTTCCACGGGCCTTCCAGCGTCCAGTTATTCAGCGCCAGGGTGCCGGCTACGGGGTAGTTCACGACCTTGTCGGTACCCAGGGTGCCAGCGGTGACGAAGTTTTCGGCGCGCTGGAAGCCCAGGTAGGTTTCCGGCGACTGCACTTCGTTCATGTCCGGCGCCTGTTGCACGCCCTTGGCGTCGGCCTCTATCAGGCCACCGGCCACGTTCTTGGCCCCGGCTTCGCGCAGCAGTTGCTGGATCACCCGCTCCGACTCGGCGTAGTCGCCTTCGCCAAAGTGGTGATAACGGATCTGGCCCTTGGCATCGGCAAAGTAATGCGCCGGCCAGTATTGGTTATTGAATGCGCGCCAGATCTTGTAGTTGTTGTCGATGGCCACCGGGTAGGTGATGCCCAGGTCCTTCATGGCCTTGGTGACGTTGTTCACGTCGCGTTCAAAGGCAAATTCCGGTGCGTGCACGCCAATCACCACCAGGCCCTGGTCGTGGTACTTCTCGGCCCAGGCTTTCACATACGGCAAGGTACGCAGGCAGTTGATGCAGGAGTAGGTCCAGAAATCGACCAGCACCACCTTGCCTTTCAAACCTTCGGCGGTCAGCGGCGGGCTGTTGAGCCATTGCACGGCGCCGTCCAGGGGCGGCAGCGCACCCTCGATGGGCAGTGTGTCGCTGTGGTTGGCAGCCATCATCATTGCGCCACCGGCCATCATCGCTCCGCCCTTCGGTTCAGGCTTGGCACTCAGCTTATCTACCAGGCTTTGTTCCAGGCCACCGGTGGAAGCCGTCGACAACCGCGACAGCACGCCGGTGTCCAGGCCCAAAGCGATCGCCGCCACACCGGCCAGCATCAACGCGCCCAGGCCACGGCGCAGCCATTCACCGGCACCCAGGGACTTTTTCATGAAGCCAAAGACTTTACCGCCGACCAGCAGCGCCAAGGCCAAGGACGTCGCAGCCCCCGCGGCGTAAGCCAGCAAGAGCAAGGTAGTGCCGATGCTGGCGCCCTGCAGCGCCGCGCCGGTGAGCACCAAGCCGAGGATTGGCCCGGCGCACGGCGCCCACAGCAAACCGGTGGCCACGCCGATCAGGAACGAAGCGCCCGGACGCGGCTTGGCGTCGGCCCCGGCGGCTTCCGAGAGACGACTGCCGGCCGCCACCAACGGGCGTGTCAGCCGCTCCGACAGGTGTGGCAGCAGCAGCGTGAGTCCGAACAGGGCAACGCACAGCAACGCGAGCCAGCGCCCGTACTGATTGACTTGCACCACCCAGCCGCCGCCCACCGCCGCCAGCGAGGCCACCAGGGCGAACGTCACCGCCATCCCCGCTAACAGCGGCAAGCCACTGCGCATAAACGGTTGCCCGGTGCGAGCGAAGACAAAAGGCAGAACAGGCAGGATGCACGGACTGACAATCGTCAGCACGCCGCCCAGATATGCGAGAACCAGAAGCCACATGGGATCGTCCCTTATACGAATGAATAGACATCGGCTTACGCCGCCGTGAACGTCATGGCGGCGCCATTCATGCAATAGCGCAGGCCGGTGGGTGGCGGGCCGTCGTCGAACACGTGCCCTTGGTGACCGCCGCAACGCCGGCAGTGGATTTCCTTGCGCACCACGCCGTAGGAGGTGTCGACGTGGCTGGCGACCGCGTTGTCCAGCGGTTGCCAAAAGCTCGGCCAACCGGTGTGGCTGTCGAACTTGGTTGTCGAGGAAAACAGCGGCAGAGCACAACCGGCGCAGGCGAAGGTGCCGGTGCGGTGTTCATCGTTGAGCTTGCTGCTGTAAGGGCGTTCGGTGCCCTCCTCGCGCAGCACGTCGAATTGCTCGGCCGTCAGCAGGCTGCGCCACTCGGCCTCGGTGTGGTTGACCTCGAAGGTTTCGGCGGCTTCGGCGTCGCTGACCACGTTGAGTTGCTTGAGCAGGCCACCGGCCAGGACGGCGACACCCAGGCCGCCACCAGCCAGCAGTATTTGTCGTCTCGAATACATATAACCCTCCCATGAACTCGTCCGTAGTGAGCGGGCTTGCCCCGCGCGGCGGTGTGTCAGGTCGACATAAGGCGTCTGGTAAGCCGCCGCGCGAGGCGAGCTCGCTCACTACAATGGCGCTATCGTGCGCTGTGGGCGGTCGCGGAATCCTCACGCAGAGTTAAACAATTCGTGATAACTACACTGTGGCAAAACCCGCACAATGCGCGGACTACACGTAAAGGTTTCTCTACATGGATCAGCCAAAACGAGTCCTGGTGGTCGAGGACGACGCCCATATTGCCGACCTGATCTGCCTGCACCTGCGGGACGAGCAGTTCGAGGTGGTGCACAGCGCCGATGGCACCGAAGGCCTGGGCCTCTTGGAACAAGGCGGTTGGGATGCCTTGATCCTCGACCTGATGCTGCCCGGTGTGGACGGCCTGGAGATCTGCCGCCGCGCCCGAGCCATGGCGCGCTACACGCCGATCATCATCACCAGCGCACGCTCCAGCGAACTGCACCGCATCCTCGGCCTGGAGCTGGGTGCCGACGACTACCTGGCCAAACCGTTCTCGATGCCGGAACTGGTCGCCCGGGTCAAAGCCCTGCTGCGCCGGGTGGATGCCATGGCGCGCAACCTGAAGATGGACGCCGGCAGCCTCGACCTCGGCCAGTTGTTCATCAACCCGTTGACCCGCGACGTCACCTTGCAGGGCCAGCGCCTGGACCTGACCCCGCGTGAGTTCGACCTGCTGTACTTTTTCGCCCGCCAGCCGGGCAAGGTGTTCTCGCGCATGGACCTGCTCAATGCGGTGTGGGGTTACAGCCACGAAGGCTATGAACACACGGTCAATACCCACATCAACCGTCTGCGCGCCAAGGTCGAAGTCGACCCGGCCAACCCGACGCGCATCCTCACGGTGTGGGGCCGTGGCTACAAATTTGCCGAGAGCGCGCCATGAAACTCACCCTGACCCAACGCCTGTCGGTGGTGTTTGCCGTGTTGCTGGTGATTTGCAGCGGCACATCGGCGTGGTTGCAGGTGCGCTCCAACCACATGCACGAACTGGAAGTGGTGCAAGGCCTGTCCCGCGACTTGGCGGCGCACATTGCCCGTGACACCCAATTGATGGACGCCGACGGCCTCAAGCCTGACGCCGTGCGCAACCTGTTCAGCCAGCTGATGCTGGTCAACCCGAGTGTCGAGGTGTACCTGCTCGACATCGACGGCCGCGTGGTCGGCAATGCCGCGCCCAGCGGGCATTTGCTGCGTGACCGCGTCGACCTGACGCCGGTGCGCCGCTTCCTCAGCGGCGCCATGCTGCCGATCCTCGGCGACGACCCGCGCAGCGTTGACGGGCGCAAAGTGTTCAGTGCCGCACCGCTCAAGGCCAACGGCCAGCAAACCGGCTTCCTCTACGTGGTGCTGCTGGGCGAAGCCCATGACGTGTACGACGCCAAGGACGCGACTGGCATGGCACTCAAGATCGCGCTGTGGTCCATCGGCCTGGTCGCGCTGCTGTGCCTGATGGCGGGCTTGATCGCGTTCGCCTGGATCACCCGGCCGCTGCGCCAGTTGACCGACAAGGTCGGCCAGTTCGATATCAACGGCGCGCCCAAAGCCCCCGCGCCGCTGACGCCCGAACTCACCAGCGGTGATGAGATCGCCGTGCTCGACCACGCCTTCGTGCAGATGGAAAACCGCCTGGGCGAACAATGGCGCGCCATTACTCACCAGGACCAGGAACGCCGGGAAATGGTCGCGAATATCTCCCATGACCTGCGCACGCCCCTGGCCTCGTTGCACGGCTACCTGGAAACCTTGTCCCTCAAGGACGCCAGCCTGAGCCCCGAAGAGCGCCGCCGTTACCTCGGCATCGCGCTGGACCAGAGCCGCAAGGTCGGCGGCCTCGCCCAGTCATTGCTGGAGCTGGTGCGCCTGGAACACGGCTTTGTGCAGCCGGTGATCGAAGGCTTTTCGCTGCCCGACCTGGTGCAGGACATCTTCCAGAAGTTCGAACTCACCGCCGAAGCCCGGGGCATTACCCTGACCGCCACCCTGCCCCCCCAGGTGCCCACGGTGCTGGCGGATTTGGGCCTGATCGAACGGGTGCTGACCAACCTGCTGGACAACGCCCTGCGCCACACGCCGGTGAATGGCGAAGTGGAAGTGCTGCTGGCGAGCGCGGCGGATGGCGTGGCGGTGACGGTCAGCGACAGCGGCCCCGGCATCGACGCCGAACTGCGCGAAGGCTTGTTCCTGCGTGCCTTCACCATCGGCGGCGCGCGCCGGGATGGTGGCCTGGGCCTGCGCATCGTGCACCGCATCCTGCAGTTGCACGGGCGCAGCATCCAGCTGGTGGACCGCCCCGGCCATGGCGCGACCTTTACGTTCTCCCTAGAAACCCGAGCATCAGCGCGTTGACCTGAGCGCCCTGCTCGTTCTGGATCCAGTGACCGCAGTTGGGGAGCACGTGCTGCTCCAGCGCGGGCACCGAATCGGGCATGCGCTTGATCGTGTGGGCTTCGAACACCCCGACCGGGTCGCGGTCGCCGATCAGGAACAGCGTCGGTTGCAGCACCTGCCGGCCGGCCAGGGCTTCGGTGCGCTGCCAGTTGCGTTCGAAGTTGCGGTACCAGTTCAACGGGCCGCGAAAGCCGTGCTCGGTAAAAGTCTGCACGTAGACGTCGAGGTCCTGCTGGCGGCACCAGTTCGGCAGCGTGGCGGGGGTTGAGACACCGTCAAGCAAGGTGGCGTCGGGGGATTTCTTCTGCAGGAACACGTCCTGATCCTGCATGAACAACCGCAGGGTGCGCTCGATGTCAGCATTCAATTCCCGTTCGGCCACACCGGGTGCCTGGAAATACAGGATGTAGTTGAAACGGTCGGCGTACAGCTCGCGCATGATCTCGATCACTGGCCGGCGGGCGCGCCCGGCGAACGGCACCGACATCGTGATCAACCGCGTGACCCGCTCGGGCTCCAGCAATGCCAGGTGCCAGGCCACTACGGCGCCCCAGTCGTGGCCAACCATTACCACCTCGCGGTGGCCGAAATGGTCCATGGCCTGCTGGATATCGCCGCACAGGGTCAGCAGGTCGTAATCGGCAATCTCGGCGGGCGAACTCGACCGACCATAGCCGCGCATCTCTGGCGCGAAAACCCGGTAGCCCGCCGCCGCCAACGCCGGTATCTGCTCGCGCCAGGAATGCCAGCATTCAGGAAAACCGTGCAGCAGCCACACCGGCTGGCCGTGTTCAGGGCCGGCGATGTGCACGCTCAGCTCGATACCGTTGACGCGAAGGGTGTGCTGGCTCATGGGTTTAGCCTGGCGAAGGGTTTGCCACAGCCTGGCGCATCCGGTGGGTCGAGGCCAGCATCATTGATGCCAGGAATACATCAACCGACTGCCCACCACTGCGGCAACAACTGACGCACCCGTGGCTCGCCAAAACGGTCATCGATCAACATCACCACGCCTTCGTCCTGCTGGCTTCGGATCACCCGGCCGGCCGCCTGCACCACCTTCTGCAGGCCCGGGTACAAGTAGGTGTAGTCGTAGCCGGCACCGAAGATGGCGCCCATGCGCAGCTTCATCTGCTCGTTGACCGGGTTCAGTTGCGGCAGCCCGAGGGTGGCGACAAAGGCACCGATCAAACGTGCGCCAGGCAGGTCGATGCCTTCACCGAAGGCGCCACCGAGCACGGCAAAACCGATGCCCTGGCTGTGCTCGGTGAACTGGTCGAGGAAGGCCTGCCGCTCGGCCTCGGCCATACCCCGTGATTGTTGCCACAAGGGAATATGCGGGTGCGTTTCGGCCAATAACTGCGCCACCTGTTGCAGGTAATCAAAGCTGCTGAAAAACGCCAGGTAGTTGCCGGGCTTTTTTGCGAACTGGGCGGCGATCAACGCGACGATGGGCGCCAGCGACGCCTCGCGGTGTGCAAAGCGCGTGGACACCTGATCGACAATGCGCACCGTCAGTTGCTCGGCCTTGAACGGCGACTCAACGTCGACCCACGCCGTGTCCGGTGGCAAGCCGAGCAGGTCGGCGTAGTAGCGCTGTGGGCTCAAGGTGGCGGAAAACAGCACGCTGCTGCGCGCCGCTGTGAGCCTGGGCCGCAGGAACTCGGCCGGCACCACGTTGCGCAGGCACAGGGTCGAGCTGCTGCGCTTGCCGCTGAACTGGCGCTTGTTGATATCGAAGATGAAGTGTTCGTTGAACAGCTCCGCCACCTTGGCAAATTGCAGGGCCTCGAAATAGAACGCCTGCAGGTCGCCGGTGAGGGATTCGGGATGGTCGTTGAAGTAGTCGCCCAGGGCGCCTGTGCACAGGCTCAAGGCCTGCAGCAGTTTGTCGGGCCGGGTTGCGTAGGCCTGATACGGCGCCAGTTGTTCCTTATGCAGCGCGTTCCACTCGCGGTTGAGGCGTTGCAGGGGCTTTTTCAGCGCTTCGGGCGCGGTGTCACGCAGGGTCTTGAGGCTGTATTGGTCGAGGCTGGCGCTGTACATCGCGCGCGCACGTTCCACCAGGTTATGCGCCTCGTCCACCAGCACGGCGACGCGCCATTGGTTGAGCTGGGCCAGGCCGAAGAGCATGGCGCCGAAGTCGAAATAGTAGTTGTAGTCAGCGACCACCAGGTCAGTCCAGCGCGCCATTTCCTGGCTCAGGTAATAGGGGCAGACGTCATGGGCCAAAGCCACCTCGCGCAGGTTGCGCTGGTCAAGCAGGCGCACCTGAGAAGCGGCCTCGCGGGCAGCCGGCAGGCGATCGTAAAAGCCCTTGGCCAACGGGCAGGAATCGCCGTGACAGGCCTTGTCCAGGTGTTCGCAGGCCTTGTCGCGGGCCACCAGTTCCAACACCCGCAGCGGCAGGTCGGGGTGACTGTCGTACAACACCTGCGCTGCGTCCAACGCCAGCTTACGCCCCGGGGTCTTGGCGGTGAGAAACAGCACCTTGTCCAGCTGCTGGGGCGCCAGGGCCTTGAGCAGCGGGAAGATCGTGCCGACGGTCTTGCCAATGCCCGTGGGCGCTTGGGCCATCAGGCAACGGCCGGTGCTCACGGCCTTGTAGACCGATTCGGCCAGCACGCGTTGGCCGGGGCGAAACCCGGCGTGGGGAAACGCCAGGGTGGTGGCGGCGCTGTTGCGCGCGTCGCGATGCTGCATTTCCTGCGTGGCCCAGCCGAGGAACAACGCGCATTGCTGATTGAAGAAGACCTCCAGTTCGGCGGCCGGGTAGCGCTGGTTCAGCAGGGTCTCGCCCTCGCCGACGATGTCGAAGTACACCAGCGCCAGGTCGATGGCGTCGAGACCCAGCTTCTGGCACATCAACCAGCCGTACACCTTGACCTGGGCCCAGTGCAGTTGCCGGTGGTTGGCGGGCTGGGCGTCGAGGTCGCCGCGATAGGTTTTCACTTCTTCCAGGCGATTGGCGTCCGGATCGTAGCCGTCTGCCCTGCCCCGCACCTTGAGTTGCAGGTACTCGCCTTCCAGCGCCACTTCGTTCTGGTAGTGCGCACTGCGCCGCGAGGCCACGGTGCGGTGACCGACGATACCTTCCTGGGCACTGGGCGACGGGGTAAACCGCAGGTCCAGGTCGCCCACCTTCGCCGTGAACTCACACAGCGCGCGCACCGCCACGCTGTAGCTCAAGCGGGTTCTGCCCAGCGCACGTAGCACACCGTCACCGGCATCTGGTATTCACCGCAGAACTCCAACCAGCGCAGTTGGTTGTCCTGCAGGCGATCGCCCGGGCCCTTGACCTCGATCATGCGGTAGGTCTTTTCGGCCGGCCAGAACTGGATCAGGTCGGGCATGCCGGCGCGGTTGGCGCGAATGTCCAGCAGCAGGCGCTCGAACCAGTAGCGCAGGTGCTCGGCGGGCAGGCAGGCCAGGGCTTGCTCCAGCAGCTCGTCACTGAGCAGGTTCCAGAACACGAACGGCGACTGAATGCCCCACTTGTCCGCGTAGCGCTGGCGGATCGTGGCCTTGTAGCGTTCATCCCTCAGTTGCTCGAAGCAGGCGGCGAACAGCGCGGCGCGGCGCTGGTGGAAGTCTTCGCTGTGCAGGTCTGCAGGGCCGCGTTGGAACGGATGGAAAAACGAGCCGGGCAACGGTGCGAAAATCGCCTCCCAGCACAGCAGGCCGAACAACGAGTTGATCAGGCCATTCTCGACGTAATGCACCGGCGCGTCCGGCTCGCTCAGGTGCGCCTGCACGCAATATTCCACCGACATCAGCTCATCGGGTGGTGCCAGCGCCAGGTCCAGTCGGGTGACCGCCCGGGGCTTGGCCTTGGGCAACGGTGGCTCACCCAGCTTGCGTCGCAGCCGGGGCAACACGCGCAGCAGGTGCTGCTGTTCGGCGGCGCTTTCCGGGGCCTGCTGTGCGGTACAGGCCAGGGCCATGGCCTGGGCGTAGTCCTCGCGGCGCTCCAGTACGCGGATCAGCCGCGAACGTGCCCCGGGATAGGCACATTGCCGGTAAATCTGCTCGGCGAGGTCCAACTCGGCGCTGCGCTCGCAGTACTGGCCAATCTGGAACAACAGCTTGGCGCGGCGTTTTTCCAGCCAGGGGTTGTCGGTGTGCAGCGTGGCGATGTGAGCCAACACCTGGTCGAGTGCCAGCCCGGCTTCAAACGCCTGCTGACACCCGTGCAGGAACAGGTAGCCGTGCACGTCGTCACGGCTGCGCAAGCCACGGGATTCGGCGCAGAACTCGACCTTTTCGTAGGTGTAGATGCCCAGGTCAGCCAGCACGAATTCGGACCAGTCCTGGTGCAGGTTGCCGAAGAACATCAGGCGCAGGCGGTCGCACAGGTCCATCACGGTGAGGCTGTACAGCGTGTCGGTGGTGTGCGGACACCACTGGGTAAAGCTGCGAAGCTCGGTGAACTGTGCGGCCAAGGCCTCGAGCCAATCGGCCTTGTTGGCCTTGGGCTGCTCGATCCACGGCTTGAAGACTGCCAAGACCTCGCCTTTTTGCAGCAAGGCGAACAGTGTTTCAAAGGTCAGGGGGCTGTGCTCATCCACCCAACCCAACTGCACCAGCGGCGCGGTTGCCGCGTGGGTGCAGCCGACTTCCACGTAATTGAGTTTGCTCGCCCGAAAATGCATGCCCTTGCGCATCACCATGCGCACCAATAACGCCTGGGAGGCCTGGGGCAAGCTGTCAAAATGCTGAATGAAATGCTGTTCGTCAGGGTCGAGCAAATCGGCATAGCGTTGCCCCAGCCAGAGCAGCACTTGCCGGAAGTTATGCAGGTAATAGAGCGGATCGTCGAGGGGATTGGCCATTTCACGAGGGATTCGAACACTGGTTATGCATACAGATTGCCGCCCCAAAGGGCGTGTTGCAATCGGTAATAGATAAATGGCGCACGCAACTTTTAGTTTTAAAGTGATCAGATACAAGCATTCATCGCGTAACATTTGTTGCCCGCTGCCGTCTGGTGCGGGACTTTTCAAGGTTAAAGGTAGGGTTATGAGCATGAAGAATTTGGGTCTGCCGCTGGTTGCACTCACTTTTCTGGTTTTGGCCGGTTGCGCAACGCAAACCGTCGTGACGCTGCAAAACGGTACGCAGTACCTGACCAAGGATCAGCCCAAGACAAACACCGCCGACGGTTTCTACGAGTTCGTCGACATCGCCGGCAAACACGTGCGAGTCAAGGCCTCCGACGTCGCCACCGTCCGCAAGGAAAACTGATTGTAGTGAGCGGGCTCGCCCCGCGCCGCGGTACACCAGGCCCCCTTGTATTGACCTGATACACCGCCGCGCGGGGCAAGCCCGCCCACTACAACGACCGACCGGTCGCGCAGCGCAAACCGTCGTGACCATGAAAAAGCCCCGCATCGGCGGGGCTTTTTGTTGGAGCGCATGGGTGTCAATACCGGTAGTACGGGTGGTAATACGGGTGATAGTAGGGATGGTAGTAGTAGGAGTGGTAGTACGGCCGGTAGCAGCATGGCCCCGGATAGGCCGGGTACACCGCACACCCGCCCAACCCCAGCAGCACCACGGCGCACAGTAACAATCGAAGTCGAGACATGCTCAATTCCTCACACATGACGCGCGAAACCTCTCGCAGGTAGTCATTGAACGTGTGAGCCCCGGGCAATCCGTCGCGGCATCGGCCCGCCGGTCAGTGAAGATTTTTTTACCGAAGGATTTGCCCCACTGTCGCGTTTAACCGGTAAGCCCCTTCAACGTCGAAGGCGGCAGAACGGAGGAACGACGGCCATGGCACTCATGTCCCGAACGGTACGCGCTCTTTTACTCATTCCCCTGACCCTGGCGGCCCTGGCCAGCGCGCCGGCGTTTGCCGACACCCTCATCATTCGCCAGCCGCCCCGGGTGATCGTGGTGCAGCAACCGCCGCCACCGGTGTATTACGGCCATTGGGGCTACGGCCCGCGGCCTTATTACTATCCGCATCACTATTACGGCTACGGCTATGGCTACCCCCACCGGCCCTATTGGGGTGGCGGTTGGCGGGGGCAGCACTGGCGTTGATCAGCCGATCACCACACCGTCGGCCCACAGGCCCCCATGGCCCACGCCCACCAGGGTGACCGAGTCGTTACCAAAGGTGAGCACCGTATCCGCGCCGACCACCTTGGCGTGGTCGCGCAGGTCGGTGCTGCCCTGCACGTCCTTGAACACCAGCGTATCGGTGGGCTGGTAGCCGATGATGCGGTCATTGCCAAAGTGCCCGCTGAACAGGAAGGTGTTGTGGCCACTGTTGTCGCGGATCGTGTCGTTGCCCTTGCCGCCTTCGATGAAGTCAGCCCCCTTGCCGCCCTGGATCAGGTCATTGCCGTCGCTGCCGATGATGAAGGTGTTGCCCTTGTGGGGCTCGGCGTTGCGGTTGAGGTCCTGCACCCAGGTGTTGGCCCGCGCCGGGTCGGACAGGTTGGCGACGATCACCGTGGAATCGCGGGTCATCTGGTCGTAAAACCCGGATTCCACAATACGCGTCATGCCATCGCCATAGCCGGTGGGCAAATGGGAGATCCAGGTGGGCAGGTTGACGATGGAAAACGGCAGCACATTCCATAAGGTCGACGCGTAGTGATCGTTGAAGCTGACGATATTGTCGGTGGTCGACTCGTGGGGTTTGTCGTGCACACCGAGCGACGACAGGTTGAAGGATGAGCCATCCAGTGCGCGGAACACCGGGTCGTTTTCATAGCCGATATTGAGCACCTTGTCCCCGGCGCTCTGGGTCGGCGACGCATAGGCAACGTAGTTGGCGTCCTTGTAGAAACCCGCCCATTTGTTGGTGCTCAGGTCGGCCATGCTGTTCACCGCCAAACCGCCAAGGCTGTGGCCGCTGACCACCACGTCCTTGCCGCTCAGGCCGTGGGCGCTGGCGTAGTCAGCGACGTTCTTGAGCAAGTTGCCAAAGGCCTCGCCGCTATAGTTTTTCGCATAGTCCTTGGGCCCCAGCGCCGCCAGCAGGTCACTGACCAGGTCGCCGATGGAATCGCTGATCAAGGTTTCCCGTGGGCCCGAGGTGCCACGAAAACCGATGCCGATTTCCAGCAGCTTGCCGGCGTCATCGTACTTGCCCAACACCTCGACTTGCGCCGTGGTGTAGCCGGCCTTCTCGCCGAAGAACGTGCCTCGCGCATCCACCTTGCCGGTGTAACCCAGGGTGCTCGCACTGATTGGCGTCCAACCGGCTTTTTGCACGGCTTCCAACGCGGCCTTTTCGGAGTCCGGGTTCCACGGAATGCCCGGGATCACCCCCTGGGAATCAGTACTGCCCAGCAGCGCACCGACCAAGGTGGCCGGCAAGCCGAGCCCCAAACCGTTGTGCTGGTAGCCCACGGCAAAGCCGTTATCCAGGTTGTGGTAGGAATACAGCGTGATCGCCATGGCATCGGCAAACAACGCTTTGGAGCCCTCGGAGCCGAGGTTTTTATAGTCGAAGATTCCCATCGCAGCGCCTCTTTTTGTTGTTGTACAAACCCCACTGTGGGCGCCGGCAAGCCGGCTCCTACACGAATCAATGACCGAAGGCTTCGTCCACCTTGGCCAGGTCGGTGTCACGCAAGTTGCCGGCGTAGTAATGCAATTTGGTCCAGGCCATCAGGTAGTCGTAACGGGCCTGGGCCAGGTCGCGACGGGTGCTGTAGAGCTGCTGCTCGGCATTCAGCGCATCGAGGTTGACCCGTTCGCCACCGAGGATGCTTTGCTGGGTCGACACCACCAGCGCTTCGGCCGAAGCCAGGGCCTTCTGATAGGCGCGCAACTTGCTGACGCCCGACAAGCAGGCGCTGAACTGACGGCGCAGTTCGATCAGGGTTTCGCGGGTCTTGCCTTCCAGCTCGTACTCGGCCTGCTCCATGGCGCGACTGGCCTGGCGTGTCGCGGCCGAGACGCCGCCACCGGCATACAGCGGCATGCTGACTTCGACGCCGATGGTGTTGGTGTCGTAGCGCTGGTTGTAGGTATTGCCGCTGTCGGACTCCTGCTGGCGTGAGCTGGCATACGCGGTGATCTTGGGCAAATGCCCGGCACGGTTGCGCTCCACTTCGTAATGCGCCACCTCCACGGCCTGGCGCTGGGACGCCAGCGTCGGGTTATTGCTGATCGCCAGCTCGTGCCAGCTGTCGTAGTTGGCCGGTGCCAGGGCGAACGCGGCGAAGCTCGGGTTGAGCGGCGCCAGGTCCTGGATATTCACGCTTTGCACACCGATCAACGCGCCCAGCTCGCGCAGCGATGCGTCTTGTTCATCCAGGGCCTGGATCTCTTCTGCGGTAGCCAACTCATAGCGTGACTCTGCTTCCAGAATGTCGGTGCGGGTACCCTCGCCCTGCTGGAACAGATGCCGGTTCTGCTGGAACTGCTGCTCGAAAGCCTTCTTCTTGGCGCGGGCGATGTCGATCTGGTCCTGGGCAAACAGCGCCTGGGTGTAATAGGTCAGCACTCGCACCAACAGCGCCTGGCTCTTGTCGCGAAAGCTCTCGTCGGCAAACAGCGCCTGGGCTACGCCTTTGCGGTAGTTGGCATAGGCTTCGTAGTCGAACAACGGCTGCTGCAAGCTGAAGGTAGAACCGTAGCTGCTGTAGTTGCGGTCATCGTGGTAATTGCCGCCGCGCCCGTCGGGCAAGGTGGCCTGGGAGTTGTTGCGGCCTTTGTTGTAGTTGTAGGACAGCTTGGGCAGCAAGCCGGCACGGCCGATGGTGCGGTTTTCCAGGCCGGCATCGCGCTCCTTGATGGCACCGAGGAACACCGGATCGTTGCGCAACGCCTGCTCGTAGACATCAAACGGCCCCATGGCCGCCTCGGCGCTGGAACACAGGCACAGTAAGGCGAGGAACACAGGCTTCATGCTCATTCCTCGGTCAACGCAGAACCGGCGCGATCGAGCAGCGGCTTGAACAGGTAATTGAGCAGCGAACGTTCGCCGGTACGTACAAACATCTCGGCAGGCATGCCCGGCTTGATCACCAGGCCGTGGAGTTTCTCCAGCGCCGCCTCACTCACGGTGGTGCGCAGCACGTAGTACGGCGCGCCGGTTTTTTCATCGAGCATCTGGTCGGCAGAGATCAGGCTCACCTCCCCCGGCACGCGGGGTGTACGGCTCTGGTTGAAGGCGGTGAACAAAATATCCACGGGCAAGTGGGTGCCCACCTTGTCCACCAGGTGCACCGGCAAATGCCCTTCCACTTCCAGGCGCGTGCCCTGGGGCACGATTTCCAGCAGGGTTTCGCCAGCGCGCACCACGGCGCCTTCGGTGTGCACGCCCAGGTTGACCGCAATGCCGTCGGCCGGCGCGTTGATTTCGCTGTGTTGCAGGTCGAAACCCGCCGAGGTCAGTTGCTGCTCCAGGGTCAGGCTGCGCAATTGCGCGTCGGCCAGTTGGCTGCGCACTTCCTTCTGGTACTCCTCGCTGTGTTGCTGCAGCTTGAGGCGCGATTCAACAATGCCCTGCTCCACGCGGCCGCTTTCGCCGGTGTTCTGCGCCAGGTCCTGTTGCACCTGGGACAGCTGGCGCTGGTATTCCATCAAGCGGTTGCGCGGGATGTAGCCGTTGTCGGCCAAGGGCTGCAGGTTGCTAAGTTGATCGCGCAGGGACTGGGCCTGAGCGGTCAGGTCGCTGCGCGCTCGGCGCATGCCGCCCAGTTGCGCGGTGGCACCGTCAATGTTTGCGCGAATACCGGCCTGCTCGCGGGCAAATGCCTCGCGGCGGCTGCTGAACAGTTGGCGCTGACCTTCCAGCACCAGCGCCAGCGCTGGGTCGGGGTTGCTGCTCAACTCGACCGGAAAGAGGATGCTGGCACGGTTGTCGCGCTCGCTCTGCCAGCGGGCGACGCTGGCCCAAGCCATGCGGTACTGGGCCTGCAGCGATTGCACATCGGCCTGGTTCTGGGTCTGGTCGAGCCGAAACAGCGGCTGGCCCTGCTTCACCGCCTCGCCTTCGCGCACCAGAATGCGGCTGACCACGCCGGGGCTGAGGGTTTGCACGGCCTTGCGCTTGCCCGAGACCACCACCGTGCCCTGCACTGGAATGCCCTGGTCCAGCGGCGCCAGGCTGGCCCACAGGAAGAAGCCGCCGGCACCGACCACGGTCAGCAGCCAGCCCATGCGTACAAAAAAGCGTGCGTCGCGTTGTTCAAAACGCGGTTCAACAGTAAGGCTACTCATGCGCCGGGGTTCCTTGCGGCTTGATACTGACGGCTGAGGCTCACGCCGGCCTTTTCCCGTGGGGTTTCCTGCTGCCCGGACAACGCTCGCAGCACGTCCTGGCTTGGCCCGAACGCCTGCAGGTGGCCTTCGTTGAGCACCAACAATTTGTCGGCCTGGGCCAACGCCGAAGAACGGTGGGTGACCAGCACCACGCTGCTGCCTTGGGCCTTCATCTGCACAATGGCGCTGGCCAACGCGGCTTCGCCGATGGTGTCGAGGTTGGAGTTGGGTTCGTCCAGCACGATCAGGCGCGGCGCGCCGTACAACGCGCGGGCCAGTGCAACCCGTTGTTTCTGCCCGCCCGACAACCCGCCGCCGTTGTCCCCCAGCACAGTGTCGTAGCCCTGGGGCAAACGCAGGATCAGCTCATGCACCCCGGCTTGTTGAGCCGCCTTGACCACCTGCTCGGGGTCGGCGTCGCGAAAGCGCGCGATGTTGTCGGCGATGCTGCCGCTGAACAGTTCGATGTCCTGGGGCAAATAACCAATGTGCGGGCCGAGGTCATCACGGTCCCAGCGATGGATGTCGGCACCGTCCAGGCGCACGATGCCTGCCAGGGTCGGCCACACACCCACCAACACGCGGGCCAGGGTGGACTTGCCAGAACCCGAGGCGCCAAGCACACCCAACACTTCGCCGGCCCCCAGGTTGAAGCTGACCTGCTGCAAGGTCGCCACGCGCCGCCCGGGCGGCCCGGCACTGACGTGCTCGAAACTCACCTGCCCCTTGGGCACTGGCAACGCCATCTGCTCAGCTTCCGGGGGAAACTCGCGCAACAGGTCGTCCAGGCGTTGGTAGGCCAGCTTTGCCGAACTCCATTGCTTCCACACCGCGATCAACTGGTCGATGGGGCTGAGTACACGGCCCATCAGGATGGAGCCGGCGATCATCATCCCGGCGGTCATGTCGCCCTTGATCACCAGCAGCGCGCCCAGGCCCAGCACCAACGATTGCAGGCACAGGCGCAGGGATTTGCTCAGCGAGGTGATCACCGAGCCGGTATCGCTGGCCTGGTTCTGCAAGCCGAGGAATTGCGAATGCACGGCAAACCAGCGTTTGCGCAACGCACCGAGCATGCCCATGGCCTGGATGGTCTCGGCGTTGTGCAAATGGCTGGTGGCCAGTTGCGTGGACTGCTGGGAGAAGCCACTGGCCTCCCCCAACGGTTTTTTGGTCATGTATTCATTAAGGCACGCCAGGCCGATCAGCAGCACCGCGCCCGCCGTGGCCAATACGCCCAGCCACACGTTGAACAGGAAAATCACGAACAGGTAGATGGGAAACCACGGCGCGTCGAAGAACGCGAACAGCGCAGGTCCGGTGATGAACTGGCGCAAGTGGGTCAGGTCCCCCAGGGACTGCCCGGCATGCCCCTGGCCGCGTTGCAGGTTGCGCTCGAACGCCGCTTTATAGACGCGCAAGTTAAAACGCCGCTCCAACTGGCTGCCGATACGGATCACGATAAAACTGCGGATGACTTCCAGGGTGCCAATAAAGGCAAAGAAGCCCACGACCATCAACGTCAACATCACCAGGGTGGTTTCATTCTGGGAGGACAGTACGCGGTCATACACTTGCAGCATGTAAATCGACGGCACCAGCATCAGCAGGTTAATCAATGCGGTAAAACAGCCAATGCTGATCAAAATGCTCTTGTATTCACCCAGCGCCTTGAACAAGGGCGCAACGGCATGGGGCTTGGCCATATGTTTTGATCTTCCTTGAACCTAATTGCGCGCAATAGTTGCCCACCCCCAGAACAAGGGACAGCCAACTAATAAAATCAAGTTATATGTTTATAACGAACAACTAAGGCGTGCGCTGCAATATCAGGATGGTGCCCGACGGAGTGCGCCCCTGGTATTGGCCGTCTTTCTGGCGGTTCAAGTGGGTAATACCGGTGCCTTCGGCATTCATCAGCCAGATCCCGTCCGGCGTCGGTGACCAGCTCCGGGGCGTGTCGCCCAGCCATTGGGTTGCACAGGCCACATCGCCGCCCAGGGCATTGGCCTGTTCCAGCAGGTCAAGGGCACAGACCTGGTCCTGTTGCTTCAACGCCCAGTGCCCGGCCAATTGGGCGGTGGTGGGTAACACGAGACTGCTCGCCATTGCGTGGGCTCCTGCCGACACGAACAACACCTGTGAAACACAGGCGATCAAATGAGAAAAACGCGGCATTTCCAGCTCCTTCCAAGTGCGCGGCGCCGTAGCGCCGCGCGCTTTACATCACGCCACGATATCGCTGACCGCTGCCTGGCCGACGGTGGTGACGAGGAAATCCGCCACGCCGTGACCCGAGAAGTCGACTGCCAATGTACCCAGGTTGGTGCCTGCCGCGTAGGTCAGTACAGCATCACCGGCATGCCCGGTAAACGCATTGACGAAGGTCAGGCCTGCACCTTTGGTAATGCCGGACAGGTCGATCTTGTCCGAACCCGAGGTGAAGTCAAAGATCTTGTCCGACGCGCCTGGCTTGGAGTCCGAGCTGGCCCCGTAGACGAAGGTGTCGTTGCCGGCCCCGCCCCACAGTTGGTCCGCACCGCCACCGCCGTAGATGATGTCGTTGCCGGCACCGCCCTTGATGACGTTCGCTGCGTTGTTGCCGATGATCAGGTCATTACCCGAACCACCGAAGGCATTCTCGATGGTGACGCCCTTGGCGATGGACACGTTGCCCACCAGGCCGCCAACGTCGGAGAACGAGGCCTCATTGAGGTTGATCTTCTGGTTCTGGGTGAAACCGGAGAAGTCCAGGGTGTCGTTGCCACCACCGTCCCACACCGAGAACACCAGCTTGTCGGCGTTGGACGTAGCGCTGTAGAAATCACGCCCGGTGTTGGAGTTGAAGCCGTAGGTGGTATCGCCGGCGCGGGTGCTGTAGTTGGCGCCGTAGAGCTTCTGGATCGCGGCAATGTCGTCGATCAGCGGGCCCGAAGCGTAAGCCTCGACGCCGCCTTTGCTGAAGTTCTGGTTGGTGTTGCTCTCGCTCCAGTAACTCATGACGCTGTAGCCGCGCGTGTCCTGTCCATAGGTCGCGTCGTTGTAGGTCGGGTTGCCGTTCCCGGCGTTGTAGTCACCAGGGTGAGCCAGGCCCAGGGTGTGGCCGATTTCGTGGGTCAGGGTCTGCCGGCCGTAGTTGTTGAGATCCGGCGTCTTGTTCGGCGTGTAGCTGCTGTTGGTCAGGTACCACGAGGTGCCGTCGTAGCCTGCGCCGGTGCCGGGCAGGTAAGCGAAGGCCGCTGCGCCGTCCTGGCCACCGCTGTAGTTGCCGAAGGTCATGTGGGCGTCACCGCCGGTGGCCTTCTCGGTGAAGGTCACGTTGGCCACGTCCGACCAGGATTGCATGGCCAGTGCGGCCTGTGCTTTCTGCTGGGCGTTGAACTGGCTGAACCCGGAGATGCCATGTTTGTTCATGGTGCTCGAGGAGGCCGAGGTGAGGAAAGTGTAGGTCAGATCGATCTTGCCGTTGCCATTGACGTCCCGGTACGCCGCGCCGTCCCGCAGCAGCTGGGTGGCTGCCTGGTCCACGGAGTAGGACGGTTTGCCATTGACCGTGAGGTTGCCGCCACGGTCGTACAGATGGCTGAAGCTATCGATTTGCGAGTACGCGGTGCTGGCTTGCGCGGCAGATACAATAGCTTTGTCTTTCACTTTTGACATAAACGTACTTCCTTGTTTGCAAGTGCATCAGTCTTTGTTCGATAGGAACCCCGCGGGCGAGATCGTCCTATCACTCGCCTCTTTTGAAGGCGTAAGAAAACTGACACAACTTGAAATCATTCGTCTACATCTATTTCCCGCTTTAAAAACTGGCCAACTAATATTTCTCGCAAGTCAAATCCAGTATTTGCTGGGCCGCCTTGAGTTTGTCCGACAAAAAACATACACCCCTTATTTAAATATTAAATACCGCTAAAGCCGCCCCGCTCTAATGGCGGACTTAATTAATGGATCCAATATATTGTCACGGTGTCATTGGCAACATTAAAGAGCCACTAGTTATCTTAATAATCAGAGTTGCCCCCTATTACCGGGACACACTCCAACCTGTCGTGCGCAATGCCTGTAATAAGGTCTCGGCTTTCAAGCCCGGCACTGTCACACCGTCGTCAGTGAGCATGTCTTCCCCGGCCAGGATCGCGTTGATGATCGCCTCCTCCACGGCCTCGGCGGCGGCGCTGAACAGCGGAGAAATATGGTCGTTATTGACCATGTGCAGCGCGGTACTCAGGGGCAAATCCTTGCGCCCGTAGTCGGCGGGCGGTAATGCTGTGTTGCCGGTGGCGAATGCCAGGAACAGGTCGCCGCTGGAATCCTCGGTGCCGCCGCCCGTGCGCGCAATGCCGATGGACGCGCGCTGGGCCAGGCGCTTGCATTGGTGAGGCAGCAACGGTGCGTCGGTGGCGATGATCACCACAATCGAGCCCATGCCCGGCGTGCCGCGCTCCGCGAACGGTGACGGGATGTCCATCAACGTGCGCCCCACCGGGTAGCCATCCACCCGCAGCTCTTGACGCTTGCCATGGTTGGCCTGCACCAGCACGCCGACGGTCCAGCCGCCCTGCTCGGCCGTCAGGCGCCGCGACGCCGTGCCGATGCCGCCCTTGAATTCGTGGCAGATCATGCCGGTGCCACCGCCCACCGCGCCTTCCTGCACCGGGCCGCCTTCGGCACTTTCCAGGGCTTGGCGCACATGCTCGGGTTTGACGTGCTGGCCCCAGATGTCATTGAGCAGGCCGTCGTAGGTTTCCATCACCACCGGCATGCACCAGTACACCGCCGGGTCCGCCAGGCGCTCACGCTCCAGGGCGATCAGGGTATCGCGCACGATGCCGATGCTGTGGGTGTTGGTGATGGCCAGCGGCGTGGTCAACAGCCCGGCTTCGCTGATCCACTCCAGGCCCGTGGCGTCGCCGTTGCCATTGAGCACGTGGTACCCGGCAAAACAGGGTTGCTGCCGCGCCTCTCCGGCACGCGGCTGCACCACCGTCACCCCGGTGCGCACCTGTTTGCCGTCGACACGGGTCTTGAGCGTGGTGTGACCGACCCGCACCCCCGGTACATCGGTGATGGCATTCAACTCGCCGGGCATGCCCAGCCCCAAGGTGATGCCCAATTGACGTGCACGCATAACCACTCCTTACAATTTCTGAAACGCCGGACTCAACCGGCCACTGATGCAATACAGAATCACCGACAGGGCCAGCAAGCCGACGATGATCATGATGTCGCGCACCGACGCTGCCGCCACCAGGGTCACCAGCAGGTAGCCCGCACCCAGCACCGCCAGCAGCGCCGGAACGGGCCACAGCGGCATGCGATAGGGATGCTCGCGGTCCCGCAGCAATACCCGACTCATCAAGGCGCTCAACGCCACCACCAGGTACACCAGCATGATCAGCAATACGCTGAACGAGGTGAGGTCCGCCAGGTTGGAGCTGAAACTCAACAGTGCCGAGGGAATCGCCAGGAACAGCGTAGCCAACCACGGCGAATCCCAGCGCGGGTGAATACGGGTGAACAGCTTGTTGATGCCTGGCGTCCACAGTGCATCGCGGCCACTGCTGAACACCACGCGGCCGATCTGGATGACGATGGCGACAATCGCGTTGAACACCGACAGGAAGATCCCGGCGCTGACCAGGCGTGACAGGGTTTCGTTGCCGTGACTGGTCAGCAGATAACCGATCGGGTCGGGACTGCTGATCATCGCACTCAGGGACGGCGCGCCGATCAGCAGCGCGGTGATCGGCACCAACTCGATGATCACCACCAGCCCCAGGGACCACAGCACGGCCTTGTGCACGCCTTTGCCGCCGCATTTCATGTCTTCGGCCAGCAGCACCGCCGGGCCGTAGCCATTAAACGAGAACAGGCCGATGCCCACGGCGCCGATGACCAAGGCCCAGGGTGCCAGGTGCAGCGCCCCGTTTTCGACGATCTGTGGCTGGAACAACACGCTGGCCGGCTGCACCGGGTTGCCGAAGCCGAGAAACACGATCACCAGCAGCGCAGCGACTTCGAGCAACAGGCAGGTGCCGGTGATCCAGGCGTTGAGTTTGATATTGAGGATGCCCAGGGCGTAACTGCACACCACGATGACCAGGGCGACGGTTTGTGAATCGAACGTCGTACCCAGGGCGTTATTCAGATAAGTCGCCGCGCCGGTGGCCAACACCGGCGGGATAAACAACAGCATCACCAGCACCGTCAAAAACGTCGCATACCCGGCCATGCCGCCAAACACGCGCTTGGCGTACACGTATTCACCGCCCGCGCTGTTATGGGCACGGCCCAGCTCGGCGTAGCAAAAGGCAAACATCAGCGCGAGCACGGCGGCCATCACAAAGGCCAGGAACACACCGCTGCCGGCCTGCTGGATGGCAAAGGGCGCGATCACGAATACGGAACTGGCCGGGGTCACCGCCGAGACGGTAATCGCGACCACGTCGAAGACACTCAAGGTGGGTTTCAGCACGCCATCGGGCGTGGGGGAAGTGCTCATATCGTTATCCTCTGTCGTTGTTTTTGGTGTGAGGCAGAAACGAAACGTCTGAATATCGCGAGATATGTTTCCCGCTGAATGATGGCAACCATAAACAGGGCGTTCATGTCAGCCAATTCCCCTATTGGCGTACTCCCCTTGACGCCACCCGGCAAAAGCCGAACCCTTGGCCGATCTTTGGGTTGGCGGGAGCCTGTCACATGAGCCTGTTTCAAGAAGTCGGCCTGCATGCCGGGTTGGGGCGCACCGTCGCGCACATCGGCACAGAGCGGTTCTGGAAACAGCTGGTGCTGTTGTTGCACCACTGCCTGCCATTCGATAACGCCCTGGCGATTTTCTACCCGGCCGACGGCCCGCCCCAGGCCCTGGAAGAGTATGACGCCCAGCCCAGCAGCAAGCCGGCGTCGATGCTGGTGTACCTCAATGGCCTGTATTTGCTCGACCCATTTTTCCAGGCCTGCCGCGAGGGTTATGCCAGCGGCGTGTACCGCCTGGAGGAAGTCGCGCCGGACCATTTTCGCCAGAGTGAGTACTTCCTCAATTACTTCCACGACAACGTGCTGGAAGACGAGGTGCAGTTCATCCTGCAACTGCCGGGTGCGGGCACCTTGTCGTTGTCATTGGGCATGCAGCGGCGGTTCAGTGCCGAAGAGACCGGGCTGATGACTACGGTGGCGAATTGGGTATTGCCGTTGATGCAGCAGCATTGGCAGCAAAGCACCCAACGCCCCGCAGCGATGGACAGCCAGATCCGCGATGCGTTGAGTCATTTCGGCTGTGGCGTGCTGTCGGACCGCGAACTGGAAGTGGCGCGGCTGGTATTGCGCGGGTTTTCATCCAAGGCCATGGCCGAACGCCTGAATATCTCGCCGGACACGGTGAAGGTGCACCGTCGGCACTTGTACGCGAAGCTGGATATTTCGTCACAGCCGGAGCTGTTTTCGTTGTTTATCCAGTCGTTGGGGCATGACCTGGAGAATCCCTGAACGAGCGAGTCTGGATCATCGAAGACGACAGGCTTTGATACGCGAATCCTAGTGATGATCAGCCTCGACGCCCATCCCTTAATCAGCCTGGCCCTCTATGATCAGGTTACAGTCAACCCGTCGACCTTTGGCTGACTTGAAAGTCACCCCGGTAAGGCTTAGCAAACCGTTACTTCCTCTGGAAAACACGGCAGAGCCTTCCTCTGCCGGCTCGGAGTCAGGCGATTCAAAAGGTTTGTAATACATTCCCAGAAGCTTGCCATCTCCCAAGCTGAGCAAGCCACTGGGAGTATCACCTGCGAGTGTCACCTGGAAAGCTTGCCACCTGTCCTCAGTACCTTGTTGTCCGATACACCGCTCCTCTCCGAATTGCTGGTCATGGTAGACCGTAGCGGATTGAACGTGCCTGGTGGTCTCGTCGGGATCGGTTATCACCCCAGCCCATGACCCGGTGAACCCGTCAGTGTTGAGTACTTTTTCTAAAGCTGTCCTATTCATATCTCACCCCTAGCTGTGTGCTGAAACGACGAGTGAATAAAATAGGGGGAAAACTAAAAAAAAGAACCTGTCAGAAATGGCAGTATAAAAAGTGGATTACTTATAGCCATTGTCGCAGATGCATCTGCACGCGATGCACAGCCGGATCTGTTTTCTTTGTTTATCCAGTCGTTGGGGCATGACCTGGAAACCCCCTGACACCCCACGACCTGTAGGAGTCCGGCTTGCCGGCGATGGCGATCTTGCGGGCGCTATCGCCGGCAAACCGGGCTCCTACGGGTTTGGCGGGGTGACATCCAACCTCAGCGACCCGTACGGATGGTGTTCCACACCCGTGTACGAATCCGGTCGATGTTCAGCGGCATCGCTTCCAGTGCGAACAGCTTGCCCATCATGTCCGGGCTCGGGTACACCTTGGTGTCGGCCTTGATGGCCGGGTCTACCAGGCTGTCGGCGGCGGCGTTGCCGTTGGCGTAGTGTACGTAGTTGGTGATGCTGGCCATGACTTCCGGGCGCAGCAGGTAGTTCATGAACGCGTAGCCGGCTTTTTCGTCGGGGGCGTCGGCGGGCATGGCGACCATGTCGAACCAGATCGCGGCGCCTTCCTTGGGAATGTTGTAGCCGATGTTCACGCCGTTCTTGGCTTCCTTGGCGCGACTTTCAGCCTGCAGGATGTCACCGGAGAAGCCCACGGCCACGCAGATGTCGCCATTGGCCAGGTCAGCGGTGTACTTCGAGGAGTGGAAGTACGCCACGTAAGGCCGCACTTTCATCAGCAGGTCTTCAGCTTTCTTGTAGTCCTCGGCCTTCTTGCTGTGGTGCGGCAAGCCCAGGTAGTTCAGCGCGGCCGGCAGCAGCTCCGGGCCGTTGTCGAGGATTGCCACGCCGCACTTCTGCAACTTGGCCATGTTCTCGGGCTTGAAGATCAGGTCCCAGGAATCCACCGGCGCGTTGTCGCCCAGTACCGCCTTGACCTTGTCGATGTTGTAGCCGATGCCGGTACTGCCCCACAGGTACGGGAAGCCATGGGCATTGCCCGGGTCGTTGGTTTCCAGGGCCTTGAGCAATACCGGGTTGAGGTTTTTCCAGTTGGGCAACTGGCTCTTGTCGAGCTTTTTCAGCGCCCCGCCCTGGATCTGCCGGGCCATGAAGTGGTTGGAAGGAAACACCACGTCATAACCGGATTTACCGGTCATCAACTTGCCATCGAGGGTTTCGTTGCTGTCGTACACGTCGTAGGTAAAGGCGATGCCGGTTTCTTTCTGGAAGTTCTTGGTGGTGTCCGGCGCGATGTAGTCCGACCAGTTGTAGATCTTCACCGTCTCGGCGGCCTGGCTGATAGAGGCCACCAACATCAAGGGCAACAGGGCAATGGCTTTCATGGTTCGATTTCCTGGCGGTTTTAGGGCTGTTTTTATGGCAGGCGATCAAGGATCAAAGCGTTACAGGATCAACACGTAGGTCTTGCGCACGGTTTCCTGGATGTCCCAGATCCCGGTGCTGTTGGCCGGCAACATCAGTGCGTCGCCGGCTTCTATGTGAACGATTTCACCGTTGTCAGGGGTGAAGGTGCAGCGGCCCTGGATAAAGTGGCAAAACTCCTGGGATTTGATCTGCCGACGCCAGACGCCCGGGGTGCATTCCCAGATGCCGGTTTCGACGCCGTCGCTGCGCTCAACGCTCAAGGTCGAGGCCACGGCGATGGGCTCGCCCAAGGGCACGGCCACCGGTGACGAGTCGGGCAAGTGGGCGTTCAGCGTGTCTTTGAATTGAGTGATGCTCATGGGCTTTCCCGTGTGAGTGAAACGACTTAGTGCATGAAACCTTCCATGAACCCGGCCACGCCGGTCGCCAGTTTGCGGCGCCAGGGGGCGGTGTTGGGGTTGGCCAACACCTGGTCTTCATGGACAAAACTGCGAATGATCGCGTTGTAACCCAGCCACCGGCACGGCTCGGGCTCCCAGGCCTTGAGCGCCTCCAGGCCCCGTTCGCGGATGACCCATGGCTGGTGGGTCAGCGGCGTATCCAGGCCCAGGATCAGGTCGGCCAGGGTGCGCCCACCCAGGTTGGTGGCGCCGACGCCCTCCCCGCCATAACCACCGGACAGCGCGATGCCGGTCTTGTGGTCGCACAGCATGTGCGGTCGGAAGTTGCGCGACATGCCCAGGTTGCCGCCCCAGGAGTGGGTAATCCGCACCTTTTTGAGCTGTGGGAAGAGTTCGCCGAACAGGTAGCGACGCAGCTCGACCTCGCTGTCGGTCAGATCGAAGTTGTGGCGCAACTTGCCGGCGAACTGATAGCCGCCACGGGCACCAAACACCAGGCGGTTGTCGGCTGAACGCTGGCCGTAGGTGACCTGCCGGCTGCTCTCGCCGAACGCCTGGCCATGGCTCAGGCCGATTTCATCCCAGGTGCTGGAGGGCAGCGGCTCGGTGGCGACGATCAAGCTCTGCACCGGCAACTGATAGCGCCCCAAGGGCGGCAACGTGTTTGCATACCCTTCGACGGCCGGCACCACCCACGCGGCGCGCACACTCGCCTTGGCGGTGCGCAGGCTGCCGGACTGCCAATGGGTCACCGGGCTGTTTTCGTAGATCGTTACGCCCAGGCGCTCCACCGCCCGCGCCAGGCCGCGCACCAGCTTGGCGGGGTGGATGGTGGCGACATGGGGTGCATAGATGCCGCCATAAGGCTTGGCGATGCGGATCTGTTCGGCCAATTGCTGCGGGCTGAGCCAGCGATAATCGTCCTCGGTGAGGCCTTGGGCGTGAAGCTTGTCCAGGTAACGGCGCAGGCTGCCTTCCTGCTCGGGGTAGCGCGCGGCGCAGTACAAGGCGCCGCCCTTGCGGTAGTCACACTCGATGCCCTCGCGGGCCAGCACCTGGGCCACCTCGTCGGGAATGCCGTGCAGCAGGTCAAACGAGGCGCGGCGCTGTTGCGGGGAAAGGCCAGCGAGCAGCCGATCCTCACCCAGCAAATTGCCCATCAGCCAGCCGCCGTTGCGCCCGGACGCGCCGAACCCGGCAGTCTGTGCCTCGATGATCGCAATCTTCAGTTCGGGAGCCTGGCGCTTCAGGTAATAGGCGGTCCACAGGCCGGTATAGCCGGCGCCGATAATGGCCACGTTGACATCCAGGTCCTGCTCAAGGGACGGCCGCGCCACCAGCGGGTCGTCCAGCTGGTCCATCCATAAACTGATATTGCGCCATGCCGGCATGCCAAGCTCCCCTACCTCGTTTCGATAGGGGGATGCTAGAGCGCGGTGTCAGGGGCTGTCTTGCGCGCGTGCACGCAAAGAAATTTGTTTGACGTAGGCCTTGGGCGACTGGCCCGTGTGCTGGCGAAAAGCACTGTAAAACGCCGACAGCGAATTGAAACCGGCTGCAAACGCCAGGTCATCGACCTTGATCGGTGGCGCGGCTTTATCCAGGGCGGCGAGCAAATGCTGGAGCCGAGCCTGGTTGACGTAGCGGTAGAAGCTCTGCCCCAGCACCTGGTTCAGCAGGTAGGAAATCTGATTGCGGCTGTAGCCACATTCCTTCGCCACCCGTTGCAGGTCCAGCTCCGGGTCCAGGTAGGGTTGCTGTTGCTGGAAATAGTGCTGCAGGTCATTGGCCATATGCCCCAATTGCTGGGGCGACAGGCCCAGGCGGCTGACCGTGGGGCGCATCGTCTGGGCGGGCTGTTCATGCACCAGGGACGCGTATTCGTTGACCCGCCAGATCAGGCCGTCGCGCACGGTGATGGCCTCGCTGGTACGAAACGACACCAGCCCCTGGCCGCCGCGCAAGGTGATGCGGTACTGGATAAACGCGGTATCGCCGTCGGCACGGATACGGTCGGTGTGCTCGATTGCTTCATCGACGCCACGGGGCATGCTGGCTTGCAGGTACTCGCGCAACTCGGCATACCCCACCACGCGGTTCTGGAAGAAATCGTGGTACTGGATGTCCGGGTGGTAATAGGACATCACCCCGTCCAGGTCACGATGGCGCCAGCAGAGGCTGTGGCGCAGCACCAGGTCGCCGGTGGCTTGGGTGTTCTGGCAATCATCGTCTGGGGCGATGTCGGGCATGGAAGGCTCGGCGGCGGGTAAACCCTGGAGATTGCCGAATTTTACCGGGGCCTTCAATGGCCAATTGGCACTTCTGACTAATGGCCTTTTGCCTAGCTTTGGGTAGGACATGACCCACGTCAATTTCATGGAAAAGAACCGCCGAACGGGGCGAAAAAAGTCACCGCAGTGTTGGGAACGAATGCTATTTTGAGGGTCTTCAACGCCACGACCAGTGAAGGTCATGGCCCCCTGCCGCGAGCTAAAGGAAGCGCTCAATGAACAAGGTGGGCAACATGAACAAAGTGACGTTTCCCAACGCCTGCCAACTGATGCGCTGGCATTTTCATCCGATGGGCTTCGAGGGGAGCATGGATGCCCCCGGCAGCATGGTTGCCCGTTTGTTCGACCGCGCCAGTGGCGAAACGCTGATCGCCATCGCCGGCATCCCCTGCGCCACCGTGATGAATGCGGCCGATGTGGAGCGCATCATCGAGGCAGTGGAGGATGAGCTGGAGTCGTTTATTCCGCCGCAGTCTCTGCGGGCGTGACTCAGACTTATCGGATGATTAATTTCTAAATGTGGGAGCGGGCTTGCTCGCTCCCACATTTTCAATCGCGTTAACAAAGCATTAGCTGCGTTGATCGTCGAAGAAGGCTTTTTTGCCGTCGACCCGCTCCGATGCACGGGGCACATTCACGCCCTGGCCTTCCGGCTTTTCTACATACCAATAGCAGTGGCTCACCGCCCGGGTAATGCCGACGTAGGCCAGGCGCAGCACTTCGTCTTTTTGCGCATTGTCGTAGGGTTCGCTGTCGCCGTCCTTGCCCAAGCCCGCCATGCGGTAGACCTGGTTCTTGTACGGCGAGCGGGTGACGTGCTGGCAATCGCCCAACAGGAACACCGCGTCCGCCTGCAGGCCCTTGGCACTGTGATAGGTCAACTGCTTGAGCCGACGAGACCCGGCCGGCAAGCTAGAATCCACATTAACTACAGCTTTAATATGATCTTCTATCAATGACTTATCGCTACTTTTCCGATACAGCATTAACACTGAATCGCCGCGCTCATAGTGCGCAAGCACCAGGCGCCCCAGCGCCGCATCATCCCGCTCAAGCACGGTAACCGGTACCAATGCCTTGGGTTCGCCACTGGCCTTGGCCTTTTTGCCGGGGATTGCCGACGCTGCCCGCACGATATGTTCGGCCGCATCGATGATGTGCTGATGGCTGCGGTAGTTTTCGCTCAACATCACGCGGGTGGTGCCTGGCGACGGGAATTCCTTGTTGAATTCCATGAAGTACTGGGGCGAGCTGCCACGCCAGCCGTAGATCGACTGCCAGTCGTCCCCCACGCACAGCAACGAAGAGCGTTGCGCCCCGCGCCCTACATGCATGGCCGGGCCCCGGCTGCGGATTTCCCGCAGGCTGGCGCGAATCCACGAGACGATCTGCGGGGACACGTCCTGGAACTCGTCGATCATCAGGTGCGACATCGGCCGCAACAGCGGATCGCTGAGCAGCTTGAGGTTTTCCGGGGTGTTCTCACCAAACAGCGAAAACATGCGGTTATAGGTCATGATCGGCGGCGACTGGTCGAGCAAGTGGTCTTCCAGGGCCTTCCAGAAAATGCTCAGGGCCTCGAAGAAGAACCGATCAGGGTCGTCCTTGGCAAAACTCATCTGGCCGACGGCGGTGGGGACGTCGAGGCCGAGGTTCTCGATAAAGCCTGCCGCCATCACAAAACTGTCCAGCAGCGGCGCCGAGGCCAGCTCGCCCTTGACCTTGTAATCAAAGCCAGGCCCCGCTGTGGCGTCACCGGCCAAGCTGTTTAATAACCGTTTTGATGACTCATAACTATCTAGCCATATCAACGGCTTACGACAGAAAGCTTGAAACAAGGTGCGTTTCACCGCCCACTCTGCACGCACCGACAGTTTCGAGTTGGGACGACTGATCTGGGCGTTTTCGCGGGGATCGAAACCCAGCACCACCCAGGCGTCCAGCTCAGGGATGTACCCGTGACAGTGGAACTGCGCGCCATTGATCTCGACGGTCTGACGATTGGGTTCAATGCCTTTGATTGGCCAGGCACCGGCCCTGAACCACAGGTCTTCGATCACATCACAGAGTTCTTCATCACGCTGGGCAGCCAGTTCGGTCACCGCCATGCGTTTTTGCACGTCGGGGTGGTCGCGCTCCAGCTCCTTGAGTTGCAAGCCATGTCGGGCCAGCGGCGCAATCAGCTCGCGAAAACGTGCATGCTGGCCATAGAGCCGGTGATAGCAGGCATTCATCTGTTGACGCTGGGCATCGCTGATACGCAGATCGAACGGATTGCTGTCGGCGTCTTCGAAACCGGCACTCAGGGTCTCGAAGGCCTGTAGCCGCTCGAAGCCCGGCAGGCTGCGCACCATGGGCAGAATCCGCGAGTGAAAGGTACGCACCACGGCCTGGGCTTCTTTCATGCCAAGGGGTTGCCCCCACAGGCTGAGAACTTCCATGAGCTTATTGATGAAATCCTTGCGTGACTCACGGGTGAAGGTCACCACGGTCATCGAACTCAGCTCAAACCCCAGGTAATGGGTCAGCAACAGGATGCGCAGCACCAGCGAGGTGGACTTGCCGGCACCCGCGCCTGCAATCACGGAGGTCGAGGGCGTGTCACTGAAGATCATCTTCCACTGCGCAGCACTGGGCTGGGCATGGGCCGGCAGCAGGCGCGCCACGTCAGCCTTGATACGTTTCTTGATCTCGGCGGTCAGGGGCAGGCGCCAGTCATCGAACAAGCTGTCGTCAACGCCGGGGGCGCGGTGCTCCTCGGGACGAAAGTCACGGATCAACAGGACCTGGCGCCCTTCCTCGATGCCATCGGCCTTGCCCTCGCGGTAACCATATTCCACGCCGGCTTCATGCCCACTGCGGAACCCATCCGCCTGCCCGTGCAGCCACGAAAAACGGTGCTGCGCCCGCAAGCGCGTCAGACCATGACCAAACAGGCGCGCGGCCAGCCGCTTGAGCAGGGGCATTTCGGCCAGTGGGCGCAGTTCAGGGGGCAGATCAGGCTGTTGTTGCGGCACGCGGACTCCTGCGATGAGCTTGGCTTTGAAGAGTGCGCCATGGTCGCCGGAAACCGCGCGCAGTTCCAGCCAATTGCTTTGCTGTCATGCAGTTAGGCGATGAAGTGAAAGTCAAAACGCCGGCAACTCATCGAGAGAACCGATAGGAACACGGAAGTTTTTACGCTTTTTATCGATCTAGGGCTGTTGGATCATAGATGCCATCAACTGGAGACGATCATGCTTGAACTTCGACCTTTCAACTCCCTGGGCGGCGCCCACCATGGCTGGCTTGACGCTCATCACCATTTTTCGTTCGCCGAATACCATGACCCCAAGCGTATGCACTGGGGCAACCTGCGGGTGTGGAACGACGACATCATCGCCCCCGGCACCGGCTTCCCGCAGCACCCGCATCGCGACATGGAAATCATCACCTACGTGCGCAAAGGCGCCATCAGCCATGCCGACAACCTGGGCAACAAAGGCCGCACCGAGGCCGGCGACGTACAGGTCATGAGCGCAGGCACCGGCATTGCCCACAGCGAATACAACCTGGAGGCCACGCCGACGGAGATCTTCCAGATCTGGATCATCCCGAATGAAGCCGGCCTGCCGCCTTCCTGGGGGGCCAAGCCGTTTCCAAAAGGTGATCGCGAAGGCTTTGTAACCTTGGCCAGTGGCAAGTCCGGGGACAGCGAAAGCCTGCGCATTCGCGCCGATGCACGCCTGGTAGCGGCCAACCTGAAGGCTGGGGAAAGTGCCGAGTATGTGCTGGATAGCGGGCGTCGGGCGTACCTGGTGCCGGCGACCGGTGTGATTGAAGTCAATGGCTTGCGTGCGCAAGCTCGAGACGGCGTGGCGATTGAGGATGAGCAGGTGTTGCGGGTGACGGCGATTGAGGACAGTGAGATCGTGCTGGTCGACTTGGCCTAACATTGTCCCAATGTGGGAGCGAGCAAGTCGAATCGTCGCACCGCCGCTCCCACAGGTTATGTTGCAGTGTTACTGGGAGATAGCACCGTCTACCAACACCTGCGCCTCTTCCACCAGTTGCTTGAGGTGGTCTTCGCCAATAAAGCTCTCGGCGTAGATCTTGTAGATGTCCTCGGTACCCGATGGCCGCGCGGCAAACCAGCCGTTTTCGGTCATCACTTTCAAGCCGCCGATCGCCTGGTTGTTGCCCGGCGCGTGGCTGAGGATCTGCTGGATGCTTTCCCCGGCCAGTTGCGTGGAGGTGACTTGCTCCGGCGACAGCTTGCCCAGCAGGGCTTTCTGCGCCGGTGTTGCCTTCGCATCGACACGAATGGCGAACGGCTCACCCAGAGCGTCGGTCAGGCCACGGTAGATCTGGCTCGGGTCCTGGCCTTTGCGCGAAGTCATCTCCGCCGCCAGCAACGCAGGAATCAGGCCGTCCTTGTCGGTGCTCCAGACGGTGCCGTCCTTGCGCAGGAACGAAGCGCCGGCGCTTTCTTCACCGCCAAAGCCCAGCGAGCCTTCAAACAGGCCATCGGCAAACCATTTGAAGCCCACCGGCACTTCATACAGGCGGCGGCCGATGCGTGCGGCCACGCGGTCGATCAGGCCGCTGCTGACCACGGTCTTGCCCACGGCGGCGTCAGCGCGCCAGTCAGGACGGTTCTGGAACAGGTAGTCGATGGACACCGCCAGGTAGTTGTTCGGTGCCAACAGGCCACCGGACGGGGTCACGATGCCATGGCGGTCGTGGTCCGGGTCGCAGGCGAAGGCCACGTCAAAGCGCTCCTTCAGGCCAATCAGGCCTTGCATGGCGTAGCTGGAGGAAGGGTCCATGCGGATCTGGCCGTCCCAGTCGACGCTCATGAAGCGAAAGGTCGAATCGACTTCAGTGTTCACCACGTCCAGGTTCAAGCGGTAATGTTCGGCAATCGCCGACCAGTAGCGCACCCCTGCTCCGCCCAGCGGGTCTACGCCCAGACGCAGGTCGGCACTGCGGATCGCGTCCATGTCGATCACGTTGACCAGGTCGGCCACGTAGCTGTTGAGGTAGTCATGGCGATGGGTGGTGTCGGCCTTGAGGGCCTGCGCGTGAGTGATGCGCTTGACGCCGGCGAGCTTGTTGGCCAGCAGTTCATTGGCTTTGGCTTCGATCCACTTGGTGACGTGGGTGTCAGCCGGCCCGCCATTGGGTGGGTTGTACTTGTAGCCGCCACTCTGCGGTGGGTTATGTGACGGCGTGATAACGATGCCGTCCGCCAGGCCAGTGGTGCGGCCGCGGTTGTAGCAGATGATGGCGTGGGAAATGGCCGGGGTCGGCGTGTACTCATCACCTTCGGCCAGCATTACGTGCACGCCGTTGGCGGCCAGCACTTCCAGGGCGCTGGCACCGGCAGGCGTAGACAGCGCGTGGGTGTCCAGGCCGACAAACAGCGGGCCGTTGATGCCCTGGGCTTCGCGGTACAGACAGATGGCCTGGCTGATGGCGAGCACATGCCATTCGTTGAAGCTCAGCTCGAACGAGCTGCCACGGTGCCCGGACGTGCCAAAGGCCACGCGTTGGGTGGAGATCGCTGCATCAGGCTGGCCCGTGTAATAGGCCGTGACCAGTCGCGGGATATCCACCAGCAACTGGGCTGGCGCCGGCTTGCCCGCAAAAGGACTGATTGTCATGCATAAACCTCAAGAAGAAGGATTCGGAAAAAGTGACAGTTTACTGAGAGTTGGACTACTGCGCGACGGTATCGATCCTACATCAACAAGAGAAATTTCACGCGCTCACCCCACCTGCGCATTCCGCAGGGCCTCGCCCAGGGCAGCCAGGGTCATGTCCAGGTTGGGATGCCCCTGGAAGGTATGGCTGATGCGCAACTGCTGGTGATGCAGGCCGCTGAGGCTGAACAGCTCGCCGGGCGCCACCACGACTTGCTGCGCGAGCATGCACTGGAACACCTGGCGCATATCCACGGCATGGGCTGCCCTCAACCAGAACGCTGCCCCGCCTGCCGGCATGCGATAGCTCACCTGCTGCCCGAGGTGCAGGTCCAAGCGCTGGCTGACCGCCTCGGCCTGTTCCTGTAACAACAGGCGCAAGCTGCGCACATGCTGGTCGATCCGCCCGCTGTGGTACAGGCGAGCGATCGCACGCTGGCGAATGGACGACAACCGGAACGCACGCAACAGGAACTGGCGTTGCAACTCGCTGCTCATGCGCCGGGACAGTACATAGCCGTAAGGCGCCTCTGGGCCGAGGACTTTCTCGAAGGATGAAAACACAACCAGCCGCTCCGGGTTGACCAGCTCACGCAGTGGCGCCTGAGCCGCTGTGAAGCTCAACTCGCCCTGCGTGTCATTCTCCAGCAACCAGCAACCGTACTGGTCCAGTAGCCGCGCGACGTCCAGCCGGTCGCGGGGATGCAGGGCCACCCCCGACGGCAGGCTGACGGCGGACGACAACAGCACCAGGTGCACCGGTTCTTCGCGCAGCAGCCCTTCCAGCAGCACCAGGTCGAGCCGCCCCTCAGCGGTCCACGGCAGCTCGATGACGCGCACCCCGGCATCCTGCAAGAGCCGCAGTATCAGCCAGTCGCACGGCGACTCGACCACCACCGTGGTGCCTCGCAAGCCCAGCACTTCGATGAGAATATCCAGCACACCGCGAAGGTCGGCGCCAATGTAGACGTCGTCGGCGTGCCAGCAGCGGGTCGGCGAGGTGGTGTAACGGGCCGCCAATGCCGCTCGCAGCTCCCATACACCACAAGGCTGGGACCAGGGCTGCAACTGGCGTGGGTACTGGCGTACCAGCTCACGTTCCAGTCGCAGCAGGGTTGCATCCAGTGATGCCAGCAGCGTGGGTTCATCGCCGCTGAGCACCACCATCCCCGGCCGACGAGTCGCCACGTACAGCCTTTCGAGCAAATCCCCCCCCGGCGATGTCGCCGGGCTGCCCGCCAGTGGCCAGGCGTAGTAACCGGACTTGGCCACGGAATAGACCCGCCCTTCCTTCTCAAGCAGCGAATACGCATATTGGATGGTGGAAATCGACACATTCAGGCGCTCGGACAACTGCCGCAGCGACGGCAGTTTCACCCGGGTATCGGTACTGACCTCATTGATCAGGTTGATCATGTAGCGATAGACCGCCTGATAGGCAAAGCCGGCCTGCCGCGTGCCGCGCGGAGTCATCGCCCGAACAGCTGGAAGGCCTGCGCTTGGCGTGGGGGCGTCGAGTGCGCCTGGCGATGGCTGCACGCGCCGTGGTCGGCGGCCAGCGGCGATGGCCGCTGGCGGTACAGGTGCTGAAGCAGCTGCAATGACAGCCCACTGGTGTCGACCACCCATTGCTGGAGCAGGTCGGCCGCGGGCTTGCCCTGGAGTATTTTGTGCAACTCAGGCAACGCCACCAGCATGCCCGGGTGACACTGGCGCAAGTAACCCTCCAGGCGCTCGCCGTGATGAATGAACGGCGAGAACAGCAGGCAGACCAGCGCCCCCTCCTCCACGCCGAAAAACTGCTGGGCATAGGCGGACGCCAACGCACGCCCCTCCCGCGTTGCAGCCTGGGCCAGCAGTTGTTCCGGAATCTGGCGATCGTGCAGGGCGTTGGCCGCTTGTATGACGAAGCTTTCAGCACCCGCTTCATAGTCCAACTCCCTCAGGCACTCCGCCTGCAGGCCCCGCAGGTGGGCCATCAACAACGGGTTGGCATACATCGGGTTACTGAAGTGAAAACCCAAGGGATCGGCCGCGTAAGCCATGAAGTCGTTGAGCAGGCTACTGTCAAGCGGCTCGATATTCTCCAGCAAGTCGGCAATACCGATGTAGGCCAGCTGACGATGCCCGCCCTTGCAGCGGTCATCACGCTCGACATAGTGCTCGCCGTACAGTTCACGGTAATAACCGTTGCTCCATTCGTCCATGCGCGCATACAGCCCATTAAGCGACGCAGGCTTGCCCTTGGGGATGACAAGGCCTGCGCTTTGCGCGGATTTTTTCAGCCAGGCCAGGAACTGGCTTTGCTTGCGTCCGGAGTCACCACTGACCACGGCGTGCACCCCGCCATTGTAGCTGGTGACACGCTGGTAGAAGTCACCCAGGGCCAGGTAGGTGTCATTGCACAGCGTGGCGCGTATGTCCCCGGACGTCAGGTGCCCTACCATCAGCCGGTTGCGCTGGCTGAGTTCAAGCCCGAGGGCGGATGCCGGGCGCTGATGGTTGAATGGCATCACTTCTTGATTGTCCACCATCAGCAGTTCGACCCTGGGATCGTCATGGAAGAACAGTCGGCCGTAGCCGCGTTGAAGTGTGTCCAGGCTGGCCTGGGTCATCCCGGCGTGGCGCAACGTGGCGACCCGCAGCTGGAACGTCCTGGGCGCGCGCCCGGCGATGGTCAATTGCGCGGCCCGCAACAAGGCCAGGGTGTAACTGCTGACTTCGCCGCCTCCATGGGCCACCAGCACCTTGTAGTCACCCACTTGTTCCATACCACCGGCAGCCACGACGATACGCTGGATCAACAGTTGAAGTGCGGTGCGTTCCGCACGGTTGAAGTGCCCGATCAAACGTTGCAGGACTTGCTGATAAACATAAGTCATGGCCTGTTCGTGAATAGCGCTCATCGTTCTAATACCTGAGTTTAAGTATAAGTTTCGAGCCACTGATAATCGTGTCTGCTCGACCTGTTACGGTTGTAAGAATGTCGCTCGACACAGGGGCCTTTCGATAAATAGACACTAGCACCCTGTAACAAGACGATCTGAACTGCATGCTTGACCCTCCAGAGGGCCTGCGCTGGCAAGGGCGCGGACACAGGGCCTCTTGGCGGCTCCTGGTAGCGCCTTAGGAGGATTCCGACAACTTCCTACACGCTCTTAACTCTGATTTAAAAGATCTATCCCACAAATAAATCACGCCAACCGTTTCTGTTTGCACGGTGACAATTTGAGATTTCACCCGAAAACACTCTTCACCCTGATGCCAGGTAAATGCAGAGCCATTAGTTGCAGGAAGTGCCTGCACTAGAATAGTTGATTCAATCATTGCTCAGTCCTTGAGATGACAGTGACAGCACAATTATCAAGGCTGGAATAATGATTAACAGACACAGAACCTGGCCAAAAACCAGTTCAGATAGACAACCGACAGCGCGCGCAAGACGCACACACAAAGACGCCGCGCTGGGATTCAGGGCGGCGTGAGGGAGAAAGGTATCGTTTACAGGACTTGGCGGCGGTCGCGCGCGTCATGCAACGCGCAGGTTACGCCTTCCCAAATGGCGTATTTGCCCCATACGCCACGGGGTTGAAAGACTCGTTTAAGAATATTCCTACGCTTCAAACAGCTTCGACTTGCAACGCAACTCGTTCGCGACATGGGCATTCGTCCATGTAGCGGTGCGCTTCCACGAACTGATTGAACGGGAACACGGTGGTCTTCAGCGGCACCAACACACGGTCTGCAGTCAGTTGGTTGATGTCACGCAAGGCCCGTTGCAAGGCAACCTGGTCCTGAATGATGCCCAACTCGGGCTTGCCCGTGAAGTTACCGATGCAGTGCACGAAGAACTGGATATTCTTCTGGAACGCCGCACACGCCGGGAAGGGTGTCTGGTTGCCGCCTTGCAATCCGTACAGCACCAAGCTGCCACGCGGGGCCAACACATCCCCCAGCAACGACATCTGCGGGCCGCCCAAGCCATCGAACACCACGTCGACACCGCGGTTGTCGGTGAACTTGTTGATCTGCATCAGCAAGTCCTGCTCCTCAGTCACGATGACTTTTTCGGCGCCCAGGGACAGCAGGTATTCACGCTCCGCACTGTCTTTGGTCGCGGCAATCACACGCACACCCAGGGCCTTGCCCAGCTGTACAAAAGACGGGCCGGCACAATGGCTGGCGTCGGTCACCAGGGCAAACTGGCCGGGCTTGACCCGCGCCAGGTCCACGTAGGCAAAGTAAGCAATCAGCAACGGCGTGTAGTGCACGCTGGCTTCAATCGGGCTCAACACATCCGGGTAACGGGTCAGGGCTGAACGCGGCAAAACAATCTGCTCGCCATACACCGGGTAATCATTGGGGCTCTCGGCCGGAAAACTGGCCACTTTATCGCCCACCGCCAAGTCATCCACGCCGTCGCCCAGGGCAACCACTACCCCGGCCATCTCATGGCCAAGCCCTGAAGGCAGGCGAGCGTGGGAGGACGCCAGGTTCTGGCGCCAGAGAATGTCGTACCAGCTGATGCCAATCGCGTCGACACGCACCTGCACTTCGCCCGGTGCGGGCTGCGCGGCTACATGCTCTTCGCACTTGAGCACCTCGGCCGGACCAAACTTGTGAAAACGGATCGTGCGGGACATCGCAAACCTCGTCAAAGTAACCTCTAATGCCATGAACTCTATCTGGGCTTTCCGGGTAAGACCACCGGTCGCCGTTAATAGTCGACATGCCTGTCATTGATTCCGCAACTGAGGAATCGACCTCAACAATCGTAGGAAAACTCAATTAGCCGGTGCAGAGTACCAGTCTTTACCCGTAAGATTCATGCCGGTCATGCTTCTAAATGGAATCTGAAGGGTTCCAGGATGGCCGCTCACGTCAAGTTTGCTGACTCTTCCAGGACACAAGATGAACCGTAACGACCTGCGTCGTGTCGACCTTAACCTCTTGATCGTATTCGAAACCTTGATGCATGAGCGCAGTGTGACCCGCGCTGCCGAGAAACTCTTCCTCGGCCAGCCGGCCATCAGCGCGGCCTTGTCACGCCTGCGCGGGCTGTTCGATGACCCGCTGTTTGTACGCACCGGCCGCAGCATGGAGCCATCGGCCCGCGCTGTGGAAATCTTCGCACTGCTCTCCCCGGCCCTGGACTCGATCTCCACCGCCGTCAGCCGCGCCGCCGAGTTCGACCCGGCCACCAGCACCGCCGTATTCCGCATCGGCCTGTCCGACGACGTCGAATTCGCCCTTCTGCCCCAACTGCTCAAACGCCTGCGTGCCGAAGCCCCGGGCATCGTGCTGGTGGTACGCCGCGTCAACTACATCCTGATGCCGGGCTTGCTCGCCTCCGGCGAAATCTCCATCGGCGTCAGCTACACCGCCGACCTGCCGGCCAACGCCAAGCGCAAAGTCCTGCGCCGCAGCCTGCCCAAACTGCTGCGCGCCGACAGCGTGCCAGGCTCCCTGAGCCTGGACGACTTCTGCGCCCGCCCTCATGCGCTGGTGTCGTTTGCCGGCGACCTGAGTGGGTTTATTGACGAAGAACTGGAGAAGCTCGAGCGCAAACGCCACGTGGTGTTGGCGGTGCCGCAGTTCAATGGATTGGGGACGTTGTTGGCGGGCACCGACATTCTGGCGACCGTGCCGGATTATGCGGCTGAGGCGTTGACGTCGGCGGGCGGGTTGCGGGCGGAAGATCCGCCGTTGCCGGTGCGCAGCTTTGAACTGCACATGGCGTGGCGTGGGTCGCAGGATAATGACCCGGGGGAGCGGTGGTTGCGGTCGCGGATTCAGATGTTTTTTGGGGATCCTGAGAGTCTTTAGGCGTTGTAGGGCAGGCTGTTTATCTGATCATTTATGCCTTTTCATAGACTATGGGGATCCATCCACCTCCAGTTACTTCAACCTTCGGGAATTCCCAAATAGGCAATAACTTTCCCGAATGGCGCACTCGCCATGCCGACCGGAACGATCATTCCGGTGTATCCCGGCACGGGGGCGTTCACAGTAAGCACCGTCGCGCCTGGCTTCTCATTATCTGCTGAGACAATCAGAAAATACCTACCGTCCGCAGGTGCGACGCCGGACCATTCAATTGACAGGGGATTCTGCCCCTCCAGATGGTCGGCAACGAGCTTACCCTGCGAATCGACTACCGTTACGCGTGGTTTCAGTATTGTTTTCGAAAAACCGAAACACATGTTATTGCACATCGAAATGACGTTGATGACGTAGGTTTGGCCCTTGCGCAGTTTGAAGTCGAACACTCGGTAGTTACCGGGCGCCTGACCAACCTCGAGTCGAGGGTCAGATGCGTCGATCTCCCAGCGTTCTGGAAATAGACCACGATCAACCGGCAACGGCGTTGCGCGAGCCAACTGGATGGCTTGCTCGAATGAATGTGCAATAGGTGTAGTGGACGAGCTGACGGTTTCTTGATTGATAGCTGAGTGGTTTGTACAGCCCATCAGAAATGAAAGGACAATGACAGGCAGCAGGGATTTCAACATTGATATTCCTTAGAGAAGTAGCCAGTTATTCGCAACCGTGTCGCCGCTATTTAGCGCATACCAATATACGGGTCTGATACGGAGTCACCAAACTCAGATAGCGCGAGTGAAATCTCATTAAAAACTTCCGGCGACACGTCTTTAGGCAAGCGTGAGGCCAGGAAAGTTTTTATCGCCTCAAGCCCTAAGCTCGCCATTATACTAATAACTTCTTCAGCCTGTTCCAGATCATGCCCATTCCATAAAGACAACAAGCAATGTTCAATTCGCTGTCTGAGGCTGTTGTCTAACACGCTATAGGTATGCCACTGCCTGTCACTCAGTTGCACCAATGACTTTATAAGCTGCGCGCTGTACTTTTTTTTTGATTCGAACTCATCCAACAACTCTGCAAACGCCGTTTCAAGCTCCTCCCTGGTCATGAAATCTGGCAGCGCCGCGTAATATTCAAGATTTTTCATGTTTAGAAATCCACAGGTATATGGGTTGTATTCGAAGGCTTCCGGTAAAGCACGCCGTCTTGGCCCAGCAGTTTATTTCCTATTTTTATTTGCGCGGTCCATCCAGCACCCGAGTTCGAACCTACATGATTTATGGCAGCGTTCGCATCTGGAGCATGCCACTTTATCTCGACCCGCTGGCCATTCAACGTGTACTGGAACTTGCTACCGTCGGTGATAGTAGCTGAAGGTTTGAATAGATCTGGCGTGCCAGGCGGAACCAATTTTTGTAAATCTGCGGCGCTAATCCTACCATTATTAATGAAACTCTTAGCTGAAGCTTGAGCATCAAAAAAGGCCGCTGGCTTAATTGGTTCCGGTTGGTTTAAGTAGCCAAAGTCACCATCGGCTTGCGACGCAGGGGAACCCGGTTTTGAGGCCGGCGGAACAGCGGGCCCACCCCTGTCAACTGTAGTACCACCGGTGCCGTTTGGACCATCCAAGCCTTTTGCGCTGCCACTACTTTTTGCCGTATTAAACGCCGCAACAGCCAATCTGACTGCAACGACAAGCGCTGCAGCACGCTCCGGAGACATACCAAGCTTGGAGGCCAAAAGCTCGGTAACGGTGCCGGATGTAACGCCTGCCAAGTCATTCTGAAAACCGTAATTTTCGGCAATCAGCCTATTAAGCATGTTCGCAACGGCAGGAGGAGCACTGGCAGCCATGTCCTTGAATTTGGCCGAGTCCACCTCCGCTTCGTTCACGAGTTTCGAGATACGTGCGCAGGCGTTTATGTCATCTGCGCAGGCGACAAAGGCGTCAGCCGTCTGCTTCGCGCTCAGGTCGTGGTATTTCGTGTAACCATCTAACGCACATGCTGTGTCGTCACCGCACCCTAAAAGCTCCTTGGATGCCCGCTCCAGATCCGAATGGCTCAGATAGTTGTACTGAGTGGCGTTGGCCGCGATGTTAGCTGCGATTTCCGGATCGCCGCCCGTCACTACAGCCGCCAGAACCCCCAGCAGCTGAGACATCGCCATCAAGTTGAGTTGAGCCTGTTGATCGCCAGGTTGATTCGGCTTGTAGTTCGCTGGCAATGCCAACTCCGCAAGGTATTGCACCAGTGCTTCGTTGGCGCCGCCTGCCAAGGCACCTGTCTGGAAGTCGCCCCCCATGGCCATCGACTTCAAGCCACCCAGCAACGCATGGGCAGCAATCTTGGTGGGGCTACCGTCAACCAGATTGGTGTTACCGATCTGTTTGGCGGCCACGGCGCCGGCAATACTGATCACCGAGCCCAAAAGGTTGTTGGCAAAGTTATCGCCCAGACTGCCGCCGTTGATTGCGGTCTGCACGACCGTTTCGGCGCCGGTCTTGAGAACGACCTGGCCCACGCTGTTCCAGTCAAAACCCAAGGTGGTCGGGTCATACCCCATTGCCCCACCAATGCCGCCCATGAAGCCCGAGACGACATAGCCTTTCATTGCGTCTTTGCTGGTGATGTCTTTGAGCGTGCCGCCGAGGTTGCCTTTGTTACTGATCACACTGTTGACGGCTTTATTCATGACCGCCGCCAGCACGGCATCGGCAAACCCACCGGCAAACGTACCGGCGCTTGCCCCTACCATGCCGGCACCCAGGCCCGCACCGCCGGTGACTACCGCCAGCGCGATCGCCAGCACCACCTGAGCGGCGGGGCCAAGCCCCGAATGGGAATACTTGAAGTGGGTGTGAATTTCTTCGACGCGGCGCCAGTCCACATCACCGCGTTTCTCCGCCTCTGCCAGCCACGCCAACTGCGGGTCGGCAGCAACCATCGCGTTGATAGCTTGGTGGACGGTCTGTTGATTGATCTGTTTGATATCGATGTTCAAGCCGTCAACGGCATTGATCACCAACTCTCCCTGAGCCGTCATTTGCGTCTGACGTACCGTCTCGTCGGTGTGCCCCTTACCCGACATTGAGGTCCAGGCCATGCTGTTCTTGGACTTCTCGTGACTCTCCTGGTGCAGGTCTTTCACCGCCTCAAAGGTGATCGAACCGCCACTGTCGATGATCAAATCTTTGCCACTGTTGAGCTTGGCTACCTGATAACGCTGATCACCACCGCTGATCAGTGTCAGATCACTCCCCGTGGTGATCTGGGTGCCGACGTTGACGGTTGAGGTCACCTCATCGCGCTTGGTCTGCTTGCGCCCCCAACTGCCCTTGTCCTTTTTGTCATACAGCGAGTAATCGGTGTCCTGGGCCGCCAGTACGTCCAGTTTTCCAGCCGCTACCAGGTACGCCTCGTTGCCGGCATTGATCCGACTCGAGATCAGCTCCATATCTTTGCCGGCATTGAACGTAACGTCTTGCCCGGCGCTGATGACACTGGAAACTTGTTTGACGTGGTCTTCCTGCGCCGTGACCTTCTTCGACTTGGAATACGAATGGCTTTCGTCGGCAGCCGAAGTCACCGTCAGGTTTGCGCCTGCGTCAAAATCGATGTTGCGGTTTGCCTCTATTTGGCTGGCAACCACCGCCAGATCACGCCCCGCCAGGACAGAGAGGTCACGCCCCACCGTTACCTCCGAGCCGTACTGGGTAACGCTGTTGCTCTTGGCGCCAGCCACCACGCTGTTGTGCTGCTCAGCAGCGCCAATAATGGCATCCCGGCCCGCGGTAATCTTAGTGTCACCGCCACTTTGCAACGTGCTGCCGGTGCTGACGAAATCCCGCGCGGCGTTGATGGTCAGGTCGTTCGCCGCCTCTATCCGAGCGCCGCTGTCGGCATACTCGTTGTGCCCGCTGTACCCTTTGTAATTGACGTCATTGCCCGCCACCGTGCGTTGGTTGATCACATCGCCGGCGACGGCGGTCATGGTGATGTCACGCCCCGCGATGACACCGCCCGCCTTATTGACAATGTCGTTACCTGCCAGCAGATCCAGGCGGTTACCAGCCTCGATCAAACCGCTGTTGACCAGATTGTTAAACGCAGTGGCAGAAAGGTTGTTGCTCGCCCGTAACGTACCGGCGTTATTCAGGTCCTTGCCGGCAATCAGCGTGACATCCGCGCCCTGAATCAGCGCCCCGTTCGGCGCCAGGCGATTGGTGGCCTGGGCCAGGTAAAGCACCGGCACCAGGACCTTCTCGCCATTGACCTCATGCTCTTCAAGCCAGACGATATCGTGGGTCAGCGCCGCGACCTGCTGGGACGTCAGGCTCACCCCCACCGACAGATCGAGCTGTTGCTTGCTCTTGATGGCGTTGTCCATCAGGTACTTGTAAAGCGCTTCGTCAGAGGTCTGGCCATCGATGAAACGTTGACCGGTACGCTCGACCACCGCCTGCTGGATCAGCTTCTGCTCATAGAAACCGTCGCCCAGGCGTTTGGCGCTTTGATCAGGGTTGTAGCCGAGGTTTGCCAGCAGGTAGTCCGAACTCATGAACTGCTTGAGGTCGGTGAGTACCGGGTTGGTTTCGATCAGGTACTTCTGCGGATTGGACCTGCCCGAGGTGTCCGGCAGGCCCTGCACGCGAGTGATGACCTGGCTGCCTACCGGCGAAATCCCGCCCACCTGACCCGGTAACTGGACACTGCCGGAATCACCCGGAGTATTGACATTGATCACGCTGCCGGACACACCGCCGCCCGTGGCCTGGCGGGTCGTTTGTTCGAGTTGAAGCGTGCTCGCGGCGATCCGCGCCGCATCGCTGAACTGCAGATTGCGCGCCTGCACGTCATCCGCGCCCTGTTGCCGCTGGGCATTGCTGACTGCCGCGCTGCCCATGCTCCAGGTCTGTGACCCGGTGCTGGCTTGGCTGGCCTGGGTCGCAGAACCACCCTGCCCGCTCAGGCGGAACAGACCGTTTTGCCCGCTGGGCAGGCTGAAACCTTGGGACGCCAGCGGATCCACCCGCTGCTGGGCCAGGTTCGGCGGCAACTGTGGGTTCAAGTAGACGACCGTCGGCTTGGCCACGTTGCCGACCTGGGTACCGGCCCCGCTTTTCGTCGTCCCGGAGAACTGGGTATTGGCATGCAGGTTGCTGTTGTCGATGGTGTTCTTGGCGTTGATCTGTATCGCCTGGCCGGCCTGGACCACCGAAGCAACACTGCCACCCCCTGCGGTAAACACCTTGTTGTCACTGTTGAGGTTGCCCGCCAGGATGCCAGCAGGAACGGCCACATCCGGTCCCTGGCCGAAATTGGCGTTCAAGGTATTGGTTTTTTGCTTGCCGTAATCGTTGAGCTCGGTGTGAGTCCCGCCTTTATCGGGTTCATGCACGGTCTTGGTGTATCGGTAGACGTACTGGGAATATCGTCGCGCGTAAGCTTCCAGCGCGTCGCTCGACATGGTTTTGTTATTGAAGACATTGCGCACGCCGGTATAGACCCGGTTACGGGTGAAGTTGCCGGCCTCCAAGCCCAGGTTCTCGAAGGTGTCCACGTTCAGGCGAATATTCTTGCCAGCGGAAATCGTCGAGGCGGTGTTGGAAAAACGGCCGACATCACCCTCAATGTTTCCGGCCACCGCCACGCTCGCTCGCGTGCCGCTGATGGTCGACTCCGAGGTGTAGTTTTCAGCGATATAAAACGTACTGCCGTTAAACGTGATGTCGCCCGACACCAGCCGCTCTATGCCAATAACCCCTTCGGTCTTGTTGTTGAAACTGTTGGCCGACAGCGAGAAATCCCCATCAACGTTGATCGAGGACGCCAGGTTGGTCACGCTGTTGGCGCGACCGCCATTGAGGCCCGAGATGTTCAGGTTGCCGATGCTGTAGACATTGCCGTTGTTGTTGGTGAAGTCATTGACCAACAAGCCCATGTTGCGGCCACTGAAGATCAGGCCGTGGTCGTTCACCAGGGTGGGCGTCTTCAGCGTCAGGTCCTGGGCCGCGCCCAGCGTGCCCGTGTTGCCGATGCCATTGGCGGTGACGGTCATCGAGCCGTTGGACGTCAGGCGCCCGGCGTTGCTCAAGCCACCGGCATTGATCGTGGTATCTGCGCCGCCGGCAATGCTCGTGGCAGCGTCCAGGTTCACCTGAGCCGCGCTCAGTCCCAGGGTGCCGACGCTGCTGTAGCGCCCGCTGCCGCCGTAGGTGCCGCCAAGGGTCAGGTTGGCCGTGCCGTCACTGGCAATCAACCCATCGTTGTTCCAGTTGCCGCCGTTGCCGGTCAGGCTCTCGGAGGCCAGCAATTGCCCGCCCGCCGTCTGGTTAAGGGTGTTGACGTTCACCGTCAGGCGTCCGGCCTGGATCACGCTGCTGTTGGTCCAGCTGTCCGCCGTGAGCGTCAGGCCACCACGGGTGACCAGGCTGCCGCCGGCGTTGGTGATATTGGCGGTGCTGATATCAAAGGTGCCGTTGCCCACGTGCAGCAGGCTGCCGCCGAGGTTCTGGAAGCTGGCGGCATTGAGGGTCAGGTCGCTGTTGGCGGTTTCCAGCTTGCCGTTGCGGTTGTCGAACAGGCCGCCGATCTGGAAGTCGGTCTTGCCGCTGGCGCCCAGTGCACGGATCTGTCCGGTCTGGTTATCGAGGCTGGCCGCGCGCACGCTCAAACTGCTGTCGCTTTCAATCACGCCCAGGCGGTTGTTCAGCGCGCCGTTGAGGCTGAGGTCGATTCGCTGGCCGGCGATCTGCCCGTCGTTATCGCCGCTGTTGTCGAAGTTGTTGCCGCGGACCTGTACCAGGCCCTTGGCGTACAGGCCGCCATTGCGGTTGTCGAAGTCGCCGGTGGTGATCAGGGCATCGCCGCTTTGCGCCGCGATCCGTCCGCCGTAGTTGTCGGTCCCGCCCAGGGCGCTGAGGGTAAGGCGCTGGGCCTGGAGGATACCGCCCTGGCGATTGTTGTTCAGGTCATAGCCGTTTTTCAGCACGCCGACGATACGGCCGTCGATGGCGCCCTGGATGCTGGCCAGGGTACCGCCACGGTTGTCGAGGTTGGCCGCGCCGACGCTCAGGTCGCCATTCTGGGAGATCAGCCTACCGCTCTGGTTGTCGATATCACCGCTGACCGTCAGGTTCAGTGCACCGTGTGCCTGCAGGGAGCCCTTGCCGTTGGCAAGGCTCGCGGCGTTGAGGCGTACGTCGCCGTTCTGGCTGTAGATCAGACCGTCACTGTTGTTCTGTACGGCGCCGGTGCTGCCGATCACCAGGTTGTCATTGGCCGCGACGGTACCGCGATTGCGGTTATCCAGGCTACCAGTGAGCAGGCTCAGTAAGCCTTGGCTGACCAGTTGGCCGCCCTGGTTGTCGACTTGGCTGCTGCGGCTGATGACCAGCGGTCCGCCGCTGGCGAGCTTGCCGTCGCTGTTGGTCAGAGCGCCGAGCAGATCGAGGCTGACCGCGCCCTTACCACTCAGGGTTCCGTTGCGGTTGTCCAGGGTGGTGCCGGTGAAATCCAGGGCCTGTTGCGCGCTGATACTGCCGCTGTTGTTCAGGGCCATGGCGCGCAGTGTCAGGGTGGCGGCGCTGTCGATGGAGCCGCCCTGGGCGTTGTTCAACACACCGCTGACTGTCAGGCGCTGAGCCGCGCCACTGGAAAGAATACCGGCGCTGTTGTCCAGGCTGGCCGCGTTGACGGTCAGGGCCTGCTGGCTGACCAGCGCACCGGCGTTGCTGTTGAGCAATGCGCCACTGAGGTTGACATCCAGGTTACCGCTGCGACTGGACAAGGTGCCGCTATTGCGGTTGTCCAGGCTCGCGCCGTTGACGGCCAGCCCTTGCCAACCGGAAACCAGGCCGCCCTGGTTGATCAGGTTGTTGCCGGTCACGCCCAACTGGTTGTTGCTGATCAGCTTGCCGCCGCTATTGTCCAGCGTGCGTGCGGTGAGGTTGAAGCTCTGGCTGCTGGAGATTTCGCCGCCCTGATTGCTCAGGTCGCGCAAACGGTTGAGGGTCAGGGGGCCCTTGGCGTTGAGCAGGCCGTTGCGGTTGTCGAGATCACCGCCCGCCAGGTCAAGGCGAATAGCCTGGTCGCCGAGCAGGCGGCCGCCGTTCTGGGCCAGCGCGCCGAGGGTCAGGTCGATATCGCCCTTGGCCGAGACTTCGCCGCCACTGCCGGAATCCAGGTTGTTGGCGTTGATCGTCAGGCCGCCCTGGCTGTTGATCAGGCCCTTGGCGCTGTTGTTCAGGGCCATGGCGTTGAGGGTCACGGCGCTGGCACCCAGCAGGCTACCGCCTTGGTTGTCGAGGTCGGCGCTGCTGACGTTCAGGGTTTGGGCAGCGTTGATCAGGCCCTGGTTGCGGTTGCTCAGTTGGCCGCTGGTGGTCAGGGCGAGGTCGCCACGGCTGGTCACGACGCCGCCGCTGTTGTCGAGGCTGGCGGCGCGGAGATCGAGCGCGGCGGCGGCGATCTGGCCTTTAAGGTTGCTCAGTGCCTGATTGATCCGCAGAGTCACGCCCTGGTTACTCAGCAGTTTGCCGTTGCTGTTATCCAGGCTGTCGGCGGCCAATGCGAAGGCCTGCGCACTGGAGATCTCACCGCCGCTGTTGTTTACGCCCTTGAGGTTGTTGAGCACCAGTGACGGCGCATTGATCAGGCCGTTCTGGTTATTCAGTTGACCGTTGTTCAGGTCCAGGGTCAGTGCCGTGTTGCTGAAGAGCTTGCCGTCCTGCTGGTCGAGGCCGGTGACGCTGGCAACCAAGGCCTTGTCGCTGCCGATGCGGCCGTTCCTGTTGCTGACCTGCCCTGCCGTCAGGGTCAGGCTGTCGCCGCTGCTCAGGCTGCCGGTGTTATTGTCATAGGCCCCGGTACTGACCGTGACCGCCCCCTTACCACTGATAACACCCAGCTGGGAATTGTCGAGGCGCTCACTGCTCAGCTTGATACCGCTGTCACTGACCAGGCGTCCGCCGCTGTTACCCAAGGCGCCGTTAGCCTTGACCTTGAGCGCCCCGGCACTCGACAGGCTGCCGGCAGTGTTGGTTAGCCCGGCACTGGTGATATCCAGTTGGCCTTCGCTGCTGATCAGGCCTGCGCTGTTGTCGAGGTCAGCGCCGAGGGTGACGCGTGCATCTTGGCCACTGAGTAGCTGGCCGCCGGTATTGTCGAGGGTCTGGCCATCCAGCGTGACACCGGTCTTGCCCTTGAGCAGTCCCAGATTGCGGTTGAGCACCTGAGCCATTTCGAGGGTCAGCGCGGTATCGGCGAGCAGCTTGCCGCTGTCGCTGTTGTCCAGGCGTTTGCCAGTCAGGCGGATATCGGCGCTGCTGGAGAGTTCGCCGCCACGGTTATCGATCGCGTCGACATCGAGTGTCAGCGCTTTTGTCGCCCCGACCAGACCGTTCAGGCGGTTATCCACGGAGGCCCCGCTCAGGGCCAGCGCACCGCTGGCGATCAGCTTGCCGTTGCGGTTGTCCAGGGCGGCGATATTCGCCGTGACATCGGCCTTGCCGGAGACGGCGCCGTTGCTGTTATCCAGGCTATTGGCGGTCAACAGGAGCGCGCCGTCGCCCACCAGGGTGCCGCCCTGGTTGATAAACGCCCCGCTCACCCCGAGGTCGACCGCACCCCGGCTGCTGATCAGGCCCTGGCTGTTGTCCAGGCTGGCGCTACGGCTGTCGAGAGACGCGGCAGCCACCAGCCCCTTGATGTTGTTAAGCGCCTGATCGATACGCAGGGTCAGGCCCTGGTTGCTCAGCAACTTGCCTGCGCTGTTGTCGAGGCTTTTAGCAGCCAGGGCAAAGGCCTGGGCGCTGGAGATTTCACCGCCCCTGTTGACCACCTCGTCGAGGTTCTTGAGCACCAGCAGCGGGCCGTTGATCAGGCCGCCGCTGTTGTCCAGGCGGCCGTTGTTCAGGTCGAGGCTCAGTTGGGTCTTGCTGAAGAGCTCGCCGCCCTGCTGGTCGAGGCCGGTGAGGCTTACGGTCAGGTCCTTGGCACTGGCAATACGGCCGGAAGCACCGTTACTGACCTGGGTGGCCGTCAGGTCCAGGCGGTCGTCGCTGGTCAGCCGGCCGCTCTGGCTATTGTCGAGGGTGCCGGTGGTGACGCGGGTCGCGCCCTGGCCGCTGATCAGGCCTGCGTGGCTGTTGTCGAGACTTGTACTGGCGAGTACCAGGCCCTGGTCTGTGAGGATCGAACCGCGCTGATTGAGCACCGCGCCACGGCTGTCGATCGACAGGTCTGCGGCGCTGCCGAGCTTACCGGCCGTGTTATCCAGGCTGCCAACCTTGAGGCCCACGGCACCTTCGCTGCTGAGAAAGCCGCTGTTGTTGAGCAGCGCGCCATCGAGGCGGATATCCAGGCCTTTGAGGGCGGCGAGAGTCCCGCCGCTGTTATCCAGTTGGGTGCCGTTGAGGTTGACGCTGCCCTTGGCGAACAGACGGCCCTGGGTCTGGTTGATCACGTGTGCCACAGCGACGCCAAGATCAGTTTCAGCCAACAGCTTGCCGCCATCGCTGTTGTCCAGGCGCTGGCCACTGACATTGACGCTGCCGTGGGTGCTGGAAAGCTCGCCGGCCCGGTTGTCGATCTGTTCGACCTGGACGGTCAGGCCCTGGGTGCTGGCGACCGTGCCGCCGTTACGGTTGTCGAGATTTTTGCCGGTCAGCAGCAGAGAGCCCTGGGCCACCAACGCCCCGCCCTGCTGGCTCAGGCTGTCGATGCGGGCTTCGAGGTCGGCCTGGCTGGCAATACGGCCCAAGGTGTTAACCACCTCCTTGGCCTTGAGATTGACCGGGCCGACCGAGCTGAGCAGGCCGCCGCTGTTGTCCAGACGGACGCCTTCAAAGCCGATGGCTGTCTTGGCAACCAGATTGCCCTTGTCGCGGTTGTCCAGTTGATCGACTCGCAGCGTGAGGTCCTTGTCGGCCTGGATCAGGCCGCCACGATTGTCCGCCGAACCGCCGCGCAAGGTCAGGTGACCCTTGCCCGCCAGGCTGCCGCCGCGATTGTCCAGGCTGCCGGTGCCCAGTTCGATGCTGTCCGTGGCGCGCAGCTTGCCCTGTTCACGGTTGTCGAATGCGCCTTGGAGGGTGGCGCTCAGTGTGCCGCCGGCTGCCAGCACCGTGCCCGCCGCGCGGTTGTCCAGGCTGGCGGCGGTCAGGGTCAGGCCCTTGCCGGAACCCAAGGTCCCCGCGTGGTTATCCAAGGCGCCACTGAGGTCGATGCTCAAGCCCAGGTCGCCGGTGATCTGCCCCCGGGTATTGTCCAGGCTGAGGCCTTTCAACGTGACCTGGGTTGAACTCGACAAGGTGCCGTCACGGTTATTGATCGCGCCGCTGGCAGTGAGACCGAATCCCTTTTCAGCCGCGATCAGGCCCGAGGTGTTATCGAGGCTGGCGACACTCAGGGTGACATCGGCCAGGCTGGAAATTTCCCCGCCGCGATTGCTCAGCTCGCCGACGTTGGCCACCAGGTCGCCGTTGCTGGCGATCAGACCGCTCTGGTCGTTCACCGCTTTGTCGGCAGTCAAGGTCAGACCGTCGGCGCTGAGCACCCGGCCCTTGTTGCTGTTGTCGAGGGTGCCGGCGGTGACAGTCGTCTGCCGCTGCCCGCTCAGGGTGCCGCCTTTGTTGTTCAGGGTCTGGGTGGTGGTGATGTCGAGGTCACGGCTGGCAAGGATGGTCTTGCCAAGGTTGCCGAGGCTTTGCGCGTGGATGCTGACATCGCCCTCGGTATTGCGGGTGTTATCGAGATTGACCCCGGCTTCGATAATGCCGTTGTTGGTCAACTGGCCGCCACTGGCGAGCGTGATGCGGTCCTTGGCGACAAGGTTGTTCTGGCTGGTCAGGTCGCCTTGGGTCTTGATGTCCAGTGTGGTGCCGGCGTAGACCGGCCCTTTGGCTTCCAGGCTGGCAGCCTTGATGTTGACGGCACCGCTCGCCGAAGTTTCCACAAGACTCAAGTGGCCATTGGCATCCAGTTGCATGTCGCCGCCACTGGCGAGCATCTTGCCGTCGAGCTTCACGCCTACGCCGGCTTCGCTGCTGACCAGCTTGATTGCGCCGGCGTACATACCGCCCAACGCCGAAGAGTCGATGGCCAGTTGAGGGGGCGTCGCCGGGTCAGCGGCACGCGCCGTGGTTTTGAGGGTCTTGGCATCGACATCGTTGGCGCCGGCGATGATCGTCAGGCTCTTGGCCTGGATCTCGGCATTGAGCTTGGCCGAGCGGGTGATGATTTCGAAGCGGTCGATATTGTTGGCGTTGAGCCCGGCGCCTTCGATGGAGACGTTGCCCTTATCCACTTGATAGCGGCTGACCTGGCCGTTCTCGATAACCGCCTTACCCGTGGTCAGCGTCGCCTGCGGAGTGTTGATAAAGCCGCAACCGTTGCAAGTGATGCCGTAGGGGTTGGCAACGATCACATGAGCCGACTGCCCCGCCACTTCGGTGTAGCCGCGTAGCTGGCTCGGACTGCCGCCGTTGACTTCATTGAGAATGGTGCTGGCGGCGCGACCGTTGAGGTTCGAGTTGCCAAGGATGATCCCGCCCAACTGCGTGGACTCGGTGCGATTCGTCGCGTTGTTGAGGATGAGGCCGTTGGCGCCGACGTTGTAGTCCTTGAACTGGTTATGCGACAGCCCGCTGGCATTCGGCGCGGCGATATTGACGATGGGCACGCCATTGCCCGCCTGCCCCAGCGTGGTCCCCGGCCCGCTTACTGCGATACCGTCCGCCTGGGCCAGCAACGGTTGCCAGAACATGGCGTTGGCCAAAACCAATGCCAGCCCACGCTTGGGCATGCCCAGGAAGGTAGTACGGTTTTTTACGGCCGCAGCAGGTTGGCGCGCGAGGAAAGCGAACTGACGAACATCCATGTCGTGTCTCGATGCCCAAAGGGCGGTAAAGATTTAAAGGAAGAAATCCAGGCGAAAATAGATCGGCGCTTCACGCTCGGTGATCGGCCCCGGTCTTTCCAAAGAGTGTGCGAAGGTGACCGTGGCGGCGACGTTCTGGCCGCGGGCAAACAGGTCGACCGAGTTGCTGCTCATGCGCCCATGCTGCTCGGCGTTGTAACGGCCGTGGCTGATCACGCCCTGGTCGTAACCGAGGCTGGTGCCGTATTCGCTGAACACCGGTTGCAGCCAGGCCCAGGTCACCGGGCGGCTCCAGCGCAGGTCGTTGCGCCAGTAACCGCCGCTGTCGCCGCTGAGGGTCTGGTCCTTGTAGCCACGAATCGACGACTGCCCGCCCAGGCTCATACGTTGCGGGCTGAAGAGCACGTCTTCGCTGCGCTGGCCGGTCATCAGGCTGCTGAAACTGAACGACTCGCCCCACAGTTTGAACGGGTACAAGTAGCTGACCGTTGCGGTGTATTTGCGGTAGCGCGCATCCGGTTGGCCCGGGCGTGGGTTGTGATTGGCCTGGGCATCGAAGGCGCCGATGCCGTCCTGCATGCCCAGGTCGATGTTGAGGAATGAGCCGCCAATGCGTCGGCCGTGGTTGACGCCGAATTGCGCTTCGCTCAAGCGGTTGCTGCTCAGGGCCAGCTTGCTGTCTTCGATGAAGTTGTTGGTGCGCAGGTAGGCCACGCCGGTACTGAGGGAGGTCTTGCTCAGCGAGTCGCGGTGGACCACCCGCTCCAGGCGCATCTGGTGGTTCTGGCTGTCGCCGGACTGCTTGAAGTTGAAGTTGCTGGCCTGGGCCAGGGAGCGGTATTCGGACTCGCTGTAGCTGTAATTGAGGTTCCACCAGCCAAAGGGCAGGTTGTAATTGAGCATCGAATTGCGCGAGGTTTTCTGGTGATCGCTGACCGCATCATGGCCGCCGCGCAGGGAGAGTTGGTCGGCCAGGCCGAGCGGGTTATCCCAGTCCAGGCTGGCGCCCCACTGCTGTTCGCCGGTGCTGCGTTGGCCACCGTTGTGGCGCGACAGGCCGACGCGCCAGGGTTTCTGCGGGACGTTCTTCACCAGCACGTCGCTGCCACCGACGGCCTTGCCGGGGGCCAACTCCATCTGCGCCTGGTTCGACGGCAGGCGGTTCAACTGGTCAACCATCTGCTCGATTTCACGCAGGTTGAGCAAGTCGCCGGATTTGCCGGGGAAGGTCATGGCCAGTTGGCGATCGGTGATACCGCTGCCCTGCTCGCCCTTCATCCCTTCGAGTCGGCCTTCGATCACCTGCACCTTCAGGTTGCCGCTGGAGAGGTCCTGTTGCGGCAGGTAGGCGCGGCTGGTGACCAGGCCTTTACCGAGGTAATGATCGGTGATGACCTTGAGCAGCTCGTTGAGCTGCGGCACGCCGAGGCATTGGCCGATGTAGGGTTTGAGCAGGCTGTCGCGCTCGCCTTCGGACAGGGCGTCGGCGCCGCTGAGTTCGATGGTGTTGATGGGGAAGCAGCGGGTGTCGGCAGGTGCTGCCGGCTTGGCTGGGGCGGCGGTTTGGCCGGGCAGGTCTTTGAGTTCTTCGAGGCGGCGTTGCTGCTCTTCGAGCAGGCGGTCCTGGCGGTCGCGGATCAGGTCAGTGACGCCTGGCGTGTTCGGTGGAGTGGCGCCTTGAGCCAAGCTGGCTGTGCCCAGGCAAAAAAAAGCGGACAGCAGGCTGAGCCTGGTCCGACGTACCGAACGCCACATCTTAGATCCCTCTAAATGGCTTTGTGCCACTATTTGTTTGCGGCGATCTTATGGTGGCGTTTTGATGGCGTCAATTAAATGTACGAAATTGTTTCAGAGCTGAAACATTCAGATTGGATGGTCGGGAATTTAATCTTTTGGCATCAAATACTTAACCAACAAACGGATGAAATCCCATTTTGGCTGAGCATTGATGCATTTAGGGTTTACAGGACAGGTAAGAGCGAATAGCGGATTAACAACTGGCTCGACCATTGCGGTTCGAGCCAGCCTGCATGCATCTACAGCAAAACCGTAGCCAGCATCCCCAACGCCCCCAGGACAAACCCGACCAGCGCTCCGCGCCCCGGCATCTCCTGGAACAGACACCACACCACCAACGGCTCAAGCAGCAACAACGACGTGACGGAAACCACAGTGACCACCCAAATGTCACCCACCGCTACATAGCCAAGCCAATACGCCCCCAGCAGGCACAACCCTGCAAAGCACATCAGCAGGACCGGCACGACAAAGGCCGACCAGGCGCCGTTATCCACTTGCGCAAGCCGGGCGGTGGCTACCTCGCTGTAGATCGCACAAAACTCACCCAATACCATCAGGCCTAGAGCAGAAACTCCGAGTAGTTCTTTGGACATGTCAAAAATTCCTTCGTATTCAGGGACAGGTTTTTCAGCTCCCAGCCCGTGATGGCGCTGCGTGTGGAGCGGATGCCGCGATACGAAGTCATCTTGAACAGCCCTGAATTATCGAAGTACTTAGCCACGTCAATCTCCTGATGTACGAGGCGGCCCCTTGCCGCCTGCCGAGAGACTGGCACGAACGCTTCAGCGACGTAAACACCAGAGTGTGATCCCGGACACCCATTGCGCTGGGAATTTTCCTACAGCATGTAGCATCATCCCCAAGGGATAGTCTTCCTGCCTGGAGAGCCGGGCACTTCACTCAACCCTTGAGCACTACAAGGATTTTCTGCCCATGGCCGCTTCAAACAAATGGCTGATGTCATCCGTCGCGTATTACCTCGACTTCTTCACCGTCCCCCTGTTTATCCTGCTGGCGCTGTACCTCGCCCCCGTTGACCCCGTTCAAATCGTCGCAGGCCTGCTGGCCTGGACGCTGGTGGAATATTCGGCGCATCGCTTCCTGTTTCACTCGCTGTATCGCCGCGAACACTGGACTCATCATGTGGATGTGCTGGCTTACATTGGCGTATCCAGCTGGAAGACCAGTTCCACCTTTGCCGTGCTGTTGCTGTGTGCGTGGTACGTCGGATTGACGTCGATGTTCGCCGGGGCGGTTGCGGGGTACTTCTTCTATATAGCGGTGCATTACGTGATGCACCGTCCCGAGCATTGGGCATACCCGCTGATTCCTCGGCTGGTGGCCAACCATGACCTGCATCACCGCAAGGGTGTGGAGAAGAACTTCGGGGTGTCCTCGCCGCTGTGGGATCATGTTTTTCGCACCTACGTTCGGACTCACGCGCTCGATGGAAATCAAGAACGCGCATGAAGCCTGGAATAGCTCAGAGCGCCGTGACCTTGCACCTTGCCCTAGGTTCCTTGCACCCTGGGCAACACTCTTTTGTCATCACGCCCATTGATAGCCCCCTAACGAAACGCCCATGCTAGAGGGCTGACCTCGCGCTTATATCATTCCGAATGATAGTTACCTTTGTTTCATTCGATTCGTGACATAGCACATCGCCGCGCATGATCCGCCCATCTCAAATACATTGGCGGATGCACCTCATGGAACAGTCACTCAAACATATGCGCTTCCCCTTGGCGATTTTGGCCGTGGTGGTGATGAGCGCATGCGGTAAAGCCCCGGAACAAGCGGCCGCCATGCCCCCCGCAAAAGTGAGCGTGGCCAAGGTGCTGGAACAACCGGTCAACGAGTGGGACGAATTCACCGGCCGTCTGGAAGCCCCGGAAACCGTGCAGATTCGTCCGCGCGTGTCGGGCCAGATCGATCAGGTGGCCTTCACCGAAGGCGCCCTGGTGAAAAAAGGCGACCTGCTGTTCCAGATCGACCCGCGTCCGTTCCAGGCTGAAGTGCGCCGCCTCGAAGCTCAGCTTGCCCAAACGAAAGCCGCCGCCACCCGTAGCGATAACGAAGCGCAACGGGGCGAACGCCTGCGTCAGAGCAACGCGATCTCCGCCGAACTCGCCGATTCGCGTACCACCGCCGCCCAAGAGGCCCGTGCAGCCGTCGCCGGTATCCAGGCGCAGTTGGACCTGGCCAAGCTGAACCTGAGCTTCACCCGAGTGACCTCGCCGATCAGCGGCCGCGTCAGCCGTGCCGAAATCACCGCCGGCAACCTGGTGACCGCCGACGTCACGGCGCTGACCAGCGTGGTCTCCACCGACAAGGTCTACGCCTACTTCGACGCCGATGAGCGCGTGTACCTCAAGTACACCGAACTGGCGCGCGAAGGCCGTCGTGGCGCAACCACCCCGGTGTACCTGGGCCTGTCCAACGAAACCGGCAACCCGCACCTGGGCCAGATGAACTTCGTCGACAACCAGGTCAACCCGGCCACCGGCACCATCCGCGGTCGCGCCGTGTTTGATAACAGCAAAGGCGAATACACCCCTGGCCTGTACGCCCGCCTCAAATTGGTTGGCAGCGGCACCTACTCCGCCGTGCTGATCAATGACGAAGCCGTGGGCACCGACCTTGGCAAGAAGTTCGTGCTGGTGATGGACGGCGACAAGCCGGCTTACCGCGCGGTGGAACTGGGGCCGAAGATCGAAGGCCTGCGCATCGTGCGCAGCGGTTTGAACAAGGACGACACCATCGTCGTGAAGGGCTTGCAGCGCATTCGCCCGGGGTCGCCGGTTGCACCGGAAACGATCCCGATGGCCAGCAAGGAAACCCTCGCCGCCTTGGCACAACAACGACAAGCGCTTGAAGCCAGCAACCTGGAGCAAGTGGCGCCGGATAAAGCCGCGCCCAAGCTCGCAGCCGTCGCGACTCCACGCGGTTAAGGGATACAACTCAAGATGAATTTTTCCAAGTTCTTCATTTCGCGGCCGATCTTCGCAGCGGTGCTCTCGCTGTTGATCCTGATCGCCGGTGCGATCTCGCTGTTCAAGCTGCCGATCAGCGAATACCCGGAAGTGGTGCCGCCGACCGTGGTGGTCCGTGCCAACTTCCCGGGCGCCAACCCCAAAGTCATCGGTGAAACCGTAGCTGCCCCTTTGGAGCAAGCCATCACCGGCGTCGAAAACATGTTGTACATGTCGTCGCAGTCGACCGCGGATGGCAAGCTGACCCTGACCATCACCTTCGCCCTGGGCACTGACCTGGACAACGCGCAGGTGCAGGTACAGAACCGTGTGACGCGGACTCAGCCAAAGCTGCCTGAGGAAGTGACGCGTATCGGTATCACCGTGGACAAGGCCTCCCCCGACCTGACCATGGTTGTGCACTTGACCTCCCCGGACAAGCGTTACGACATGCTCTACCTGTCCAACTACGCCTTGCTCAATGTCAAAGACGAGCTGGCCCGTTTGGGCGGCGTGGGTGACGTGCAACTGTTCGGCATGGGCGACTACTCCCTGCGTGTATGGCTGGACCCGAACAAGACCGCTTCGCGCAACTTGACCGCCACCGATGTAGTGACCGCGATCCGCGAGCAGAACCGCCAAGTGGCCGCTGGTGCCTTGGGTGCACAACCTGCACCGAATGCCACCAGCTTCCAGTTGTCGATCAACACTCAGGGCCGCTTGGTGACTGAGGAAGAGTTCGAGAACATCATCATTCGCTCTGGCGACAATGGTGAAATCACGCGCCTCAAGGACATCGCACGGGTAGAGCTGGGTTCCAGCCAGTACGCTTTGCGTTCGTTGCTCAACAACCAGCCGGCCGTGGCGATCCCGATCTTCCAACGCCCGGGCTCCAACGCGATCGAGATCTCCAACGAAGTGCGCGACAAGATGGCGGAGCTGAAAAAGAGCTTCCCGGAAGGCATGGACTTCAGCATTGTCTATGACCCGACCATCTTCGTGCGTGGCTCCATCGAAGCGGTGGTTCACACCCTGTTCGAAGCGCTGATCCTCGTTGTATTGGTAGTGATCCTGTTCCTGCAGACCTGGCGCGCCTCGATCATTCCGTTGGTGGCAGTGCCGGTATCGTTGATCGGTACGTTTGCGGTGATGCACCTGTTCGGCTTCTCGCTCAACGCCCTGTCGCTGTTCGGCCTGGTACTGGCGATCGGTATCGTGGTAGACGACGCCATCGTGGTGGTGGAGAACGTCGAGCGGAACATCGAACTGGGCCTGGAACCGTTCCCGGCCACTGAAAAAGCCATGAGTGAAGTGACTGGTCCGATCATTGCCACGGCCCTGGTGCTGTGCGCGGTGTTTATCCCGGCTGCGTTCATCAGCGGATTGACCGGGCAGTTCTATAAACAGTTCGCCTTGACCATTGCGATCTCGACGGTGATTTCGGCCTTCAACTCGCTGACCTTGTCCCCTGCCCTCGCGGCCGTGTTGCTCAAGGGTCACGATGCACCGAAGGACGGGTTCTCGCGGTTCCTCGACAAATTGCTGGGTGGCTGGTTGTTCCGCCCGTTCAACCGCTTCTTCGAGAAAGCCAGCCACGGTTATGTCGGCACCGTTCGCCGAGTGATTCGCGGCAGTGGTATCGCACTGTTCCTGTACGCCGGCCTGATGGTCCTGACCTGGCTGGGCTTTGCCCACACGCCCACCGGTTTCGTACCGGCCCAGGACAAGCAGTACCTGGTGGCCTTCGCTCAATTGCCGGACGCCGCGAGCCTGGACCGCACCGAAGACGTGATCAAGCGCATGTCTGACATCGCGCTGAAGCAACCGGGCGTGGAAAGTGCCGTAGCCTTCCCGGGCCTGTCGATCAACGGTTTCACCAACAGCCCGAACAGCGGCATCGTGTTCGTGACCTTGAAGCCGTTCGACGAGCGTAAAGACCCGAGCATGTCGGCCGGTGCGATTGCCGGTGCGCTGAACGGCAAATACAGCAGTATCCAGGAAGCCTACATGGCGATCTTCCCACCGCCGCCGGTACAGGGCCTGGGGACGATTGGTGGTTTCCGCCTGCAGATCGAAGACCGTGGCAACCTGGGTTATGACGAGCTGTACAAAGAAACCCAGAACATCATCACCAAGAGCCGTACCACGCCGGAGCTGTTCGGCCTGTTCACCAGCTACACGGTCAACGTGCCCCAGGTCGATGCTGCCATCGACCGCGAAAAGGCCAAGACCCACGGCGTGGCGATCAGCGACATCTTCGACACCCTGCAGATCTACCTGGGTTCGCTGTATGCCAACGACTTCAACCGCTTTGGTCGCACCTATCAGGTCAACGTGCAGGCTGAGCAGCAGTTCCGCCTGGATGAAGACCAGATCGGCCAGTTGAAAGTACGCAACAACAAAGGTGAGATGATCCCGCTGGCGACCTTCATCAAGGTCAGCGACACCTCGGGCCCGGACCGCGTGATGCACTACAACGGCTTTATCACCGCTGAAATCAACGGCAACGCCGCACCGGGCTACAGCTCCGGCCAGGCCCAGGCCGCGATTGAAAAGCTGCTCAAAGAAGAACTGCCGAATGGCATGACCTACGAGTGGACCGACCTGACCTATCAGCAAATCCTCTCGGGCAACACCGCGCTGTTCGTGTTCCCGCTCTGCGTACTGCTGGCGTTCCTGGTACTGGCCGCCCAATACGAAAGCTGGAGCCTGCCACTGGCGGTGATCCTGATCGTACCGATGACGCTGCTGTCGGCCATCACCGGGGTGATCATCTCGGGCGGCGACAACAACATCTTCACCCAGATCGGCTTGATCGTACTGGTGGGCTTGGCGTGCAAGAACGCGATTCTGATCGTCGAGTTTGCCAAGGATAAACAGCAGGAAGGCCTCGATCCGCTCGCGGCGGTACTGGAAGCCTGCCGTCTGCGTCTGCGGCCGATCCTGATGACCTCCTTCGCCTTCATCATGGGTGTGGTGCCTCTGGTGTTGTCCAGCGGTGCCGGTGCCGAGATGCGTCATGCCATGGGCGTGGCGGTGTTCTCCGGGATGATCGGTGTGACCTTCTTCGGTCTGTTGCTGACGCCAGTGTTCTACGTATTGATTCGTCGCTATGTCGAACGCGGCGAAGCGCGCAAAGCGGCCAAGGCCTTGAAGCTGGAGACACAGCAATGAGCGTAAAAGTATTCCTGCCGAGCTTGTTGGTACTGGCGCTGAGTGCCTGTGCCGTGGGCCCGGACTACAAGACCGAGAAGCTGGAGGCGGCCAACATCACGGCCGCCGCCGACACCAAGAGCTACGACCACGCCAAGTACGAAGGCATCTGGTGGCAGCAGTTCGACGACCCGACCCTCAACCAGCTGGTCACCCAGTCGTTGAGCGGTAACCGCGACCTGCGCGTGGCCTTTGCCCGCCTGCGAGCGGCACGTGCCATCCGTGACGATGTGGCTACCGACATCATGCCGGTGGTCACCACGCGCGCCAGCAGCGATGTGGGCAAGGGCCAGATCCCGGGCCAGACCACCAAACGTGTGAACAGCGAGCGTTATGACCTGGGCCTGGACATGGCCTGGGAAGTGGATCTGTTCGGCCGCATCCGCCGCAACCTGGAGGCCAGCGACGCTGACCAACAGGTCGCCGAAGCCGATCTGTACCAACTGCAAGTCACCATGATTGCCGAACTGGTGGACGCTTACGGGCAACTGCGCGGCGCTCAACTGCGCGAACGCATCGCCCTGGACAACCTGAAGAACCAGCAGGAATCCCGCGCCATCACCGTCAGCCTGCGTGACGCCGGTGTGGGTGATCAGCTGGATGTGGAACGCGCTGACGCACGCCTGGCCGCCGTCGAGGCCAGCGTGCCGCAACTGCAAGCCGAGCAAGTGCGCGAGCGTAACCGCATCGCCACCCTCCTCGGCCAGCGCCCGGACAAGCTGACCGTGGACCTGAGCCCCAAAGACCTGCCGGCGATTGCCAAGGCGTTGCCGATCGGTGACCCGGGGCAACTGCTGCAACGTCGCCCGGACATTCTCAGTGCCGAACGCAAACTGGCCGCCGCCACCGCGCGAATCGGCGTGGCCAAGGCCGACCTGTTCCCACGGGTCAGCCTCAGCGGCTTCCTCGGGTTTACCGCAGGGCGTGGTTCGCAGATCGGTTCAGCCGCCGCCAATGCCTGGTCCCTGGGCCCAAGCATCACCTGGGCAGCGTTTGACCTGGGCAGCGTGCGTGCACGTTTGCGCGGCGCAAATGCCGAGGCCGATGGCGCGTTGGCGACCTATGAGCAGCAAGTGTTGCTGGCATTGGAAGAGTCGGAAAATGCCTTCAGTGATTACGGCAAGCGCCAACAGCGTCTGGTCTCACTGATTCGTCAAAGCGAATCCAGCCGCGCCGCCGCTGACCTCGCCGCGATTCGTTATCGCGAAGGCACCGTGGACTTCCTGGTATTGCTCGACGCCCAGCGCGAACGCCTGGCCGCCGAAGACTCCCAGGCCCAGGCCGAAGTGGACCTGTACCGCGGCATCGTCGCGATCTACAAGGCCCTAGGCGGTGGCTGGCAGCCGGACACGGTGGTGGCCAGCGCCAAGTGATGTAAAGAGCTCCTTTGGTTGGTCGCATCCAGCCAATTTTTAGCCCCATGCCCCATTCGGTCGTGGGGCTTTTTTTTGTCAGGACTTCCTAAAATGTTGAAAGTAACTTCTGTAAGTCAAATTAGAAGGCCTTCGTAGGTAATATCCTAGTCCCGCGCTGTACCTCGCCGCCCGGCTTTAATGCCTCACAACCAACTCACATTTCAGACGCCACGCGCCATTAAAGCAATACGCACACGTGTCGACAACGAAGTGTCACTTATTACTAATGGAGGAAGGCGACATGGCTATCTTGTTGACTGCTGAACAGATGCGGTATGCCAAGGTTTGTTTCAACGTTATTACCTGGGGGTTCAGAGCATCTTCTCCTGCGGGTGTCAATGCCTTGAAGCGGACCGCGGCCGCAAACAGACCGTCAGCCAGTGGCAACTTACCCGAACGGGCACTTTGGGCAAGTTGCGGCAGCATTTTCTTGAGTCCCGCATGCCCGATATCCGACGACATGAACACCGGATCACTGCTGGAGCGCCAGTAGTGATATGCCTGCCCCGAGGCTGGCTTGTAGATGTCAGCCAGAGGGGTTCGTCAGCCGATCCGCAGCTGACGCTCGATTCCTGAAAAAGCGCGTGATGTCCTTCGAAGTGATCCTGCCCGGGCCACGTTCGTTAGGAGCGGCAGGTGGTGTGGCCGCAGGAGTGTTCCAGCCTTGATTGAGCGTGTATCCACCTTCAATGAACTCATTTGGCCCAGGAGTAGCCAAGGTAGAAAGTTCGGTTTCCGCCGACCTCAGGTTAGAGAAGTCCTTGTATTTGATCAGCATTTTTTCATTTGCCGTTTGATACTTTCTCATCAGTGCCGGTTCCGGCAGGATCATCGGCTCAGACAACGAAGGCATGCCTTTATTAGCGAACTGGGGCGCCGTCAGGTCAAAGGCGTACGTCTTGCCGTTGAAATCGCCGATAGGGAAAAAGTGATTTTGCACGCTGTTCGGGTTACGCGTAGGCCATATAAGCAGGGTTCGGTACCTGATGTTTGTAAAACCTTTGCGCCGCATGAATTCGGCGACAATTTCCGCGCATCTGGCGCACTCCCCTGCAGGATTCGTAAACGCCGTGGATAATTTGGGATCATTGCGGAGCATGTTCATGAAACCCTGCATTTCAGCGGGCAACTCACTGCTAGGGTTGGCTTCAATCTGTCGAAATGGCTGCACCCTGGAATCGACGACGGGCGGCGCAGTGCTTATTTGGCGCCTGTTGCTGGGGATGGGGGCCTGCACTGGCTCAGGCCGCGACAATTTCAGTTCGGTGGTTTTTGTGATCGCCTTGAACCCGTTGTTATTCGAGTCTTGAAGGTCCGCCAGGGCGTACAGCACCCTGGCCAATGGGTCATTGTTTTTTCCGAACGGTTGGTAACTCTTGGTCAGCGCAAACAACCAACTCGCGCGCGACAGCCCAGCAGGAGCATCAAGCGGCTTGAGGCGCGCCTCGAAGGCCGCATGGGCTATATCAGTGCCCAGCAGGTTGCTGGTACCTGTGGCGCGAAAATCGGTCGACGTGCCTGACAACGACCGTTGAATGTCCTCAATCACACGCATATCGGTCAAATCTGCGTGTTGAAACTGTTCAATCAGCTTGCGTACCTGTTCCTGGGGGAGCTTCACGCTGCTGGATGCTGCTACCCATGCAGCTGCCGCATTGATCGGCTGGCCCATCGCCGGAGTCATTTCCAGCGCAGGAGTATTAGTACGCAGCCCACCCAAAAACTCATCGATTGCCTTCAGACGCTTTAACTCGGTTTGCAACTTCGCTATGGCAAACTTGGTCTCGGTAGCACCGCTGTTCCAACTACGTGGCACCTGCAGATCTGAGCCGTGCGGTAGCAGGTTATTGGCGATCGACGCTCTGACCGCGTGCTTGCTGGTTTGCCCAATCAGTTGCAACCCGGTGGCTGAGGTGGTCGCTTTAAATTGCACGTGCTCGATCTTTTGAGCATCGTTCATTTTGTTCCAAGGGACATTCACGCCTCCAAAGCCGGGCCCCGCCGTTGGGGCAGGGGCAGGAGCGGGAGCAGGAGCAGGGGAAGTGCCAGGCTTGCTCTCAATCGGCAATTTCGAGTTCTGAGTGGGCTTAACTACCTGGCTGCCCACGCGTTTGCCCAAGTACTCACGAACGATACGCGGCATGTTGGCGTTAATGTACTGCTTGGCAAATCGTTGATAGCCAATTGCCGAAGCAAATTTATTCACGGTCTTTCCTGCGTCGATCGCCTTGCCACCAGCGAAAAAAAAGCCCGACAGCGTCGATTGAATGGCAGTCGTCAGCATTGAGATAAACGCCGCTCGATTGGCGCCATCTCGTACAGTGGGGTCGTCGGTGATCGCCCCCCGCAAGGCATTCACCCCGGCGTTGGCGGCACCGAGCGCAGCAAAGGTGATCGCCTTGAGCATAAACATCCCCGTTCCAGCACTGCCCAACATCGACAAATTGCTGAAGGTATTTAACATTTGTTGTATCACACTCAGAGCTTCAAGCCCGAAATCCTCCCATTTGGTATAGATCAACGAGTCAATATCCGAACCGACACGCGCGATATTCCCTTCGTATAACGCCCCGGCGAGTTTTTTTGTACTGTCTTGAGCTTCGAAGCTAAAAGGCTTCTTATTGATCTGCCCGACCGTCCTCGAAATTCCGATGTGCGCATTCGTGGAGTCTTTGTCTTTGAGGACATCGAATGCCTGCGTATCTCTCTGCGTTTTCAGCTGTTCGATAATTGGTAATTTCTGGGTGATCCATTCCTTGAATTTAGGGTCTGTTGGATACGTCGGTTCAGGTTCACTTTGGCGAGCACCAAACTTCCAATAGCGATTATTTCGCTCGCCAATATAAAAGGAAATGTCATCATCTACGCTGCACAGGACCGCTTTTTCGCCTTGGGTGACCGCAAATACGCCATTAACCACTGCTCCATGGAACTTAACCTGCGACGCCTTGAGATCGCCGTTCAGGAAGGCACTCATCAACTTGTAACCAGGGTCTGTGACGGGTGTTCTCTCTAGATAATTCAGGGCCGCGCTTTGTAGGCGGCGAAGTCGTCATCCAAGCGCTTCTGTATAGGGTTCCCTTTGCGAATGAAATCAACCAGCGCCTGCTGTTCAACTTCCACGGCCTCGAAGACTTGCCCATACTTGTCGCGCATTAATCTGATGTCGTTCAAATAGGTGCCCGTGACGATTTCCTTGAGGGTGTAGACCCTTTGCTTTCTAACGGGAGCCGTAAAATGCAGATTCGGGTTGGCCGGCTGCTTCTCCATGTAAGTCACGGTCAACTTGGTATCTGGCGTCATTCCCTGTTCGTCATCGGTCTTCTTTTCATATTCACGAATACGTTGCTTGATGACCTCATCCACCACGCTCGAAGGGTTCAGAATCGGCGCATAAATCGTATCGACCCACTTGCTCACCTGCGCGAGCACTTCGTCGATCTTGGCGACCAACTGTGATTCGTAAAGAGTTTCCTCCGGAGTCTTCTGGACCTCGGCACGCTTCACTCTCCCACTGCTCGACTGCGCGTTCAACTCCTCCTGGGTGGGCGCCGGATAGCGTGTCTTAAGTTTGGAACGCTGCACGCTTTCGTCGCTCAAACCGAAGTTGCTGCCCTCTCCAGGAGGCACTGGAGCGGATTTCGCCCTGACAGGAGCCTGTGGGGTATTGCCGGGAATTGAGGTGCCGGGGGCGCGTAGCGGGGTATATGTCGACAGCGGCATTTGACGTTCTCACACGAGGAAAGATCTCCACAGCCTGAAGTACGATTTACCAATGCTCTATCGGAAAAGTCTCTGCGAGGGGTCATACACAACGATCAATCAGCTTCACTCAAGATCAGGCTTCGATAGTGCCCTGGGTTGGAGCCAACCCATTTACGAAACGCCTTATAAAAAGAACTGATATCGGCAAACCCCAGTCGCGCCGCTATCTCGGCAAAGCTGATCTGTGGTTCCGCCAGCCACACAATCGCCAACTCTTTGCGCACGCTGTCCTTAAGGCCCTGATAAGTCTGCCCCTCCTCCGCCAGGCGGCGGCGCAGAGTGGAGGCCGAGATGCAATGGGTAGCCGCCAAGCCCTCGGTTTCAGGCCAGGTGTCGGGGGGCATCTGGCGCAGGTTGTGCTTGATGCGGGTGGCGAGGCTTTCGGGATCGCGGTATTTGACGAGGATGTTGGCGGGTGCGTGGGCAAGGAAACGTTTGAGTTCTTCAGCGTTGCGCTTGATCGGCAGGTCGAGGCAGTCGGCAGAAAAAATCATGCGGGTGCGTGGCCGATCAAACCGCAGGTTGTCAGAAAACATCACCTGGTAATCATCACAAAAATCCGGCTGAGGGCTGCGCAGCTCGATGGCCAGGATCGGAATGCGCCGTCCTGCCAGCCAGCACGCCACGCCGTGGACAATCATCCAATAGGCAAAGTAGGTAAACGCACGCTTGGGCTGTGGCTCGGGTTCAAGCAAGACAATCTCAGCCAGGCTCTGCTGACGCACCAACTGCGCCGGCAGGTGATCCAGCATCAACGACAGAAACCCCAGGCCGGCCTCGATCCCCTGCGCCAGGGTCGGTTGAGCCATGGCGGCACGGCACAGAAACTCCAGGCTGCCGGATTTGAGCTTGCGCGGGTCCATGCCGAAGAACTCATCGTCCATGCGCCGGGCCAGCAAACGCCACAGGCGCGCGTATGCCGTTGCTGGTACGCGGGCATCGGGAAGGTCGAGCCAGGCGGGGTCGATACCCACCTTGTTCAGCGCTTCGGTAGTGGCCATGCCGGGCGCACAGCTTTGCAGCAACGCCTCGCGGACAAGGTGAATGGAGATGGTGTCTTTTTCGGACATTGGCGCGTTCCGGGCCCTGTGTTGCGTGGAGTGCCGCCATCTTAGGGACTCGACTTACAAAAAAGTAGGTGTAACCCCGTCCCCCTGTGACGCAATGCCGCGCGACGGCCGTTTGGCGGGCCGTTCAGTCAAGGTTCAGTAAAGGTCAAGATTGCTTGTTTAGTAATGAGTATCATTATGTTACAAATTAGCATCCTATCCAGTCTCGACGCGGTGCCGAATGCTTGTTCCCTTTTTAATCATGCTGCGCGAAGGCATTGAAGCCGCACTGATCGTTGGCATCATCGCCAGTTACCTGCAGCAAACCGGCCGTGGCCAGTGGATGCCTGCCGTATGGATCGGCGTGTTCCTGGCCGCCGCACTGGCCCTGCTGGTGGGCGGTGGCCTGGAGTTGGTCAGTGCCGAATTCCCGCAGAAACAACAGGAGCTGTTCGAAGGTGTCGTCGGCCTGGTCGCCGTGGGCATTCTCAGTTCCATGGTGTTCTGGATGCGCAAGGTGGCCCGCTCCATCAAGCATGCCCTGCACGAATCCCTGGATCACGCATTGGCCGGCTCCAAGCACCAAGTCATCGCGCTGATTGCCATGGTGTTTTTCGCCGTGGCGCGTGAAGGGCTGGAGACGGTGTTCTTCCTGCTGGCCGTGTTCCAGCAGAGCGAAGGCCCCGGCGCACCGATTGGCGCCCTGCTCGGCCTGATCCTGGCGATTGTGGTCGGTTTCCTGATCTATTCCGGCAGCATGCGCCTGAACCTGGGTGCGTTCTTCCGCTGGACCGGTTTGTTCATCCTCGTGGTCGCCGCTGGCATCCTGGCCAATTCGGTCCAGGCCCTGCACGAAGCCGGGGTGTGGAACCACCTGCAAACCGTGCTGTTCGACTTCAGCGCTGCGCTGCCCATGGACAGCCCGCTGGGCTCGGTGCTGGCGGGCATGTTCGGCTATCAAGAGGCACCGACCGTCAGCACCCTGGGTGCTTATCTGATTTACCTGGTGGTGGCCCTGGTGATGTTTTTCCTGCCTTCGGCCCCTGCCAAGCCTGTCGCCAACTCTTCTTCCGTTTCCAGCCAGTAAGGACCGTCTCTTGTCCAACCCTACCCCTCAACCGGCCTCGCCCCCTCGCGCCCTGCGCTGGGCGGTGGCCGGCTCGGTGGTCGTGATGATCGCCGCCGGTGGCCTGTTCTACTACGCCTCACAATTGGCCGCCGCTAAACGCCAGACCAACCACAACGAAATTGCCGTGACCATCCACGGCCACGCCTGCGAGCCCAATGAGCTGACCGTGCCCGCAGGACGGGCGAGCTTCCGCATCATCAACCGCTCCGACCGGGCGGTGGAGTGGGAAATCCTCGACGGCGTACTGGTGATCGAAGAACGGGAAAACATCGCCCCGGGCCTCAGCCAGGTGATCAACGCCAACCTGTTGCCTGGCGACTACGCCATCACCTGCGGACTGTTGAGCAACCCACGGGGCACGCTGCACGTCACACCAACGGCGGAGTCCGACGCCCAGGCCAAGGCCAAACCGTCGATGGTGGCGTTCATTGGCCCGTTGTCGGAATTCCGCGTGTACCTGAGCGGCCAAGGCAGCGCATTGGTCAAGGCCGCCACGGCCCTGCAGCAAGCCATCGACGCCGGTGACCTGGCCCAGGCGCAAGCCTTGTACGTGCCGGCCCGCGAGGCCTACCAGCGCCTGGCCCCGGCGTCCCAGCGCCTGGCGGAGCTGGACAACGCGATCAACGCCCGCGCCGACTACTTTGAAAAACGCGAACAGGACCCAGCGTTCAGCGGCTTCCACCGCCTCGAATACAGCCTGTTCCAGCAGCGCAGCCTCGACGGTCTGGCGCCGGTTGCGCAGCGCCTGGTCGCCGACGTCACCAGCCTCAAACAACAACTGCTGGCCCAGTCCCTGCCACCTGAGCAACTGGTGAGCATTGTGGTGCGCAACCTCAACAGCCTCGCCGATGTACGCGCCGTCAGCGGTGAAGAGGAACGCTACAGCCATGTCGACCTGAACGGTTTTGCCGCCAATCTTGAGGCCGCCCATAAAGTGGTCGAGTTGATGCGTCCTTTGCTGACCAAATCGGCCGCCGACCTGTTGCCGAAAATCGACAGCGCTCTCAGCGCGTTCGATGGCGAACTCGCGGGTTTCAAAGTCAATAACAGTTACAGCTCGTACGACAGCGTTACCGCCGATCAGCGCAAGCAGATCGCCGACAAGGCCAAGGCTCTGGCCGTTGCACTCGATGGAATCGACCCCGCCCTTGGCCTTTCCGGCCTGCAGTGAAGACGACCGCACAGATGAGTGATTCAGAACAGTTTGACCTTCAGCGCCGCCGCGTCCTGCTGGGCATGGCCGCCACCGGTGCAGCCATTGCCGGCAGCACCCTGACCTGCCCGGCCATGGCCGCTGCCGCCGAGCAAGTCACCACCGCGCCGCGCAGTGACAAGACCCAGGACCACCATGATTTCTTCGGCAAGCACCAGAGCGGCATCGTCACCCCGCGCCCGGCTTGCGGCATGGTCGTTGCGTTCGACGTACTGGCCAGCGACCGGGAAGACCTGGAGCGTCTGTTCCGCACCCTGAACGAGCGCATCAGCTTCCTGATGACCGGCGGCACCGTGCCTCAGGTGGACCCGAAACTGCCACCGACCGATTCGGGCATCCTTGGCCCGGTGGTCACGCCGGACAACCTGACCATCACCGTGTCGGTCGGCGAATCGCTGTTCGATGAGCGCTTCGGCCTCACCGCCGTCAAACCCAAGCGCCTGAGCCGCATGGTGGGTTTCCCCAACGACGCGCTGGAGCCTTCGCAGTGCCACGGCGACCTAAGCCTGCAGTTCAGCTCCAATACCCCAGACACCAACATTCACGCCCTGCGCGACATCGTGAAGAACCTGCCGGACTTGCTGCTGGTGCGCTGGAAACAGGAAGGCAGCGTGCCACCCCAGGCCCCTGCCAAACCGGGCGAACCGGCGCAAAGTGCACGTAACTTCCTCGGTTTCCGTGACGGTTCGGCCAACCCGAACTCCACCGACGACAAGGCCATGGACCAGATTGTCTGGGTGCAACCTGGCAGTGACGAGCCCGCCTGGGCCGCAAACGGCAGCTACCAGGCCGTGCGCATCATCCGCAACTTCGTCGAGCGTTGGGACCGTACCCCGCTGCAGGAACAGGAAAGCATCATCGGCCGCGTCAAACCGACCGGCGCGCCCATGGATGGCGACAAGGAAACCCAGGTGCCGGACTACAGCAAGGACCCGGAGGGCAAGCTGACCAAGCTCGATGCCCACATCCGCCTGGCCAACCCACGTACCCCGCAGACTCAGGCCAACCTGATCCTGCGCCGGCCGTTCAACTACTCCAACGGCGTCAATAAAAACGGTCAGCTGGACATGGGGCTGTTGTTCATCTGCTACCAGGCTGACCTGGAGAAAGGCTTCATCAGCGTACAGACCCGGCTCAATGGCGAGCCCCTGGAGGAGTACCTCAAGCCGGTGGGCGGCGGGTATTTCTTCACCTTGCCGGGCGTCACGGGGCCCAAGGATTTCCTCGGGCGTACGCTGCTCGCTGCAACGCACCCTCAAACCACTGCCAACACCTAAAATAAACCCAGAGCGGAAACTGTCCCATGAAGAAGTCGACTATTGCGTTGTCGTTGTTGCTGTCCCTTTCGCCGCTGGCAGCCTTCGCCGCCACCGCACCGCTGGACCTGGTAGGCCCGGTTTCGGACTACAAGATCTACGTGACCGAAGAAATCGGCGAGCTGGTCACCCAGACCAAAGCCTTCACCGACGCGATCAACAAGGGTGACCTAGCCACCGCCAAGAAACTCTACGCACCGACCCGCGTGCACTATGAGTCCATCGAGCCGATCGCCGAACTGTTCAGCGACCTCGACGCCTCGATCGACTCCCGTGTTGACGACCATGAAAAAGGCGTGACCGCCGAAGACTTCACCGGCTTCCACCGCATCGAATACGTGCTGTTCTCGCAGAACACCACCAAAGGCCTGGAAACGCTGACCGCCAAGCTCAACACCGACGTCAACGATCTCAAGACCCGTGTCGACGGCCTGACCTTCCCGCCTGAGAAAGTCGTGGGCGGCGCCGCAGCCCTGCTCGAAGAAGTCGCCGCCACCAAGATCTCCGGCGAAGAAGACCGCTACAGCCACACCGACCTGTATGACTTCCAGGGCAATATCGACGGCGCGAAGAAAATCGTCGACCTGTTCCGTGGCCAGATCGAGAAGCAAGACAAGGCCTTCCTGGCCAAGGTCGACAAGAACTTCGCCACCGTGGACAAGATCCTGGCCAAGTACAAGACCAAGGACGGTGGTTTCGAGACCTATGACAAGGTCAAGGAAAACGATCGCAAAGCCCTGGTTGGCCCGGTCAACACCTTGGCAGAAGACCTGTCCACCTTGCGTGGCAAGCTGGGCTTGAACTAAGCAGCCGCGCAAAAAAAAGACCCGGGCCCCTCGACAGGGCCCGGGTCTTTTTTTGCCCGGTAATCAGAGTATCCGGTACAGCAAGCGCTCAATGCGTACGCGGCTGACCCGACGCAGGAACTTGCCCACCGCTTCCGGGTAGTCCAGCAGGGTTTGCAGCTGCTGGTACCTTTCGATGCGCGTGGTGTGCTGGTAAATCTGCGTCAGCTCCATACGCCGAGGTGCCAGCCACTCACCCTGCGGGTCATCGATGAGCAAGGCGTTTTCCAGGTCGAGGCGGAACGCGCGGGGGTTGAGGTTGTTGCCGGTGAGCAAGGTGTAGCGCTGGTCAACCCATATGCCCTTGAGGTGGTAGGTGTTGTCGCCGTCGCGCCACAGGTGCAGGTTCAACTGGCCGCTGTCGATCATCGGCTGATGGCGTTTGGCGAAGCGGCGCAGGCTGATTTCGTAGAGGTACGGCAGCGCCGCGATCACTTTGAACGGCTCACTCGGCGGGATATAGAAATCGTTGGCGGTCTTGTCGCCGACGATGATGTCGATCTTCACGCCTCGCGCCAACGCCCGGTTGATCTCTCGCGTCACCGGCAACGGTAGGTTGAAGTACGGCGTGCAGAGGGTGAGCTGGTGTTGGGCGCTGGCAATCAGCTCCAGCACCACACGGTTGAGTGGGTTGTTCTTGCCCACCCCCAGCAACGGGCTGACCGACAGGTGGCCATTGGGCAACTGCCCCGCCGTGGTGTCATAGGCCGCGTGCTTGAGGCGGCTGCGCAAGTCGCCGATATCGTTGCGCAAACTGCGGGTGGTGGGCGGGTTAGGCAGATCCAGGCGATTGACCGCTTTGGAGGCCACCAGGCCGTGCTCCACCAAATGCTGCATGGAGTCTGCCAGCGGTTGGCTGTGGATCAGGTGGTAACGGTCGAAGCGGTATTTTTCGAATTTGTGCAGGTACACATTGTTCAGGCTGGCGCCGCTGTACAGCACGCTGTCGTCGATCACGAAACCCTTGAGGTGCAGCACGCCAAACAGCTCGCGGGTTTGCACGGGCACGCCGTACACCGGCACCTGGCTTACGTGGGACGCAGTCATCGCTTGGTACCACGCGCTGTTGCCAGGCTGTTTGCCGGCACCGATCAGGCCGCGTTGGGCGCGCAACCAGTCGACCACCACCACGATGTCCAATTCCGGTCTTGCCGCCTTGGCCGCGTGCAGGGCGTCGTAGATCTCCTGCCCCGCTTCGTCCTGCTGCAAGTACAACGCCACGATGTAGATGCGCCGGGTGGCCTGGGGGATCTTCTCCAACAGGCAACGGCGGAACGCATCGGCGCCAGACAGCACCTCGATGGAATCGCTGGAAAGTGGGAAACCGCGCAGTTTGGGCAGCAGGGAGCGTTTGAAGAACGACGGCATAAGGCTCGCAATGGGTCGAATCCGAAGAGGCCCCGAGCTTACACCATGGGGGTGCTCAGGTCTCGCAGCAGCGCATGGAAAAAAGTTAATTGACCAAGAAGAATGATCGTTCTACTGTACGCCACATGAACGATATGACAGGCAACGAAACCCGCGACATCATCCTCGACGTCACCGAAAAGTTGATCTACCGCCATGGCATCGCCGCCACCGGCATGGACTTTCTGGTGAAAACCGCCGGTGTCTCGCGCAAAAGTATTTACCGTTACTTCGCCAATAAAGACGAGTTGGTGATTGCCGCCCTGCAGCGCCGCGACGAGCGCTGGATGCAGTGGCTGCGTGGCGAGGTGGAACGCAGCGAAGGCACGGGTGATCGCCTGTTGGCGCTGTTCAGCGCCCTCAAGGCCTGGTTCGGCTCGGCGGATTTTCGCGGCTGCGCCTTTATCAACACCAGCGGCGAAACCGGCGACCCGCACAACCCGGTGCGCCTGTTGGCCAAGGCCCACAAACAGAAACTGTTCGAGTACGCACTCGAACTGTGCCAAGCACATGGCACCCCCGACCCGGAACGGCAGGCCGCGCAACTGCTGATCCTGATCGATGGCGCCATTACCGTTGCCCTGGTGATGGGTGATTCAACAGCTGCCGATGATGCGCAATGCATGGCGCGAACGTTATTGGGACTTTGAAACCGCACGCCAAGCAACTTTCGATCATCCGTTATTGTATTCAGGAGCTGCCCGATGTCCTCTACCGCTGAAACTCGCCCGCCGCTGCCGCCGTTCACCCACGCCTCGGCCATCGAAAAAGTGCGCCTGGCCGAAGACGGCTGGAACTCCCGCGACCCACAACGGGTGTCCCTGGCCTATACGCTGGACACCCACTGGCGCAACCGCGCCGAATTCGTCACCCGCCGCGAAGAAGCCAAAGGTTTTCTGACCCGCAAATGGGCCAAGGAACTGGACTATCGGCTGATCAAGGAATTGTGGGCGTTCACCGACAACCGTATCGCCGTGCGTTATGCCTACGAATGGCACGACGACTCCGGCAATTGGTTCCGCTCCTATGGCAACGAGAACTGGGAGTTCGATGAGAACGGCCTGATGGCCAACCGCTTTGCCTGCATCAACGACCTGCCGATCAAGGAAAGCGAGCGCAAGTTCCACTGGCCGCTGGGCCGGCGCCCGGATGATCATCCGGGGCTGTCCGAGCTGGGGTTGTAACAAGAAGGGGCCGCATTGCGGCCCCTTCTTTCAATCCTGATTAAGACCGACGCGATACAGCACGCCGTTGTCTTCGTCAGTCAACACGTACAGGTAACCATCCGGCCCCTGGCGCACGTCGCGAATTCGTGCTTTCAGGCCGTCGAGCAGGCGCTCTTCATGGATCACCTTGTCACCGTCGAACTGCAACCGGATCAGTTCCTGGCTGGCCAGCGCACCGATAAACACGTTGTGCTGCCACGGTTTGAAGCGGTCGGCATCATAAAACGCCATGCCACTGATACCCGGCGACTTTTCCCACACGTGATGGGGCGGAACGGTGCCCTCCACGGCCTTGCCCTGGGCTTCGGGAATCGGCGTCAGCGAATAATTGATGCCATGGGTCGCCAACGGCCAGCCGTAGTTTTTGCCGCGCTCGATGATGTTGATTTCATCGCCACCGCGCGGCCCATGTTCGTTTTCCCAGATCGTGCCGCTCCAGGGGTTCAACGCCAGGCCCTGGGGGTTGCGCTGGCCATAGGACCAGATTTCCGGTCGCACGCCTTGCTGGCCAACAAAGGGGTTGTCTTCTGGCACGCGGCCATCCGGGAAGATCCGCACCACCTTGCCTTGCAGCTTGTCCAGGTCCTGGGCCGTGGGGCGGTCATTGTTCTCGCCAAGGGTCACGAACAGATAGCCGTCGCGGTCAAAGGCCAATCGTGAACCGAAGTGGTTGCCGGTAGACAGCTTGGGCTCCTGACGCAGGATCACTTTGAAATCCTTCAAGCCGCTCAAGTCATCCGCCAGGCGCCCGCGCCCGACAGCAGTGCCCGCCGTGCCGCCCTTGCCACCGCCTTCGGCGTAAGAGAGGTACACCATGCGGTCTTGCTTGAAGTCGGGCGACAGCACCACGTCCAGCAAACCGCCCTGCCCTTTGGCCCACACCTGCGGTACACCGGTCAGGGGCGCCGACAACTTGCCGTCCGGGCTGACAAAGCGCAGGTGGCCGGGGCGCTCCGTGACCAGGAAGCTTTGCTTGTCCGGCAGGAACGCCACGGCCCATGGGTGGTCCAGGCCCTTGGCGATTGGCGTGACCGAGAGGCTGCCTTGTTCACTGGGAAATTGTTGGGCTGGGGCGGCAAACACTGTTGTCAGGGGCAGCAACGTGCTTGCGCAGACAACGGCGAGAAGGGTTTTGCGTAGCAACATAAGGCGAAGTCCTTACCGGCACTCAAGGCCGGCGATTGCCGTTGGCATCAAAGGTGGGGGCTTTGGTTTCGGTCGCGGGACGACTGGGAGCGGCATCGCGCTTGGGATAACGGTTGCCGATACCGCCGTTTTCCACGGTGGGCCGGGGGCTGGTCGGGCCGATCTGCACACCGCGCGTGGCCGGCGCATTGGGCTGGGTGCCCTGCATGCTGTTGGGGTTGGCCCGGTGAATCGGGCTGTTGTTGGAATCGGTGCGGCCGGGCAGGCTTTGCGCCTGGGCCAGTGACGTGAGTGCCATACCCAACGCCAGCACTGCTAGATGACGCACACAGCTGTTCATGACAAAGCCTCTCTGAGGAGTAATACGTGCTTTCGATAACACGCTACGCCTTGGGTTCGGCTTTCGTAACTAAATAGTTTCTCATTAGGTGTAACACGATCTGTCCGCATATCTGCTCATCGAAACTTTTGCCAGCGCCCGCCGGTCACCTGAACACTGACTCTGTTCAAGGAACCGCAGCCATGCCACGGGCAATCTGGAAAGGCGCCATCAGTTTCGGCTTGGTCCATATACCGGTGTCGCTGGTGTCGGCAACGTCCGCTCAGGGCGTTGATTTTGACTGGCTCGACAAACGCAGTATGGACCCGGTGGGCTACAAACGCATCAACAAAACCACCGGCAAAGAGGTCACCAAAGACAACATCGTCAAAGGCGTGGCCTTCGAAAAAGGCCGCTACGTGGTGCTCAGCGAAGACGAAATTCGCTCGGCGCACCCCAAGTCGACCCAGACCATCGAGATCATCGCCTTTGTCGCCAGTGACCAGATCCCGTTGCAGAACATCGACACGCCCTACTTCCTCGCCCCGGACAAACGCGGTGGCAAGGTCTACGCCCTGCTGCGCGAAACCCTGAAGAAAACCCAAAAAGTCGCGCTGGCCAATGTGGTGCTGCACACCAAGCAGCACCTGGCCGCCTTGATGCCGCTGGATTCAGCCCTGGTGCTGGTGATGTTGCGCTGGCCCGCCGAAGTGCGCAGCCTGGATGAGTTGGAACTGGGCAGCGACGTCACCAAGCCGAAGCTGGCCAAAGGCGAGTTGGACATGGCCAAGCGCCTGGTAGAGGACATGAGTGCCGACTGGCAACCCGACGAGTACCGCGACAGCTTCCAGGAGAAGATCCTGGCGCTGGTGGCAAAAAAAGCCAAGGCCGGCAAAATCGAAGACGTGGAAACCACCCAAGGCAGTGACGAGCGCAAATCGGCCGACGTGATCGACCTGACCGAACTGCTCAAACGCAGCCTGGCCGGCAAACCGGCCAAGAAACCTGCCGCGAAGAAAGCCACCAAAGCCTCCTGAGCCACGGAACCTCCCATGCCAAAGCCCTTGAGCGAGTACAACCGCAAGCGCGACTTCGAGATCACCGCAGAACCGGCGGGCAACGCACCGAGTCGCCAGCGCAAAACGTCGGCACTGTCGTTCGTGATTCAAAAACACGATGCACGCAACCTTCACTACGACTTTCGCCTTGAACTCGATGGTGTGCTCAAAAGCTGGGCGGTGCCCAAAGGGCCGAGCCTTGACCCCAGCCAGAAACGCCTGGCAGTACACGTCGAAGACCACCCTTTGAGCTATGGCGGCTTCGAAGGCACCATTGCCCCCGGCCAATACGGCGCCGGGGATGTCATCGTCTGGGACCGTGGCGTATGGCAACCCCATGACGATCCGCACAAGGCTTACGCGGCGGGCAAACTTAAATTCACCCTGATCGGCGAAAAACTCTCCGGCGATTGGGCGTTGGTGCGCACCCGTCTCAAAGGCAGTGGCGACAAAGAGCAATGGTTGCTGATCAAGGAAAAAGACCCTCAGGCACGCCCTGCCACTGATTACGACATCGTCCAGGCCATGCCCAAAAGCGTGCTCAGCGACGCCACAGTCGGCAAATCCAAAACCCGGGCCAAACGCGAGAAAAAGCCAATCACTCTCCCCGAGCAACTCACGCCGCAGTTGGCCACTCTGGTCGATCGCGCGCCAGACGGTGACTGGCAGTACGAAATCAAATTTGACGGCTACCGCATGCTTGCGCGCATTCTTGACGACGAAGTACGCCTGTTCACCCGTAATGGCCACGACTGGACCGAGCGCCTGCCGCGTCAGGTCAAGGCGTTGCAAGCCCTCAAGCTCAAGGACAGTTGGCTCGATGGTGAAGTGGTCAGCCTCAACGGTGACGGCTTGCCGGATTTTCAGGCGTTGCAGAACGCCTTCGATATCGGCCGCAGCCTGGACATCGTGTATTACCTGTTCGATGCGCCATTCCTGGGCGGAGTGGACCAACGCAAGGCGCCCGTCGAGGAACGTCGGGCGGCGCTGAAATCCGTACTCAGCAGGAGTCGCAGCAAACTGCTGCGGTTTTCCGAAGCCTTTGTCGCCAACCAGCGCGACATCATTGAAAGCGCCTGCGACCTGGCCCTAGAAGGCGTCATCGGCAAGCGCCTGGGCAGCCCGTATGTGTCCAACCGCAACACAGACTGGATCAAGCTCAAATGCCGTTTGCGCCAGGAGTTCGTCATCGTCGGCTACACGCGCCCCAAAGGCTCGCGCACCGGGTTCGGCGCCCTGCTGCTGGCGGTGAACGACGCGACGGGCCTGGTGTATGCCGGGCGCGTCGGCACCGGGTTTGATCAGCCCTCGCTGAAAGCCATCTACGCGCAGCTCACACCGCTTGAGTGCAAGGCCTCACCGCTGGCAACACCGCTGAACAGCACTCAAGCACGCGGTGTACATTGGGTGGAACCTGCGCTGGTCGGCGAGGTGCACTTTGCCGAATGGACGCGGGAAGGCATCGTACGCCAGGCTGCATTTGTGGCACTGCGCACCGACAAGCCGGTGTCACAGATCATTCATGAGCAACCGCGTGCGGCGAAGTCGCTGAAAGCCTCCAGGCCCCAAAAAACGGAGGCTGGCGTGAACATCACTCACCCCGACCGGGTCATCGACCCGCAAAGCGGTACACAAAAGCAACAGTTGGCGGCCTTTTACGAGGGTATCAGCGAATGGCTCTTGCCCTTCCTGCGTCATCGGCCTGTGTCACTGCTGCGCGCACCGGAAGGCATCGAAGGTGAGCAGTTCTTCCAAAAACATGCCGAGCGCCTCGCCATTCCCCACATCAAGCAGCTGGACCCGGCGCTGGATCCTGGCCATGCGCGCTTGATGGAAATCGACAGCGTGAGCGCCCTGGTCGGCGCCGTGCAGATGGGCGCCATAGAGCTGCATACCTGGGGCGCCACCTCGGACAAGATCGAAACGCCAGACCTGTTTGTGCTCGACCTGGACCCTGACCCTGCGCTGCCGTGGAAAACCATGCTGGAGGCGGCGCAGCTCACGCTGTCGGTACTCGATGAGTTGGGGCTGGACGCCTTCGTCAAGACCAGCGGTGGCAAGGGCTTGCACCTGGTGATTCCGCTGGCGCGCCGGGATGGCTGGGACACGGTGAAAGCCTTCGCCAAAGCCATCGCGCAGTTCATGGCGCAGCAGTTGCCCGAGCGCTTCACCGCCACGGCCGGGCCGAAAAACCGCATCGGCAAGATCTTCATCGATTACCTGCGCAATGCGCGCGGCGCGAGCACGGTCGCGGCTTATTCCGTGCGGGCGCGGCCGGGCCTTCCCGTGTCAGTGCCGGTGAGTCGTGAGGAGTTGAAAGACGTACGCGGTGCCCAGCAGTGGACGGTCGCCAACCTGCAGGAACGCTTGAAGGGTTTGAAAGCCGACCCGTGGGCCGGGTATGCCAATCGGCAGAAGCTCAGCAAAAAAATGTGGGACAAGCTGGGCGCGCGCCCACCCGAGTGAGCGGCGCCCGATCGCGCTTCAGATCAGGATGAAGATCAGCGCCAAGCCGGCGAAAATCGCCCACTTTTCCAGGTAGTAGCGCGCACGGTTGCGTTTCTTCAGTTCCTTGCCGCGCAAGCGAATCTTGTACAGGCGGGTAAACGCGCGGTTCAAACCACCGGTCTTGTCGCCATCATCGTTCGGCGAACCGGCTGCAGCCATCACATTGCGGCTGAACCAGCGGTTGAACGCCGCCGCCCAGCGGTACTTCATCGGCCGCTCGATATCGCAGAACAGGATGATGCGGTTTTGCTGAGTGGTGTTTTCAGCGTAGTGGATGTAGGTCTCGTCGAACATCACCGGCTCGCCGTCGCGCCAATAGTAACTTTCGCCGTCCACGTTGATGTAGCAACCCGGGTCATTCGGTGTGTCCAGACCCAGGTGGTAACGGTAGGAACCGGCATACGGATCACGGTGGCGGACCAGCTTGGAGCCCGGTGGCAACTCGGCGAACATCGCGGCCTTGATCGAACCGATGCTCTGCACCAGTTCGGTGGTGCGCGGGCACAGCTTCATGGCCGACGGGTGGCTGTCGCCGTACCACTTGAGGTAGAAGCGCTTCCAGCCCGACTTGAAGAAGGAGTTGAAACCGACGTCGTTGTACTGGTCGGAGCGCTTGATCGCCCCGGCCTGCATCAGGTTCTGGCCTTCCTGGCGGATCTCTTCCCAGTGTTCCTGCAACGGTGCCAGGTCGGGAAAGTCGCTTGGCGACAGGTACGGTCGGCTGGGTTGCTTGGAGAAGAGGTAGAGAAAGCAGTTGATCGGCGCCAGGAATGTCGAGTGATCGCTAAGCTGGCGACCCAGCTTGTGTCGCACCCGGCCACGCAGGTGTACATACGCAATGGAGGCAACGTAGAGAGCAACAATGATGAGTTTCAAGGGATTCGTCACACGTCAGTAGAGAGAACAGGCTGCTCCTGCGTGCCCACGACGGCCGAGGATTGAATAAGCAGCACCTGAAATCACAATTCACATTTATGCGGCACGACCGGCTAAATGAGCACCGGTTCATCACCATTGGCAGTTATTTAGCCACAGTTTGTAACCAAAGGTTAACTAAGAATTGTGAAAACCTGTCCATTCAATGTGCTGGATCAATGCCAACGCTTGCCTTGCAACGCCGCGATGCGGCACTGTCCGCAACCCCTTACTGCAAAAAGGAATTTGTATGTCGTCCCGCACCGACGTGGATTTTCAAGCCCTTCAGGGCACCTGGGAACAGACCGCTCTCGAAGACAGTGGTGTGCTGAACCCGGTCGACGCCCATAGCGCTCCCGGCGCCGTGACGATTATCAGCGGTGACAGCTTTGAAGTGCTGACTACCGAGGGCAAAGTGTTGTTGGCCGGCCGTTTTTCCCTGGACAGCACGACAACCCCCAAGAGCATTACCTGGGTCGACACCATCGGCGAAGACGCCGGTAAACAATTGCCCGCCAGTTACCGCCTTGAAGACGACGACTTCGTGTTCATCGCCGCCGATGAAGGCATGCCCAGGCCGACCGAATTCAGCACCGGGCCGGGTCAGACCATGCGAACATTCGTACGTCGCCGGTGACCCATACACATCCGAATTTGCGACACGCTTTTCACAAGGCCTTCACTTTCCCACCTATAGGGTGAAGCCTACCTACTCCAGTGAATCCCTTGGCCCGCCACTCTCGCGGGCCTTTTTTTGCCTGCACACCAGTGGATTACACGGACCGTTTAGTGGCCGTCAGGGTGAAACACATTGGCAGTTGCGCGCTCTGGTGCTCGTACTGATCGTAGAGTTCTTCACGATTGGAATGCGGGTACTCCTGCAAGTGGCTGATCTGCAACTGCGCCGCAACCGCGCCGCTGACGATGCTCCCCAGCGTATGCACATACCAATAGGACGCCGGCCCGGCTTCGGCCTTGGTACCTTCGTAGACAATCGACTCCTGCAATACGAACGGATCGCGCTGGAAGTACGAACTGGCCGGCAACAGCGGGTTGTCGGCCCTGGGGTCGAACACCTCCAGAAACGGATGGGTTTCGTAGATCACCAGTGTGCCGCCCGGCTTTAAGGTGCTGGCCGCATGACGCATGAACAGCGCCACGTCCGGCATCCAGCCCAGCACGCCGATAGTCACCAAGGCGACATCGAACTGGCCGAGCAAATGCTCAGGCAAGTGGTGAATATCCGTCTCAATGAATTCAGGTTTGTGGGGTGAAATATGAGCCAGCTCCTGGGCCTGCTGAAGAAAAGCTCTGGACTGATCCACGCCCACCACAGAACGAGCGCCAAGCCCAAACAGCGACAGGCTCTCACGGCCGTTGTTGCAGCACAGTTGCACCACGTCCTTGCCGGCAACGCCGACGTCTTGCAGCAGTGCGGTAATGGTCGGGTCCAGGCACGAAAAACCCGGCTGGGCAACCGACGCCACCAGCGCTTTCCAAGTGGCGGTGCCTTTGTGCAGCGCGGCCGAAGCGTCCCAAGCGGCCTTGTTGCGGGTGATAGCCTGTTGGGCTGAGGGCATGTCCATTGCGACTCCAGGATTTGAATAAAGCGGGGTTCGGAAAATAAGCCAATTGCCTGTCAGATAAAACCCTCATGCATGGCGAAACTAATCCCCGGGCCTACAGGTCACTAAGCCAATGAGCGCTCAGCCCCTGAGTGCCGCCCCCTGAAGACCTCGCCGTGGCCCATCACACCGACCTGCGTACCACCTTGTCCCTCGACAGCCTGAATTTTTTCCTGGCGGATGTACGCGACGGCCTCGGGCCTTATCTGGCGATCTACCTGTTGGCGGTACACAAGTGGGACCCGGCCAGCATCGGCGTGGTCATGACCCTGGCCGGCATTGCCGCATTGATCACCCAAGGACCTGCCGGCGCGCTGATCGACCGCACCCGCAGCAAGCGCGCAGTGATCGCGATTGCCGCAATCCTGGTGACGCTCAGTTGCCTGGTGCTGCCGTTTGTCAGCGCATTCAGTTGGGTGGCGTTGACCCAGGCCGCCAGTGCGGTGGCCGCGTCGGTGTTCGCTCCGGCGATTTCCGCCATTTCCCTGGGGATCACCGGGCCGCGCGCCTTTACCCGCCGGACCGGGCGCAACGAAACTTTCAACCATGCCGGCAATGCCGTGGCCGCCTTGCTGGCTGGCGGCCTGGCGTACCTGTACGGCCCGGTCGTGGTGTTTTACCTGATGGCGTTCATGGCAGTGGCCAGTGTCGTGGCGGTCAGTTGCGTGCCGGCAGCGGCCATCGACCATGACGTTGCCCGAGGCTTTGACCCGGCCCATGCCCACGACCACGAGCAGCCCTCCGGCATCAAGGTATTGCTGGGCAACCGCCCCCTGCTGCTGTTTGCCGTGTGCTGCGCCCTCTTCCACCTGGCCAATGCGGCGATGCTGCCGCTGGTCAGTCAGAAGCTGGCGCAGATCAACCTGCAGATGGCCACGCCACTGACTTCGGCGTGCATCGTCGCCGCGCAGTTGGTGATGGTGCCGATGGCCTGGCTGGTGGGCGCCCGAGCCGATGTGTGGGGGCGCAAGCCGCTATTGATCGCCGGATTCCTGATCCTGCCGTTGCGCGGTGTGCTGTATACCTTGTCCAGCGACCCGTACTGGCTGGTGGCAGTGCAGATGCTCGACGGCATCGGCGCCGGGATCTTCGGCGCGCTGTTCCCGGTGATCGTCAAGGACCTGACCCAGGGCACCGGGCGCTTCAATGTCAGCCTGGGTGCGCTCTCGACCGTATTTGGCCTCGGCGCGGCCTTGAGCAGCAGCCTCGCGGGTTTTGTCGTGCAACTGGCGGGCTACAACGCAGCTTTCCTGACCCTGGCCGGCGTGGCCGCCCTTGCCCTGACGCTGCTCTGGCTGGCCATGCCGGAGACCTTGGCGAAACCTTCGTTCGCCTGCCATACAACTGTCGCCTGACATATGCGACAATGCGCGCCAAATTCCAACACACATCCAAAATCTTCTGCTCAGCGACCGGGTTTCGCGCCTTGATGTCGCTGTTGACGCATGCCTGAAGGCTCCTGCCGCCACGCTCGCAACCCATTGATAGGTAAAGTAATTGATCTCCACAGCTAACATCACCATGCAGTTCGGCGCCAAGCCGCTCTTCGAGAACGTCTCGGTCAAGTTCGGCGCTGGCAACCGTTATGGTTTGATCGGTGCCAACGGTTGCGGCAAGTCGACCTTCATGAAAATCCTCGGCGGCGACCTCGATCCGTCCGGCGGCCAGGTCATGCTGGAGCCCAATGTTCGCCTGGGTAAACTGCGTCAGGACCAGTTTGCCTACGAAGAATTCACCGTACTCGACACCGTGATCATGGGTCACGAAGAGCTGTGGAAGGTCAAGGCCGAACGCGACCGCATCTACTCGCTACCGGAAATGAGCGAAGAAGACGGCATGGCCGTGGCCGAGCTGGAAATCGAATTCGCCGAGATGGACGGCTACACCGCCGAATCCCGTGCCGGTGAATTGTTGCTGGGCCTGGGTATCCCGCTGGAACAGCACTTTGGCCCGATGAGCGAAGTGTCCCCAGGCTGGAAACTGCGCGTCTTGCTGGCCCAGGCGCTGTTCTCCGACCCGGAAGTGCTGTTGCTCGACGAACCGACCAACCACCTGGACATCAACACCATCCGCTGGCTGGAAAACATCCTGACCCAGCGCTCCAGCCTGATGATCATCATCTCTCACGACCGTCACTTCCTGAACAGCGTGTGCACCCACATGGCTGACCTGGACTACGGCGAGCTGCGCCTGTTCCCGGGCAACTACGACGAGTACATGACCGTGGCGACCCAGTCCCGCGAGCAACTGCTGTCGGACAACGCCAAGAAGAAGGCGCAGATCTCCGAGCTGCAATCCTTCGTCAGCCGCTTCTCGGCCAACGCCTCGAAAGCCAAGCAGGCCACTTCCCGCGCCAAGGCGATCGACAAGATCCAACTGGCCGAGGTCAAGCCTTCGAGCCGTGTGAGCCCGTTCATCCGTTTCGAGCAGAACAAAAAGCTGCACCGTCAGGCCGTCATGGTCGAAAAAATGGCCAAGGGCTTCGACGGCAAGCCACTGTTCAAGGACTTCAGCTTCCAGGTTGAAGCCGGCGAGCGCGTAGCGATCATCGGCCCGAACGGTATCGGCAAAACCACCCTGCTGCGCACCCTGGTCAACGAACTGACTCCGGATGCCGGTAGCGTCAAGTGGACCGACGCCGCGGAGCTGGGCTACTACGCCCAAGACCACGCCCATGACTTCGAAGACGACGTGACGCTGTTCGACTGGATGGGCCAGTGGACCCAAGGCGAGCAGATGATCCGTGGCACCCTGGGCCGCATGTTGTTCTCCAACGACGAGATCCAGAAGTCGGTGAAGGTGATTTCCGGTGGTGAGCAAGGCCGCATGCTGTTCGGCAAGCTGATCCTGCAAAAGCCGAACGTGCTGATCATGGACGAACCGACCAACCACTTGGACATGGAATCCATCGAAGCGCTGAACCTGGCGCTGGAGAACTACCCGGGCACGCTGATCTTCGTCAGCCACGACCGTGAGTTCGTGTCGTCCCTGGCCACTCGCATCATCGAGTTGAGCGCCACCGGCGTGATCGACTTCAGCGGCACCTACGACGACTACCTGCGCAGCCAAGGCGTGGTGTTCTAAGCACCGCCCGCTGCACACAAAAAGCCCCGTCCATTGTGACGGGGCTTTTTATTGGCCATTTATTGGCAACATAAACCCCGTAGAAGCCCGCTTGCGGGCGATGGCGATCTTGCGGACGCCATCGCCCGCAAGCGGGCTGCTACAGGTTCAAGGTTTGCGCGAGTTTAATCGTTAGGCAGCTTCCTTTTATTTCCGCCCCTTGCCATCATGCCCTCACCGCCCGCCCGCGAACGAGTTCCCATGCCTGCCGCCGCCCCCAGCTCCCTGTCGATCACCCTGCAGATCGTTTCTATCGTCTTCTACACCTTCATCGCCTTCATCTGCATCGGCCTGCCGATTGCGGTGATCCCGGGCTACGTCCACGAGCAACTGGGCTTCAGTGCCGTGGTCGCCGGGGTGACCATCGGCTCGCAATACCTGGCCACCCTACTCAGCCGCCCGATGGCCGGGCGCATGTCCGACAACGTCGGCACCAAGCGCGCCATCGTGCTGGGCCTGGCGGGCATTCTGCTCAGCGGTGTGCTGACGTTCCTGGCAACGCTGGTGCAAAGCGCACCGACCTTGAGCCTGGGCATCCTGATCGTCGCCCGCCTGTTGCTCGGCGTGGCCCAAGGCCTGATCGGCGTGGGCACCATCAGTTGGTGCATGGGTGCGGTCGGCGCCGAGCACACCGCGCGCTCGATTTCCTGGAATGGCATTGCCTCCTACGGCGCCATCGCCATTGGGGCGCCGCTGGGTGTTGTGATGGTGGCCGAGTACGGCTACACCAGCCTTGGCATCGCGTTGTCGGTGCTGGCAGCCTTGGGCCTGATGCTGATCCGCAACAAGCCGTCGGTGCCGGTGGTGCGTGGCGAGCGGTTGCCGTTCTGGGCCGTGTTCGGACGTATTGCGCCGTTCGGGGCCAGCCTGTGCCTGGCCTCCATCGGCTACGGCACCCTCACCACCTTTATCACGCTGTACTACCTCAACCGTGGCTGGGCGGGCGCGGCGTACTGCCTCACGGTGTTTGGCGTGTGTTTTATCCTGTCACGGCTGGTGTTTATCTCGGCCATCAGCCGTTTTGGCGGGTTCAGGGCGGCGATTGCCTGCATGACCATCGAAACCCTGGGCCTGACCCTGCTGTGGCTGGCGCCGTCCACCGGCGTCGCGCTGATCGGCGCCGGGCTGACAGGCTTTGGTTTGTCGCTGGTATACCCGGCGCTGGGCGTGGAAGCCATCAAGCAAGTGCCCAACAGCAGCCGGGGCGCGGGGTTGAGCGCCTATGCCGTGTTCTTCGACCTCGCCCTGGCGATTGCCGGGCCGTTGATGGGGTTTGTGGCGCTGAACCTGGGTTACGGTTGGATCTTTTTCTGCGCTGCGGTGCTGTCGGTCACGGCATTGGCCGTGACCGTGCTGCTCAAGCGCCGCGCTTACTGATCGGCCGTCTGCAACCCGGCACGGGTCGATTGACCCAAGGTGTGAGTGAAGAAGCGCCCGGCCTCTGATACCAGGTCGCGGTGAATGCCTTCGCGGTCAACCCCGTCGGCATCGGTGCAGATCGCCGGCATCGCGGCCAGTTGGTCGCTGTCACACGGCGCCATGAACACGAAGTGCCCTGCCCCGGCCAGCAGTTTGAAATCTGGCGGCTCCGGCAGTTTGCGCGCCAGGGCGGCGGCGTTTTTATCCACGGCAACCAGCTTGTCGCCGTCGCCGCTGTAGAGCAGCACCGGCACGTGCACATCGGCCAGGGTGTGGCGGCCGAACATCAGGCTCAGCGGCGCCATCAGCATCAGTGCGTGAATGCGCGGGTCGGCTTGCGGTTGCAGGTCGTCACGGTCGACCACCAATTCGCCTTTGGTGGTGCAGGCATCTCGGTCTTCCGGGCGTTCCTGGCAATAGCGACGCAGGCGATCAAAGTCAGGCTTGGCCCCCGCCAGGATCAGCGCGGTTTCGCCACCGGCCGAATAGCCGATCACCCCCACCTGATCAACGTTGACGAAGGGTGAGAGCATCGGGTCGCCCAGGGTGGCGGTAATGGCTTCGGAAATCTGGATCGGCCGCCCGTACAGGTTGCTGACCGTGCCCAGGCGGCTGTGGTCCTTGTAGTTGTCGCCAGGATGCAGCACCGCCACCACCACAAACCCCTTGCGCGCCAGGGACGTGGCCAGGTCATGCAGGGCCAGCGGTGTACCGGTATTGCCGTGGGACAGCATCAGCATCGGGAAGCGCCCGATGGCGACCTTGGAGTCTTCAGTAGCCGCGACGTGGTAAGGGCCCAGTTGGGTGGAATGTTGATCGTCGGTGGACGGATAGAACGCGATGGCCTTCATCGGCTGCAAATCCAGCGGATCAAGGAACGTCATGCGGTGGAAGCCCACACTCCAATGCGGGTGCGGCGCTGGGGCGGCGTGCACTGAAATCAGGCCACCGAGCAAGGAAAGTACCAAAACAGCACAAAGACGCATCATGAGGATGTCCACCTTTGCTGCATTAAAACCGGCATGTCTGTTTGAAAAGTCCATGGTTCAAGGTGCTCGTACCGGGTGGTAAACCCATGACTGCATAACCTGGGCCAAAGTAGAGACAGCGGGTAAACGAAAAAACTCCGTACTCCGGTCGTGTTCAGGTGACCAGAATACAGAGTTTAGGCGCCCGGCTTCAGATTGAAACCGAGCAAAGGCGAAATTTACACAAGCCTTACGCGGCGGCGAACAATTGTTCGCTGATAAGTACGTTGGCGTCGCTCAGGGCTTTGCTGCGCACTTCATCACCGTAGGCCAGGCCTTGGGCGCGGACGAATTCGATGTCGGTGATGCCCAGGAAACCAAACACCAGCTTCAAGTACTCTTCATGGCCGACGTTGCTCGGCTGGCCAGCGTGCAGGCCACCGGCGGTGGACACGATGATCAGCTTTTTGCCACCGCACAGGCCTTCAGGGCCGGCTTCGGTGTAGCGGAAGGTCTGACCCGCCACCGCGATGCGGTCGATCCAGGCCTTGAGTTGCGAAGGCACCGAGAAGTTGTACATCGGCGCACCGATCACCACGGCGTCGGCGGCGATGAATTCGGCCAGGGACGAAGCGCTCAGTTCAGCCTCGTGCTTTTGCACGGCATCGCGCAGTTCGGCGGCAGTGCCCAGGGCGCCCAGGGTCAGACCGGAAAAGTGGCTGATACCTTCGTTTGCCAGGTCACGGTAAGTCACGCTCACACCTGGCTCTGTGGCTTGCCAGGCCTTGACCACGCCTGCGCTGAGCTGGCGGGACGCCGAGTTGTCGCCGAGGATGCTGGAATCGATGTGCAACAGTTTCATGCGGGATCTCCAAGTGAGGATCGCCACTGGGCGATCAATTGAGGTTGATCCTACACATGAACCCAATAAACGATTAGACCACTCAAACGCGACTGTTTGTCCTGCCAGCAGGACAATCCGATTTCAGCCCTGATCCAATCCCACCGGTTTCTTGCCCAATCCTCTGCGGCGCTGGATTTCACTCGCGCCACGCGGCATTCTCGCCGCACATTTGCCAGCCACCGGGCCTGCCATGCACGCGAACTCCCCCGTCCTGACCAAGGGCCTGACCCTGCTGCTCGCCATCTGCTGCGGGTTTTCGGTTGCGACCATCTACTACAACCAGGCGATGCTGCCGCTGATAGCCACCAGCTTCGACGTCACCACCGCCCATGTCGGCCAGATCGCGATGCTCACCCAGCTCGGCTACGCCAGCGGCCTGCTGCTGTTTGTGCCGCTGGGCGACCGCATCAGCCGGCGCACGCTGATCCTGGCCGTACTGTGCCTGAACTTCATCAGCCTGCTGGCCTCGGCCTCGGCGCCCTCGTTTACCTGGCTGCTGGTGGCGAGCGGGCTGTTGGGCCTGTCGGGCATCAGCGCCCAGGTGATCATCCCCGCCGCGTCCGACCTCAGCGAGCCGGCGCAAAAAGGCGCGGTCCTCGGCTTGATGGTCAGCGGGCTGTCCGCCGGAGGTCTGCTGGCGCGGACCGTCAGCGGCGTGGTCAGTGGCTGGCTGGGCTGGCGCGGCATGTTTGCCCTGGCGGCAGCCTTGGACGTGCTGCTGTTTATCGCAATCCTGACGCGCATGCCGGTGTCCATCTCCACCAGCAAACTGGCCTACGGCGCCTTGCTCAAATCGTTGTGGGGCCTGGCCCGGCAGCACCCTACCTTGCGCCTGTCGGCCCTCAAGGCGGGCCTGGTGTTTGGCGCATTGAACGTGTTCTGGGGCTCGATGGCGGCACTGCTGGCCTTGCCGCCCTATGGCTTCTCCAGTGCACAGGCGGGCTTGCTGGGGCTGTCGGCGATCGTCGGCATCCTCCTTGCCACCACCATCGGCCAACAGACCCGTCGCCACAGCCAGCTATTGGAATGGGTGGGCATCACCACCGTGCTGGTGGCCTTTGTACTGATCTACGCCTTCGGCCCCAGCGGCTGGTGGTGGCCGATCCTCATCGCGGCGACCTTCCTCGACCTGGGCAACCGCATCAACCAACTGGCCAACCAGACCCGCGTGCTGGCGCTGGAACCTTCGGCCACCAGTCGCCTGAACACCGTATTCATGGTGGTCTACTTCATCGGCGGCGCCCTGGGCTCCGCGGCCGGCGCCTTCGCGTCGCAGCACTACGGCTGGCAGGGCCAGGCGCTGACCGGCGCGGGGTTTGCCGGGCTGGCCCTGCTGATTACCCTGCTCAGTGGGACGACACGTAAATCGATGACGTCGTAGGCGCCGGCAGTGCGTAGGTGCGCTTCATCCACTGGATCTCGTCCAAGGGCGTTCGCCCGAAGAAGCGCTTGAACTCGCGACTGAACTGCGAGGCGCTTTCATAGCCGACCCTGGCACAGGCAGCGGCGGCCGTCATGTCGCTGCGCAGCATCAACAAACGCGCCTGGTGCAGGCGCGTGGACTTGAGGTACTGCATCGGCGACGTGTCGGTGACCGTGCGAAAGTGCGCGTGAAAGCTCGGCACACTCATCATCGCCTCAGCCGCCAGCGCTTCCACATCCAGGGGCTGGTGATAGCACGCATGGATCTTGCGGATCGCCCGCGCCACCTTACCGAACTGCCCCTGGCGATTGAGCGCAGCCCGCATCGAGCCGCCCTGCTCCCCCGTGAAAATCCGGTAGTAGATTTCGCGCATCAAGGTCGGCCCCAATATCTGCGCCTCCATGGGCACGCTCATCACCTCCAGAAAACGCAGCAATGACTCACTGAGTCGCTCATCCATGGGCGAGGAATACATACCCCGGGGCTTGGCCTGCGGGAGTTCGGGGAAGTCATCCAGCGCCAGCATCAACTCGGCCGCCAGGGTGAAGTCCAGCCGCAGGTACACCGCCAGCATCGGTTCCGCTTCACTGGCCTCGGTTTCCATGGTGAACGGCACCGGCACGGACACCACCAGGTAATGATGGGCGTCGTACAGGTAAATGTCGTCGCCCAAATAACCGCTCTTGCGCCCCTGGCACACGATCACGATGCCCGGGTCGTACAGCACCGGCACGCGGTGCAGCGGTCGGTTGGAGCGTAGGAAACGCACGTCATCCAATACGGTCAGGTTATAGCCTTCAACAGGCGCCAGGGCGCCCATCAGTTCGACAATTCGCTGTGTACGACCCACGGCGGCGGCTCCTCTGCAAAGCCACACAGTACTGCGCCAGAGGTGGCTGGCGCTACGCACTCATAGGAATAGGCAATCAGCACATTGGAATGGATATTCGCCCAGACCGCGCTTTTCCGTAGCCTGAAACAGCACTTTCAGCCCACGGAGATTCCCCCATGCTTATCGTCTACAACCCTGCAACCGGTGAAGAAATCGGCCGCGTGGCCAAGCACTCTGCGGCCGAGGTGAAGGCCGCCGTCGACCGCACCTGCGCCGCGTTCCCCGACTGGTCCGGCAAACTCGCCAAGGAGCGCAGCGACATCCTGCGCCGCTGGCACGACAGCGTGAAGGCCGACAAGGAAGCCTTCGCCGAACTGCTGTGCCGTGAAAACGGCAAATGCCTGAGCGAAGCCCGTGGCGAGATCGACTACGGCCTGGGTTTCATCGAGTGGTACGCCGAAGAAGCCAAGCGCGTCTACGGCGACACCATACCTACCCACGACCGCAACGCCCAGGTGATGGTCACCAAGGAAGCGGTCGGCCCGGTGGCGGCCATTACGCCCTGGAACTTCCCCTTCATGATGATCACCCGCAAGGTCGCCACGGCACTGGCGGCCGGATGCACCATGGTGATCAAGCCCGCCGAGGACACGCCGCTGACCGCGCTCAGGCTGCTGGAATACGCACGCAACGCCGGCATCGGCGAAGGCGTATTGGAAGTGGTGGTGGGCGACCCCAAGGAAATCGGCCCGATCCTCACCGGCGACCCGCGTATCCGCAAGATCACCTTCACCGGCTCCACCGCCGTGGGTAAGTTACTCGCCGCGCAATGCGCCGCCACCGTCAAGAAGATGACCCTGGAACTGGGCGGTAACGCACCCTTTATCGTGTTCGACGACGCCAACCTGGACGACGCCGTACAAGGTTTGGTGAGCGCCAAGCTGCGTAACTCTGGCCAGGTGTGCATCTCGCCCAACCGCATCTTTGTGCAGCAGGGCATCTTTGAAGCGTTCACCGAGCGCCTGAAGCAGGCGGTCGCCGCGATTGAAGTGGATCAGGGCCTGCGCGAAGGCTTTGTGGTCGGGCCACTGGTCAATCAGCTGGGTTTTGACAAGGTGGTGCGCCTGGTGGAAGACGCCAAGGCTGCCGGCGCCACCGTACTCATGGGCGGCAAGCCCCACGCCAAAGGTGGCCTGTTCTACGCGCCGACGATCATCACCGGCCTGGGGGATGACTCGCCGCTGGCCACCCAGGAGATCTTCGGCCCGGTGTTCGCCCTCTATTCTTTCAACGAGGAAGAAGAAGTGATCGAGCGTGCCAACAGCACCGAGTTCGGCCTGGTGGCCTACGCCTACACCTGCGCGCTGGGCCGTTCGTTGCGCCTGTCTCGCCGGCTTGAGGCGGGCATGGTGATTCTGAACTCGGGCTCCGTGGGCACCGCCTCGATTCCGTTCGGCGGCATCAAGCAGTCCGGTTATGGCCGCGAAGGCAGCTATTACGGGATCGAAGAGTACGTGCACGTGAAGTATGTGTTGATGGCCGGCATGTAGGGGCTGGATTTGCCCGTGCCACACGCGGATAGTTCGTCCCACTGACAGGACACTGGGTTGATCATGCAAGACCTCAACGACCTCTACTATTTCGCCAAAGTCGTGGAAGCCGGTGGCTTTGCCGCTGCCGGCCGCCTGCTGGGCATTCCCAAATCGCGGTTGTCGCGGCGCATTGCCGAACTGGAAGAACGCCTGGGCGCCCGCCTGCTGCAACGCACCACCCGTCAACTCACCCTCACGGCCGTCGGCGAACGCTACCTGCGCCACTGCCAGGCGATGTTGCTGGAAGCGGAAATGGCCGACGAGGCCGTGGCCAGCATGTCCAGCGAGCCCCGTGGACGGTTGCGGGTCAGTTGCCCGGTGGGTATGGCCCAGCACATGTTGCCGGAAATGGTCGCGGGTTTTCTCGCCGCCCACCCGCTGGTGCAACTGGAAATGACCCTGGTCAACCGCCGCGTCGACCTGGTCGCCGAAGGCATCGACGTGGCCCTGCGGGTTCGCGAGCTGGGCGATGAAGACCCGTTGCTGGTGACCAAGCGCCTGCGCCAGGCCCAAACCTTATTGGTCGCCAGCCCCGCGGTTCTAAAGGGACGGCAGATCAACACCCTGGAAGATCTCAAGCAACTGCCGGTGCTCGGCGCGCTGGAGGCCGACCGCCTGGTTCACCTGCGCCTGATCGACCCCCAAGGCAATGCCGAGGACCTGTCGATGGAGGCGCGCCTGGGCATCGACGACTTTATCGTGCGCAAGGCCTGCGCCCTCAAGGGCCTGGGGTTTACCGTGTTGCCGATGATGTACTGCGAAGAAGAATTGGCCAGCGGCGCGTTGGTACAACTGCTGCCCGAATGGTCGTCGCCGGGCGGCTGGCTACAGGCGGTGTACCCACATCGCCGTGGCGTGCTGCCGGCCATTCGCGCGTGGATCGATTACCTGGAAGAGGCCTTCAAGGGCTGTGGAGATCGCTTGTTATGAAAATGACCGAGACCCAAGTCGCGGCGTTCTGCCTGAGTTTGCCCGGTGCTCGGGAGGACTATAAATGGGGCGGTGTGCGGGTGTTTTCGATTGCTGGCAACAAGATGTTTGCCTTGCAGAACTTGCGGGGGGAGTCGTTGGCGTTCAAGGTGGACAAGGAGTTGTTTCTTGGGCATGTCGACCGGCCGGGGATTCATCCGGCGCCTTATTTGGCGCGGGCGCAGTGGGTGATTATGAATACGCCGTATCCGCTGGGGGCTGAGGAGTTGCGGGGGCTGTTGCAGCGGTCTCATCAACTGGTGGTGAGTAAGTTGCCCAAGCGGACGCAGGTGGGGTTGCGCCTGGAGTGAGGGGGGCTGACAGGCGATGGCTTTCCAACTGCCGCCCTGCGATCAAACATGTGGGAGCTGGCTTGCCTGCGATGGCGGTCTCACGGGGTACATATCCATTTCTTCGGTAACGGCGGCTTATGGTTCCGCTTTTACAGCGGCTCACTTTTGAAAAGCCCAAAAGTAAGCAAAAGGCTCTTGCCCCAACACTCGGCACCTCGCCTAGGCTCGGTGTGCCCGTAATCCGACAGTGATTTGGGGGGCCGCCGCCACGCGCCATCCATGGCGCGGGGCGGCTAAGCCGGCGTCCTGCCGGCTTACCCCCCAAATCCCTGTCAGATTCCGGCCAGCGTGTTTGACGGGGCGCCTAAGATCAAAATCAAGATCAAAAGCAAGAGCACAGCGGCCTGACAGCCGGCTTGAGTGGTGTGGAGCAAAGGCAAAGGCAAACGCGGTCCACTGTAGGAGCCGGCTTGCCGGCGATGCTCATCAACGATGACGCGAGCCCTCACTGTGGGAGCTGGCTTGCCTGCGATGGCATCAACCGGGTATGCCTGATTCACCGAGGTGCCTGCATCGCCGGCAAGCCAGCTCCTACAGGTATCTGCTTTAGATCCAACCACTCATCAAGAGCAGCTCGCTTCGCATCGTGGTTACGGTTGCGGTTGTGGTTGGGGGCTAGTGCCTAGAGGACTGACAGCAGCGTGCCGCCCAGGAACAGTTGGTCCAGCCAGAACACTTGGTGCAACAGCACGATCACCCAGAACAGCACTTGGTAAGACACTTTACGCGTCTTGTGCCGGAAGACTTGCTGGGCGAGCAGCGCGCCCGGCCAGCCGCCTGCCAGTTCGACGGCGTGCAGGATGTTTTCCGGGGTGCGGCGGCCTTCGGTCTGGGCCTTGCGCTTGTCGTTCCAGTACATCAGGAACGCCACCACGCTGACCACGCCGTAGGCCGCGAGCGGGATCAGCGTTTCGCCGCGATGCCAGAGCAAGGCTGAGCCCAGCAGCGGCGCGGCGCACAGCAGCACGAAGATCAGCGCCTTCAGGCGTGGGTGCTGGATGTTCATGGCTTGACCGCTGTCCAGTCGATCCAGCCGAACTGCCAGGTGGCCAGGATCACCAGGCCGAACGCGATGCGGTACCAGGCAAAGGCCGCGTAGCTGTGGCTGGCGATGAACTTGAGCAAGGCCTTGACGGCGATCATTGCGAAGATGAACGAGGTGACAAAACCAATGGCGAACACCGGCAGGTCATCGGGCTGGAACAGGTGGCGGTACTTGTAGCCCGAATACACGGCGGCACCGACCATGGTCGGCATGGCCAGGAAGAACGAGAACTCGGTGGCGGTCTTGCGCGACAGGCCGAACAGCAGGCCACCAATGATGGTCGCACCGGAACGCGAGGTGCCCGGGATCATGGCCAGGCACTGGGCAAAGCCCACCTTGACCGCGTCTTTCCAGGTGATGTCGTCCACGGTTTCGGCGTGTACCGCATGCTGGCGGCGCTCGGCCCACAGCATGATCACGCCGCCGACGACCAGCGCCGTTGCCACGGTGATCGGGTTGAACAGGTAGTGCTTGATCAGGTCGGCAAAAATCACCCCCAGTACCACCGCCGGCAGTACCGCGATGATCAGGTTGACCGTGAAGCGCTGGGCAGTGCGCTGGGTCGGCAAGCCGGTGACCACGTCGAAGATCTTGCGCCGGAACTCCCAGACTACGGCGAGGATCGCGCCCAGCTGGATGATGATATTGAACGCTTCGAAGCGTTCGCCGCCGAAGCCGATCAGGTCGGCGACGATGATCTGGTGGCCGGTGCTGGAGATCGGCAGGAACTCGGTCAGCCCTTCCACAACGCCCAGTATCAATGCCTGTATGGCGGTCCAAATGTCCATGTTTCTCCCAAAGGTGGTGCGTATTTCTAATGATTCAAAGAGGCGAGCGCTTCTTCAGGCGCGGCGTTGATAATCAACGCCGGCGTGCAAAAATTGCGTGAAAAATCAGGCGGTACTCAGGTTTTCCGATTGCAGGCCGAAAGCCTATCAGACAAGCCGGAAATGTCGATGCAGCACCCACAATTATAAAAAGCACGGAGTGACAGGACCATGAACAGTTTGCGCAGCATGTCGATCAGCCGTCGTCTCTGGCTGATCCTGATCGTCGCCGTGTTGATGCTGTTGACCCTGGGCCTGCTGATGCTCAAGCAGATCCACGGCGACCTCTACCAGGCCAAGCGCCAGCAGACCCAGCACGTGGTGCAGACGGCCAGCGGCGTCCTCGCCTATTACCAGAACCTCGAAAAGACGGGCGTGCTCACCCGCGAAGCCGCGCAGAAACAGGCGTTGAGCGCCGTGCGCGGCCTGCGCTACGACCACGACGACTACTTTTGGATCAACGACCTCACCCCCGTGATGATCATGCACGCCGCCAACCCCAAGCTGGACGGCCAGAACCTCTCGGCCATCCGCGACCCGGACGGGTTTGCGGTGTTCAACGAGTTCGTGATCCTGGCCAAGGCCAAGGGCGCCGGCATCGTCAACTACCGCTGGCCGAAGCCGGGCGCCGAAGCGCCGGTGGAGAAAACCTCGTACATCCAGCTGTTCGAACCCTGGGGCTGGATCATCGGCTCTGGCGTGTACGTGGACGACGTGCAGGCCGAGTTCAAGGGCCAGGTGTGGAAAGCCTCACTGATTGGCCTGGGCATTGCGCTGGTCATGGCCTTGCTGGTGACAGTGATCGCCCGCAGTATCGTCAACCCGTTGCAGGCGGCGGTGAATGCCATGGGCAATATCGCCAGCGGCGAAAGCGACCTGACCCGCAGCCTGGACACCCACGGCAATGATGAGGTGACCCAGCTGTCCCGGCACTTCAACAGCTTCACCGCCAAGCTGCGCCAGGTGGTGGGCCAATTGCAGGTGTGCGCCAACGCCCTCGGGCAGTCCTCTACCGAGCTGGGCACCAACGCCAGCCAGGCCCACGACCGCAGCCAGCAGCAGTCGCAGCAGATGGAACTGGTGGCCACCGCCATCAATGAAGTGACCTACGGCGTGCAGGACGTGGCGAAAAACGCCGAGCACGCCGCCAGCGAAATGCGTGACGCCCAGGCCCAGGCGCAGCAAGGCCAGGTGAACATCGACGGCAGCCTGCAGCAGATCGACCAGCTCTCGGGCACCATCAGCCAGGCCGTAGAGGTGATCCGCACCCTGTCCAGCGAAAGCACACAGATTGGCGGCGTACTCGAAGTGATCCGCTCCATCGCCGACCAGACCAACCTGCTGGCCCTCAACGCCGCCATCGAAGCGGCTCGCGCCGGCGAGCAAGGCCGGGGGTTTGCGGTGGTGGCCGATGAAGTACGCCTGTTGGCCCAGCGCACGCAAAAGTCCACCGCCGAGATCCAGGTGATGATCGAGCGCCTGCAGGGGCACTCGGAAGCGGCGGTCAAGGTGATCAGCGACAGCCACAGCGCGTCGCAACTGACCATCGAACAAGCCGGCCAGGCCGGGGCCAGCCTCAATGCCATCGGCCAGGCGCTGCGCAACCTCAACGGCCTGAATGCCTCGATCGCCAGCGCCACCTTGCAACAGGCCCACGTGGTCGAAGACATCAACCAGAACGTCACCCAGGCGGCGGGCCTGTCCCACAGCACCGCGTTGGCGGCAGAACAATCGAGCGTCGCCAGCGCGCACCTGCGCGGCCTCAGCGAACAACTCGATGGCCTGCTGCGCCAATTCAAAATCTAATCTGCAGTGAGCGGGCTTGCCCGCGCTGGGCTGCGTAGCGGCCCCAAAAAAATGGGAGCGCTACGCACTCCAGCGCGGGCAAGCCCGCTCACTACAAAGCCAATGCCTAAGCCTATCTTCTTTGGTTACAATCAGCGCCCTCTTCGTCTCCCCTAAGGAACCGCCATGTCCGGGCTTGAACTGTTCGCCGCCGCCCTGGGGGTGATCGCTGTCTGGCTGACGGTCAAACAGAACCCCTGGTGCTGGCCTATCGGCCTGGTGATGGTGCTGCTCTACACCTGGATATTCTTCGACGTAAAACTCTATTCCGACATGCTGCTGCAAGTGGTCTATGCCGCGCTGCAGGTTTACGGCTGGTGGCAGTGGACCCGCGCCGGCGAGGTCAAGCAGGGTCGCCAGGTGACCAGCCTCGGCTGGCCGGCGATCATGACCAGCCTGGCCGTGGGTGCGGCCGGCAGCCTGTTGTTGGGCGCGGCCATGGCCCACTGGACCGACGCCGCTCAGCCCTGGCTCGACGCCGCCCTCACCGGTTTCAGCCTGGTCGCGCAGATGTGGATGGCGCAGAAACGCGTGCAATGCTGGCCGCTGTGGATCGCGGTGGATGTGATTTTCGTCGGCCTGTTCCTCTACAAAGGCCTGTACCTCACGGCCGCGCTCTACGCGCTGTTCACCGTGATCGCCGTGCAGGGCTGGCGTGAATGGCGCGCCGACCCGGCGCTGCGCGCATGAAGGTGGTGGTACTGGCCGGCCCCGAGTCCAGTGGTAAAAGCTGGCTGGCGGCGGAACTGCAAGCGCATTTTGGCGGCGTGATGGTCGGCGAATACGTGCGCCACTTCATCGACCAACATCAGCGCGACACCACCCTGGCCGACATCCCTGACATTGCCCACGGCCAACTGGCCTGGGAAGATGCCGCCCGCGCCAGGCAGCCCGGCCTGCTGATCCTCGACACGCACTTGCTGACCAACAAGCTGTGGAGCCAGACCCTGTTCGGTGACTACCCGAGCTGGCTCGACAGTGAGCTGCTGGCGCGGCACTACGACCTGCACCTGGTGCTGTCCCCCGAAGACGTAGAGTGGACCGCCGACGGCCAGCGCTGCCAACCGGAGCTGGCGGACCGCCAGGCGTTTTTCCAGGGCAGCCTGGACTGGATCGAGCAGCATCAGCAGCCAGCGCTGGTCATTCGCGGCAGCTGGGAAGCGCGTCGCGCCACTGCGTTCAAAGCCGTTGAACAACTCCTTGCCGAGGCGCCTGCATGACTCACCCACTGCGTATCGCCATCGTCGGCGGCGGCCCTGGCGGCCTGACCCTGGCGCGTATCCTCAGCCGTCACGGTGTGGCCGTCTGCGTATTCGAACGTGAAAGCGGGCCGCTGGAGCGCCCGCAAGGTGGCACGCTGGATCTGCACGTGGAGTCCGGCCAGTTCGCGTTGCAACAAGCCGGCCTGGACGATGCCTTCATGCGCATCGCCCGCTATGAAGACCAGGGATCACGGCTGATGGACCATCACGGCCAACTGCTGTTTGAAGACCCGAACCCCGAGGCGGGAGACCGCCCGGAAGTCGACCGCACGCAATTGCGCCAGATCCTGCTGGATTCCCTGCCCGAGGGTTGCGTGAAGTGGGGCGTGAGCATCAACCATGCCAGCCAGGGCGATGACCAACGCTGGACGCTGCATCAAGGCGACCGCCATCACGGGCCTTTTGACTTGGTGGTGGGTGCCGACGGGGCCTGGTCGAAAATCCGCCCGTTGTTGTCGCCTTATCAGCCGCAGTACAGCGGGTTGACCTTTATTGAATTCAACATCGATGACGCCGACCTGAGGCACCCACTCGCCGCCCGCCTGGTCGGTCGCGGCACGCTGCAGGTGGCCGGCGAAGCCCGCTCGATCATCGTGCAACGCAACGCCAACGCGCACCTGCGCGGCTATGCGATCTTCCGCGTGCCTACGGATTGGGCGGCAAACACAATTGATTTGTCCCACGCGCCTTCGCTGAAAACCCAATTCCAAGGCTGGCACCCAGACGTGCTGGCGCTGTTTGACGCCGCCAGCCCCACCCTGCTCGTCCGTCACATCCACGCCCTGCCCGTCGGCCATCGCTGGGCTCATCGGCCCGGGTTGACGTTGATCGGGGATGCGGCGCACTTGATGTCGCCGTTTGGCGGCGAAGGGGTGAATGCTGCGATGCTCGATGCTGCCGAACTGGCGCAGCACCTGCTGGAGACACCTGACGGCTCGAAAGCCGTGCAGGCGTATGAAAACCACATGTTCGAACGGGTGATGCCGGCAGCCCAGGGCAGCGCCGAGGGCGCTGCCCTGCAGCTATCCCATGACAGCGTGGCGCTGTCCCTGGCCCACCTGCATCAACACCTCACGCCTCAGTAACCCAGGGACAAACCGGTGTTGCGACGCGGGTCGTTGGCGCCGTAAAAACGGTTGTTACCCACCGGCTTGCCACCCAGGGACGGTGCGCCCACCAGGATCGCGGCCAAGTGGTTAGCGTCCTGCGGGCCGGCGAACTTGTGGCCCCAGCTTTCGAGGATCTTCTGGGTGTCCGGGCTGACCGCGAAGGTTTCCAGGTTGGTGGTTTCAGGCATCCACTGCTGGTGGAAACGCGGCGCGTCCACGGCTTCCTGGATGTTCATCTTGTAGTCGATGACATTGAGGATGGTCAGCAAAGTGGCTGTGATGATGCGGCTGCCACCCGGCGTACCCACCACCATCACGGCCTTGCCGTCCTTGGTCACGATGGTCGGGCTCATCGACGACAGCGGCGCCTTGCCCGGGGCGATGGCGTTGGCTTCGCCCTGGACCAGGCCGTACATGTTCGGCACGCCGACCTTGACGGTGAAGTCGTCCATTTCATCGTTGAGGATCACGCCGGTCTTGCTCGCCATCACGCCTGCACCGAACCAGTCGTTGAGGGTGTAGGTGACCGAGACCGCATTGCCCCACTTGTCGACGATGGAGTAGTGGGTAGTGTTGTTGCCTTCATGGGGCGACACGCCGGGCTTGATGGCTTGGGAATCGCCGGCCTTCTGCGGTTCGATGGCGGCGCGCAGCTTGGCGGCGTAGTCCTTGTCCAGCAGGTGGGCAATCGGGTTCTTCACGAAGTCCGGGTCGCCGAGGTAGCTGTTACGGTCCACGTAGGCGTGGCGCATCGCTTCGATCTGGTAGTGCAGGCCTTGGGCCGAGTGGTAGCCCAGGTCGGCCATCGGGTAGCCTTCGAGGATGTTCATGATCTGGCAGATCACTACGCCACCGGAGCTCGGAGGCGGCGCCGAAACCACGTGGTAGCCACGGTAATCGCACTCGATGGGCGCCAGCTCACGGGTTTTGTACTTGTCCAGGTCAGCCTGGGTGATGATGCCTTTGCCGGCTTGGCTGGAATCCACCAGCGCCTTCGCTACCCAGCCTTTATAGAAGCCATCAGTGCCCTTGGCAGAGATTTCCTTGAGGGTCTTGGCCAGGTCTTTTTGCACCAGCTTCTGGCCCACCTGCATCGGTTGGCCGTTGTGCAGGAAGATCCCGCGCATGTCCTTGTCTTTTTCGAACTCGCCGGTGGCGGTGTGCAGCAGGTCGATATCACCCTGCTCCAGGGCGAAGCCGTTTTCCGCCAGCTTGATCGCCGGGGCAATCACCTGGGCGCGCTTGAGGGTGCCGTATTTGCTCAGGGCCAGTTCCATGCCGGACACGGTGCCAGGCACGCCCACGGCCAAATGGCCCTTGGCGCTCAGGCCGTCAATGACCTTGCCGTCCTTGTCCAGGTACATGTCGGCAGTCGCCGCCAGCGGGGCTTTTTCGCGGAAGTCGAGGAAGGTCTTGCGCCCGTCGGCCAGTTGCACGGTCATGAACCCGCCACCGCCCAGGTTACCCGCCGCCGGGTACACCACGGCCAGCGCATAGCCCACGGCGACGGCCGCATCCACCGCGTTGCCGCCGGCCTTGAGCACGTCCACACCCACATGAGTGGCCAAATGCTGGGCAGTCACCACCATGCCATTTTCACCGGCCACCGGGGCCTGGGAAGCGGCTTGCACACCACTGACCGTCAACACCAGGGCAGTGGCAATCAAGGTACGGCTGAAGGGTTGGTATTTCATCCATGGCTACTCTATTTATTGAGGTGCACCAAAATAGCCCGTTCAGGATCCAATCCCCAGCGCAATGGCGTTTTTATTACAGAACTTGTCGGTCACAGAACGGCCGAAAAAATGCCCATGCTATATTTCGCGCCCTGACTGTCGCGCAAGGCGTTCCCCATGGTGATCAAGAAGACCGGCATTCGTGCCCAACAGGCGGACCAGACACGTGCACGCATCCTGCAGGCGGCAGTCAAGGTGTTCGCCCGCGACGGGTATTCCGGCGGCCGTGTCGACAGCATTTCCAAGGCGGCCGACTCCAACGATCGCATGCTGTATTACTATTTCGGCAGCAAGGAACACCTGTTCGTCTGCGTGCTGGAACACATCTACGAGCAGTTCAACAAAGCCGAAAGCAAGCTCAAGCTCGACCTCAATGCGCCAGTGCAGGCCTTGCGTGATCTGGTGGGGTTTATCTGGAACTACTACGTCAAGCACCCGGAATTCGTGGCGATCCTGAGCATCGAGAACCTGCACCAGGGCAAACATGCGCAGCAGTCCGGCGAGATGCGTCGGTTGTCAGGTGAGGCGGTTGGCGTGTTGCGGCCGATCATCGAGGCCGGCCAGGCGCAAGGTGTATTTCGCCAGGACGTGGACCTCAAGCACGTGTATCTGATGATTGCCTCGCTCTGCTACTTCTATAACTCCAACCGCCACACCCTCAGCTCGTTCCTCGGTGAGGACCTGACAGACAAGGGGCAGCAGCAGGATTGGCTGGCCTTCATCACCGACCTCGTGCTGCGCGGCGTCACCCCGATTTCCCTGTAGAAACCGAATCCAAATGTGGGAGCGGGCTTGCTCGCGAATGCGGTGTATCAGTCTCTGGAGCTGTTGACTGACCCTCCGCATTCGCGAGCAAGCCCGCTCCCACAGTATTAACCGCGGCGTGTCAGTGAGTGCCGGGATTGGCCCGCAGGTGCGCCACCTTCTGCTCCAACCCCTGCCACTGCGGCGCATTCGGCGCAAATTGCCCGCGCAGGTACGCCGCCAGATCCGCCACCTGGCTGTTGGACAAGCTGTCCTTGAACCCCGGCATGTACCCCAGGTCCTTAGTCGCCGGGTTGCTGATGCCTTGCAGGATCACCTTGATCAGGTTGTCCGGCTGGTCGCTGTGCACGTTGGTGTTGGTGGCCAGTGACGGGCTCACCCCAAACAGTTTCGGCCCCAGGCCATCGGCGTGACAGGCCTTGCACGAGCCTTCGAACACGCGTCGGCCATTCGGGTTTGGCACCGTCGTCGCGACGCTTTGCGCTTGGGCTGTCGCTTCGCCATTGAGCGACGCCAGATACACCGCCATCGCCCGGATATCCGCCTTGGGCAGTTTCGACAACTCACTCACCACCGGCCCCATCGGCCCGGCCGCCACGCCATGGGCGTCCGAGTACCCCGTACTCAGGTACGTGAACAACTGATCCTCGGTCCACGGCGTCGGCGCCTTGGACAACCCGGTCAAGGCCGGCGCCTCCCACCCATCGACCATGCCACCGGCAAGGAACGCCTTGCCGCCCTTCTCCGCGCCCATCAGGTTGCGCGGCGAGTGGCACGCCGCGCAGTGCCCCAGGCCATTGACCAGGTAATTGCCGCGATTCCATTGCTCACCGCGCTCCGGCTGCACGGTGATTTCGCCGCGCCTTAAATTCAACGCGTTCCACCCTGCCATCAACGGCCGGATATTGAACGGGAAGCGCATGGCATTCGGCGTCGGCGCCTGGCTCACCGGTGCCTGGCTCATGAGGTAGGCATACAGCGCCTGCATGTCGGCATCGTTGATGTTGCGAAACGCCGTGTAGGGAAACGCCGGGTACAGGTTGCGCCCATCGCGGCCAATGCCGTCACGCATGGCCCGCTCGAAGGCCGGGTACGACCAGGCACCAATACCGGTCTTTACGTCCGGGGTGATATTGCTGCTGTATAGCGTGCCAAACGGCGTTTCCATCGCCAGCCCACCCGCATTGGTCGCACCACCCGGCGCCGTGTGGCACACCGCGCAATCGCCAACGGCGGCGAGCAAGCGGCCGCGTTCCAGGGTGGCCTTGGACCAGGTGCCGGCAGCGGGCGGGGCAATCGGCGCGATCTCACTGTGAAAGGGCCAGGCCGTGGCCGCCAAGGCGCCTAAGGTGGCGAACAGCGCCCCAAACCACCACTTCTTGCGTTTCTGCGGCGACTTGGCCGGTTCGCCCAACGTGCCGGCATTCAGCGCCGCCAATACCCGTTCCGGGGTGATCGGCAACTCACGAAAACGAATGCCGGTGGCGTCATAGATCGCATTGGCAATCGCCGCCGCACTGGGCACCGACGCCGATTCGCCCGCGCCCATGGGCGGCTGGTCCTGGCGCGGCATCATCAGCACGTCGATCTTCGGCACTTCCGGAAAGGTCAGGATCGGGTAACCGCCCCACTCCTTGCTCGCCACCGTCGACTCTTCAAAGGTCACCCGTTCCTTCAGCACGCGGCTGGTGGACTGGATCACATTGCCGTGGATCTGATGCTGCACCCCGGCCGGGTTGATCATCATCCCCGAGTCATGCCCGATCACCACCCGCGTCACCGACACGTCGCCGGTGTGCTTGTCGATGGCCACATCCGCCACCCAGGCCGCCCACGCCGCGCCAAACCCCGGGAACTTGCTGTGGATGTAGCGCGCATAGGCAAAGCCGCGACCGCGCAGCAGGTGGTCCTCGTTGGCGGTTTGCATCGGCGCGGTGCGCGGCGACCAGTTCGCACGCTCGGCGGTGGATTTCACCAGGTCGATGGCGCGCTCGTCCTTCAGATAGCGCAGGCGGTACTCCACCGGGTCGACGCCGGCGGCAAAGGCCAGTTCGTCGATATAGGATTCATGGGCAAAGGTATTGGGCAATGCCGACACCCCGCGCATCCACGACGCGCGCACGATGGGCGCCATGTCGTTGATGGTCACGCGCATGTGGTCGATGTCGTAGGGCGGGATCGAGGTGCGGTCGCCCATCTCGAACATCGCGGCGACTGGCTCTACCCGACCGGTCAGCAGCAACGCCAGGGTCGGCGCGCCGTTGGAGGGGTAGCTGGTTTCGAAGTCGTAGGCGGCGATGCTGCCATCAGCATTCAGCCCGCCGTCCACCTCCATCAATTGCGCCGTGCCCTTGGGCTCCCACAGGTGTTCCTGTTCGCGGGTCAGTTGCACGCGCACCGGTTTGCCGACGGCACGGGACAACAACAAGGCATCGGCGCACACATCATCGGCGCAGTTGCGCCCATAGCAGCCGGCCGCTTCCATGCGGATCACGTCGATCAGCCCTTCCTCGCACTCCAGCAACCACGCCAGGTCGGCGCGCAACAGGTGCGGGTTCTGACTGCCCGACCATACCCGACTGCCCGCCGGCGAATAGTCCGCCACGCCGCAAGAGGGCCCGATCGAGCCGTGCATCTGATAGGGCCACAGGTAACTGCGCGGCATGCGCTGGCTGGCGCCGGCCAGTGCCTCGTCGACATTGCCCTGATCGAGCACCGTGCGGCGGACCCGTGGGTTGTCGCGGATCGCCTGCTCCACGTCGCTCATGTCCGGCAAGGCGTGGTTCCAGGGCTTCCAGTGCACCTGCAGTTCATGGGCCGCCTTGATCGCCTGCTCTTCACGCAAGGCCACCACGCCGACAAAGTCGCGGATCACCACCACGGCGACGATACCCTGAATATGCGCGATGGAGGCCTCGTCCACGCTCAGCAGGCTATTGCCGACAAACGCCCCGCAATCAAGCCCCGCATACGGCGGGCGCACCACCCTGCCGTGGAGCATGCCGGGCACGCGCATGTCGTGCACATAGGTCAGCTCGCCGGTGGCCTTGCCGGGGATGTCCACTCGCGCAGCGCCCTTGCCGACCAAGCGGTAATCCTCGATGGCCTTGAGTGGCGCATCACCGCTGATACGCAGTTGATCGTGCTGGCCGCTGACCAACTCGCCATAGGTGGTGGTGCGTCCGTCTGCGGCGTGGATCACACCGGCTTCAACCTTGAGACTGCCCGTGCTCACGCCCCAGCGCCCTGCCGCCCGTGCCAATAGAAAACGCCGCGCTTCGGCTGCGGCGTTGCGCAACGGGATGGCGGAAATCTGCAAGGTCGCACTGGCAATAGTTGCCCCCTGGTTGGGCACGCGCTCAGTGTCGCCGAGCACCATCTTGACCTGCTCCAGCGCCAGGTCGAGTTCTTCGGCAACGATTTGCGCCAGCGACGTACGAATACCGGTGCCCAGGTCCACATGACCGTTGAAGGCATAGACCAGGCCGTCATCGTTCACGGCGATAAACAGCCCCAGTTCCTTGGGCTTCACCGTCGGCGTGCCGCCCTTGGCCACCGGCCCCGACGGCGGCAACACGTCATCGACGATCAACAACACACCGGCCTTAGCCAGCCACTGGTCACGGGAAAGGGTCGTGTCGGTCATGCTCATCAATCCACCGTCATGAGGCGAGCGGCACGCAGCACCGCACGCAGGATTTCGATATGGGTGCCGCAGCGGCAGAGGTTGCCCGAGAGTTCATTGCGCACCTCGGCCTCGCTGGGGTTGGGGTTGCGGTCGAGCAAGGCCTTGGCGGTCATGATCATGCCGTTGAGGCAGTAGCCGCATTGCGCGGCCTGCTCGTCGATAAAGGCCTGCTGCACCGGGTGCGGCGCGTGGCGTGTGCCCAAGCCTTCCAGGGTGACGATCTGGCGGCCCACCGCGCCCGACAACGGGAATACGCAAGCCCGTGCGGCTACGCCGTCGATGATCACGGTGCAGGCACCGCACTCGCCCAGGCCGCAGCCGTACTTGGGGCCGTTGAGTTCCAGGTCATTGCGCAGCACCAGTAACAGCGGGGTATCCGCCATGGCGCTGACTTCGCTTGTTTGGCCGTTGACCTCAAGCGCTACCGTGATGTGCTGGCTGATCATTCGCTTCGCCTGTGCCAATTGGTGAAGTGGTCACTACACGAAACAGCCAAAAAAAAGCGTCGCGGACCTGGGGCCTCGCGACACACTTGGCTGGTGAAGTGGCTACTACATCAACTCAGAGCAAAAACGGTGCCAGTACCGGCTTATTCCTGTGGGTCGTCGATCATTTTGCGCAGCAGGAACAGCATCGCCACGCGTTCGGCGGGGTTGAGGTTACTCAGGGTCAGTTCGCTGATCTGCGCAGCACGCGGCGCGGTCTGGCCCACCAGTTCGGCGCCGGACGCCGACAAGTCCACCACCACCTTGCGCTTGTCCTGGGGGTCAGGCTCCAGGGTAATCAGCTCCTTGGCCTTGAGCCGCTCGACGATGCCGCGAATGGTCGCCTGGTCGACGGCAGTGGCCTTGACCAGCTCGGTCAGCGAACTTGCACCGTGATCGCGCAGGGCACACAGGGTGACGAACTGCACGGCGGTGAGCTGGGAGTCACCGACATTCTGCTGGAAAATCGCGAGGTGGCGCTGGTAGGCCTTGCGCAGCAGGTGGCCAACTTGCTCGGAAAAGATGTAGGAATCAGGCACGGCGGGCTCGGGAGGTAGCGGGCGATGGGGAGGCATATTACCTCATACACCTGCCAGAACGCTTTTACTGTGGCGAGGGAGCTTGCTCCCGCTGGGCTGCGCAGCGGCCCCATCTTTTAGGGCCGCTTCGCGCCCCAGCGGGAGCAAGCTCCCTCGCCACAGAAGCAGGGGGATGTTTAGCGAGCCAGGGAGGCTGCGGGGGCAACGACGTCACCGGCGATTACCACAGCCTCGTCGTCCAGATACACATCGCAGTGACGCAGCGGAATGTCCATATGGCACGGCGTCTTGCGTGTGCCGCCGACTTCAGTGTTCGGCCCGGTGGAGAACAGGAAGTTGCCATAGAACGCCCGCGCGTCCATGCACATGCCGTCGTTCTTGTCGTGCAGGCCCATGGCCGTCCACTGCGCCCGTGGCTGCAGGCCCCAGCCAATATGGGAGATGCCGTACACCTCGGGATCGTTGAAGTACTTCATGTAGTCGCGCAGGTACTCGGCCTCGAAGCCGCCGTGGATCCTGGTGATAAAGCCCTTCTCGATCTCCAGGGTGATCTTCTCGCGGGTGTAGGTCTTGAACGGCAGCAGGATGTCGCCGATATCCAGCACCAGCACGCCCTCGGCGGTTTCCTCGTTGGGCCACGAGAACAGGAAGCCGCTGGGCCAGTGGTCCCAGCGCCCCGGCTCATCGGCAAAGCCGTACTCAGTCACCGACGGGTATTGCCCCAGGGCGGCGCGGAAATCACTGCCGGCGCGGGATTTGACGTGGATCGAGCGGGCCTTTTTCAGCAACTGCTCCGCCGCCAGAACGCGCACCTTGTCTTCCTCGGTGGGCAGCATGCGCGCCAGCACTTCCGGGGGTTCCACGGCCAGCAGGATGCGCGTGCCGGTCTTGAGGATCTGCTCCTGCTCCGGCGAGTGCAGCAACATCATGGTGTCGACGATCAGATCCGCCGCCTCCAGAGCACGCTGGGCGGCGAGGTTGCCGGTGAGCGCGGTGTCGCCGCAGTAGGCGGTCATGTCATTGCCCATCGCCTTGGGATGATTGAACGACGGCAGCTCCACCGCATACACCTTGGCCCCCAGCCGCTGGGCGGCGTCCATGGCGGCACGCACGGTGCGCGGGTCGGAGTAATGGCTCTTGAGCACGGCGACGCTCTGGGTCGGGTCGACCTTCGACAGCTTCAACACATGCTCGAACATCTGGGTCAGTTCGCAATCGCTTACCGGCATTTTCCTGTCTCCTGTGGGGCTGCACCAAGTTCAAGCACCGCGCTTCACTCTAGTGCACTTTTATAGCGTATACGCCAATTACTGACGATAAGACCTGAATTGCAGGCTGACTGCAAGCGCCGCGCCAAAACGTTACTAATCCACACAAACCCACTATTTAATGGCTACAACGCGTTACACAGGATAAATATGGCCAAAAAATAAATTTTCAGACGCGGGCTTCCCATTTCAAAAAATGAGCGTATACACTTTAAAAACCTTGCGGACAGACGCCGCCAAAAATCAAAAAGAGAGAGGATCACGCCCCATGGGAAGCACACAGAAAATCGCCATCGTCGGCGCCGGCCTTGGCGGTGCCGCAGCCGCCACCCTGTTGCAGCAAGCTGGCTTCGATGTGGACATCTACGAGCAAGCGCCAGAATTCTCCCGGCTGGGTGCGGGGATCCACATGGGTCCCAACATCATGAAAATCTTCCGCCGCATGGGCATCGAAAAGCAGCTGGACCTGATGGGCTCGCACCCCGAGCACTGGTTCAGCCGTTGCGGCGAAAGCGGTGATTACCTGTCACGCATCCCCCTCACCGGCTACGGCGCGTCCTACATCACCGTGCACCGCGGTGACCTGCATGCCCTGCAGATGTCCACCCTCAAGCCGGGCACCCTGCATTTCAACAAGCGCCTGGAAACCCTCGAAGAAACCGACACCCAGGTGCGCCTGACCTTCGCCGATGGCGAGGTGACCTACGCCGACATCGTGATCGGCGCCGACGGCATCAACTCCAAGATCCGCGAAGAACTGCTGGGCGTGGAAAAACCGCTGTACAGCGGCTGGGTCGCGCACCGGGCGCTGATCCGTGGCGACCAGTTGGCCAAGTACGACCTCAAGTTCGAAGACTGCATCAAGTGGTGGACCGAAGACCGCCACATGATGGTCTACTACACCACCGGCAAGCGCGACGAGTACTACTACGTGACCGGCGTGCCCCACGCCGAATGGGACTTCCAGGGCGCCTTCGTCGACAGCAGCCGCGAAGAGATGTTCGACGCCTTCAAGGGCTACCACCCCACCGTGCAGGCGCTGATCGAATCCACCGAAAGCGTGACCAAATGGCCGCTGCGCAACCGCAACCCATTGCCGCTGTGGAGCCGTGGTCGCCTGGTGCTGCTGGGCGACGCCTGCCACCCGATGAAACCGCACATGGCCCAGGGCGCCGGCATGGCCATCGAAGACGCTGCCATGCTCACTCGCTGCCTGCAGGAAACCGGCATCAGCGACTACCGCACCGCATTCCAGCTCTACGAAGCCAACCGCAAGGAACGTGCATCCCGCGTGCAGGCCGTGTCCAACGCCAACACCTGGCTGCGCACGCAAGAAGACCCGGCCTGGGTCTACGGCTATGACCTGTACGCCCAGGAGCTGAAATCGGGGGTGGCCGCGTGAGCACCTTCCTCTACGGCGGCAACGTCCAGGCCAATGGCATCCGCCAGCACTACCTGCGTTACGGCGGCAAGGGCCCGGCATTGCTCCTGATCCCGGGCATCACCAGCCCGGCGATCACCTGGGGTTTTGTGGCCGAGCGCCTCGGTGCGCACTACGACACCTACGTGCTCGACGTGCGTGGGCGCGGCCTGTCGTCCACCGGCCCCGAGCTGGATTACAGCGCTGAGACCTGTGCCGACGATATCGGCGCGTTTGCCCAAGCGCTCAACTTGGACAACTACCATCTGGTCGGCCACTCCATGGGCGCGCGCTTTGCCGTGCGCAGTGCGGTCAAGCACCCCCAAGGCGTGAACCGCGTGGTGCTGATCGATCCACCGGTGTCCGGTCCCGGCCGCCGTGAATACCCGAGCAAGTTGCCGTGGTACGTCGACTCCATCCGCCAGTCGCTGGTCGGCATGGATGCGGAGGCGATGCGCGCCTTCTGCGCCACCTGGACCGAGGAACAACTGCAATTGCGCGCCGAATGGCTGCACACCTGCTTCGAGCCGGCCATCGTGCGCGCCTTCAATGATTTTCACGACGTCGACTTCCATCAAGACCTGCCCCACCTCAAGGCCCCTGCCCTGTTGATGGTGGCCGGGCGTGGCGGCGTGATCCTCGATGAAGACGTCGCCGAGATTCAGGACCTGCAACCGGCGATCCACGTGGTTCGCGTGGCCAACGCCGGGCACATGATTCCGTGGGACGACCTCCAAGGCTTCTTCGACGCCCTGGGCGACTTCCTACCCACCGAACAATAAGGGAAACCACCATGCTCAAGCCTTACCGCATCGGCCAGATCGTGCCGAGCTCCAACACCACCATGGAAACCGAGATCCCGGCGATGCTTACCGCACGCCAGGCCATCCGCCCGGAGCGCTTTACCTTTCACTCCAGCCGCATGCGCATGAAGCAAGTGCGCAAGGAAGAGCTGGCGGCGATGGACGGCGAGTCCGACCGTTGCGCCGTCGAGCTGTCCGACGCCAAGGTCGACGTGCTGGGCTACGCCTGCCTGGTGGCAATCATGGCCATGGGCCTGGGTTATCACCGTAACTCCGAGCAACGCCTGCGCAAGGCCACCGCCGACAACGACGCCAACGCCCCGGTGATCACCAGTGCCGGTGCGTTGATTGAAGGCCTCAAGGTGATGGGCGCCAAGCGCATCGCCATCGTTGCGCCGTACATGAAGCCGCTCACCGAGCTGGTGGTGAACTACATCCGCGAAGAAGGCTTTGAGGTGGTGGACTGGCGCGCGCTGGAGATCCCCGACAACCTCGAAGTGGCCCGCCACGACCCGGCCAACCTGCCGGCCATCGTCGCTAGCATGAACCTGGAAGGCGTTGACGTGATCGTGCTGTCTGCCTGCGTGCAGATGCAATCGCTGCCGGTGGTGGCCAAGGTCGAGGCGCAAACCGGCAAACCGGTGCTGACCGCTGCCATCGCCACTACCTACGCCATGCTCAAGGCCCTGGACCTGGAGCCCATCGTGCCCGGCGCCGGCGCACTGCTCTCCGGCGCTTACTGAGGGGCTTTGTGATGAACGAACAATCCGCCGACGCCAACTACCAGGGCGTATGGGGTAATCGCATCGGCTTTGGCAAAAAGGCCGCGCTGCTGATGATCGACTTCATGCAGGGCTACACCACCGAAGGCGCACCGCTGTTTGCGCCAGGCGTGGTCAGTGCCGTGGCCGAAAGCGTCGAGCTGTTGGCCACCGCGCGTAAACATGGGATTGCGGTGGTGCACACCAATATCCGCTACCATCCCGGCCATTTCGTCGATGGCGGGATCTGGGTCAAGAAGGCCCCGGTCATGAAAGACATGGTCGAAGGCAACCCGCTCGCCGCGTTTTGCAGCGAGGTGTTGCCCCAGGCCGATGAAGTGGTGATCACCAAGCAGTATGCCAGCGCGTTTTTTGGCAGCAGCCTGGCCCCGATGCTGCACGCCCAAGGCATCGACACCGTGGTGCTGGCCGGCTGCTCCACCAGCGGCTGCATCCGCGCCACGGCGGTGGATGCCGTGCAACACGGGTTTCGCACCATCGTCGTGCGCGAGTGCGTCGGCGATCGACACCCGGCTCCCCATGAAGCCAACCTGTTCGATATCGACAGCAAGTATGGCGACGTGGTGAGCAAGCAGGAGGCGATGAGTAAGTTCAGGGAGCAATAAGACGCTATTAGGAACTGCGCCATAGAGCGTGGTCCTGAAAAAAACTGAGGGCCCATTGGAATGCAATCTAATGTGGGAGCGGGCTTGCTCGCTCCCACACTGGATCACCTCCAGCAGGACCCCCTCAGTCTTCTGACACTGCCTTTGGAAGTCGCTTCTACAGCACTCCGAAGTGCTGGAACAAAGCGGCCGTATAAAAACCATAAGTCACCGCCAGGAGACACCCCAATGCCCATTGCGAATGCAGCGCCCGCGACCACCGTCGCCGACCCCGTCACCACGCTCTATCACAAGATCACCTGGAAGCTGATTCCGTTCCTGTGTTTCTGTTACCTCGCGGCCTACCTGGACCGTATCAACATCGGTTTCGCCAAGCTGCAGATGCTCGACCAACTGCACTTCAGCGAAACCGCGTTCGGCCTCGGCGCCGGGCTGTTCTTCGTGGGCTACATCATCTTTGAAGTGCCAAGCAACCTGGTGCTGGAGCGGGTGGGCGCGAAGATCTGGATCGCGCGCATCATGATCACCTGGGGCCTGCTGTCGGCCTGCACCATGCTGGTCACCTCCACCACCCAGTTCTACATCCTGCGCTTTTTGCTTGGCGCCGCCGAAGCGGGTTTCCTGCCGGGCGTGCTGTATTACCTGACCACCTGGTTCCCCACCCACCGGCGCGGGCGCATCATCGCGCTGTTCATGATCGGCCTGCCGCTGTCCAGCGTGATCGGCGGCCCGCTGTCCGGCTGGATCATGGGCCACTTCGACCAGATGGGCGGCCTGCGCGGCTGGCAGTGGTTGTTCCTGATCGAGGCTGTGCCCAGCGTGTTGCTCGGCGTGCTGACCTTCTGGGCCCTGCCCAACACCTACCAGCAGGCCAAATGGCTGTCGGATGAAGAAAAAGCCCTTCTGGAAAGCGAACTGCGCAAGGACGAGGCCGACGCCACCGGCAGCAAGCACAGTTTTCGCGACGGCTTCTTCAACCTCAAGGTGTGGATGCTCGGCGGTATCGACTTCTCGATCCTGCTCAGCGCCTACGCCATGGGTTTCTGGATGCCGACTTTCATCCGCAATGCCGGCGTGACCGACACCTTCCATATCGGCGTGCTCACCGCGCTGCCGAGCATCGCGGCCTTGCTGGGCATGCTGCTGATCGGCGCCAGCTCGGACAAACACCGCGAACGCCGCTGGCACATCATCGTGCCGTTCTTCATCGGCGCGGCGGCCATGGCCACCAGCACCTTCTTTACCCATAACGTGGCGGCCACGGTTGCGCTGTTCGCCATCGCCTCGGCCGCGATCATCGGCGCGGTGCCCGTGTTTTTCAGCCTGCCGGCCACCTTTCTCAAAGGCACCGCGGCTGCCACGGGCTTTGCCCTGGCCTGTTCGGTGGCGAACATTGCCGGCTTGGTGAGCAACTCGTTGATGGGCGTTGCGATCGACGTCACAGGCAGCAGCGCCGGTGCCTTGTGGTTTTTCGCGGGCTGCCTGATCCTCAGCAGCTTCCTGGTCATCGCCTTGCCGGCGAAACTGGTGAACCGTTGACAACAATAATTTTTCGGATGAATCACCATGCAAGGCTTCCTGAAACGCTGTGCGCTGCTCGTTGCGGTCGGTTTATGTGCCGGTACCGCGCAAGCTGCTGAAAAGGTCATCTTCGACACCGACTTCAACGTGCTCAACGATGACGGCCAGGCCTTCATCATGCTCGCCCAGCTGCATGCGCAAAAACGCATCGAGTTGTTGGGCATGACCCTGGTCAGCGGCAATGCCTGGGTCGACCAGGAGCAGGTTGACGCCCTCAAGGCCGTGGAACGCATGGGCGTGGAAAAACAGGTGGGCGTCTATTCCGGCGCCGCCTACCCGCTGCTGCATGACTACGCCACCTACGAGGCAGAAAAAACCCTGTTCGGCGCGGGCTGGCCGGGGGCGTTCAAGAACCCTCGCCCGACCTCACCGTCGCAGTTGATCGCGCCACCGGACGGCCTGGCCACCCACACCCAACTGCGCAGTGAGACCGCCGCGCAGTTCATCGTGCAGAGCGTGCGGGCCAACCCGCACCAGGTGACGATCCTCGCGGTCGGCCCGCTGACCAACATCGCCCTGGCCATTCGCTCGGCGCCGGACATCGTGCCGCTGATCAAGCGCATCGTGTACATGGGCGGCGCGCTGGAGATCCCGGGCAACACCACGCCAGCGGCGGAGTTCAACTGGTGGTTTGACCCGGAGGCCGCGAAGATCGTGTTGCGCTCACCGATCGAACACGTGATTTTCCCCAACGACGTGTGCGAGAAAGTCACCTTCGACAAGGCGGTGTACCAGCGCGTGATCGCCAAGAAAGGCGCGATTGCCGACCTGTACAAACATGAGTTCGGACCGCTGTTCGACAAAGACCCGGGCTACCACAGCTTTACGTGGGACAGTTTGCCCGCGCTGTATCTGGTCAACCCGCAGATCGTCACCGAATCCCGCGACCTGTGGGTAGACGTGGACGCCACCTTCGGCGCTGACTACGGCCGCGCACTGGGCTACAAGAAAGGCGCGCCGGTGGGCACGCAAAAAGCCAAAGTGGTGTTCGGCGTAGACCAGAAGCAATTCTGGGATGGCTACGTCAACCTCGTGACGCTGCCAACACCGGTCAAACACTGACCGGCCTGATCGCTCCCACCGGGCGTGGGAGCGATCTTTTTTTCAGCCTGCCGCCGCAAACCCGCGCTGCAAATCCTCGATCAATGCCGCCACGTCCTCCAGCCCGATGTGCAGGCGCACCACCGGGTTCAGCCCGCGATCGGCTGCACTGTCGCGGTCCTGGGTATCGGCCACGGTGACCAGGCTTTCATAGCCGCCCCACGATGCGCCCAACCCGAACAGCTGCAAGCCGTCGATCAACCGCTCGACGTACGCCGCGTCTGCATTGGCCAGCTCAAACGACAACAACCCATTGCTGCCGGTGAAATCCCGTCGCCACAACGCATGCCCTGGGTGCTCCGGCAACGCCGGATGGAACACTCGCTTGACCTGCGGTTGCGCCTGCAACCACTGGGCGATCTCCACCGCGCCGCGCTCATGCACGTCCAGGCGTGACGCCAAGGTGCGCGCGCCCCGCAACACCAGGTAAGCATCGTCGGCACTCACCGCGTTGCCAAAGGTGTCACTCATGCGGCCCAACGCCGGCCAGGCCGCTGCGCTGGTGCACACGCTGCCCATCATCACATCGCTGTGGCCGCCGAGGTATTTGGTGAGGGCCATGATCGAGATGTCCGCGCCCAGCGCCAGCGGGCGATACAGGTAGCCCGCACCCCAGGTGTTGTCGACGGCCAGCAGGATATTGCGCGGTTTGCACAAGGCCGCAATCGCCGGCAAGTCGCACAATTCATACAACAACGAGCCGGGCACTTCGGCGTAGACCAGCCTTGTGTTGGCTTGCAATTGCGCTTCGAGCCCCTTTCCGTCCGGCGCAAAATAACTGACTTCAATGCCAAACGGCTGCAGGAACTCCCGGGCCAGCTTGCGCACCGGGGAGTACACCGCGTCGGTGATCAACACGTGATCGCCTGGGCGCAGATAAGCCAGGAATACCTGGGCTGCCGCAGCCAGGCCGGTGCCATAGAGACGCGTGCGATAGCCACCCTCCAACTCGGTGACCAGGTCTTCCAGGGCATGGGAGGTGGGGTTGCCCCGAGCACCGTAGGTCAGTACGCGTTCACTGTCGCGGCGGGCGCGGGCATCGCGCATCTGGGCGAGGTTGTCGAACAGCACCGTGCTGATACGCGTGACCGGCACGTTGACCGCACGGCCACCCTGGCCTTTTTCCGTGCGGGCGGCGTGGATCAACCGGGTACGCACACGGGACGTCGGCACCAGCGGCTTGAGGCTGGCGATTTCCGCCGGACTCATCTGTGCCAGCAAACCGATTTCCCAGGCCAGGTACTGGCGCGCGGCGTCCTTGTTGCCGCTGTGGCGGTCGTGGGTGAAAAACAGGAAGTCGATGCACTGCGCGTCCGGCGGGTTCTGCGGGTCTTCACTCACCGGCAGGCCGGCGGCAGCCCAGGCGGCAAAACCACCGTCGAGCAGTTTTGCGTCCAAGCCAAGGGCTGCAAACGCTGCCAGCGCCGGATCATCAGCCACCAGCACCAAAGGGCGCTGGTCGGCGTTGAGCAGTGAGCGGATCGACCAGCGCGAGCCTGGGATATGCCCCTTGCGGTACACCATGCTCGGGCGCAGGTCGATCAGGTTGACTTCACTCAGCTCAAAACCGTGTGCGCTGATCAGCGGCAAAGGCTCGTAAGCCACCGGCGCCTGCACCGGCAAGGCCAGGCCACTGTCGATCCCGCCGCTCAGCACATACGCCTCATGCCCCAACTGACGCAACCAACTGGCCACGATTGGCGCGCGAATACCATCGCTGTCGAACAGCACCACCCGGGCCTGGCGCACGCCGATGTACAGGTCGGTGGACTGGATCAACTGCCCGCCCGGCGTGTGTTGCGCGCCGGGCAAGGTGCCTGCGGCAAACTCCTCGGCGGTGCGCACATCACACAGGAACAGGCTGCGCCCGGCGTCATCGGCCCATTGCCGCACCTGCTCCGCCGACACGCTCACCACCCCCGCCCGCTGTGCCAACTGCTGCGCGGCGTGGCGCTGCGCAGCCAGATCGCTGCTGACCGCGTCGGCGTAGCGTCGGGTGCTGCCGTGCTCCAGCTGGAAATCTTCCAGGTACCAGCCCTGGGTGCCGTTTTCCAGGGCGTAGACCGGGTTCTTCACGCCCAGGTTGATCAGCGTCTGCGCGCCGATGATGCTGCGGGTGCGCCCGGCGCAATTGACCACGATGGGTGTGCTGTCGTCCGGCACCAAGTCGTGCACGCGGTAGCCCAGCTCACCGTTCGGGCAGCAGATGGAGCCGGGGATGGTCATCTTGCGGTATTCATCGAACGGCCGCCCGTCCAGCACCACCAACGGCTCACCACGGGCCTGCCACTCGGCCAGTTGCCGCGCCGTGACGTGGGGCGTGTGGCTGGCCTCTTCCACCAACTCGCCAAACGCCTTGGACGGCACATGCACGCCCGCAAACAGCTGCAAACCCGCCGCCTGCCAACCGTCTGCGCCACCCTCCAGTACATGCACCCGGCGGTAGCCCAAGGCGTGCAGGCGCTGTGCGGTACGTGTGGCCACTTCGCCCTGGTCCTGATCGTAGATCACCAGGCGCACCTGGGGGTTCGGCGCCAAACGGCGCACTTCCAGCTCCAGGCGGCTATAGGGCAGGTTCACCCCGTGGAACAGATGGGCTTCGCCGTACTGCCCGTGTTCGCGCACGTCGAATACGGCGATTTCCTGCCCGTCGAACAGCCATTGCTGCAGTTGACTCGGGGTGATGGTCTGGCTCATGGAAGTCCCAACAAAGTATGAAATGAGTTACTGCAACGCCAACGAGCGCTCGCCCGCCGCCACGTCGCGGCCCTTGGCATAGGCGCGCTGCACCGCCGGCCGCGCCTTGATGCGCTCACGCCAGGCCTGGATGTGCGGGTAGCCCGCCAGGTCCTGGCCTTGGCGCAGCGGCTGGATCCACGGGAAGATCGCCATGTCGGCCACCGAATACTCACCCGCCACGTAGGGCACTTCGCCCAGGCGCTGCTCCAGCACGCGGTACAAGCGGGTGGCTTCGGCATTGAGCAGGTCGAGGGCGAACGGAATCGGCTCCGGCGCCTTCTCCTTGAACAGCTGCAACTGGCTCAGGTATGGGGTGATGTGCCCCACCTGCCAGAACAGCCATTCCTGCACCTTCTGCCGCTCGGCAGTGCCGGCCGGAGGCAAGAACTGCCCGGCGCTGTCAGCCAGGTAATTGAGGATCGCGCCGGATTCGAACAGGCTCAGCGGCCCCTCGGGGCGATGGTCGACAATCGCCGGGATGCGCCCGTTGGCACTGATGCGCTGGAAGTCCGCGTGCTTCTGCTGGCCTTCGCGGATGTTCACCGGCACCAGTCGGTACTCGACACCCAGCTCTTCCAACAGGATGCCGACTTTCAAGCCGTTTCCCGTGGGCCAGTAATACAGATCAATCATAAAAACTCCCTCGGACGAACGCCGATCATGCTGTGGAAACGGGCTTTTGTGGCGAGGGAGCTTGCTCCCGCTGGGCTGCGCAGCAGCCCCAACACAGGCACCGCGTTTTTCCAGTTGAAAATCAATCGCAGGGTTCAGGGCCGCTACGCGCCCCAGCGGGAGCAAGCGCCCTCGCCACAGAAAGTGCTCCCACCGTTAATGGGTGGCATGCTTATCAATAGGCTTTGATGGACGGCGCCATTTGCGAGGCGTTGTAGTTGAGGATGCGTCCGTCCGCTTCCACGCCATACCGGCCGTTCAGCGATTCCAGCGGCAAGCCGTACAAGTGGAAATGCAGGGTCGCCTGCTCGCCTTCCACCTTGATGCCGTGCAGGTCTTCACCGAGGAACGAGATCGACGTACCGGGCTGCACGATCACTTCCTTCTCCAGGCTCAGGGTGGTGAAACCAGGCTCGCGACCTTCGTCACTGCGGGTGTAGACGTAGTTGATCTCCTGGCCTTCGATGGCACTGATGATCGCCCAGGTCTCGTGGTTGTGCGGGATCGTGCTTTTGCCCGGCAGCAACGAGTTGAGGTACAGGGTCGGCGTGTCGCCGTCGTCATTCAGGCGATAGCGAAAGGCCGTGCTGCCCTGCCCCGGCACCGGCGCGGGGAATTCGTCGAAGTTGAACAGGTCACGGCGTTCGGCCAGGGCTTCCAGCAGACTGACGATTTCCACCAGGGCCGCACGGTCTACGCCGCGCTGATTGATCACGCGGATCTGCTGCAAGAACGCTTCGATCACGTCGGCACGGTTTTCGGTACTCATCACGCATTTCCTCTTATCAGACAGACAGGCTGTATCGGCTCAAATTGGTCAACAGGTACGGGTCGTGGGCGATGGGGCCACGGCGCCCCGAATCGCCCAGGGCATGGCGCAGGAACGTCTGGGTGCGTTCGCTGGCCGGGTGCTGGAAGATCTGCTGCGCGCTGCCATGCTCGACGATCACGCCGTTTTCGGTGAAATACACCACGTCGCTGATCTCTTCGGCGAAGCGCATTTCATGGGTGACCAGCACGCAGGTCATGCCCTCTTCAGTCAGTTCGCGGATGACGGTCAGCACTTCGCCGACGGTTTCCGGGTCCAGGGCAGAGGTCACTTCGTCGAACAGGATCAGCTCCGGGCGCATCGCCAGGGCACGGGCAATCGCCACGCGCTGTTGCTGACCGCCGGAGAGCTGGCCCGGGTAGGCGTCGGCCTTGTGTTCCATGCGCACTTTGGCGAGCAACGCCCGTGCGTCTTTCTCGGCATCGGCACGGCTGCACCCCAGTACCTTGCGCGGGGCGATCACCAGGTTTTCCAGCACCGACAGGTGCGGGAACAGGTTGTACTGCTGGAACACAAAGCCCACGCGCTTGCGCAACTCGATGCGCTGGGCTTCCTGGGCCAAGGTGTCGACCTGGGTCTGACCCACGCGAATGCTACCGCGCTGGGGCTGCAACAACCCGGTGATGCAACGCAGGATCGTGGATTTGCCCGAGCCCGACGGGCCGATGATCGACACCGCCTGGCCGCGCTGCACGTCCAGGTCGATGCCCTTGAGCACCGGGTTGGCGCCGAACGACAGGTGCACATCCCGCAGGCTCACCAAGGGTTCAATAGAAGGCATAACGGCGCTCCAGGTGTTGGGTCAGGCGGGAAATCGGGTAGCAGTAGGCAAAGAACAGCACCAGCAGGCTCAGGTAGATCACCACGGTGAAACCGGTCATGTTCACCGTGTTGCTGGCGATCTGCGCGGTGTCGATCACGTCATGCACGCCCACCAGCGAAGCCAGCGCGGTGCCCATGGTCACCACCGCATACAGGTTCATCCACGGCGGCAACATGCGCTTGAAGCACTGCGGCAGGATGATCGAACGGAACAGCTGGCCCCGGGTGAACGCCAGTGAACGCGCAGCCTCCCACTGGGTACTGGGGATCGAGCCGATGGCGCCGCGAAAGATCTCCGCCACGTTGGCGCTCGCCGGCAAGGCCAGGCCGAGGGTGACCTTGACCCAATCGGGGAACGACACATAGCTGCTGCCAATGTGGACCTCGAACGGGAACACGTAAGTGGTGAAGTAGATCAGCACCAGCCAGGGCGCATTGCGAAACACCTGCACCCACAACCGCGCAACACCGCCCAACGGCGACAAGGCCAGCGCGCCGATCAACAGGCCGAGCACCGAGCCCAGCCCGATCGCCACCACGCTGATCAAGATGTTCTGGCCAAAACCGGCCACCAGTGCCGGCGACCATTGCAGCAATGCCGACAGCACCGGGAATGAATCAATGGCCATAGCCGGGCATCCTCAGGCGCGCTTCCAGCCAGCGCCCCACACAATTGACGGTAAAACTCAGCAAGCCGAAAAAGCTCAGGATCAGAATCATCAGCTCCAGCACGTTGTCACTCTGGGTCCAGATCATGATCGCCGCGTAGGTGATGTCGCCCACCGCAATCGCCGAGGCCACGGCGGTCATCTTCACCAGGTCGATCAGGTTGTTGATCAGCGACGGCAAGGCAAAACGCAGGGCCAGCGGTAACTGCACGTTCCATAGCAACTGGCGGTTGCTGAAGGCCAGGGAACTGGCGGCCTCCAGGGTTACGGCGGGCACCGCTTCAATACCGGCGCGCAAGGCTTCGGCATGGAACGCGCCCTTGTGCAGCGAGATCACGATGACCACCCAGGCGAACGGCGTGAGTGGGTTGGCGGCGCCGACGGCCTGGGTCAACAGCATGTTCAACACCAGGAACGCGCAGTACAGCTGCACCAGGGTCGGCGTATTGCGCGTCACCTCCACGAACACCCGCGCAGGCTTGGCCAGCCACGGGTTGCCCGACGTCAGCATCGCTGCCAGGCCGGTGCCCGCCAGCAGGCTGCCGATGATGGTGAACACACAGAGCAAGCCGGTGGTCCACGCGCCCTGTACCAGCGTGCCGCGCTGGTAGGCGTCGAGCAGGAAGTTGTAGTTCAGGCCAATGCTTGCAGCCCAGTGGACGAACGCCTCCATCATTGCAATTTCTCGCAGGCAGCGGCGATGCGCCGCCCGGCTTCGGCCACGCTGTCGGTCGCGGTGGCAATGGACAGGCGAAACCACGGCGACAGGCCGTAGGCACTGCCCGCCACACCGGCCACACCCTCTTCCAGCAGCCAGGCCACGACATCCTCATCGTTGTCGATGCGCTCCCCGTCGGGACGATGACGCCCCAGCAGCCCGGCGCAGCGCACGAACACAAAGAAGCCGCCCTGGGGTTCCAGCACCTCCAGACCTTCGACGGTTTCAAGGGTGTTGACCAAGATGTCACGGCGCAACTGGTAAGCCGCAACTTGCTCAGCGAGGAAACCCAGCCCACCGTTGTAGGCGGCCAACGCCGCCGCCTGCCCCACCGATGAAGCCCCGGAGGTGGATTGGGATTGCACCACGGCCATCGCGTCGGTGAGGTGTCTGGGCCCGGCACCGAAGCCGATGCGCCAGCCGGTCATGGCGTAGGTCTTGGACACACCGCCCACCAGCAAGCTGCGCGGCAGCAGGTCCGGCGCCACGTTCAACAGGCTTTGGGGTGGATGCCCGTCAAAGCGAATGTGCTCGTACAGCTCATCCAGCAGGACCAGCACCTGGGGATGGCGACGCAGTACCTGCGCCAACGCGCGCAACTCGGCTTCGCTGTACACCGCGCCGCTGGGGTTGCCCGGGCCGTTGAGGATCAGCCAGCGCGTGCGCCCGGTGATGTGCTGTTCCAACTGGGCCGGCCGCAATTTGCAGCCCTGCTCCAGCCCGCATTCGATGAACACCGGCTCGCCGCCGTTGAAGCGCACGCTGTCAGGGAACGACGGCCAGTACGGGGTGGGCACCAGCACTTCATCGCCGTCATCCAGGGTGGCGGCAAACGCATTGAAGATGATCTGTTTGGCGCCGTTGGCGATCACGATGGACGACAACGGATAGTCCAGGCGGTTTTCCTCGGCCAGCTTGCGCTGCACCGCCAGGCGCAACGCCTTGACGCCCGGCGTGGGCGTGTATTTGGTCGCGCCCGCCGCGATGGCCGCATAGGCGGCCTGTTTGATGTGCTGCGGCGTATCGAAATCCGGCTCGCCGGTGGTGAGGTCGAGGATATCGCGCCCGGCCTCACGCAATTCGGTGGCACGGGACTTGGCGGCCGCGTTGGCCGACAGCGACACCCGCTGCACGCGCCGGGACAGGCGTACGGTCATGGCTGCACCTCAAGGACTTTGCCGGGATTGAGCAGGTTGTGCGGGTCGAGGGCCTGTTTGATGCGACGCATCAGATCCAGCTCCACCGGGCTTTTATAACGGCTGAGCATGCCGACCTTGCGCTGGCCGATGCCGTGCTCGGCGCTGATCGAACCACCATGGGCATGGGCGCTGTCGTGCACCAGGGCGCTCAGCTCGGCGTAGTGAGCCATGTGCGCCTCCACCGTCGAATCCAGCGGATGGGCCACGTTGTAGTGCAGGTTGCCGTCGCCCAAATGGCCGAACGTGAAGTTGCGCACACCGGGGAAATGTTGCTGCAGCAACGCGTCGGTATGCGCGACGAACGCCACCACCTGTGAAATCGGCACCGAGATGTCGTGCTTCATATTGCGCCCGGCGCGCTTCTGCGCCTCGCTCATGTTCTCGCGCAACAGCCACAGGGCTTCGCTCTGGGCGAGGCTTTCGGCGATCAGTGCGTCGCTCAACAGGTTGTTTTCGAAGGCATCGCCCAGCACCCGCTCGAAGGCTTCCCGTGCCTGACTTTCGCCGTGGTTATCCGAGAGTTCGATCAAGGCGAACCAGGGTTGGCCGGCGTTTTTGAACGGTTGCGGGCCGTCGGGGAACTGCTCGCGCAGCAACGCCAGGCAGTCTGCCGTGAGCAATTCGAACGCTGTGAGGCTCGCGCCAAACCCCGCCCGGGCATGGGACAGGAACGCCACGGCCTGGGCCAGCTCATCAAAGGCCAGAAACGCCGTGGCCTGGGCCTTGGGCAGCGGGAACAGCTTGAGGGTGGCCGCCGTGATAATGCCCAGGGTGCCTTCGCTGCCGATGTACAGGTCACGCAGGTCGTAGCCGGTGTTGTCCTTGCGCAAGCCGCGCAGGCCGTGCCAGATCTCGCCTTCGGCGGTCACCACTTCCAGGCCCAGGGTCAACTCGCGGGTGTTGCCATAGCGCAGCACGCCGGTGCCGCCTGCATTGGTGCCAAGGTTGCCGCCCAGGGTGCAACTGCCCTCGGCGCCCAGGCTCAGCGGGAACAGGCGATCGGCATCACGGGCCACCTGCTGGACGTTTTGCAGGATGCACCCGGCCTCCACGGTCAGGGTGTCGTTGTCGGTGTCGATGTTGCGCACGCGGTTCATGCGGTCGAGCAACAACAAGACCGAACGCCCGCTGGCATCCGGCGTGGCGCCGGCCATCAGCCCGGTATTGCCGCCCTGCACCACGATGGGCGCTTTCAACGCCACGCAGGCGCGCACCACCGCCGCGACTTCTTCGGTGTTGGCCGGATGCACCGCCGCGATCACCTGGCCGGTGTAGCGGCCTTGCTTATCGGTGAGGTAATGCGCGGCCTCTTCAGAGGTTTGCACATGGGCCGCGCCGAGCAGGTGTTGCAAGGTGGCGAACAACGCGTCACTCATGGCTGTACTGCTCGTGCAAATCACGCAGGGCCTGGGACGGTGCCATGCCGGTGCGCTCGCCCAGGGCGATCAGGAAACCGCTCTTGTGCCAGTCACGCACGATGGCATCGAGCTTGGCCTGGGTGTCGTGTTCGCCCTTGCGAATCCAGATCACCGATTTGGACGGAATCAGGTCCCCCGGCAGCGGGATCTCATAACCGGACCATTCGGCATCACTGAGCAACGCATGCAGGGTCGGGCTGACGTGCACCGCCGCCACGCACCCGTTGCCGCGCAACGACAGCAGCGATTCGGACTGGCTGCGGAACGCCTTGATCTGCGCGCCGTAGGTCTCTTGCAGCGGCTTGATGAAGTTGCTGCCCTGGGACACGCACACCGGCTTGTCCTTGAGGTCGGCCCACTGCGTGATCCCGGCGCCTTTGCGAATCAACGCCGCGCCGCCGACTTCTTCATACGGCGTGGGCACGTAGTCGAGGATCTCGGCGCGCTCTTCGGTGAACTGCATGTTGGCGATCAGGATGTCGACCTTGCCCTGCTGCAGGAACTGCACGCGGTTGGGCGCCAGCACGGACACCGTCTTGGTCTCGACGCCCAGCGCCTGGCCGATGCCCTTGGCCAACTCCACGTTGTAGCCCAGGTGTTCACCGGTCTTGGGGTCGAGGGTGCCAAACGGCGGGCCGCTGAGGATCACGCCCACGCTGATGGCGTGACGCTGCTGAATCTTGTCGAGGGTGGCATCGGCGTGGGCGAAGCCGGCGCACAAGGCCAGGCCGAGTGCGGCGAAGGTTTTGAAGTGCATGCTCAGGCGCCCTTGAACTGTTTTTGCAATTCCACCAGCGCCGGCGACGCGGGGCTGATGCGGTTACGGGTCTGGGCTTCGATCAGCCAGCCGCTGCGGTGCAGTTCCTTGACGATCGGGTCGAGCCTGGCCTGGGTGTCGCTCTCGCCGCGACGGGTCCAGATCACCGACGGCGCCGGGTTCAGCTCCGGGCTGATGGCGCGGTAGTCCTTCCATTCCGGGCTGTCGTTGATCAGCGGGTTGACCAGGGTGGAGTCATGCACGGCGGCCACGCAGTTGTTGCCACGCAGGGCCAACAGCGATTCGGACGAACTCTTGAAGGCTTTGATCTGGGCGCCGAATTCGGTCAACGGCTTCACGTAGCTGCTGCCCTGGGACGTGCACACCGGCTGGTCCTTGAGGTCTTCCCAGCGAGTGATCTTGCTGTCCTTGAGCACCGCGGCGGTGCCCCCGATGCGGTAGAACGGCGTGGGCACAAAGCCGAGAATTTCACCGCGCTCGGCGGTCCATTCCATGTTGGCGATCAGCAGGTCGACCTTGCCCTGTTGCAGAAACTGCACGCGGTTGGCCGGCAGTACCGGTACCAGTTGCACCTGCGCCTTAAGCTGACGCCCCAATTCATTGGCCAGGTCGACGTTCAAGCCCTTGGGTTGCTGGGTGCTCGGGTCGATGCTGCCGAACGGGCCACCGGACAGCAGCACGCCAACCACCAACACATGGCGTTGCTCGATCTTGTCCAGGGTCGCATCGGCCTGCGCCGCCACACTCGCCCCCAAGGCCACTGCCGTGCCCAGGACCCTCGGCAACCATTTCTTGAACATCATTGGACTTCCCCCAGGCTAATGATCGGCGTACCCCGACCTGATGAAGGGGCATGCTAGGGAGAGTGCGGGGGCAACGGAAATGCAAATATCTCATATCGTTATAACTTGCCGTGTATGGGCAACCTCGTATTCAGGCATAACCCATGTTTTATTGGACGCTGTAAAAAACCGCTTCAACAACACATTAAAATCTGTAATGTTTAACTTCACGCCCTTGATATAAAAACGCCTCTGGAAATGGCCATGTCGACCCTCGATCTCGAACTCCTGCGCACCTTTATCGCCGTGGTCGACCACCACAGCTTCGCCGAAGCCGGCACGCACTTGGCGCGTACCCAGTCTTCCGTGACCCAGCACATGCAACGCCTGGAACAGCAAGTGGGCGTGAGCCTGTTTGAAAAACGCGGCCGGCAGAAACAACTGACCGAACCGGGTTTGCAGCTGTTGCGGCATGCGCGGCAGATGCTGTCGCTCAATGACGACGCGTTGAATTCGTTGCGTGAGAGCAGCTTGAGTGGGGTGCTGCGTATTGGTTCGCCCCATGACATTGCCGACACGATTTTGCCGCCGATCCTCAGCCACATCGCCCGCTCGGCACCGCGCTTGCGGCTGGAGATTGATGTGGGGCGCAGTCCGTTTTTGATGGATGACTTGCACCGGGGCAAGGTGGACATGGTGATTTCCACGCGCTCGGATCCGAACCTTGAGGGGTTTGCGTTGAGGACGTCGCCGGTGTGGTGGATTTGTTCGGCGCAGTACATTCACCAGCCGAGTGAGCCGTTGCCGCTGATTCTGGTGGATGAGCCGAGTATTTATCGGCGGTATGCGTTGGAGGCGCTGGAGCGGGCGAATATCCCGTGGCGCCAGGCGTATCTGGCGTCGAATTTGATCGGGATTAAAGCGGCGACTCGGGCGGGGTTGGGGGTGACGCCGCGGAGTATGGAGATGCTGGGGCCGGATATGCGGGTGTTGGGGGAGACGGATGGGTTGCCGCGGTTGCCGGAGGTCACGTATTACCTTTGGATTCGGCCGAATACGGCGAATCCGATTGCGCGTAAGGCTTATGATTTGATTCGGGGGAGTCAGGGGTTGTGATTGGGGGTATATCCGTTTCTTCGGTAACGGCTACTTATGGTTCCGCCCTTACGGCGGGTCACTTTTGAAAAGAGCCCAAAAGTAACCAAAAGGCTCTTGCCCCAACACTCGGCACCTCGCTCACGCTCGGTGTACCCGTAATCCGACAGTGATTTGGGGGGCCGCCGCCACGCGCCATCCATGGCGCGGGGCGGCTAAACCGGCATCCCTGCCGGTTTACCCCCCAAATCCCTGCCGAATTCCGGCCAGCGTGTTTGACGGGGCGCTTAAGATCAAGATCAAGAGCAAAAGCACAGCGGCCTGACAGCCGGCTGGAGTGGTGTGGAGCAAAAACAAAGGCAAACGCGACCCACTGTAGGAGCCGGCTTGCCGGCGATGGTCGTCAACGATGACGCAAAAAAACCAGGCAAAACGCTGAGCCTCACTGTGGGAGCTGGCTTGCCTGCGATGGCATCAACGCGGTGTACCTGTTTCTCCGAGGTGTCTGCATCGCCGGCAAGCCGGCTCCTACAGGGGAATGCGATCAACAAACGCTACCGGTCGGCTACCAGGCCGCCGCGTCTGCTCTTGATTTTGATCTTAGGCGCCCCGTCAAACACGCTGGCCGAACGCAGGCTTGAATCCGTGGGTAACCCGGCAGGACGGCGGCCCACGGATTCAAGCCGGAGTGAGGGCATGCCGAGCCTAGGCGAGGCACCGAGTGTTGGGGCAAGAGCCCTTTTGGTTACTTTTGGCTGGGCCGGCATTCCGGGCTCTTTTCCAAAAGTGACCCGCCGTAAGGGCGGAACCAATAGCGGCCGTTACCTAAATTCCGGATATACACCCCCCAATAACCCCCTTCAAAACCAAAACAACCGAATCAGCCTCCCCAGCCGTACACAAATTGGTAAACCCCATCAACACCCCCTGCCCACCCCGACAACGCCTGCACCCCCAACCCCGCCTTACCCGCCGCCCGGGCCACCACCTCATCGGGCACGTCCACCAACAACCGCGCCAGCAAGTTAATCCCGCCCGCCTGCTCATCCACCCGCAGAAACTCCGCACAATGCGCCTGCAACGCCGCCACCAACCACCCGCGCCGTTGCGCATACAACTGACGCATCTTCTTCAAATGCCGCGTGAAATGCCCCTGCTCCAGAAAGTCCGCCGCCGTCAGCTGCAGCAATTGCGCACTGCGCTGCTGCAACACCCGGGCGCTGCGTTCAAAGGGTTCGACCAGCGCCACCGGCACCACCAGATACCCAAGGCGCAACCCCGGAAACAGCATCTTGCTGAAGCTGCCCGCGTAGATCACCCGGTCATCGGCATCCTGGCTCTTGAGCGCCGCCAGCGGCTGGCCGCGGTAGCGGAACTCACTGTCGTAGTCGTCCTCCACCACCCAACTGCCCTGCTCCCGCGCCCAGCCAAGCAGGGCCTGACGGCGCGCCGGACTCAGCGCCACGCCCAGGGGGCTCTGATGCGCCGGTGTGACAATCGCCAGCCGCGCCTGACGCTCACGCTGCAGACCCTGCTCAACATCCAGCCCGTCTTGATCCACGGGCACCGGCACCAGCGCTACGCCTTTGTGCTGGAGCAACTGTCGCGCATGCAGATACCCCGGGTCTTCGAACCAGCAACGCTGCCCCGCCATCTCCAGTGCATCGCACAACAAGGCCAGGCCGCCCGAATACCCCGCGCACACGAACACCTGGGACGGCGCGCACTCCACGCCGCGGTACAGCGCCAGGTAGCTGGCGATGGCCACGCGCAGGGCCTGCACGCCACACACATCGCCCATGGCCAAACTGTCGGCGTCGGTGCGCCGCACTTGCTGGGTGACCAGCCGCGCCCAGAGTTTGCGCGGGAAGGCATCCAGTGCCGGCAGGCCCATTTGCAGGGGGCGCGGGCCGGAGGTGACAGGTGCCGACACCGGCACGCTTTTCAATGCCACCTGCGCCAGCGATTCGGCAACCACCGTGCCGGCCTGCCCACGGGCTTCGAAAAACCCTTCGCTGACCAGCAACTGGTACGCCGTTTCCACCGTGCCTCGCGCCACCTTGAGTTCCTGGGCCAATGCGCGCACCGACGGCACGCGCTCGCCGGGGCGCAGTTGGCCCTGGTCGATGGCCAGGCGAAAACGCCGGTAGATTTCCTGGTACTTGGGCAGTGACGACATCGCAATCGGGCTCGGCGGTAAGACAAGGCGAAGTCTGATCATGTCCCAACCCACTTGTCCAATCATGCCCCTGTCGAGCACCGCACCGGCCACCGAAAATGGCGCATCCCCTGACGAACACAAGGATCGCACCATGAAACACCGCCTCGATTACGCCCTGGCCGCCCCTGCCGGCTACAAAGCCCTGGGTTCGGTACACAGCTATGTCCACGGCTGCGGCCTGGAAAAAGAACTGATCGACCTGGTGTACCTGCGCGTCTCGCAGCTCAACGGCTGTGCCTACTGCCTGGACGCCCACTCCCGCGACTTGCTCAAGCTGGGCGTGAGCCTGGAAAAAATCATGCTGCTGGCGGCCTGGCGCGAAGGCTTGCCGCTGTTCACACCGCGTGAACAGGCCGCCTTGGCCTGGGCCGAAACCGTCACCCACGTGGCACAGACCCAGATTCCCGATGCCGACTACGCAGAGGCCACGGCAGTGTTCAGCGAGAAGGAAATCGCCGACCTGACCCTGGCGATTGCCCTGATGAACGCCCTGAACCGCGTCGCCATCAGCTTTCGCAAAGTGCCGGCGGCGATCAAGGCGCACCTGGAGAACCTGAACGATGAATGAGCACGTCAAATTCACCCCCATGGAAACCGAAGCCGACTGTCTCGCCAGCTTCGCCGTGATGCAGCAGCTGCGCCCGCACCTCACGGATGCGCCAGCATTTGCCAAGCAAGTCCAACGCCAGCGGGAGAACGGCTATCACCTGCTGGCCGCCTGCGAGAACGGCAAGGTCATCGGCCTGATCGGCTACCGGCACACCGAGAACACCCTGTATGGCCGCTTCATCTATGTGGATGACCTGGTGGTAGACGCCGCGCTGCAACGCCGGCGCCTGGGGGAACAACTGCTCGAGCGCGTACGCGAGGAAACCCGCGCCCTGGGTTATCGCTACCTGGTCCTGGACACCGGCCTGCACATGGTCCTGGCGCAGCGTTTCTACTTCCGCCAGGGCTTGTTGCCCAAGGGCCTGCATTTTTCCCAGGACCTGAACCAATGACCCGCGCCCTGCTCCTCAGTTTCAGCCCCCACGGCAAGGCCGCGCACACCTTCAAGCTGGCTCGGGCCTTTTTAAGCGACTTGGTGCCCGGGGCTGCGGTCATCGAGCGCGACTACGGCGGCCAAGCGCTGCCACCGCTGACCCGCGAGTACGCCAATGCATTGACCAGCACGGGCGGGCTGAGTGGAAACGCCACGGCCTTGTCAGAGCAGTTGATCGTTGAACTGGAGGCCTGCGACCTGCTGATCATTTGCACCCCAGTGCACAATTTCACCGTGCCGGCCGCGCTCAAGGCCTGGGTCGACCATGTGGTGCGCATCCAGCGCAGTTTCACGGTCAACGAACAGTTTGAAAAAGTCGGCCTGCTGGACGACCGGCGCACCTTTGTGCTGGTCAGTTCCGGCAATTCGCGCAAGGGCCATGAACCGGACTTTCTCACGCCCTACATGACCGCCATCCTCGCGACGGTAGGCATCCGCAGCGTGGAGTTCGTTTACCTGGGCGCCATGGTGCGGGGTGAAGATGCGGTCAAACGGGCCGTCGAGCAGGCCCATCGGCAACTGTCGGAGGCAATCAGCACTGGCCTATAAAATTAATGGCGCTAGAATCGGCGCCATTCTTTGCCCGCCTCCCTGACACGAGCCCCTCCATGAGCTTTGATTTCGACACGATCCACCCTCGCCTCGGCACCGGCAGTACCAAGTGGAACCGTTACCCGCAAGACGTTTTGCCGATGTGGATCGCCGACATGGACATCGCCGCGCCACCCGCCATTCTGCAGGCACTGCACGCGCGCCTCGACCAGCAAGTGCTGGGCTACAGCGTGGCCGGCCCGGATGTGCGCGACGCCATCGTCGCGGACCTGTGGGCCAAGTACGCCTGGCGCGTGTTGCCCGAGGAGCTGTTGTTCCTGCCCGGGGTGGAGCCCGGTTTCAACATGGCCCTGCATGCCTTTGTGCAACCGGGCCAGCCCGTGGTGCTGCAAACCCCCAACTACCGTCCGATCCGCCTGGCGCCCGGTCACTGGAACCTGCCGCGCATCGAAGTGCCGTTCGAGTTGATCGACGGCGAATACCACACCCCGCTGCCCGCAATGCGCGAAGCACTCAAGGGCGCCGGCGCGCTGCTGCTGAGCAACCCGCACAACCCCATGGGCAAGGTTTTCCCCCGCGAAGAGCTGCAAGCCGTGGCCGATGCGTGCCTGGAAAACGGCGCACTGATCATCAGTGACGAAATCCACGCCGAGCTGTGCTTCGACGGCCGTCGCCACATTCCTACCGCCAGCCTCAGCCCAGAGATCGCCCAGCGCACCATTACCCTGATGTCGGCGAGCAAGGCCTACAACGTGGCCGGCCTGAAGACCTGCTTTGCCGTGGTGCAGAACGCTGAAATTCGCGAGCGCTTCAACAACGCACGCTGTGGCATGGTCGACAGCGTCAGCCCCCTGGGCCTGGAAGCCACCCGCGCCGCCTACAGCCAGTGCGGCGAATGGCTGGACGCGCTGGTGCAGTACCTGCAAGCCAACCGTGATTACCTGTTGAACGCCGTGCAGACCCGTTTGCCAGGCGTGGTGATGCACGCGCCACAAGGTACTTACCTCGCCTGGCTCGATTGCAGCGCCCTGGGCCTGGACGACCCGCAGCAGTTCTTCCTCGAACAAGGCAAAGTCGGCTTGAGCGCCGGTATCGAGTTTGGTGATGACAGCCAACAATTCGTGCGCCTGAACTTCGGCTGCCCACGGGCGATGCTCGAAGAAGGCCTTAAACGCATGGAGCAGGCCCTGCGCCACCGCCAGGCCTAATTCACAACTTTTCGCAACGAGTGCCCAACCCCTGCTGTTACTGTTTTTACCGCTACGTCCCACCGGTAACAGTAGGAGTTCCATGGCATGACGACACAGCCCCTCGATCGCGCGTCCGACCCCAAAGCCCTTCCCCGCACGCCGCCCAAATCCGGCGCGGCGTTCCATGTGCTGCTCAAGAACAGCGCCAACAAGAAGGTCGAGGCCCAGGACAAGACGCCGTCGGGGCTCGATGCCAGCAAGCAGCAAGGCTATGAGCTGGCCGCCAAGGACGCCACGCCACCGCCGGCCCTCGCCGACTACAAGGCCATCGGCCCACCCGACGAAGTCGGGCCCGGGCTGATCCGCTATGAAACCCAGGACGGCAAGAAAGTCATCGTCAGCGAGCACGACAGCCCGGAACTGTTCAAGCAGGTCAGCGAAGACTTCAAGGCGCTCTCCGGCGTGGTCGCCAGCCAGAATGCCGGCTATCAAAGCCTGGGCGGCGATGCCACGGCCCCGGAAAAACTCGCCGACTACAAATCCCTCGGCCCACCGGATGAAACCGGCCCGGGCGTGATCCGCTACGAGACCCAGGACGGCAGCAAGTTCGTCGTCAGCCAGCGCGACAACCCCGAAGCGTTCCAGAAAGCCAAGAACGACTACGAAAGTTTCATGGGCCTCTCCAGCAGCGAAGATGCCGGCTACAAGCGCGCCAGCGACAACGAAGTGTGGCCGCCCTACGCCGGCACCACCGTTGGCCCCGAAGACGAAGTGGGCCCGGGCCTGATCCGCTTTGAAAGCAACGGCCAGAAAATGGTCGTGGCTCGCGACGACAACCCCAAGCTGTTCGACTACCTGGCAGGCCTGCACGAGGTCTACACCCACCCGGACAAAAAAGCCGTGGTCGAAGGCGAACTCAACAACGGCGCGGTGCTCGCCGATGCCAACACCCCGGTTCCAGGGCTGAACGACTACAAGACCTTCAGCTGGAACAACGACCAGAAAGACAGCATCCTCACCTACGAACTGCACGACGGTACCAAGGTGGTGGTGTCGTCCGACGTCAGCCCCGAGCTGTTCAAGAGCGTCGCGACTGCCCATGACACCTGGGACAAGATCCACACCAGCGAAGACGCCGGCTACAAGCTGGCCGGGCCGAATGACTTCCTGAAAAACACCGACATCACCTTCGGCTCACCGGATGAGCTGGGTGACGGCCTGATCCGCTATGAAACCAGCGAAGGCAAGGTCATCGTGTCCAAGGAACTCAGCCCGCAGCTCTACGACGACGTCAAGGCCAAGTGGGACGCCTTCAGCGCCGGCGCGGTGGACGACACCCGCAGCAAGCACAACCTGCCCAAGGCCGGCGACCTCGATGTGCTGAACATGGACACCGGCGTGCACGCCGATGAAAAGGACGACAAGTCGCCAACCCTCAGCGTCAGCGAACTGGCCACCACCCAGTTGATCGACACCTACCGCGCCGGCGTCAAGGACGGCTCGATTCCCAAGGACGACCCACGGGCCAAGCTGGTCCGCGCCCTGGAAGCCCAGGCCGCCTACCAGAACGGCCATGGCATCACCGGCTATGAAGAAGCGCGGCGCCCGTTCAACACCACGTGGCGCGAGTTCGATGACAAGCAGACCGAGCTGACCTCGGCCGACATGCACGACATCATCGATGGCAAGGCAGTGCAGCAACAGATCGGCGAGCTGTTCAAAGACCCGACGGTGCAGGCCGACTACAAGGCAAAGATGGACGACGCCATCAACAAGCTGCCGAACAAGGACGAGATCAAGCAGAAGCTGCTGGACCTCACCGCCAACCCGGACTACGTGCTGTACCTCAAGGACCTGCAAGACCAGGGCAAGACCTCCGAGGCGCAAAAGGACCTCAGCGACACCCTCACCTCGCTGTCGCTGTTCGACCCCGAAGCCGCGAGCAAGGCCGCACAGAACATCCAGGCCGACGGCTTGACCACCGACCTCAACGCGATCCTCTCGGACCCGAGCAAGATCTCCGACGAGAACAAGGAACTGGCGACCAAGGACCTGTTCGGCCTGCTCAAGGGCGTGCTCAAGGGCACCCTGCTCGACCTGCCGCGCCGCTCCCAGGAAACCCTGGAGAAATTCCTCAACGAAGGCCTGCAAGGCAAGGAGAAATCCGCCGCCGTCACCAAGGCCCTGGAAGAACTCGGCGAGGTGTACAAGAACAACGGTGCGATCAGCGAAGCCGACCTCAAGACCGCCCTGAGCAAACCCTATATCCCGGTGGCCGATCGCGGCATGCTCGGCGAGGTGTTCCACACCCTCAACAGCAAGGGCATCCTCGGCTCCCTCGGCGCCGGTGTGACGATGTTCTCGGCGATTTACCAACTGGTGGGCAAAGGCGGCAAGCTGGGTGAGACCCCGGCCCAGCGCATGACCATCGCCAAGGACTTCCTCAGCTTTGCCGGCGGCTCCAGCCACTTTGTGCGCCTGGGCGACAAGATCGGCGAAACCCTGGGCAAAGGCGGCCTGGTGGACTTCCTCGGGCTGGACAAGACCCTGCCGGAAATCTGGGGCAAGAACGGCCTGCAGGAGCCGAACTTCGAATTCCGCACCAGCGAACTGCCCACCGAGGTCAAGAACAAGATCGCCACCGCCCTGGACGCCGTGCCCGACAGCCAGTACGACGGCATCTCCAAGCTGTTCGGCGAAAGCGACAAGGCCGTCACCGAAGCCACCGAAGGCCTGGCCACCCACCTGGATGACGGCCTGGCCGCCGCGGGCGCGGCCAAGCTGGGCGCGTCCAAGTCAGCCAAGATTGCCGGTTCGGTGATCAAGGTACTCGGCCCGGCCACGGACATCGCCGGGGGGTTTGCCGATATCGTGTTGGGCGCCCTGGCGATCAAAAGCGGTGTCGACAGCAAAGACCCATTGGCCCAGGCGGCCGGCGGCCTGCAAGTGGCGGGCGGTGCATTCGGCGCCTCGGCCGGGGTACTGGGTGCCGCCGCACTGTTTGGCGCAGGCACGGCGGCGGCGCTGACCGGGCCGTTGTTCCTGGTGGGTGTGGTACTGGCGGTGGTGGGTGGGATCATCGGCTACTTTGTCGATCACAACAAAAAGCAGAAGGCCACCGAGAAAGAAAACGACTGGTACCGCGACCTGGCCGGCGACGGCCTGCTGCAGGACAACTGGGCCGATAAGGTCGAGTACGCCCACTACGAAATCCACCACTACGGCGGCCGCGACGCGCCGACCGACGACAGTATCTTTCGCTTCCAGCAATCGGAATGGGAACACTTCGACGAAACGCCGCAAAAAGGTGGCTCGTCGAGCAACCGGTTGGACGGGGGCTTGCACAAGCACTACGAAGACCCGAACACGCCGCCCAAGCAACTGCCGTCGGACGCTCCGCCGGAGAAACCGCAACCTCACCCACCGGGGGGCAGCGGCGCAAAAATCATCTGACCGGCCTGCACATGGCCATTGACTGGCTGGCACCTTGGCGAGGTGGCCAGCCAGCTGATGGAGCTATCAGGCCGCTGGCAGCGACTCAGGCTTAGACGTATCAGCCTGGATTGTAAGGCTGTTCACCTGCAGCGTTCGGTCCGCGGAGCCGTCTCGACGCGGTGCGTTGATCACCATCATCACCCCGTCGTTGGTGATGAACACAGGTCGGGCCTTATTGTCCTTTGCATCACTGGAGAACGCCCTCGTAAAAAGCAGCGTTCGGCTGTTCCCCGGCGTGCCGTCACTCACATCAACCGACAAATCACCCGTACTCGACACACGCCATCCGGAGATCTGTGCCGCGCTGTAGTCGAGTTTGACGACACTGCTGGCGGGGTCGTCGATCACCACCTTCCTGTACCCTTTGTTCACGATGTAGGTGTTGTGCCCGCCTTCTCCCGTAATGTGGGCACCGCCCTGCACACGCACAACGTTCGCGCCTTTGCCGGTGAACACCACATCCTTTTCACCGTTGAGGGTGAACAGGTTGTTCTCATCATTGCCCTGGATAAAGCTTTCCCCGCCCTCCACCGTACTCACGCTGGAAAACGATTGAAAATGCGCGATTTTCTTCACCCCCTCCGTATTCGAATCCTCGGTTTTGACCGAGATCGTATTCGTCTTGAAGTTAATCACGTGGCCTGCGTATCGAGCGGTTTTATCCTGCCCGTCTTCCTTGTACGACGTTGTTAATGCACCGGAAAATGCCAAGGTATTACGACCACCGTGACCATCGAGTGATGTTTGCCTTGGGCTGGTGCCGTCCTTGGCGGTCGTCGAACCCACTTGCTCGGCCTGCGACAACGTCTGACGGGCATCGGCGTTAAACACCACCGTATCGTCGGCGTCCCCGCCGTTAATGGCCTTTTTGCCGCCGCCCATCAAAAAGTAATTGGGCTTGGACTTGATACCCGTCACCCAATCATCGCCACCACCCAGATCCCACAGCGTGGTCTTATGCTCTCCGGGCACACCCTCTACGGCAATGACAGACTTGCCGTTCCATGAGTTGAACGTACCTGAAATATGGTCATTCCCGCCCGCGGCTTCAACCTTAGTGACTTGGCCCGGCACACTGATCTGGTGCAGCAACCAGGTAATGGGCGAATACCAGAGCGCCGGCGTCAGCGGGACCGTACCCGGCACCTGCTTGGCCTCGACATCTGTTGAGCCGATCACCACCCGCTCAAACTGTTCTTTGCCCGGGCCGTCCAGAAACGCTTGGTAGCGGGCCCTGTTCTGCTGCTCGTATTCGGTGCTGTATTTCTTTTCCAGGTAGGGTTTCATCACATCGAATCCTGGCTCAAAACCCAGGAATGATTTAACGCCGGTGACGAATTTCTGCCCTCCCGTCAGCGGTGTGTATTTCTCAATGTCTTCTACGGTACGCACAGCCGTATAAATCATCTGCGCAGTCATCAAGACCCCCGCCACAATCAGCCCCGCCGGCCCTGCAGCACTGGCGCCCGCCAGAAACGCAGTGCCCAGGACGATCGATGTCGTCGCGCTGGCAATCGAAAATGCACCGTTGACGTAATGGTCTTGAGCCTGTTTCCCGGTGCTTTCACCTGCATCTTTAAAGGATTTGACGGCCTGGTAGATGTCAAAGGGAACACTGATGACCAGGCCGGCCCCACCCCCGACCTTTCCTATCATCTTGCCGACGCTGGACGCTTTGAAGCCAAGTACCGAAGGCCCCATCTTGCTGGCGGTATGTTGCGCCACCTTGTTCAGGCCAGCTTCGACCCCCATCCCGACATAATCGGATGCCACCGCCCCAAGGCCGATTGCACCCCCTGTTGTATCGCCTTTCTGAAGGCTCTCGATAGAACTGCGCAACCCTTGATACGTGCTGAAAGCCCGAAATCCAAGCCCGGCGGCATTCGTTTTTGCCCCGGGCTTGCCAGTCGCTGGCGGGGAAAAAAAATCGGCGGGCATTGGTTTCCCGCTACGCACCAGATCACGTACTGCCGCGGATCGCTGTGATGTTTCAGCGACAAACTTCTGAAGCGTGTCAGGAACGAGCCCGCCATCGCTGCGAGTCATCAAAGGGGCGTCAGTGGGACTGCGATTGGCCGCCAGTTCGCTGACAATGTTTGCCATGCGTTCAGCGTCTTCAGGCGGCGCCGATTGCAGGTACGCCAGGAGGCGGGTGTAGTCGATCTGCACCTTACCGGTTGTATGTCCCTGCGAATCAGGGACCATTGCACCTACTACCGGCTTGCCGCCAACCTGTACCCCCATTTGGTAAAGCTCGGCGCGACTGACGTCCATCTCGCCAACGCGGATTGGCGGTTGGCTGGCGTCCTGGGCTTGCAGGCGCTTGAGTTCAGCGTCGCCCTCTCTGGAGAATGTATTGCGTCCTTGGGGTGCGGCCGGCGCTGACTTATCCGTGCTTGGCAACAACAAGTTTTCGACCGCGTTTCGGGTATTGCTGTGCAAACGCACCCCATAGAGACGCGCGGTATAGGCGCCCTCTACCACTTGGCGTGGATTGGCGTGCGAACTGACCGGCGCGCCATCCACCAACTTCAGAAACCCGCCGGAATCACCGTTGTAATGACCCAGCATGCCGAGTTTTCCGAGCAGCAACGCCGCTTGTTTTGCGGTGATTGGAGCGTCGCCGTTGCGTTGAGCCTGGCGACCCACTTGATCCGCGACAGTGCCGCCTTTGGCCGCAGGAGGGTTGAAGAAATCATCACCGACAATCAAAACAGGAGGACGCTTCATAAACAACTGCGTTTGCGGTCGACTACCGGGTTTGGCAATGATGACATTGATGGTCGAACCCAGTGACTTCACCACACCTGGATCACTTTGCTGAAGCTTGAGCAACGCGGCTGTTATTGCGTCGGTCACGTGCTGTGACTGGTCAGGCCCCATACTGAGATCGCGAGCCATATTGAACTCGATGCCCTGAATAACAGCGCTCTCAGATTTCTTGTATTTCCCCAGTTTATCGATAACCAGATGAGCCCGCTTTTGTTCCATACGCTCAAAGGCATAGGGGTAGTCAGCCGGCCCGCGCGCCTCATTGATTGCAGCGATCAACTTCTGCTCCAGTTCGATCATACGAGGCGAAAGCGCGCTGCCTGGATGATGGCGCATAAAACGCCTTACAGCGGCCACCGCCTCTATCGCTTTATGAAACTGCGACATCCCCTTGGAGCTATGCACGTGTTTCAACTCATACGAAACTCTGTTGTAGTCGGTCATCTCGGCAGAAGATGGCCCTGCTCCCTGAAACGTCAGATTTTCCGCCGTTGGAACATGTGAAACATTGATAATATTGAGAGTATCCAGCCCACTGAGAGGAGCGTTGTACATAAATCTTATATCGTTTGACGCGCCAGAAAGGGCTGGCAGGTGATCAGGATTAAATACACTTATTTTGTACAGAGGTTTTCCGCCACTCTGAAATTCTGTCTCCAAAGAACCCTTCAGCGCGGGGTGTTCAAATATCTTTTTCAGTCCTTTTTTAAAGCTTTCTTTGGAAGAGAACATAGTAAAACCAAAGTTCGGATCGAAGAAGTAGTAGGCGTGCTGTCCTTGGGGATTGACAATGACACCTGCTGTCACACGGTGACCGCCAGTGCTGATCAAGAGTGTCTTGGTGGTGGGCGAGTTGATCAGTTCCGAGGCGATGGCGGCAGGAGGCACAAACTTCGTGGTCTTCGAATCATGCGCAACATCGGGATCTGTAACGACCGCGTGTACTTGAGCCAGTTTCTTGAAAAACGCCAGGGACTCAGGCGCATCCGGATCCGCAAGCGCCTGATAGATGTTACCCAGAAAGATATGCTCTTTTCCCTCGGCTATCGCCAGCGACATTAAGTGAGATATCCCTGCACATTGCCCTGGGGACAACTGGTTGATGACCCGCAGATAGAATCCCTGGGACATCGGCGTTACTTTTACACCCTCACCCGTCATTATTTTCGTAAACAGATTGACATCTTCAAGTCTTTCGTTACCCAGTCGCTTTTCAATCATAAACTTCAAAGCACCCATCTGCTCCGGAGTGAACGACGGGGCCAGGCTCAGCCGCATAAGCTGAATATTGCTCATGTCCTTGAAATAACCCGGCAACACGACAGCAAAAGGGTTGTTGTAACCGTTCATGAACGACTCATAGTTGAGCCCCGACTTAGCCTGGCTGACCTTGCTGATAAAATTCGCAGGCACGTCGTGATCCGGTATAAAAACAGGGGGCGGAGTAGCCGGCAGGTCGGCAGTATTAGGAAGTTGCCTGCGCGTACGCTTATGGGTGGCGTCACCCGCGTGTTCATTGGGGGGAAAAATGGGAATATGACGCGAGCCGGTTGCCGAGGGGTTTAGGTGCATAAGTGTCCAAACTAAAGATATATAACCTTGCCCTCCCTGCAACATGAATCCCTGGCCTAAACATACAAAATGGCAAAGGGCGTCAATGTAAGGATTATCTGAACAATGCTATTTACAACGCGCCCAATAAGTTCCCAGTTAATTTATTATCAAGCATTGCGCTTGTGAGCATGATGCAGAAGGTAATAACTTTGGAAAAGAACAGCGGGAAACCGGCTGGCCGGCTCCCTGTTCAGATACCTACAACTTGGCGATGGACACTTCAGTGGACTTCACAAAGGCAATCACCTCACTGCCCACCTTCAATTCCAGGTCACGCACCGAGCGGGTGGTGATCACCGAGGTCACGATCCCGGACGCGGTCTGCACGTCGATCTCAGACACCACCTCCCCCAGCAGGATTTCCTTGATCACGCCCTTGAACTGGTTGCGCACATTGATCGCTTTGATGGTCATGTCGGCTTTCCTTTTGGCTGTTGGGTCAATCCGCACGAATGCGCAGGCCCTCAAAATGCGCCAACGCTGAAGACATTAAAAGGAATATATAACTCTTTATTTATTCTTAATGGATATATAAGCACTGTTCGCCTATCAACAGTGGATCAACACTCTGCCCTGTTCCATCACAGTACGTTCAGCGTAAAACCCCGCAAATGCGCCTCCGCGCGAGCTGGCACAGAGACTGCATATTCCTATAAGGCATGATGGAACATGCCGTTTCAGTTTTCTGAATATAAGAAAAGCCTTCTCTCAACGCCTTGTTCGCTTATGTAACCCGGAGCTGTTCCATGACCCTCTTCACCACACGTTTACTCGGCGCGTGCGCCCTCGCCCTGTGCCTTCAACCCCAGGCATTTGCCGCAGAAACCGACCCGGCCCAAGTCAATCTGGATTACGCCTACTACTCGCCCGTGAGCCTGGTGCTCAAGCATTTCGGCTGGCTGGAGCAGGCGCTGCCGCAGACCAAAGTCGGCTGGGTACTGAGCCAGGGCAGCAACCGCTCGCTGGAGTACCTCAACAGCGGTGGCGTGGACTTCGCCTCGTCGGCCAGCCTGTCGGCGGTGTTGAGCCGCGCCAATGGCAGCCCGATCAAATCGGTGTACGTCTACAGCCGCGCCGAATGGACCGCGCTGGTGGTACGCAAGGACTCGCCACTCAAAAGCGTCAACGACCTCAAGGGCAAGAAAATCGCCGCCACCAAGGGCACCGATCCGTACCTGTTCACCCTGCGCAGCCTGCAAAAAGCCGGGCTGAAAAAGGACGACGTGGAACTGGTGCACCTGCAACACCCGGACGGCCGTACCGCGCTGGAGAAAGGTGACGTGGACGCCTGGGCCGGCCTCGATCCGCACATGGCCGCCAGCGAAATCCAGGCCGGTTCGCGCCTGCTGTACCGCAACAAGGACTTCAACAGCTACGGCGTGGTCAGCGTCACCGAGAAGTACGCCAAGGAGCACCCGCAGACCATCACCAAAGTGCTCGGTGCCTACGAAAAAGCCCGCGACTGGGCGGTGAAGCACCCGGATGAGTTCGCCAAACTGCTCGCCGACGAGTCCGGCCTGCCGCTGGAAGTGGCCAAACTGCAGTTGTCGCGTACCGACCTGAGCACGCCCTTCCTGAGCAGCAAGGATGTGGTGGCGTCCAAGGCCGCCGCGCCGATCCTGGTGTCCGAAGAATTGGTGCGCAAAGGCGTGAATGTGGACCAGGTGATCGACCAGTTGATCGACACCTCGTTCGGCCATTAAGGAGCGCGTGATGACAGGCAAAACCCAAGCACTGCCGCTTGCCGCGTCGGTGGTGATTAACCGCAGTGCGTGGCCGCGCCGCCTCAAGGGCCTCGTGTTGCCGGCATTGATCCTGCTGGTGCTGGAGGTGGTGGTGCGTGTGGGTTGGCTGCCGTCGTACCAGATGCCGGCGCCCAGTGAGGTCGCCACGACACTCACTGACCTCGCCGAAGGTGCGTTGTGGAAACACATCAGCGCCAGTCTGTTACGGGTGTTGCTGGGCTTTGTCATCGGCGCAGGGTTGGCCCTGGTGTTTGCCGCCTGGGTCGGCCTGAGTCGCGAGGCCGAAGCCTACCTGGAACCGACCTTCGCCGGGCTGCGCTCGATCCCGAGCCTGGCCTGGGTGCCGTTGTTGCTGCTGTGGCTGGGGATCGATGAAACCTCGAAGATCGTGCTGATCGCGATTGGCGCGTTTTTCCCGGTGTACCTCAACGGCGTGGCGGCGATCCGCGACATTGATCGCAAGCTGGTGGAGGTCGGGCAGATGTACGGTTTCAGCAGACGCCGGCTGGTACGGCGGATCCTGCTGCCGGCCGCCCTGCCCGGCCTGTTTACCGGGTTGCGCAGCGGCTTGAGCCTGGCGTGGATGTTCCTGGTGGCCGCCGAGTTGATCGCGGCCACCAAGGGCCTTGGGTATTTGCTCAGTGACGGGCGGGAAACCTCACGGCCAGACATCGTCCTGGCAGCCATCATCGTGTTGGCGGTACTCGGCAAGATCACCGACGGCCTGCTGGCAGCGCTGGAAAAACGCTGCCTGGCCTGGCGCGACACCTTCAATGGCCAAGGAGCAGAGCAATGAGCAGCCAACCGTTGTTGCAGATCCATGTTCAACGCAAAAGCTTCGCCACCACCACCGTGCTCAAGGATGTGCGCCTGGCCTTGCAACCGCGTGAGGCCGTCAGCCTGCTAGGCCCCAGTGGCTGCGGAAAAAGCACACTGTTGCGGATCGTGGCCGGGTTGGAGCAGGACTATCAGGGAGAACTGCACAGCCCCGAGGGCGAGGTCGCGTTTGTGTTCCAGGAACCCCGGCTGATGCCTTGGCTCACGGTGGAACAGAACATCGGCTTCAGCGACGACGACCGTTACGACAAAGCCTGGGTCACCCAACTGATCGAGGAAGTCGGCCTCACGGGCTTCGCCCAGGCGCTGCCCAAGGCGTTGTCCGGTGGCATGGCGCAACGGGTAGCCATTGCGCGCGGCCTGTATTCACGCCCGCAGGTGTTACTGCTGGATGAGCCGTTCAGTGCGGTGGATGCGTTTACCCGCATGAAGCTGCAGGACTTGCTGCTGCAACTGGCGGCGCACCATGCCATCGCGTTGTTGCTGGTGACCCATGATGTGGATGAGGCGCTGTATTTGAGTGATCGGGTGCTGGTGATGGACAACCGACCGAGCAGCATTCGTCAGGAACTGGCGGTGGACCTGCCACATCCGAGGGATCGGCGCGACCCGTTGCTGGCCCAGCTCAAGGCATTGTCCCTGACCGAGCTGCAACGTGCCCACGTCATCTGACCCACCCCTGTAGGAGCCCGGCTTGCCGGCGATGGGGCCCTTGAGGACACCATCGCCGGCAAACCGGGCTCCTACGAGGTTGTATCAGGCCAGGGATTTGCGGGGGGTCAGGGTGACCCAGTAGCGGGTACGTGCGTGCACTTCCAGGCCGAGGGTAGAGGCCAATAAAGTGAGAATGCGATCCGTGTCATCCAGGCGAAAGCTGCCCGTCACCCGCAGCGTTTCCAGGCTTGGGTCCCAGCGCAACACGCCCGGGCGATAACGCTCCAACTCGCGCAGGAAGTCACCCAGCGTCTGGTTCTGCGCCGTCAGCACACCGTCACGCCAGCCCAGTTGCGACAGGTCAAACGGTGCCCACGCGCCCAGTCCGCCGGCATTCAGCGACGCCTGCTGCCCCGCCTGCAACGTTGCCATTTGCCCATTCAAGTCGCGCACCTGCACGGAACCCTTGAGCACTGACACCCGGCAACCCGCAGCCAGTTGCCGCACGCAAATGTCGGCCTCCCTCACCTCCAACTCGCCGTAGCGCGTGCGCAGCGTCATCGCTGTTGGGCCCGGCACGGTCAGCGCCAGTTCACCGTCCACCAGGGTGATACGGCGCTGCGCCAAATCCACATCCACCGCCGTCGCGGTATTGAGCTGCAAGCTGGCCCCATCCGCCAATGGCAGGCGCTTGCGCTCGCCGATGGCGGTATGCAGGTCGGCACGCCAGGTCTCGATGGGCAATTGGCGGCTGATCAACCAGGCTGTCGGCACCAGTGCCGCCAGGCCCAGCGCACGCTTGAGCACGGCGCGACGCCCAGGTTGCGGGCGGTCGAGGCTGGCCATCGCCAGCGCCGGGGGCAAGTCGTTGAAACGCTGGCGCAAGGACTGGGCTTTCTGCCAGGTCTGTTCGTGCTGGGGGTGGCTGTCGCGCCATTGCTGCAAGTTGGCGTGATCGCCTTCGGTGGCTGCGCCGGATTCCAGCAGTGCCAGCCATTGCGCAGCGGCGCGGGCGACGTCGCGGCTCACAGGTCCACCAGCAAACAATGCTCGTAGGCCTGGGCCATGTAGCGTTTTACCGTGCGTTCGGACACCTCCAGCCGCTCGGCAATCTCGCGATAGCCCAGGCCTTCCAGTTGGCTCCACAGGAACGCACGGCGCACCAGGCTCGGCAAGCCGTCGAGCAATTCGTCCAGAGCTTGCAGTGTTTCCAGCACCAGCCAGCGTTGTTCCGGCGACGGCACGCAGGCATCAGGAAGGCTCGCCAGGGCGTTCAGGTAAGCCTGTTCGAGACTGCGCCGTTGATGAAAATTCACCAGCAAACGCTTGCCGACTGTCACCAGGTACGCCCGGGGCTCCTGCATCTGCGCGACCGGTTGAGCACTGGCCAGCACCCGCAGGAACGTATCTTGGCTCAGGTCCGCCGCATCCCAGGCGTTGCCCAGGCGGCGTCGCAACCAGCTTTCCAGCCAGCTGCGATGGTCGCGGTACAGGCTCGACAGCGTATGTTCCGGAGCGTGGGTCGAGGCAACAGCATCATTCATGGCAACAGACCTGCGCGGCGCGAGTGAGTCTCAAATGAGATTCATTCTATTTAATAACGCGCCGGCACACCATGCCCTTTTCAACATTGCGTTTAGGCAGACACCTCTGCATCGAACACTTGCCCGCGTCCCACCACACGTTCAGGCGCCAGCACGGCACCGGGCGCCAACACCGCATTGGCGCCGATGCGGCATTGATCACCGAGCAACGCGCCAAACTTGTCGCAACCGGTACGCTGCAAGTGCCCGTCGACGCGCACCAGCACTTCCTTGTCTGCGCGCTCATTGCGGTAGTTGGCAACGATGCTCCCGGCTTCCAGGTTGATGCCATGGCCCAGCACCGAATCGCCGACAAAGTTGAAATGCGCCAGCTTGCTGCCACGGAAGACAAAGGAGGTTTTCAGTTCGGCGCCAGGGCCGATGATGCACTGCGCGTCCAGCCAGCAGCCGCCACGCAACAACGAGCCACTGGCGATAAAGCACTCGGCGCCGATGATCAACGGTCCCTTGAGCAAGGCACCCGGCTCCACGATGGCCGTGCGGTGAACCGCCACGTCGCCGTCGATGTGGTAGTCATCAGCGGGCAACTCGGCGAGCAGTTGGCGAACGATCACCGGTGCCTGGGTGACCAGCGCCCAGGGCGCAAGGTCTGCCCACGGCGCCAGCGCAGAGGTGGAAAAATCGGCAATAAAGTCACTCAGTCGGATCAACGTTGAACCCTCCAGTGGTGAGAGAAGTTCGAAAACCTAGCATTACTGGCCGTCGAGTAATACCGGCTTGCCCAGCTCGCCGATTTTTTCCAGGCGGGCGCGCACGATGTTGCGGCTGATATTGAGCAGGCGCCCCGTCTGCAATTGGTTGCCGTGGCAGTAGCGATAGGCCGCGCGAAAGATCGTCTCTTCGATGTGCTCGTACAGGTCCGGGATGTTCTGTTCGAACAACGCATTCAATGCGCCTTCCAAGTCCACCGGGCCGCTTAACGCCAGCGGGGCATGACTGGCCTCCTCCTGGCGAATGCCCGAAGAACGCATGTCCACCAGGTGCAAATCCGCTGGCTGCACCCACTGGTTACGGCACACCAACAGTGCGTGGTGGATCGCGTTTTCCAGCTCGCGAATATTGCCCGGCCAACTGTGTTCGAGCATCTTGCGCTCGGCCTCAATACTCAGGCTCGCGCGGTTGTAACCCAGGCGCTGGCAGTGTTCCTCCAGGAAGAATTCAGCCAGGGGCAGGATGTCCCCTGGGCGTTCGCGCAAAGGTGGCAGGCGGATGGTTGCGACGTGCAAACGGTAGAACAAGTCCTCGCGAAAATGCCCCGCTACCACGGCGTCGGCCAGGTTGACGTTGGTCGCGGCCACCAGCCGTACATTGATCGGAATCGGCGTGCGCGAGCCCAAGCGCACCACTTCGCGCTCCTGCAACACGCGCAGTAACTTGACCTGCATGTTCAGGGGCAAATCGCCGATTTCATCGAGAAACAAGGTGCCGCCATTCGCCGCTTCGAACCAACCGGCCTTGTGGGTGGTAGCGCCAGTGAAGGCGCCCTTTTCATGGCCGAACAGTTCACTTTCCACCAGGGTTTCGGCGAAGGCGCCACAGTTGACCGCCACAAACGGTTCGCGTCCGCGACGGCTCAGGGTGTGGATGTGCCGCGCCACCAACTCCTTGCCGGTGCCGGTCTCGCCGATGATCAAGGTGTTGGCTTCGCTGGGGGCCAGGCGCTCAATGCGCGCCAGCAATTCCTGGGAGCGCGGGTCCTTGAAGACCAGCACGGTGGCACGCACCGACTTGGTCAATTCACGGGCATTGGGATGGGTGATCAGCGACATGGTGCATTCCTGGCAGTAAAAGCGCGTGCTCAATAGTGCATGAACTTTTCTAGACCATTTAATTATAAATTAATATTTATATATTCCCTGATCGAATATACCAACAACCCAACACCCCGCTGCTGCTGGAGCAGCAATCAGCCAGCACTTGCGTGTTTGCTCACCAGCAACACGGGTGGGGCGGCCCCCTGTCCGAATCGCTGAAACCCTTGCCCTACACGGGCTAGAGCGGTTGTGACAGCGCCTGGCATGCAATCTGCTCTCTCCCTCCCAACACGATTCCCCCTGTAGGAGCCGGCTTGCCGGCGATGAGGCCCTTAGGCCTTGCAGCCTCATCGCCGGCAAGCCGGCTCCTAGAGGGGATCGCTCATTCAGGTAGGGAGAACACCCATGAAAAACGTTTGGCGCAAGAGCATCGCGGTGCTGTTCGGGGTGCTGGCATTCAGCGCAGTCCACGCAGACCCGGCCTCAGTAAAAATCGCCATCGTCGCCTACACCCAAGGTGGCAAACCGGTGTTCGGCGGCATCGCCGGGCGGGTGATCGAGGACGGTTGGCTGGAGGCGCAACTGCGTGAACGCGGGGTGAAGCTCGAATGGATCGCCCTGCCCCACGCCGGCGCCGGCCCGCAGATCAACGAAGGCTTCAGCAACAACAGCCTGGACTTCGCCGTACGCGGTGACTTGCCGTCTGTGATCGCCGGCGCCGGCGGCGTGCCGGGCAAGTTGATCGTGCCCGGTGGCAGCGGCAACAACATCTACCTGGTGGTGCCCGAAGGCTCCAGCGCCAAGACCATCGAAGACCTCAAGGGCAAGCGCCTGGCGCTGCACCGTGGCCGGCCGTGGGAGTTCGCGTTCAGCAACTTCCTGGCGAGCAAAGGCCTGACCCTCGACGACTTCAAGATCGCCAACCTCAACCCGCAGGTTGGCGCCGCTGCCGTGTCGGCAGGCAAGGTCGATGCCGCCGTGCTGCTCAGCGAGGCTTATGCCCTGGAAGACAAGGGCGTGGGCAAGATCATCTGGTCGACCAAGCAAGGCAGCAACGACTGGCGCCTGGTCTCTGACCTGTGGGGCACCGAGGCGTTCGTGAAGCAGCACCCGGACATCACTCAGTTGCTCGCCACCGCCTGGGTCAAGGCGGCGTGGTGGATTTCCCAGCCGCAGAACCAGGACGCCTATTACCAACTGTCTTCCCGCGCCGGCACCGCCGAAAGCGTGCTGCGCCGTGACGATCAAAACGACCCGGTGGCCTGGAAGGAACGCTGGGCACCGAAAAGCGATGCGCAGCTCAAGGCCCACTACCAGGCGCTCACCACCTATGCCCTGGCCAACCACCTGATTCGCGACACCTACGACATCGGCCCGTCACTGGCCACCGGCTTTACCCATCAGGCGCTGATCGACCTGAAACTCACCGACTACTGGCCGGCCCTGCGTGGCCAGGTCAGCACCCATCCGTAATAGGGAATTCGATAATGAAACTGCCGCACTCCTTTGCCTTCGGCCTCAGCATCCTGGCCTTGTCCATGGGCGTCTTCGCCGCCGACGCCTACGCGCCAAAACCCGACCCGCTGCAGGGCGATGGCCGTGTCTCAGCGTTCTACACCTGGGACAAAGCCATCCCGGCCACCCCCGGCAAACTGCTGCGCAGCGAGCCGCTGGACAAGACCATCAGCCTGGCCAACGCCGCCAGTGCCCAGCGCATTCTGTACACCTCCACCAACGGCATCGATAACAAGACCCCGGTCGTGGTCTCCGGCGCGCTGTTCCTGCCCAAGGGCACGCCGCCCAAAGGTGGCTGGCCGGTGGTGAGCTGGGGCCACGGCACCGTAGGCGTGGCCGACGTGTGCGCCCCGTCGTGGCAAGGCCGTTCGTACCGCGATGTGGAATACCTCAACCGCTGGCTGGCCGAAGGCTTCGCCATTGTCGCCACCGACTACCAGGGCCTCGGCGTTCCCGGCGGCCACCCGCTGCTGAACAGCCGCATGGCCGCCTACGGCATTCTCGACGCCGCCAAAGCGGTGGTCGCCGGCGTACCGGGCCTGGCAGACAAAGTGCTGATCGTCGGCCAGTCCCAAGGTGGTGCCGGTGCCTTTGCCGCTGCCGCTTACGCGGCCACCTATGCACCCGACCTGGGCGTGAAAGGCAGCGTCGGCACCGGCGTGATCTACACCCTCGACTACGCCAAGAACCCCAGCGAAGAAGTGCGCAACAAGGTCGACCCGACCCTGGCCTACGGCTTCTACACCTTGCTCGCCGCCCAGCAGTACGACCCGAGCATCAACCCGGCCGACTTTTACACCGACAAAGCCCTGCCGATCTTCGAACAGGCCCGCACCAGTTGCCTGTTTGCCCTGGAAGGCGACGTGGAAGGCCTCGGCCTGAGCATTGCCAATACCAAGAAAGACTACAAAGGCAAACAGCTGGCGCCGTGGCTCGCGCAGGTGTCGTACCCCACCCTGAAAACCTCCAAGCCGATCTTCATCGGCACCGGCGCCGAAGACACCACCCCCGCCGCCGCGACCCAGACCAAGCTGATGCAGGACGCCTGCAACGCCGGCTCGGTGGTCGAGGGCCATCTCTACAAAGGCCTGGGCCACAGCGCCACGGTCAATGCCTCGCTCAGGGATTCGATCCCGTTCGCCCACAAGGTCATCAACGACCAGCCGATCACCCCGATCTGCGCCCCGACCGCCCAGTAAGCAGGAGGCTTCATGAGCATCGAATTCTTCACCCGCCTGCCCTTGCACGGCGAAACCCAGTTTTTGCCCGGCGACCCGCGCAACCGGGGCGACTGGCATCGCGGCGGCGCCAATAGCACCGGCGCCGTCTCGGGGTTCAGCGTGGGCGACCCCTTCACCTATATCGACTACCTGGGCCAGATTGCCAAGGCGGCCGAAATCAATAAATTTGGCGGCGCATTGATGGTCAACGCGCCCACCGGCGAAGAACCCTGGACGGTCTGCTCGCTGCTCGCCCGCGAGACCCGCACCTTGCAATTCGTGACCGCCTTCCAGCCCTACCACTACACCCCATGGGTGGCGGTGCAACAGGCCGCCACTTACCAGCGCGCCACTGGCAACCGTCTGGTGTGGAACATCATCAATGGCGGTTCGGACGTGATCCAGCGCCAGGTCGGCGACTACAGCGATCACGATGAACGCTACGAGCGCGCCACCGAGTTCATGGACGTGGTCAAGGGTTATTGGCACAACGAAACCTTCCACTACGACGGCAAGTTCTACAAAGCCGACGGCGGTGGCCTGCGCGGGCCGCTGAAGAAGGCGCAACTGCCGCTGATCTGCACAGCGGGCTCTTCGGTGGCGGCACGAGAGTTTGCCGCCAAGCACGCCGACTTCTACCTGATGCGCGCCGAGCACCCGGACGAAATCGCCGCGTTGATCGCCGACCTGCGCCAGCGCGCATTGAAATGGGGGCGCACCGACATTCGCTTTGGCCTGTCGATTGATGTGATCACCCGCGAGACCGAAGAGCTGGCGCTTACCGAAGCCAAGCGCTTCTTCGACGAAGGCATCGCCCGTGGCGCGGTCAAGGCAGTGGCCGCCCACGCCGGGCTGCGCACTGCGCGCAAACTCAGCTACGAACATGGCTTTGCCGAGAAGAACGAAACCCAGGGTTTTGATGACTTCTTCATCCATCCCAACGTGTGGACCGGTTTCGGCTACATCGGCATCCCACCGGGCTGTGCGCTGGTGGGCAGCTATGAAAACGTGGTGGCGCGGATCCGCGAGTACAACAGCATCGGCATCGACCTGTTTTTCCTCGCCGGCTACCCGCACCTCGAAGAAGCCTATCGCCTCGGCGAGCACATCCTGCCGCACTTTCGCAGCGAGCGCGCCGAGCTGAGCCGCAGCACCGAGCCGCTGCGCGAGCTGCACTCAGCCAACGGCGGAGCCTGATGCCATGACCTTACTGCTGAGCCGCCGAGACTTTCTCGGCTACAGCGCAACCGTCGGCGGCGGCCTGCTGCTGGCCGGTTGCGGCCCAAGTGACGCGCCCACCGCCACCGCCGGCAACAACCAGCCGCGCTATGGCGGGCGCCTGCGCCTGGGCATTCTCGACGGCAACCAGAGCGGCAACCTGGATGCGCACAAGCCGGTGGGCAGCGGTATCGTTCGCGGCTTTGCGCTGTACAGCAAGCTGTGGGAATGGGACGAGCAGATGCAACCGCGCCTGGCCCTGGCCGAATTCGCCGAGCCGAATGCCGACGCCAGTGCCTGGACCTTGCGCCTGCGCCCGGGCCTGGAGTTCCACAACGGCAAGACCATCGACGCCGACGACCTGATCTTCTCGATTCGCCGCCTCACCGACCCGCAACTGGCGTCACCGTATGCCGCGCTGCTGCACTGGGTCGACCGCGACAACCTGGTCAAGCTCGACAACCGCACCGTGCGCCTGGGCTTTCGCGAGGGGCGCAGCTACATGCCGCTGGCAGAAACCTGGGTCAACTTTGGCGGCATCGTGCCGGTGGACTACCACCCGGTGACCAACCCCGTAGGCGCCGGCCCCTACAAGCTCAAGAGTTTCACCCCGGGGCAACGCTCGCTGTTCACCCGCTTCGAGAACTACTACAAGGACGGCAAGCCCTACGCCGATGAGCTGGAGATCATCGACTTCAAGGACCAGGTCGCACGCCTCGCCGCCTTGCGCGCCGGGCAGATCGACATGGCCAATGTGATGCCCACCGAGCAACTGCCGATCCTGCAAAAGGACCCGCGCCTGCAGGTGATCAAGTCGGTGACCGGCAATTGGCTGTCCTTCGACATGAACCTGGACAAGCCGCCGTTCAACGACCCACGGGTGCGTGAAGCGTTTCGCCTGCTGGCCGACCGCGATGAGCTGGTACGCCGTGCCCTCAACGGCCAGGGCCGCGTGGCCAACGACCTGTATGCGCCCAGCGACCCCACCTTCAACCACAGCCTGGGTCCGCGCCCCCATGACCCGCAACGCGCCGCGCAATTGCTCAAGGAAGCCGGCCAGGAAAACCTCGAAGTCGAGTTGGTCACCACGCCGGGGCCGGGTTTGAGTTCGGCGCTGGTGCTGGCCGAGCAGGCCAAGCGCATTGGCGTGACCCTCAAGGTCAAGCAAGTGGACCTCGCCACCTTCCAGGGCCCGCTGAAGAACGACTGGACCCTGAGCACTGGCGGCAGCATTGGTGCGCCGTTTTTGGCCAGCGCGATTCATACCGATGCGCCGTTTGCGGTGTCGAACAAGACCCACTTCAACGACCCGCAATTCAGCGAGCTGTTCCTCGCCGCCATGGCTCAGCCCGACCTGGAGAAACGCAAGGCCCTGGTGCATCAGGTGCAGCAGATCCAATACGAGCGCGGCGGCATGTTGATCTGGGGCTACGCCGACCTGCTCGACAGCGTGTCCACACGCGTCGGCGGTGCCAGTGCCGAAGCGTCGCTGTTCAGCACCTGGCGCTTCGAGAAGCTCTGGCTCAAAGACACCGCCTGATCCCCCACGCTCTGTAGGAGCCCGGCTTGCCGGCGATGGCGTCCTTGAACGTTGCGCCGGATTCGAGGGCCCCATCGCCGGCAAGCCGGGCTCCTACAAGGGATCTGCGTTTTCAATTCTTTTTAATGGGGCATTTCTGCCATGCACGCTATCGCCTTGCGTTTACCCCTGCTGCTGGCCGCCACCCTGCCACTGCAGGCTTTTGCCGCCGACACCCAACTGCAAACCGTGACGGTGCAAGCCAGCACCGCCGAGTCCGATGACGACGCCCTGCCCACCCGCCCGCCGACCTCGGTGTACGGCGGCACCGAGGCCAAGGTGCTCGACACCCCGCGCTCGGTGGTGCAGATCAACGCCGAGCAGTTGGCCAACGGTTCCATCCACAGCGCCGATGACCTGGTCAAATACGCCCCCGGCATCACCCGGGGCGGTGGCCAGAACGCCGGTATTGCCCCGCAGTTCCGTGCCCAGGGCTCGGAGATCTTCCAGGACGGCCAGCGCGGTTACGCCGTGCGCCACCCGGCCAACTTCAACGCCTACGAGGGTGCCGATATCGTCGCCGGGCCGTCCTCGGTGACCTACGGCTCGGTGTCCGGCAGCGGCGGTTATGTGAACTACCTGAGCAAAAAGCCGGACTTCAATCAGTTCAAGACCAAGCTCAGCGGCGAACTGGGCTCGTGGGTACCCGACGGCACCTCGCGCAGTTCCAACAAATTCAGCATCGACAACACCGGCCCGCTGACCGATAACCTGGCGTATCGCGTGAGCATCACTAAGCAGCGCCAGCAGGATTTCTACGACAACGTCGACAACAACTTCGACGCGTTCTACGGCGCCCTCGCCTGGCGCAACGACAACGTGCGCGTGGACTGGAACGCCAGCTACGACAACTACTACGACTACAACATCACCCACGGCTGGAACCGCGCCACCCAGGACCTGGTGGATCACGGCAAGTACTACGCCGGGAGTGCCACGCCGATCATCCAGAACGGCAACACCCTGTGGTCGCCGGTCCTTGCTTCCGGCGCTGCCGATGCGCCAACCCTCGGCTGGGTGCAGCGCCAGCGCAATGCACAGGGCCAATACAGCGTGGTCGATGGCAGCTTCCAGACCGCCTCGCCCAACACCCAGGCCAACCCCGGCAGCCTGCGCGGCTGGGTGTACGACCCGACCCTGGCGGGCAATGGCGAGCAGTCGTTGTCGTCACAGACCGGGCAACGCAAAGAGGATGAAAGCAGCTCGCGGCGCTTCACCACGCAACTGCGCATCGAGGCCGATCTGTCGCCGACCATCACCCTGGCCAACAGCACGTTCTACGAGCGCTCCAAGGACATCACCGACGCCGTGGGTGCCTTCCAGGTGCAATCCAAAGACACCATTTTTGATAACCGCTTCGAGTTCCGCTCGCGCAACGAAACCCAAGTGGGCGGCTGGACCCTGCGCGACGAGAGCAACACCGGCCTGATCTATCGCCGCGAGTTCAACCAGTCGATTGCTGCCAACAACAGCTTCGGCTCGACCATCAACGCCTATGACCTGACCCAGAATCCGTCCGGCAAAAACCCGGGCGACCTGCTCGGCCTCGACGGCAGCAACCCGGCCGGGGGCAACGGCGCGTGGATCGGCCAACCGGGCGTGCCGCAGTATTCCAACTATTACGGCTGGCTCAACCTGCCACCGATGTATGCGGCCGGGCATGGCCTGTATGCGGAATCGGTGGCGCCCTACACCGCCGAAAGCACTTGGACCACCAAGACCCTGTTCAGCCAGCACAACCTCAAGTACGGCGATTATTTCGGCCTGAACATCGGCGCCAGCCGCAGCTGGATCGAGGCCGAGATCCACAACCCCTTCGCCCTGGCCAGTGGCAGCCGACGCCAGGACAGCGACAACTACAGGCTCTTCGCTTTCCAGGTCAGCCCCTATGTGAAACCCACCGAAAACACCACGCTGTACTACACCTTCGACCGCTCGCTGGCGGTGAACACCGGGTTCTTTTCCAACGGCCTGGGCTGGGGCAGCGGCAGTGGCGCCAACAGCCTCAACCCGCTGGCGTTCCAGAGCCTGAGCGTGCTGCACGAAGTGGGCGTGAAGGTCGAGGCGGTGCCAAACCAGCTGTTCATGACCCTGGCCGCATTCAAACAAGCCCGGGATCAGGCGCCCGACAGCAATAACAACATCGCGCGGCTGATGATCAAGGGCGTGGAAGCCACCGTGCGTTATCAACCGGACGATCACCTGCGCAGCGGCCTGAACCTGTCCAAGCTCAACGCCTACAACGAGTTCACCTCCCAGGCCGGGTTCGCTTCGGCGGGATTCATCCCCGACAACGGCACGGTGTTCGGCGACAACAACAGCCTCAATCAGCGGCCGTCCGGGCGCTATGACGCGGTGCAGATTCCCGAATACACCGCCAGCGGCTACGTGGACTACCGCTTCGATTCCGGCTTTGGCGCCGAGCTGTCCGGCTGGTGGACCAGCAGCTGGTACTTGAACCTGAGCAAGACCGTGAAGATTCCCAACGAATACAACCTCGACCTCGCCCTGTACTACCGCCAGCCGCAATGGAGCACCACGTTGCGCGTGCTCAACCTGACCAACGAACTGAACTTCGTCAGCGGGCTGGCCGGTTCCACCAACACCTTTTTGCAACCCATGCCTGGCCGCACCTTGCTGGCCCAGGTCGACTATCAATTCTGATCCGCACCAGGAGCGCTCCATGTCCATTGAATTTGTCGGCATGATCTTCCCCCGCCAATGGTCCGAGACCCGTGGCGTTCGCAGCCCGGACTTCGACCTTGACTTCATCCGCCACCACGCCCGCGCCCACGAGCACGCCGGCTTCGACCGCGTGCTCATTGCCAGCGGCCCCGGCAGCGCCGACAGCCTGCAGATCGCCGCCTACGCGGCCGCGCACACCGAGCGCCTGGGGTTCATGATCGCCCATCGCCCGGGCCTCACCGCGCCGACCGTGGCCGCCCGTTCCTTCGCCACCCTGGACCACACCACCGGCGGCGGGCGCATACGCCTGCACGCCATCACCGGCATCACCGCCGAACCCCAGGAAGGCGATTTCCTGCTGGACAAGACCGAACGCTACCAGCGCACCGACGAATACCTGGAGATCGTGCGCCGCACCTGGACCGCCGAGGAACCGTTCGATTTCGAGGGCAAATACTTCAACATCAAGGGCGCGTTTTCACCGGTCAAGCCGCTGCAACAGCCGCATATCCCGATCTCGTTTGGCGGGTCTTCCGACATTGCCTACCAGATCGCGGTCAAGCATGCGGATTTGTATGCGCTGTGGGGCGAGCCGTTGAATGGCGTGGCGGAACAGATTGCCAAGCTCAAGGCCGCCGCGGCGGCGGCCGGGGTTGATGCGCCACGGGTGAGTTTGTCGGTGCGTTTGATCTTGGGCGCTACCGAGGAATTGGCCTGGCAGCGGGCGGAGCAGATCCTGGCGCAAATCAAGGCCAACCCACAGTTTGCGGCGGGCAGTCCGTGGAGCAAACGCATCAAGGGCACCGGCTCGGAACGCTTGCTGGCGGCGGCCGCCTTGGGGGACCGCCATGACCGCGCGTTGTGGATGCCAACCGCCACGGCCGTGGGAGCGTATGGCGACACCACGGCGCTGGTGGGCACACCTGAAACAGTGGCGCAGGCCTTGTTGGATTACGTCGATCTGGGCGTGACCACGTTTTTGAATCGGGGCTATGACCCGTTGTACGACACCGTGGATTATGGGCGGTGGATCATTCCGGCGGTGCGGGAAGAGGCACGGCGCAGGCAGGCAAACGCCTAACCTGTGGCGGGGGAGCTTGCTCCCGTGAGGACCTCACAGCCAACCATGAATCACCAGGTTCACCCCTACCTTAACTGTGGGAGCGGCGGTTCGACGATTCGACTTGCTCGCGAAGGCGGTGTGTCAGTTGAAAAAAGGGTGACTGACGCACCGCCTACGGGAGCAAGCTCCCTCGCCACAGGTTATGCAGCACTCGTTCGATCACCGCGCAAATTTGCCCTTCACCCCAACGACGGCGAATGCGCAAGAAGCGTACGCGTATACGCCGCCTGCGGCCGGTCCAGCACCTCATCCACCGCGCCCTGCTCCACCACCCTGCCCGCCTTGAGCACCAGCACCCGGTCGGCAATCGCACGGACCACGCCGAGGTCGTGGGTGACGAACAGCAAGGTCAGCCCTTCGCGCTGCAACTGGCGCAGCAGGTCAAGGATCGAGGCTTGCACCGACACATCCAGCGCCGAGGTGATTTCATCGCAGATCAGCAGCCTGGGCTCGCACAGTAGCGCACGGGCGATGGCCACGCGTTGGCGTTCGCCGCCCGACAAACTCCCGGGGTACAGGTCGGCGACCGAGGCCGGCAGCGACACCCGCATCAGCACCGCTTCCACCCGTTGCCGCGCCGCTGCACCCTTCACGCAGAAGAAGTGTTCCAGGGGCGCACTCAGCGTCTGGTACACCGTTTGCCGTGGGTTCAACGCCCGGTACGGGTTCTGGAAGATGTACTGGATCGGGTGCCGCTGCCCCGCCTCACGCCGGCGTGCCTGCAAAGGTAAAGCCTGCCCCGCGTAACTCAATGCGCCGGTGGCGTTCTCGCCAAGGCCGGCAATGGCCCGGGCCAGGCTGGTCTTGCCTGAGCCGGACTCCCCCACCAACGCCAGGCATTCCCCTGGCTGCACCTGCACGTTGATGTCGAACAGCACTTGGCGGTCGTAGGCGACATTCAACGCGCTGACCGTCAGCAACGGCGCCTGGGTGTGCGCGGCGACGCTTGCAATCGGTGTCAGTGCGACCGCTTGCAACGGTTGCTCATGGGGCACCCAACAGGCCACGGCATGGGCGACGTCCACCGGCAAGGTGGGTTCCACCCGCGAACACGCGTCGGTAAACCGCTCGCAGCGCGGCCCGAAGCTGCACCCCGTTGGCCGCTGCCCCGGTGCTGGCGCATGCCCGGCAATCGCCTGCAATTCACGCCGCCCCGCCACATCCGGGATCGCCGCCAGCAACCCTCGGGTGTACGGGTGGGACGGCCGGCTGAACAGCGCCTCCCGCGTCGCCGTTTCGACGATGCGCCCGGCGTACATCACCATCACCCGGTCCACCAGGTCCTTGATCACCGCGAGGTCATGGGACACATACACCGCCGCCACCCCCTGGCGTTTGCACAAGCGGCGCAGGGTGTCGAGGATGTGCGCCTGGGTAGTGACGTCGAGGGCGGTGGTCGGTTCGTCCAGCACGATCAGGCATGGACGCAGCACAAACGCCAGCGCCAGCATCACCCGCTGTTGCTGACCACCGGACAGTTGATGGGGAAAGCGCCGCAGGAATTCCGGCTCATCCGGCAGGCCGACATCCTGCAGCGTCTCGCGGATACGCACCTGTTGCGCCTCGCGATCCAACCCCAAAGGATGCACCGCCAGGGTTTCGCGCAACAGGTGGCCGATGCGCAGCGCCGGGTTCAGCGCCGTGGCCGGGTCCTGGGCGACATAGCCGATCAGGCTGCCTCGGGCACAGCGCAGGGCTTCACCCTCTAGGCTCAACAGCGCTTGGCCGCCCACATTTACTTGGCCGCCGACAATCTGCGCACCACGCCGCGCATGGGCCAACAACGCGGTGGCCAGGGTGGTCTTGCCCGAGCCGGACTCACCCACCAGTCCCAGGATCTCCCCCGCTTGCAGGCTGAACGAAATGCCCGACACCACGTCCACTTCGCCGGGTAATTCAACCCGCAGGTCACGCACCTGCAGCACCGCGCTGTCGATTTCGGTCATGGCGTTCATGGCTGTTTTGCTCCCGTCCCTGCGCTGCTGCGGCCGATGCCCTCGGCCAGGATATTAGTGCCGTAGGCAAACACACCGATCAGCACGGCCGGGGCCAGCACCGCCCAGGGTTGTACCAGCAGGCCGGCCTGGTTTTCGTTGATCATCAAGCCCCAATCCGCCGTCGGTGGTGCCACGCCGTAGCCGAGAAAACTCAGGCCCGAAAGCATGCCCACGCCCCAGGTCAGCAGGTTGCCGAAGTGCACCAGCAACGGCGTGAGGATGTTCGGCAGAATCTCCTTGAACAGGATGCGCCGGCGCGAATACCCCATCATCTGCGCCGCTTCGACAAACTCCTGCCCCGCCACCGCCACCGCGCTGGCGCGTGCCAGGCGGATCACGCCGGGGATGAACGCGATCGACACCGTCAACACGATCAGCCACGGCGCACGCCCGAGCATCGAGACGATCAGCAACACCAAAATCAGGTCGGGAAACGCCAGGGACACGTCCGCCGACCAGGTGATCCACTGGTCCAGCCGTCGCCGCGACAAGCCGGCGAGCAAACCGAGGGTGGTGCCCACCGCCAGCGCCAGGCTCGCCGCCGCCACCGACATCCACAGCACCGACACGCCACCGCTGAGCAACCGCGACAGCACGTCGTGCCCCAGAAAGTCATACCCCAGCCACGCCGCGCCCGTGGGGGCGCCGTACACCGGGCCGACCATGTCCGTCGGCCCGTGGGGCGCCAGCCAAGGGCCGAGCAACGCCACGGCCACCACCAGCAGCGTGATCAACAGGCCCTTGCGGGTTTGCGGCTCGTTCATGCGTCACCTCGGGAACGGCGCCACCAGGGCGTAATGCCACGGCGGTTGCGTTGGATCAGGGTCACCCGCCGCGCCGTGCGCAGCTTGGGTGTCAGCAGCACAGTCAACAGGTCGGCCAGCAGGTTGATCAGCACCACGGCCAAGGTGATCACCAGCACAATCGCCTGCACCATCGGCAGGTCGCGCATCTGGATCGCGGCGTTGAGCGCGGTGCCAATGCCGGGGTAGCTGAAGATCACTTCGGCCAGCACCGCGCCGCCGATCAAGGTGCGCAAAGTCAGCGCCACCCCTTGGATGGCCGGCACCAGGGCATTGGGCAAGGTGTGGCGCCACACGATGCGCCGCTCGGGCACCCCACGCAGGCGGGCGGCAATCACGTAGTCGGATGCCAGCGCCTCGATCATTGCGGCGCGCACCATGCGGGTCAGGTACGGCAAGGCGGTGAGGCTCAGGGCCCACACCGGCAGCACCAGGAACCTGAGTTGACGCAGCAACGACTGGTCCGGGTCGAGGATCGACACCGCCGGCAAAAAATCCATATGGGGCATGGAAAACAACAGCACCAGGCCAATCGCCAACAGGAACCCCGGCGTTGCCTTGAGGAAGATCAGCAACGACAGGCCCCAGCGATCCAGCCGGCTGTCGCGCCGCAACGCCAACGCCACGCCCAGGGCCAACGCAGTGGGCACCACCACGGCGATGACGCCCGCCAGCAACACCAGGGTGTAGCCAAACCGCCCCCACAGCAGGTGACTGACCGGCACGTTGGAGTCGAGCGACACACCCAGGTCACCCCGCAAAGCCGAGCCCAACCAGCGCAGGTATTGCCAGGCAATCGGCTGATCGAGCCCAAGTTGATGTTGCAGCGTGAGGATGCTGTCGAGCGGCGCGTCCGGGCCGAGGATCACCCGCGCCGGGTCCGACGGCAGCGCCTGGGTGGCGATGAACACCACCAGGCTGATCACCCAGGCGGTCAGCAGGCCATAGCCTAGGCGCCCGACAAACCAGGACAGCCACGCCGGTGTGCGTGGGGTGTTGCAGTGCGGCTCAGACATGGTTCAACCACAACTCATCAAAGCGCCAGGAGGCGAAGGTGGTCTGTTCCGGCGTGAGGCCACCGACCTTCACCGAGGCCGCGTCCAGCACGTCGCTGAAACCCCAGATCAACAGGCTGCCCCGCGCGTGCTGGATCTGCTGCGCTTCATGCACCAGGCCTTTGCGCAACGCCAGGTCGGGCTGGGCCAGGGCCTGGCGGTACAGGTCGTCAAAGCGCGGGTCATGGAAGTTGCTGCGGTTATAGATCGCCAACGGTGCATCGTTATGCAACGCCGACGCGAGGAAACCACGGGCCGGTGTGGAGCCCGGCGACACTTGCCATTGCTCGCGTTGCGGGCCGTTGAACACGGCGCCGTCGACTTGGCTGACGCGCACCTCGACACCGGCCTTCTTCGCCTGCTGGGCAAACACCAGCGCGGCGTTGACGCCCGGCCCCGGCGTGGTGGTCAGTTCCACGCGCAGGTCGGTCTGGCCGGCCTGGCGCAACAACGCCCGCGCCTGCTCCAGGTCATACGGGCGCTGGGCAATCCCATGGTTGTAGGTGGGGTCGTGGGGCGAATAGAGATCGTTGGCGATACGGCCAAAGCCGTTCAGGCCTCGGTCCACCAACTCTTGCCGGTCGGCCAGCAAGCGAAACGCCTGGCGCACCCGCACATCGTCGAACGGCGGCTTGGCCAGGTTCAGGTTGAAGCCGGTAAACGAGGTGGTCGGCGATACGCTCAGTTGCAGCCGCGAGTCGGCCTTGAGCAATGCACTGTGCTCGGCCTGCACGCCGCTGGCGACGTCGATCTGCCCGGCGCGCAAGGCGGCAACCCGGGACACCTGGTCCTTGAATTCGATGATTTCCAGCTCGTCGGCATACGGCTGGCCGGGCTTGTAGTAGTTCTCGAACCGCGTATACAGCGAGCGCTGGCCGGGTACAAAACGCTTGAGCTTGTAGGGGCCGGCGCCCACCGGATTAGTGATCGGGTCATAGTCGGTGGGCACGATGCCGCCGAAGCTGATCAGGGTTTCATCCAGCGGGAAGAAGCTCTGACCGTGCTTGAAGCGGATTTCGATCGTGCGTTCATCCAGTTTGCGCAAGGCATTGCGGTCGATGGCCCCCACCAGCCCGGCAAACGGCGAAGCCAGCTTCGGGTCGGTGAGGCGCAACAACGAAAACAGCATGTCGTCGGCGCCGATGGTCTTGCCGTGGTGAAACTCCAGGCCCGGCTTGATGCGGATGGTCCAGGCGCTGGCGTCGGCGTTCGGCTCGGCGAATTCGGCCAGGGCCAGGCGCGTGCTGACGTCGGTGTTCCATTCCCAGAACTTGCTGTACAGCGCCCAACCGCGAATGATCCCGCCGCCCACCGGTTTGTGGGCGTCCAGGTTGCCGGACTGGTCACCGTCGATAATGCCGACACGCAAGCGCCCCCCGCTGACGGGCTTGCCGGTAAGGACGGCCGCGCCCTGGGTCGCCGCACCACTGTCACAGCCCCCCAGCAGCAAGCCGCCGCCGATGGCCAGGCTATTGCCGAGAAACACCCGGCGGGAAAATCCGTCACTCATCACTCAAGCCTCTTCGCGCTGCACAACCGTGTGGGTGACGCCCAGGCGTGGCACGTCAAAACCGTGGTCCAGGTCGAGCAGCGGGAACAACAGGTCGGCCACGCGGTGGGCTTCGTCGATCAGCGGGAAGCCCGACAAGATGAACGCCGACGTGCCCTGGGCCTCGTATTCACGAATGCGCTCGGCCACTTGCTCGGCGCTGCCCACCAGGTAGGTGCCGGCTGCCGGGCCAAGAATGTTGAAGCCGAACAGGCTAGGCCCGAGCCACACATTGGGGTAGATCTCCAGCTCGCGTGCGGTGGGCAAGCGCCCGCTGCGAACAGTGTCGACATTGCGCTGGATGTGCGGGTCGTCGCTGTGGAAATCATCCAAGCTCACCCCCGGCGGCAGCTGGCGTTCGATGGCATTTCGTGCAGTCTGCAGCGAGGTGCGTTGCAGCAGTTTTTCGGCGTGGGCCCAGGCTTCTTCCTCGGTCTCGCGCACGATGATCTGCAAGCGCGTGCCGAAGGTCAGCTCGCGGCCAATTTTCGCGGCCTCGGCGGCCACCTTGCGGAACTTGTCACCGAGCTTCGGCGGGGTATTGGCGAAGCTCAGGTACACGTCCAGCAATTGCACCGAATGCTCGACACCCGGCCCCGATGTGCCTGCGCCCCACAGCGGGATGCCGGGCTTCTGGTACGGCGGGTGCCAGCCGCCCAACGGATGGCTGGCCGCGCCCGGCGAACGGGGGGCGAGCTTGACGTAGTCGCCGTCATAGCCACGGGTATCGCCGGCATAGAAGCCCTGGAACGCCCGCCAGTATTCGAGGCTGAAGGCGTAGCGTTCGTCATGGGGGTAATGCACACCCAGTGTCGCCAGGCCCGCGTCATTGCCGTTGACCACGTTGAACAACAGGCGGCCGTTGGAAAACTGGTCGAAGGTCAGCGCCCATTTGGCCAGAACGGCCGGCGACAGCTCCCCCGGGTGTTGGGCCACCAGGAAGCGCAGGCGTTGGGTGGCGTCGATCAACGAAGCGGCCACGGCCAGGCTTTCATTCGGGCTGGAGCCGAGCAAAGAGCCGTAGTAACCCAGGCGATCACTGGCGACGGCCAGTTGCTTGAGGTGGTGGAAATCGGTTTTCCAGCGGCCTTCGGGCTCCCACGGATAAGGGCCATCGGGCGTGGTGAGGTACCAGAGAATTTTTACGGCCATGACAACACATCCTTGAATTAAAAAATCCCCCTGTAGGAGCCGGCTTGCCGGCGATGGCGGCGGCACATCCGACATTGATGTCGCCTGGTACACCGCTATCGCAGGCAAGCCAGCTCCCACAGTTGGACCGAGTGAACCTTAGCTACGACGGTCAATCGCCGGCACCAGGCCCAGCGCCGTGGCCTGCTCGAACAACCCGCTCATCTTCCATTGCTGGGTCAACACGCCCGGGCCGTAGGCGCGCGAGCCGCCCAGTGCGTCGGCGAGCAATTGCAGTTGTGCGCCCTCCTCCAGCAACAGGATGAATTCCGCCGTGGCGCGAAGCCCTTGCTTGCCCCACACCGTGGAGCCGCCGTTGGCTTCGAGGATCGCCAGGTTGAAGGGGTTTTCGGCGATCTTGTCGAGGATGAAATCCACCTCTTGCTGGCGGCGGTCGATGTACACCGGCAGCTCACGCGCCAGCTGGTAGCGCTGCACCGGCACGTAATGAAATGGCAGGGTGCGGTGGGTCTGCGCCCAGGCGCCCAGGTACGGCGAATGCACGTGGGACACGGTGGTCACGTCCGGGTGCTGCTGGAACAGCTTGGTGTAGCGCCCCAGGCCGCCCTTGCCCTTGCCGAAGATCACGTTGCCGGCAAAGTCGGTGACGGTGGCCTGCAGCGGCTTGCGGTAGTTCCACGGGCCGCCGTAGTTCACCGACACCAGCAGCTCCTGGCCGGGGACGCGCTCGATAAAGCCAACGGTGCCGTTGGCGGTGATGGTGTTCGTTTCGCGGAACACGGTGAAGGCTTCTTCAGCTTCCAGCAGGACCTTGTCGATAAAGGCCTGCAACTCCTGGCTGATGGGTTGTGCGTGGACGATGGCAGTCATGGGGTGTCTCCAGGTTCAGGCGCGGCGCGTGGCCAACAGTTCATGGGCAGCTTGCAGGGGGCGCGGGTCGACCCAGTCGGCGATGGCAAAATCGCGCTCCAGGAAGCCGTGCAGGTAAAGGAAAGTCTTTTGGGTGTCGAGGAACGCCAGGCGCTGGGCCGACAGGTCCGGTGCCAGGGTGGTGTGGAAGTCGCCGCGATAAGCCTCGGCCACACCGGCACTGCCCGCGCGGGTTTCTTCTTCAAGAATCGCGTTGAGGCTGTCGCGGTTGTTCGCGGCCCACTCGGCGGCGCTGAGGGTTTGCGCGAGGAAGCGCACCACCAGGTCAAAGTGGTTGTCCAGCAGGCTCTGGTGGACGGTGATCGGCCGCGGCGTGCCGTTGTTGATGCGATAACGCGGCTCGGCGATCAGGTCCAGGTCGATGCCCACCACCAAACCCAACCGGCGTGCCGCGTCGGCGGCCGAAGCGCCCTTGACGTACACCGCGTCCACCTCACCACGCACCAGGTAATCCAGGCCCGACCACAGGCGCTGCAAACCACGCTGCGGGTCGGGGGCCTGTTCCTGATCCTGCAACGCCACTTCGACCAGCGTCACGTCATCAAAACCCAGGCCGGCCAGGCTCAGGGCGCCCTTGTATCCGTGCAGGCTCATGGCCCGGGCAATGCTGCCCGGCCGGCTCTCGCCCCACGCTGGCAGGGCCAGGCGCTTGCCTTTCAAGTCCTCGGGGCGGGTGATGCCGGAGTCCGGGCGCACGAGGATGGTTTGCCATTCCTCGATCCAGGTCAGGCCGATCAGCCGACTCGGCGCACCGGCTGCACGGGCGGCCAATGCCGGCACATTTCCGCCTTCGCGAAACAGCCCTGGCAGGTCGTGATCGTAGTGATGGCGGCCCAGCTGGCGCGCCTCCTGCAAGGTGGACACCGGCAGGCCATCGGCGGCGAACTCTTCGGTGAGCCAGCCCAGCTTGTAGGCGATGCCGGACGCGGTCGGCACCGGGCAACGGGTAAACCAGATCTGCTCAAGCTCAGGCGTGGGCAGGACAGCGGAAAGGGTCATCGGCAGCTCCATTGAATTGGGCGGGTTCAGTGGAGGGGGTATTGCAGAGGCCGTGCCAAACGGCCAAAGCCCCGGTTTACGGGGCTGATGCCCGGGGCTATGCAACGCGATTGCTGACCTGCCAACAGCACTGCTGCTGCGCCAGCAGTCGCTTGGGGGTGTTGCTTCTCCAGCAGCACCCCGTGTGCCTCAGCCCCCGTGCCATGGAGTTTCAGGCGTTGGCTTGGAACTTGCTCAAGCCCCTTCAGACACCGCTCGCTCTTGTAGGAGCCCGGCGCGAACCAAACCAGAAGGATGAATGCATGACTACGTTTGAACAGGCCCCCATACGCCAGCTGCACAGCGAAGCCGAGGCCATCGCCGCCGCCCATGAAATCGCCGTGGAGATCGCCGCCATTGCCGCCGACCACAGGCAAAACGGCCAACTGCCGTGGCGCCAGGCGCAGCTGTTATCGGAGAGCGGCATCACCGCCATCGGCGTGCCAGAGGCCTTCGGCGGGCTTGGCGCGTCGGTGCAAACCATCGTCGAGACCGTGCGCATCATCTCGGTGGCCGATGGCGGTGTGGGGCAACTGCTGCAGATCCATAACGTGATGCTGCGCGGCATCTTCAACGGCTACCCCGACGCCGTGCGTGATCGCCTGGTCAGCGATGTGCTGGCCGGCAAACGCTTCGGCAATGCGCTGGCCGAGGTCGGCGGCAAGAACAAATTCGCGCTCAAGACCCGCGTCGAGCGCCGTGAGGACGGCGCCCTGGTGCTCAACGGCAGCAAGTTCTACTCCACCGGCTCCTACCTGGCCGAATGGATCTCCCTCACCGCCGCCTCGGAGGATGGCGGCGCGGGCGTGCTGCTCAACCGCAACGCGCCGGGCCTGACCCTGGTAGATGACTGGGAGGCGTTCGGCCAGAAAAACTCGGTGAGCGGCACGGTGAATTTCGACAACATCGTGCTGGACGAAGACTACGTGTCACGGCGCAAAGGCCCGATGAAACGCACCGGGCTGACCTTCCCGCAGATCCTTCACGCGGCCATCGACACCGGCATCGCTGCGGGCGCGCTGTCGGCCGCCGTGGATTACCTCAAGCACAACGCACGCCCGTGGGTGGAAAGCGGCGTCGATCACGCCAATGAAGAGCCGCACATCATCAAGCAGATCGGCGAATACGCGGTGGCCTTGCGCGCCGCCGAGTCGCTGTTGCGCGATGCGGCACGGGTGTTTGATGCCCATGAGCTGGACCCGGAGAACAAGGCACTGCAAGACGAACTGATCCTCTCTGTCGCCACCGCCCGCGCCCACTCCGACAGCGCTTCGCTGAAGATCTCCAGCGACATCTTCTCGCTGCTCGGCGCCAGCGCATCCCTGAGCAAATGGAACCTCGACCGCTTCTGGCGCAACGCCCGGGTGCACACCACCCACGACCCGATCCGCTGGCGCCTGCACCACGTGGGCAACTACTACCTCAACGACGTGGACCCCGGCGAATACACCGCAATCCTCAACGCCAAGGAAACCCAGGGCGCCACCCAAAAATAACCACACAACTCTGTAGGAGCCCGGCTTGTCGAAACGTCGCACCGCGGCGATGGCGGTGTGTCAGGCGACATCTGTAATGGATGTGCCGACGCCATCGCCGGCAAGCCGGGCTCCTACACGGGGACGCGTGAATTCCTTTTTGCCGATGAGCTTTTCATGATCGAAAGACACCCTCTTCTGCGCAGCCTGGCGATCTACCGGGAAATGCCCTGGCGGTTCAGCCTGGTGGCAGCGCTGTACATCGCCATCAACCTGGGGCTGGTCTGGCAGCAATGGCTGATCGGCCACGCGGTCAACGACGTCAGCGCCGGCCGCGCCGTGGTGCATCACGCCGACGGCAGCCTCGACGCCAGCCTGGGTTGGTACTGGCTGGGCCTGATGCTGGCCGTAGCCCTGGGCCGTGGCGTGCTGCAATACGTCGCCAGCGTGCTGTCGCTGGTGATCAGCCAAGAGCTGCTGACACGCCTGCGCGAACGCATCCTGGCCCAGGTGCAAAGCCTGCACCTGGGCTACCACTGGCAGCACGGCATGGGCGAGATGATCACCCGCACTACCCGCGACGCCGACAAGGTACGCGACGCGCTGATCACCTTCTGGCGCCAGTTGGTGGAAACGCCCTTAGTGGTACTGGCCACCGTGGGTTTGCTGAGTTGGTACGACCCACTGCTGGGCCTGGTGCCGCTGCTGCTGACGGTCACGGGCCTGGGGATTTTCGTGTTGCAAACCGAACGGCTGGTGGGCCTGGACCGTGCCGTCGGCAACGCCTATGACCGCGTCAACCAGGACCTGAGCGAAGGCATTGGCGGGGTGCGGGTGATCAAGTCATTTGCGCTGGAGCAACCGCGTATCCAGGGTTTTGCCGACCAAGTGGCGGTGTTTGCCGCGTTGGCCCGGCAGGCCCTGGCCTATTCCAGTTCACGCATCCCACTGCCCCAGGCGGTGGTCGCGCTGGGGCACGTGTGGATCCTGGTGTACGGCGCGCATCTGGTGGCGGCCGGTCAGTTGGGGATTGGTGAGCTGGTCACCTCCCTGCTGATCGCCACCACGCTGGTGTTCCGCATCGAAGGCATCGGCCGGGTGATGCAGACGTTCGCCGACGCCCGCGCCAGTGCCGAGCGCATCTGGCAATTGCTCGATGCTCCGGCCGCGATCCGCAGCGGTACGGCCACCCTGCCCGCCAGTCCCTTGGGGCTCAAGCTCGATGCGGTGAGTGTCACGGCGCCTGGCGGTGGCCGTGACATTCTGCAGGGCTGTTCGCTGACCTTGCAGCCCGGCGAGATCGTCGCATTGGTCGGCGCCACGGGCACTGGCAAGAGTTTGCTGGCCAGCCTGTTGCCACGCTTGAGCGATGTGACGGCCGGGCGCGTCTTGCTGGGATCGGACCGTCATGGCTGGCAGGACATCCGCGCTCTGCAACTGGGCCCATTGCGCCAACGGGTGCACGTGGTGCCGCAGGAGAGTTTCCTGTTCGCCGGTACCCTGGCCGCCAACCTGCGCCTCACGGCACCCGACGCCAGCGACGAACAACTGCGCGACGCCCTGCACCTGGCCGCCGCCGAAGATGTGTTGCAACGTCTGCCCCACGGGCTGGAAACGCCCCTGGGCGATCGCGGCGTCACCCTGTCCGGCGGCCAGCGTCAACGCCTGTGCCTGGCCCGCGCGTTGCTGGGCAAACCGGACATCCTGTGCCTGGACGACGCCACCAGCGCCCTCGACGCCATCAGCGAACGCCAGGTGCTGCACAACCTGCGGCAACTGCAGGGCACGACGGTGCTGGTGATCTCCAGCAAGCTCTCGACCATCCTGCTGGCCGACCGCGTGCTGATGCTCGACGCCGGCCGCATCGTCGCCCAAGGCACCCACACCCACCTGCAATCCACCGACGCGGCTTACCGCGACCTGCTGGGGATCGACCATGGCTAACCCGCTGCCAGGCAAAGCCTTGAGCGACATCGAAATCGAAGAAATGCTGGCAAAAAAAGCCCTCGACCGGGGCATGTTCAAGCGCCTGCTGCCGCTGCTGTGGCCGATCCGACGTCAGATCCTGGCGGTGATCGGCATCGAGATCCTGCTGGTATTTACCGTGTTCCTGCGCCCGTGGTTCGTGCGTGAACTGCTCGACCGCGGATTGGTGCAAAGCGCCGATCACTGGCTGCTGGATGAACGCCTGGTGCTGTGGCTGGGCCTTGGCCTGGCGGCAAGCTGGTTGGCGCGCTTTCTGTTGGCCGGGGTCTCGCAGTTCGTGGCCGGCAGCGCGGCGATCCGGGTACTGAACGCCTTGCGCGTGCAGGTGTTCGCCCATGTGCAGGGCCTGAGCGTGAGCTACTTTGACCAGACCCGCGCCGGGCGCATCATTTCCCGGGTCGACCGCGACGTGGACGCCCTTGAACCGCTGGTGATCCAGGGCCCACCGGAATTACTCGGCGCCGTGCTGCGTTGCGGCCTGGCGTCGGTCATGCTGTGGCGCATCGACCCCCGCTTCTTTCTGAGCCTGGTGGCGACCGTGCCGCTGCTGGTCATAGCCACCTGGAGTTTCAAGCGCATATCCCAGCGCAACTGGGCCAAGGTCGCGGAAAACCGCAGCCGCTTTACCGCGCACCTGGTGGAAAGCGTCAGCGGCGCACGCCTGCTGCAACAATGCGCCCAGGAAACGCCCAACCTGCAGCGTTATCGCGGGCTGCTGGATGACTTCAACCACGCACTGATTCGCGGCAGCTTGCGCTCGTCGTGGTTTGCGCCGTTTACCGCCCTGCTTAGCTCGGCCGGCATCGCCCTGTTGTTGCTGGTGGGCGCCTATGGCCTGGCAGCGGGCGACGTGAGTGTGGGCCAGGTGGCTGAAAGCCTGTTCTACGTGTTTCTGTTCCTCGGGCCGCTGCAGGAACTGTCGGACCTGTTCGAGCGTTACGCCACGGGCTCGGCGTCGGCGCAGCGGATCTTCCTGTTGCTCGACACCCGCCCGCAGATCGTCGACAGCCCCGCGCCTCAACCACTGCCGCTGGCACGCGGTGACGTGCAGTTTGACCAGGTGGGATTCAGCTACGGGCAGACGCCGGTCCTCACCGGGCTGAACCTGCATATTGCGGCGGGTGAAGTGCTGGCGATTGTCGGCCCGTCCGGGCATGGCAAGAGCACGCTGGTGCAGTTGCTGACGCGTTTCTACGAAGCCCAGACCGGCGCGGTGCGGCTTGACGGTATCGACGTGCGCGACCTGGCGCAACACACCCTGCGCCGGCATGTGGGGGTGGTGTTGCAGGACAACGTGTTGTTCAGCGGCAGCATTCTCGACAACCTGCGCCTGGCAGCGCCCCAGGCGTCTGATGCGCTGCTAATTGCCGCGGCCCGTGAGTTGGGGGCGGATGAGGTGTTGGAGCGGCTGCCCCATCAGTACCACACCGAGGTGGGGCCGCTGGGCGCGCATTTGAGCCATGGGCAGCGGCAGTTGGTGTGCCTGGTGCGCGCGTACCTGGCGGACCCGGCGGTGCTGGTGCTGGATGAGGCGACGTCGGCGGTGGATATTCATACCGAGCGGCGGATTCAGCGGGCGTTGCGACGGCTGTGTGAAGGGCGTACGGCGATCATTATTGCCCATCGGCTGGCGACGATTCGGGATGCGGATCGGATCGCGGTGGTGAGGCATGGGCAGGTGGTTGAGGTGGGGGGGCATGGGGAGTTGATTGAGAGGGATGGGGTGTATGCGGGGTTGTATCGGAGTTATTTGTTGAGTGCGGAGGTGGTGGTTTGACGTCGTGTACATATCCGTTATTGGAGTAACGGCTGCTTATGGTTCCGCCCTTACGGCGGGTCACTTTTGGAAAGAGCCCAAAAGTAACCAAAAGGCTCTTGCCCCAACACTCGGTGCCTCGCTTAGGCTCGGCATGCCCTCACTCCGGCTTGAATCCGTGGGCCGCCGTCATGGGCCATCCTTGGCCCAGGACGGCTAACCCGGCGTCCTGCCGGGTTACCCACGGATTCAAGCCTGCGTTCGGCCAGCGTGTTTGACGGGGCGCCTAAGATCAAGATCAAAAGCAAGAGCACGGCGGCCTAGTAGCCGACCTGAGTGGTTGGATCAAAAGCAGATACGTGTAGGAGCTGGCTTGCCGGCGATGCAGGCACCTCGGTGAAACAGGCATAACCAGTTGATACCATCGCAGGCAAGCCAGCTCCCACAGGGTGTTGAGTTCGCCGGGATTTTTGCGTCATCGTTAACGACCATCGCCGCGGTGCGACGATTCGACAAGCCGGCTCCTACAGTGGACCGCGTTTGTCTTTATCTTTGTCTTTGCCTTTGCTTTTGCTCTACACCACTCAAGCCGGCTGTCAGGCCGCTGTGCTCTTGCTCTTGCTTTTGATCTTGATCTTAAGCGCCCCGTAAAACACGCTGGCCGGAATTCGGCAGGGATTTGGGGGGTAAGCCGGCAGGACGCCGGCTTAGCCGCCCCGCGCCATGGATGGCGCGTGGCGGCGGCCCCCCAAATCACTGTCGGATTACGGGCACACCGAGCCTAAGCGAGGTGCCGAGTGTTGGGGCAAGAGCCCTTTGGTTACTTTGGGGCTTTTCCAAAGTGACCCGCCGTAAGGGCGGAACCATAAGCAGCCATCCCCCAAAAAACGGATATGTACTCCCCCCCAAAAAAACAAGCCACTGCTTCACCCCCAACACCCACTGCTGCCCCACTGCTGCTCCAGCAGCACCCCCACCCCAAATCCCCCCGCCAACCCAAGCCCCCACGGCGCCCAGCCCCCATGGCATGCCCGTTGCACACATCCCCTCCATCAGGTCCCTCGCACCTCGCACGACCGAATCAGGAGCACCCATGAGCACTGAATTTTTCTGGCGCCTGCCACTGGGCACCGACGGCCCGCAACTCACCACCGACAAACACAACCGCGGCAACCCCCACTACCGCCCCGGCCACATCGCCCCTGGCCGCCTGCCCAACGGCGAGCCCGACGACTTCACCTACATCGACTACATCGCCCAGGTCGCCAAGGCCGCCGAACTCGCCGGGTTCGAAGGTGCGCTGCTGCCCACCGGCCCCGAGCCCTGGATCGCCGCCGCCGCGCTGGCCCGGGAAACCCGGCGCATCAAGTTCCTGATCGCCTTCCAGGCCACCTGGACCCTGCCCGCCTACGCTGCCCAGCAGGCCGCGATCCTGCAGAACCTCAGCCGTGGCCGCCTGGACTGGAACATCATCACCGGCGGCAACCCCGCCAGCCAGCGCGCCAATGGCGACTTCCTGGAACACGACCTGCGCTACAAACGCACCGGCGAATTCCTCGACATCATCCAGGGCCTGTGGACCCACGAAAAATTCTCCTACGACGGCGATATCTACCAGCTCGAAAACGGCGCCCTGCCCCACGACCTGCAAAACGAGCGCAAGCCCGGGGTGTATTTCTCCGGCTTCTCGGACGCCGCCCTCGGCGTGGCCGCCAAGCACGCCGACGTGTACCTGAACTGGGCCGAGCCCATCGACAAGCTCAAGCCGCACATCGACCGCGTGCGTGAACTGGCCGACAAACAAGGACGCAGCGTGCGGTTTGGCCTGCGGGTCGACCTGTTCGCCCGCGAGACCGAAGAGCTGGCCTGGAAAGACCTGCGCCGCCAGTTCGACAAGCTCGAAGGCAAGCCCAGCGCCGTATCCAAAGGGTTTACCAGCGGTTCGGACTCGGTGGGTGCCGCGCGACAAACCGCCTACCACCAAAACGTCGACCGTTTTGACGACCTGATCATCGGCCCCAACCTGTGGGCCGGTTTTGCCAAGGCCAAGCCGGGCCCCACGGTCGGCCTGGTGGGCAGCCACGAAAACATTGCCGAGCGCCTGGTGGAATACCGCGACGCCGGCTTTTCGACGTTTATCCTCGCCGGCAACCCGCACCTGGAAGAAGCCCTGCGCATTGGCCAGGAAGTCTTGCCGCTGGTGCACCAACGCCCGGCCCTGCAACCCTTGAAAGCCAGCGCCTGAGCGCTGCGGGAGAACCTGTGATGACGCAACCCCTCGACACCCTCTGGTACACCCGTTGCCCCGTGCCCACTGGCCTGGGCATTGCCGTGCAGAAAGGCTGGCTGCAAGACACCGTCGGCGCCCTAGGCACCGAGGTGCAGTCCCTGCGCGAGTCCAACGACAAGACCGTACGCGAGTCGCACTTCGACCACACCCTGCAAAACTCGGTACGCCACGGCGGCAATATCCCGGCGATCTGGGCCCGTGCCCAAGGCCGCGAAACCCGTGTGATCGGCTTGTCCTGGGCCGATGAGGTGCAACTGATCCTGACCCGCCAGGACAGCGGCATCAAGACCGTCAAGGACCTCAAGGGCCGCACCTTCGGCCTGCCGGACTGGGCCGGCGCGCAGATCGACTTCACCCGTGCCCAGGCCTTGCGCGGCCTGGAAAACGCACTGTCGCTGGAAGGTTTGAAGGTCGGCGATGTGAAGCTGGTCAACTTCCGCTACGGCGGCACGTTCAGCGACAGCGCGGTGCGCAATGTGGCTGGCACGCCGGTCAATACACAGGTGAGCGAACGCAACCTGGAACTGATCGGCCTGTTGCGCGGCGAGGTCGATGCGATCTTTCTCAAGGGTGCCAGCGCGGCCCAGCATGCCCATGATTTCGGCCTGCACACGGTGATCGACACCGGTTCCCACCCCGACCCGCTGATCCGCAGCAACAACGGCACGCCGCGCACCCTGGCGGTGGACCTGAACCTGCTGGAGCAGCATTACGACGTGGCCACCGGCATCCTCGACTCGGTGATGCGTGCCGAGCAATGGGCCCACACCCACCCCGAAGACACCCGCCGCTACCTGGCGCGGGAAACCAACAGCAGCGAGTACTGGGTGACCGCCGCCTACGGCGAGGATGCGCACCTGCGCCTGCGTACCGAACTGGACGAACAAGCCATTGCCGCCCTGCAGGACTTCACGAACTTCCTGCACCGTTGGCGCTTTATTCCCAACACCTTCGACGTGCGCGAATGGATCGATGCACGGCCGCTGCATGCGCTGCAAGACGGCAACACCGCACTCGCCAGCTAACCCTGTAGGAGCCCGGCTTGTCGAATCGTCGCACCGCGGCGATTCGACAAGCCGGGCTCCTACAGGTCGGGCAGCGTTGAAAATTCATGGAGTTGAACGAAGACCGTTATGAGCAAACCACTCGATACCCTCTGGTACACCCACAGCCCGGTGCCCACCGGGCTTGGCATTGCCGTGCAATCCGGGCGGCTGGCCGAAGCCTTCCTGCCCTACGGCACCAACATCCAATCGTTGCGCGAATCCACCGAACGGGAAGTGCGCGAAGCCCACTACGACCATCACCTGCAGAACTCGGTGCGCCATGGCGGCAACATCCCGGCGATCTGGGCCTATGCCAGTGGCGTCGAGACCCGCGTGCTGGGGCTGTCGTGGAGCGACGAAGTGCAGTTGATCCTGACCACCGCCGAAAGCGGTGTGAAGAGCGTGCGCGACTTGAAAAACCGCCGCTTCGGCCTGCCCAAATGGGCCAACGTGCAGATCGACTTCACCCGCGCCCAGGCCCTGCGCGGCCTGGAAAACGCCTTGAAGCTGGAAGGCTTGAACGTCAGTGATGTGGAGCTGGTGGACTACCCCTACGGCGGCACCTACAGCGACAACCAGACCTCTTACGTGTACGGCCCCGAAGTCAGCCTGGGCGTCAGCCGTTTCAGCCGGCGCAATAACGAGCTGATCGGCCTGCTGCGCGGCGATATCGACGCGATTTTCCTCAAGGGCGCCCACGCCGTGCACCTGGCCAACGAGTTCGGCCTGCACGTGGTGGTCGACACCGGCTCCCACCCCGATCCGCTGATCCGCAGCAACAACGGCACGCCGCGCACCCTGACGGTGGACATCAACCTGCTGCAGGAACACTTCGATGCCAGCGTGAAAATCGTCGACACCGTGCTGCGCACCGAGCAATGGGCCTGGGCGAATCCGGATGAGACCCGGCGCTTTCTGGCCAAGGAATTGAACACCAGTGAGTACTGGGTGACGGCGGCGTATGGCGAGGATGCGCATCGGCGGTTGCGTACCACCCTGGACTCGCGGTCGATTGAAGCGTTGCAGGATTTCACGGACTTTCTGTTTCGCTGGCATTTCATTCCAAGGCGCTTCGATGTGCGTGACTGGATTGATTTCAGTGTGCTGGAAAAGGTCATTGGTTCTACCTCCCGCGTTGCCGTATAACCCCGCCCGCCACACAGACCCTGTAGGAGCCGGCTTGCCGGCGATGGCGTCATTGAAATCGCCATCGCCGCGGTGCGACGATTCGACAAGCCGGGCTCCTACAAGGTAGGTGTGAACCAAGAAGAAATGTGTTGATCTGGCAACACTTCTCTTGCTGCTCCAGCAGCACCCTCCAAGCAACTTCTGCTGAATCCTCGACAGGCTGTTTTCACGGCCTACACACGTGCCGAATTTCTTCGTTAAAAGGTGTCACCTATAATTATTTATCCGTTAAATAACAGTAGGTTATGCATCTGTATCCATCCTGAAATCCTCTTGGCACGATCTCTGCTCTACCCCCTTCAAGGACACATTTTCCGGGGGAGACTTTCATGCATACCATCAATCCAATCACCAAGGGCTTATGGCTCGCGTTACTCGTTGCAGGCAGCGCTCACGCCGCTGAAGATGACACCACTCAAACCGAACCGGCACTCAAGACCGTGACCGTCACTGCACAACACCGCGAGCAAACCCTTCAAGAGGTGCCAGTGGCGGTGTCGGCGGTACAGGGCACCAACATTGTGGCCGACGGCGTGCGCAACATGGGCGACATCACCACCTTCATTCCCAACGCCTCAGCGAAGAACCCGGACGGCGATGGCCGCCCGCGCTGGTACATCCGTGGGTTGGGCACCGGCGACACCGGCGCGGCCACGGTGTACCCGGTGGGTATCTATGCCGACGATGTCTACCTCAACGCGCCGATTGCCGGGGGCGGGCCGCTGTGGGACCTGGAGCGCATCGAGATCCTGCGCGGCCCGCAAGGCACGCTGTACGGCAAGAACACCACGGCGGGCGCGGTGAATATCATCTCGAAAAAGCCCACCTTCGATACCGACGGCTTCGGCACCATCGGTTTTGGCAGCAAGAACGAACGCATCTTGAGCGGCGCCCTGGGCGGCACGTTGGTGGACGAGAAACTCGCCGCGCGGATCTCCCTGTATTCGGAAGAACGCGACGGCTTCCAGAAAAACCTGGTGGACGACCACACCTACGGCGACGTGAATAAAAAGGCCGTGCGCCTGCAGTTTTTCGCCCAGCTCAACGACGACCTCGACGCCCTGTGGAAGATCCACAGCCGTGAGTTCAAGGGCGACGGCGCCAACGGTGCGCTGACCCTGGGCCGCTACTACAACGTGGGCTACCAGCGCCCGGCCGGGCGCAATATCGCGCTGAACGTGGATGACGACTCCAAACTCAACCACGACGGCACCTCGCTGACCCTCAACTGGCACCTGGGCGACTACACGCTCACGTCGATCACGGCGTACGACTACATTCGCGGCCAGTCCAGCAGTGACGCCGACTACACGCCGTACGAGGTCAACGGTACCTCCACCGCCGACAACAAATACACCCAGTATTCCCAGGAAATCCGCCTGGCCTCGCCCCAGCAGGAGACCCTGCGCTGGCTGGCCGGCGCGCACTATTTCCATGAGGACCTCGACAGCCAGGCCGGGCGTTTCATCGTGCCGGGGCCGACACCCAATGGCACCGGCTCTAACCAGATCGGCGGCGCCACGGACTTTCGTGACCTGAGCTACGACCACAAGACCGACAGCTACGCGCTGTTCGGCAACCTGACCTACGACTTCACCGACAACTTCAGCGTTACCGGTGGCCTGCGCTGGACCCAGGAAAAGAAAGACATCGACCTCAACCTCACCCAGTTGACCCGCGCCACGGCCAACGGCCCGTTGATCCCGCTGGCCGGTGTCGGCACCAACGGCAACCGCCAGGAAGACAAGACCTGGGAAGCCTGGACCTACGACCTCACCCCGGAATACCGCATCAACGACAACGTGCGGGTGTTCTTCCGTTATGCCCACGGTTTCCGTTCCGGGGGCTTCAACACCGGGCTGTCCACCAGCTTGTCGCAGCTGACCACGGTGGACCCGGAACAACTCGACGCCTATGAGTTCGGTGTGAAGTCGGAGTGGTTCAACCACCGCCTCACGGCCAACGCGAATATCTTCTACTACGACTACTCGGATATTCAGGTGAACCTGCTGACGGTCAACAACGGCGTGCTGACCACCGCGCTCACCAACGGCGCCAAGGGCAAGGTCAAGGGCGCCGAGCTGGAGCTGGAAGGCCAACCGACCGACTACCTGCACCTGCGTGCGGCGATCTCGTTCCTGGACACCGAATACACCGACTTCAAGAACACCAACCCCAACACCGGTGCGGTCACCGGCGACTACAGCGGCAACAGCTTCGTGCGCTCGCCGCGTAACGTGGTGTCCCTGGGCGGCGACTACACCTTCCCGCTGGCCATCGGCGGCAAGTTGGTGGCCGGTGCCGACGTGAGTTTCCGCGACAAGGAATACTTCCTCGCCGACCGCCAGAGCAGCGCCGACAAAGACCTGAGCCAGCCCCACTACACCTTGGCCAACAGCCGGCTGACCTGGTACAGCGCCGACGAAAAACTCAGCGTCACCGGTTTCGTCAACAACCTCACCGACCGCCGCTACCAAGTCCATGGCCGGCCCAACGGTGGCCTTGGCCAATACGTGATCACCTATGGCGACCCCCGCACCGTGGGCCTGAGCGTGACCAGCCGCTTCTAACCCCCTGACTCACTGCCAAAACCGGCTCTCCCAAACGACACCGATCAACTGTGGGAGCTGGCTTGCCTGCGAAGGCGATTGCATAGCCGACAAGGTCATCGTCTGACCCACCGCTATCGCAGGCAAGCCAGCTCCCACCTTTGATCTCATCGGCACGGCAATAGAGCCCGGCGCGCAGACGCCAACGTTCAACTGTTGAAAGGACCACTTTTATGTTCCAACGCACTCCGTTGGCCGGCGCCATTGCGCTGGTCATGGGCAGCCTTGCCGTGCCTGTCTATGCGGCAGACACCACCCAGCCCACCGCCAAAAATGATCACCTGGACACCGTCGTGGTGCTCGGCACCCGCCGCAGTGACCTGACCGCCCTGCAGAGCGCAGCGCCCATCGACGTGCTGTCCGGCGAGCAATTGCAGCAGACCGGCGCCACCGATTTGTCCGGTGCGCTCACCGCCCTGTCGCCGTCGTTCAACTTCCCGCAATCGCCCCAGGGCGCCTTCGCCGGTTCCATCGCCCAAGGCGCGTCGCTGCGGGGCCTCGCCTCGGACCAAGTGCTGGTGCTGGTCAACGGCAAGCGCCGTCACAGCAGCGCCAACATCACCCGCCAGAGCCTGGTGAACGGGCGCGGTGCGGCCGCCGTCGACTTGAGCCTGATCCCGCTGAGCGCGATCCAGCGCGTGGAAATCCTGCGCGACGGCGCCGCCGCTCAATACGGCTCCGACGCCATCGCTGGGGTGATCAACATTGTGCTCAAGGAAAACGACGACGGCGGCAACCTCGGCTACCGCTTCGGTGGCTATGACAAAGGCGACGGTATCCAACGCAAGCTCAGTGGCTGGAAAGGTTTTGCCCTGCCCAACGACGGCTTCCTCACCCTGAGTTTCGACGCCGGCAGCCAGGATCCGGCCAGCGACACCAACCCCGACAACCGGATCTTTTATCCCGGCGACACCAGCGTCAACACGCCACGCGAGCAGAACAACCGCTACCGCACCTGGCGCTGGGGCTCGGGCAATGTCTCGGACCAATACAACGTCGTGGCCAACAGCGAGATCGGCCTCGGCGAGGGTTTCACCGCCTACGGCTTCGCCACCTACGCCCACAAGAACACCGACGCCGAAGGCTTCTTCGACCCGCCCACCACCTTGCGCAACAACTACGGCAGCACCGCGTTGCAACGCTACCCGGACGGGCGCTTGCCGGTGACCCGCTACGGCCTGGAAGACTATGCCCTGACCGGTGGCCTGCGCTTCGAGGACGACCGACTGGGCAAGTTCGACCTGGCGTTGAACCATGGCAACAACACGCTCACCTCCGATGACCGCAACGCGATCAACCCCAGCTATGGCGTGAACAGCCCGTCGAACATCTACACCGGCAAGCGCGAGAACGACCAGACCAACCTGACCCTGGACTGGGTGCGGGACTTCCCCACCGACTTGCTGTTCAAGCCGCTGACCCTGTCGGCCGGCCTGGCCTGGCGCAAAGAGAACTACCAACTCAGTGCCGGCGAGGCGGCCGGCTGGCAGAACGGGCCGTTGTTCAATACGGTCGATCCGATCACCGGGCGGCGCATTCCCGGCTATTACTCGGGTATCACCCAGGTGGACGCAGCGTCCCTGGAGCGCAAGGTGCTCGGCGCGTACATCGACGTCGAAGGCCAGATCACCGAGAAATTCCAGGCCGGCGTGGCGGTGCGCACTGAGCACTATTCGGACTTCGGCGACACCACCAACGGCAAGCTGTCGCTGCGTTATGACTTCACCCCGCAGATTGCCGCACGAGCCACGGCCAGCACCGGCTACCGTGCGCCCTCGCTGGTGCAAAGCGGCATGTCGTCGTTCAGTGTGCAGGTGGTGGAGCAGCCGCCGGGCAGCGGCAACTACGTGGAGGTGCAGCAACGTACGCTGCGCGCCAACAGCCCCGAAGCCCAGGCCCTGGGCGGCAAGGCGCTCAAGCCGGAAGAGTCGACCAACTACTCCCTCGGCCTGGTGTGGCGCCCCCTGGAAAACGCCTCGGTGACGGTGGACGCCTACCGCATCAACATCGACAACCGCATCACCCTCTCCGACCAATTGCCAGCCAGCGTGGTGACGCCGATCTTTGCCGGCACGCCCTACGCCAACATCCAGAGCGCGGCGTTCTACACCAACGTGGCCGACACCCGCACCGACGGCATCGAGCTGACCGGCAACTACCAGTGGGACCTGCAGCAATGGGGCCGCCTGAACCTGAGCAGCGGCTTTGCCAAGACCAATACCACCATCACCGGCTTGCGCGACGTGGGCAATATCAAGGGTTCGCAGATTGTCGGGCGCAACACCCAGGGCCTGATCGAAGACGGCACGCCGGACTCCAAGCTGACCCTGAGCGCCAACTGGCTGTATGAGAACTGGGGCCTCACCGTGGCGCAGCGTCGGTATGGCGAATGGAAAAGCCTCAACGCCACCAACCCCAACCTGGACCAGACCTTCAGCCCGCAATGGGTGACCGACGTGGACCTGTCGTACACCTTCCACAAGGGCATCAAGGTCTCGGTGGGCGCGATCAACCTGTTCGACACCCACCCGGACAAGGCCGACGGCGCGCAGTTGTACGGGGTGCCGAAGTACTCGATCACCAGCCCCGAAGGGGCCCAGGGTGCGTTCTACTACACCAGTGTGAGCTACGACTTCTGAGGCGATTGCTGAATAGGTGCTGCTCCAGCAGCACCCTTCTGCTGCCCAGGCATCAACCCGCTCTCCCTGAAGGAACAAATATCCACTGTAGGAGCTGGCTTGCCCGCGATGGCGGCGACACAGCCAACCATGATGTCGACCGGAACATCGCTATCGCTGGCAAGCCAGCGCCTACAGGAGATCTTCAGGGTGTTCGGAGTTCATACATGGCACATGTCTTGCGATAGCCAGCGGGTACTTAGTCCAATTAAGACCCGCCATGCGCCTCCTTCGACTGCTCTCCTGGCTTATCTCACCCCTCGCCCTCCTCGCCACCTGGGCGCTGGTAGCCCATCTCGGCATTTTCCCGCGCAACCTGCTGGTGCCACCGGCCCAGGTGCTGCAAACCTTTGAAGAACTGCTCGCCAGCGGCGAGCTGCTCGACCACTTGGGCAACAGCCTGTCACGCCTGGGCCTGGGGTTTGGCATCGGCTCGCTGTGCGGCCTGGCCTTTGGCGTGCTGATGGCGCTGTCCAAGAACGTCGAGGCGTATTGCGGCCCACTGTTCCACACCCTGCGCCAGATCCCCAGCATCGCCTTGATCCCAATGTTCGTGCTGCTGTTTGGTATCGACGAAACCTTCAAGATCATCATCGTCGCCAAGACCGCGTTTTTCCCCGTGGCCCTGGCGGCCGGCGAAGGCGTGCGTGGCATCCCGCGCAGTTATTTTGAAGTGGCCGATGTGTACCGCCTGCGCTGGCCGACGTTTGTGCGCCTGGTGGCCCTGCCCGCCGCCGCGCCGCCGATCATCACCGGTTTTCGCATCAGCCTGACCCGCGCCTGGGTGGTGCTGGTGGCCACCGAATTGCTGGCGGCCGACAGCGGCCTGGGACAGATGATCGAAATGGCCCGGCAGATGCTGCGCATCGATGTGGTGATGGTTGGCGTGGTGGTCACCGGAGTGATCGGCTTCGGCCTCGACTACGGCTTTCGTCGCCTCGAACAACGCCTGTTCCGTTGGCAGACCCGCTAGGAGTTCCCCATGCTGCCCTTGTTGAGAAAATCACGCGGCCTGTTGCTGCCACTGCTGTTGATCCTGGCCTGGGAATACGCCTCGCGCCAGGACGCGGCAGGCGCGTATGCGTTTGTGCCGCTGTCGGCGATCGGCGCCGCGCTGTGGGAAATGCTCGGCAACGGCGAGTTGCTGGTCAACCTGCTGGCCAGCCTGGCGCGCACCAGCACCGGCCTGGTGCTGGGCATCCTGTTCGGCGTGACGCTGGGGGTGCTGATGGCGCTGTCAGGCGTGGCCAACCGCTTGATCGGCCCGCTGTTCCATTCGATTCGCCAGGTGCCGATGCTCGGCTGGATCCCGCTGATTGCCATGTGGTTCGGCAACGGCGAGTTCTCCAAGGTGCTGATCGTCAGCCTCGCGGCGTTTTACCCGATGGTGCTCAACACCTATCAAGGCTTCAACCATGTGGAGCGCCGCTACCGTGAAGTCGGCCAGGTGCTGGTGCTGACGCCGCTGCAACAGTTCACCCAGGTGCTGCTGCCGGCCGCGCTGCCGAGCATTGCCACCGGCGTGTTGCACGCCCTGGCGTTTGCCTGGGTCACGGCGATCGGCAGTGAGCTGTTCCTGTCCTCCGGCGCCGGCCTGGGCAATTTGATGATGAACGCCGAAGCCGGCTCACGCATGGAAGTGATCGTGCTGAGTGTGCTGTGCATCGGTTTGCTCGGCTACTTGATGACGCTGTTGTTCACCCTGCTGAGCCGCCACCTGTTGCGCTGGCGCAACCTCCGTTGAAAGGTCCCGATATGAATGCCATTGCCCACCACGCCCTCCACCAGCACGTGCAGACCGGCGCCCTGCAGATTCGCGGCCTGAACAAGGCCTATCGCATCGAAGGCCGCGACCTGCCGGTGCTGCAGGACATCCACCTCGACGTGCGCCCGGGGGAATTCATCAGCATTGTCGGCGCCAGCGGCTGCGGCAAGTCCACCCTGCTGCGCCTGATCGTCGGGCTGGAAGCCGAGTACCAAGGCGACATCCTGTTGGACGGTAAACGCATCGCTGCCACAGGGCTGGAGCGCGGCATCGTGTTCCAGGACCACCGCCTGTTCCCGTGGATGACCGTCAGCGAGAACATCGCCCTGGCCCTGAAAAACCACACGCTGCCCCAGGCCGAAAAAAGCCGTTTGGTGACCGAGCATATTGCCTTGGTGAACCTCAGCGGCTTCGAGAACGCCTACCCCCATCAACTCTCCGGTGGCATGGCACAACGTGCGGCAATCGCGCGGGCGCTGATCAACAAGCCCAAGGTGTTGCTGCTGGATGAGCCGCTGGGCGCCTTGGACGCCCTGACCCGCGTGCACCTGCAACGGGAGCTGCAACGTATCTGGGTGCAACAGCGCTGCACGGTGATCATGGTGACCCACGACATCGAAGAAGCGCTGTACCTGGGTGACCGGGTGATTGTGATGGACGCCCACCCTGGGCGGATCAAGCATGAAATCCGCGTCGACCTGCCCCACCCACGGGACCGAACCTCGCCGGTACTGCAAGCCTACAAGGAGCAGTTGCTGGAGGAACTCGTGGGCCACTGATGCCAAAGCGCATGTGACAGACGGAACTTTACAATTTGTCTTGATATGGATATTTTATCCAGACATAGACAACAGGGCTTCCGTGCCCGGGTACTTTTCCAGAGGTCCGTCCCATGCAACTGTCCATCTACCACGACGTCGCCGCCGCCGCCCAGCGCCTGGAAGGCTTTGCCCATCGCACGCCGGTCTTCACCTCGCGCACCCTCGATGCCGAGACCGGCGCCCAGGTGTTCATCAAGTGCGAGAACCTGCAACGCACCGGCTCGTTCAAGTTTCGCGGCGCGTTCAACGCCCTGTCGCGCTTTGACGAGCAGCAGCGCAAGGCCGGGGTGGTGGCGTTCTCTTCCGGCAACCACGCCCAGGGCATCGCCTTGGCCGCGCGCCTGCTGCAGATGCCGGCGACCATCGTCATGCCCACTGACGCGCCGGCAGCGAAGGTCGCGGCCACCCGTGAATACGGTGCCAGCGTGGTGTTCTACGACCGCGTCACTGAAGACCGCGAGCAGATCGGCCGGACCCTGGCGCTAGAGCACGGCATGACCCTGATCCCGTCCTACGACCACCCCGACGTGCTCGCCGGCCAAGGCACCGCCGCCAAGGAGCTGCTGGAATTCACCGGGCCCCTGGACGCGCTGTTCGTTGGCCTGGGCGGTGGCGGCATGCTCTCGGGCACCGCGCTGTCGACCCGCGCCCTGGCGCCGGATTGCCTGCTGTACGGCGTCGAACCCGAGGCCGGCAATGACGGCCAGCGCTCGTTCCAGACGGGTAGCATCGTGCACATCGATACCCCGGCCACGATTGCCGACGGCGCCCAGACCCAGCACCTGGGGGAGCATACGTTTCCGATCATCCGTGACCAGGTGAACGACATCCTCACCGTGTCCGACGCGCAACTGGTGGAGGGCATGCGCTTCTTCATGCAGCGCATGAAGATGGTGGTGGAGCCCACCGGTTGCCTGGGCCTGGCGGCCTTGCGCAATGCCAATGGCCGGTTCAAGGGCCAGCGCGTGGGCATCATCGTCACCGGTGGCAACGTCGACATCGAGAAATACGCGAGCCTGCTCCAAGGCTGACCCGCGCCCCGCACACACCAGATTAATGGCCGAAAAGCGCCCGCCGAGGCGCTGACGGCCCCGCTTTGCCTGCTGAAAACTGCCGCCGATAAAAAACGCCCGGGCCCGCCCCGGGCCTCAACAACAAGAGGTGCTTATGAAAAACCGTTACCTGGCCCGGGCCATCGTGATTGCGATACTCCTGGGTGTACTGGTGGGAGCCGTGTTGCATGCGCAACTGGATGCCGACACCGCCAAGACCCTCGCCGGTTACTTCAACCTGGTGACCGATGTGTTCCTGCGCCTGATCAAGATGGTGATCGCGCCGCTGGTGCTGGCCACGCTGATCAGCGGGGTCGCGAGCATGGCCGACAGCGGCGCCATTGGCCGTGTGGGCCTCAAGGCGATGAGCTGGTTCTTGCTGGCCTCGGTGGTGTCGCTGCTGATCGGGCTGTTGCTGGCCAACCTGTTCCAACCCGGCGTAGGGCTTGGCCTGAATACGCCCACCAGCGGCGCCAGTGGTTTGAACACCGCCAGCTTCAACCTCTCGGGCTTTTTGTCCCATGTGTTCCCGCGCAGCATCGTCGAGGCCATGGGCAATAACGAGGTGCTGCAGATCGTGGTGTTTTCGCTGTTCTTCGGTGCGGGCCTGGCGTTTGTCAAAGGCCAGGGCAAGTCGAGCATCCTGAGCGTGCTCGAAGAGCTGACCCAGGTGATGTTTCGCATCACCGAGTACGTGATGTGGGTGGCGCCGCTCGCGGTGTTTGCCGCCATCGCCGCCACCATCAGTCTGTACGGGCTGGGCATGCTGGTGAGCTTCGGCAAGTTGATCGCGCAGTTCTACCTTGGCCTGGCGCTGCTCTGGCTGGTGATCGGCGGCGCTGGCTACATCGCCCTGGGCGCACGTTTCAAGCACCTGCTGCATCTCCTGCGAAGCCCGGTGTTGTTGGCGTTCTCCACGGCCAGCAGCGAGGCGGCCTACCCCAAGACCATCGACGCCCTCGACAGCTTCGGCTCGCCCAAACGCGTGACCAGTTTTGTATTGCCCCTGGGTTACTCGTTCAACCTCGACGGTTCGATGATGTACCAGGCCTTTATCGTGATGTTCATCGCCCAGGCCTACGGCATCGACATGAGTTTCGGCCACCAGGTGATGGTGCTGCTGACCTTGCTGGTGATCAGCAAAGGCACGGCCGGCGTGGCCCGTGGCTCGCTGGTGGTGCTCGCGGCCGGCTTGCCGATGGTGGGCCTGCCGGAAGCCGGTTTGCTGCTGATCCTGGCAGTGGACCCGATCCTGGACATGGGCCGCACCGCCACCAACGTGTTCGGCTGTGGCGTGGCCACGGCAGTGATCGGCAGCACTACACCCGACGAACAGCCTCAACCGGCTCCCCTTCCCTCCCTTGCTTGAGACCACTATGACTCTGCATCACACCCCGAACGCGTCGCCGCCTGCCGGCCATTATTCCCAGGCCGCCAGCCACAACGGCACGCTGTACATCTCCGGGCAATTGCCGGTGAGCCCCGACGGGCGCCATAACCTGTCGGCGCCTTTTGCCGAGCAGGCGCAACTGGCGCTGGACAATTTGCTGGCGATTTTGCAGGCCGCCGGCGGCACGCCCCAGGACCTGGTGAAGGTCACGGTGTATGTGGCCGGGGTTCGGCACTGGCCGGAATTCGATCGCGTGTACGCCGCCGCGCTGGGCGAGCATCGGCCGGCACGGGCGGTGGTGCCGGTGCCGGAGCTGCATCACGGTTATCTGGTGGAGATTGAAGCGGTGGCGCGCTACTTGGCGTAGGTGTAGACCGCCGCGCGCGACACGCCCAGGTGCGAGGCCACGGTCTCCATGGCCCGGCGCACGTCCATGCAACCGGAGTCCTTGAGCTCCTGCATGAGCAGGCGCCGATCCGCGGCCTTGAGGGCGCGCGGGGTGGTGGCCAGGCGTGCGGCGAACTGGTCGATGCGCGCACGGATGGCGTCGGCCCCGGACGGGTCCAGGGATTCACCGGGCTTGTCGCCGCTCACCGAGCCGAACTGTTCGAGCAGGCTCTGCAAACCACGGAACAACGACAGGTCGACGTTCATGCACAGGGCCGCCACGTATTGGCCGCTGGCGTCCTTGATGCCAATGGAGGTGCTTTTCACCTGGCGGCCATCGCTGAACTGGTTCTGGTAGTTGGCAATGATTTGCGGGTACTCGGGGTCGGCGATGCGCGCCAGGCCCAGTTCGGTGGCCGGGTCGCCCGGCGCACGGCCCGAAAGGTTGTTGTGGATGGCCAGAATCGCGTGCTGCGGGTCGCGCAAATCGTGCAGCACCACTTCGCAGAACGGGCTGAAGGTTTGGCTCAAGCCTTCGGCGATCTGTTCGAGCTGGCTGATCAGGGTGGTTTCTTCAAGCGAGGTCTTTTTCATGCAAGACAACATATCCAGTCCTGGACAGGGCGTCAATTTCGACCCTGCCCCCTATCGTGGAGCTTCAACCATGGACACCCCTGCCGCACTGATTGATACCGTGAAAATGCAGCGCAACATTGAGCGCATGCAGCAAAGGGCCGACAGCCTGGGCGTGCAACTGCGTCCGCATGTCAAAACCCATAAGTGCGCCCAGGTGGTGGCGGCACAAATCGCGGCGGGCGCCCGTGGCATCACGGTGTCGACCCTCAAGGAAGCCGAGTACTTTTTTGCCCAGGGCATCCACGACATCCTGTACGCCGTAGGCATGGCACCGCACAAATTGCCTCAAGCGCTGGCGTTGCGGCGCCTGGGCTGTGGATTGACGCTGATCACCGACAGCCTCGCCGGGGCCCAAGCGATTGTCGATTTCGGCCGGGAACAGGGCGAAACCTTTGCGGTGATGATCGAGATCGATTGCGACGGTCATCGTTCCGGGGTCAAGCCGCAGGATCCCGCCTTGCTGGAGATCGCCCGGGTGCTTGGCGACAGCCTGGTGGGCGTGCTGACCCATGCCGGCGAAAGCTACGGCCTGGACACGCCCGAGGCCTTGCAAGCCATCGCCGAACTGGAACGCGCCCGCTGCGTCGAGGCGGCCGAACGTATTCGTGCAGCCGGGATGCGTTGTGAACAGGTGAGCGTGGGCTCCACGCCAACCGCACTGTCAGCCGTGAGCCTGGAAGGCGTCACCGAACTGCGTGCCGGTGTGTATGCGTTTTTCGACCTGGTGATGCACAACATCGGCGTGTGCCGCACGGATGAACTGGCCCTGAGCGTGCTGACCACTGTGATTGGCCATCAGCCGGAAAAAGGCTGGATCATCACCGACGCCGGCTGGATGGCGATGAGCCGGGACCGTGGCACGCAAACGCAGAAGCGCGACTTTGGTTATGGGCAAGTGTGCGATGAGGCCGGTGAACTGATCGATGGACTGCTGTTGAGCAGTGCCAATCAGGAACACGGTGTGGCGCGGTTCCAGGGGCACGAGGTGAAGGTGGTGGCACAGTTTCCATTGGGGACACGCCTGCGGATTTTGCCTAACCATGCGTGTGCAACCGGGGCGCAGTTCGGCAGTTACCATGCGGTGTTAGAGAGTGGTGACGTAGAGGTGTGGGAACGCTTACGCGGCTGGTAACCCATGCACAGAACATTTTAGGAGCCCGGCTTGTCGAATCGTCGCACCGCGGCGATGGCGTCCACGAGGCAAGTGCATGGCTCAAAGGCCCCATCGCAGGCAAGCCAGCTCCCACAGGAGGAGGTGATGCGCCGGCTTCTACGGGGCTTTCTAGATACCTGGTGGGTATCATTTGATACTCACTTGATATTAGACGCCAACAAAACAGAGGGGTGAAACTAGCGCCAACTATAAAAATACCTAAAGAGTATAACCATGCCCTCCCATTCCTCCTGGATCGTCCTGTCCATCACTGGCCTGTACATGTTCAGCCTCGCGCTGATCAGCTACGGCGTGCGTCGGCACTCGCGCAGTGCCACCAACTACACCACCGGTGGCGGGCATTTTCCGGCCTTTTTGATTGGCTTCCTGATGCTCTCGGAGTTCATCGGCACGGCGGTGAGCATTGGTACCGCACAAACCGGCTTCAAGGTCGGCTTGTCGGCCGCGTGGAACCTGTTTGCCCTGGCCCTGGGCTTTGTGCTGTTCGCCTGGCTGCTGGCGCGCAAGTACAAGGAGCTGGGCGACAACACCATCTCCGGCGTGCTCTCGCGCAACTACGGCCAGCGCACGCGCTTTGCCACGTCCATCATCACCATTTTTGCCCTGGAGATCGTCGCCGTGTCGATCTACGCCAGCGGCGGCGCGGTGTTGGCGAGCGTGATGCAAGTGGACCGCACCCTGGCCATCGTCATCGTCGGCGTGGTCTCGGTGGTGTACGTGAGCATCGGCGGCATGCGTTCGGTGATCTACACCAACTTCGTGCACGCGGCACTCAAATACCTGGGGGTTGGCCTGGCGCTGTGGTTCGGCCTCAAGCAGGTCGGCGGCATTGGCCAGTTGCAGGCGCACTTGCCGGCCAGCATGTTCGAATGGACCACCGTAGGCTGGGGCCAGATCATCGCGTGGATGATCGCTGGCATCGGTTCGATTTTCTCCACCCAGTACGTGATCCAGGCGGTCAATACCGTGAGCCATGCGGGCAAGGCCCAGCGCGCGTGTTTCTACGTAGCGGTGCTGATGGTGCCGTTTGGTATCGGCGCGGCGTTGATTGGCATGTGCAGCGCGGTGCTGTTTCCCCAGGTGGATTCGCTGCAAGCCTTTCCCAGCCTGATCGCGAGCATGGACCAGCTCACCGCAGGTCTGGTGGTCGCGGGCCTGGCCGGCTCGCTGTTCGGCACCATTTCGGCGGTGAGCATGGGCTCGGCGACGTTGCTGCTGCGCGACTTCTACGAGCCGTGGTTCAACCCGGAAAAAAGCGACGTGAAGAACCTGCGTTTCGTGCGCCTGGCGACGATTGCGGTGGGTTTGCTGCCCATTGCCCTGGCGCTGACCTCGGACAAGGTGCTGATGATCGCCTTCCTCGGCAAAGCCCTGCGCGCGTCCCTGGCGGTGCTGGTGTTGCTGGTGTTCTATGCACCACGGTTTGGCACAGCGACGGGGGCGTTTTTGAGCATCATTGCGTCATTGGTGGCAACGGTGGGATGGTTTCTGGCGGGGAACCCGTGGGGGGTTGATAACGCCTACGTGGCGTTGCTGACGCCGTTGATCATCATGAGTTTGAGCCATGTGATGCAGCGCCCAACCCCGCTGGCCACACAAGCCACCTGATCTGTAGAGGCTGAGACCACCATCCTGTAGTGAGCGAGCTTGCTCGCGCTGGGCTGCGAAGCGGCCCCACAAAAGCGGGAGCGCTGCGCACTCCGGCGCGAGCAAGCTCGCTCACTACAGACGATGGCGACAGGGTTAGCCGGCGTCTTGCAGGATCAGGTCGGCGCCCTTCTCTGCCACCATCAACACCGCCGCGTGGGTGTTGCCCGAGGTCACGTTGGGGAAGATCGACGCATCGACAATGCGCAGCCCTTCCAGCCCATGCACCTTCAAGCGCTTGTCCACCACCGACACCTGCGGGTCCGAGCCCATGGCGCAGGAGCCGCACAGGTGGTAGATCGAGCCGCTGTTCTCGCGGAAGTATTGCAGCATCTCTTCGTCGGTCTGCACCGCCGCGCCCGGCAAGACTTCGGCCACGGTGATGCCCTTGAGTGCCGGCGCCTGCATGATCTTGCGCATCAACCGGCTGCCCTGGATCACCTCATCGATGTCCTTCTGGGTGCTCAGGTAGTTGGGGTCGATCAGCGCCGCATCACGCGGGTTTTTCGAGGCGATGCGGATGGTGCCCCGGCTGGTCGGCCGGCACGGGTTGAAGCACAGCAGGAAGCCGGAATACGGCTCGGGCTTGAGGCTGGCCTTGTTGTTTTTCGGGATCTGGTACGACAGCGGGTTGAAATACAGCTGCAGGTTCGGGTCTTTCTGCTCTTCGTTGCCGCGAAAGAAACCACCGGCCTGGTTGACGCTCATCGCCAGTGCGCCCTTGCGGGTGAACAGGTATTTGAGGCCCAGCTTGAACTGGCCGAACAGTGAGCTGAGTTCGTCATTCAGCGTCGGGATATTGGCCTTGTAGTAATAACTGGCGCACAGGTGGTCCTGCAGGTTTTCACCCACGGCCGGCAGGTGCTTGACCAGCGGGATATTGTGCTCGGCCAGCAGCTGCTGATCGGCCACGCCGGACAGTTGCAGGATCTTCGGCGTGTCCACCGCGCCGGCGCAGAGAATCACTTCCTTGCGCGCAGTGAAGGTGCGGCTCACGCCGTGCTGGGTCACGGCAATGCCGGTGGCGCGCTGCTGGTCGTCGAACAGCACGCGGTCGACCAGGGCATGCAATTCCACCGTCAGGTTGGAGCGCCCCAGCGCGGGGTGCAGGTGCGCAAAGCTGCTGGAACTGCGCTCGCCGTTGCGGGTGTTGACGTCATACAGGCCGGCGCCTTCGAAGTTCGGGCCGTTGAAGTCGTCGCTGTGGGCATAGCCCAGTTGCTCGCAGCCCTTGAGGAATACGTCGCAGATCGGGTGAGTCTGGCCCTTCATCGGCGTGATGCTGATCGGGCCGCTGCTGCCGTGGTACTCGGTGTCGCCCAGGGGGTGGTTCTCCAGCTTGCGAAAGTACGGCAGTACGTCTTTGAAGCCCCAGCCGTCGTTGCCGTTGGCCGCCCAATCATTAAAGTCATGGGCCTGGCCACGCACGTAGATCATCGCGTTGATCGAGCCCGAACCGCCCTGCACCTTGCCCCGTGGGGCGTAGATGGCACGGTCGGCCAACTGCTTTTGCGGCTGGCTGTAGTACATCCAGTTGAAGGTCGGGTTGTAATACATCTTGGCGAAACCGACCGGGATCTTGAACCACCAGGAGCTGTCCTTGCCGCCCGCTTCCAGCAGCAACACGGAGTGTTCGCCCGAGGCGGACAACCGGTTGGCCAGGACGCAGCCTGCGGCGCCAGCCCCGGCGATGATGTAGTCATATGTCATTCACGGTTACCGCGTAGTCGTTTTTTTTAGCCCTTGGCGGGCGAAGTGTCTTTCACGTCAGCCGGTGTCGGCGCCATTTGCAGGTGCAGGCGCTCACCGGTGTACGGCGTGTGTTTGCGCACCACGTCCATGTTCAGCTCCACCCCCAGGCCCGGCTCGGTGGACGGGATGATGTAGCCGTCCTCCCATTGCAGCGGCTTGGTGAGGACTTCGGCATGGAAACCGCCCCAGGTCATGATGCTTTCCTGGATCAGGAAGTTCGGCGTGCAGGTGGCCAACTGGAAGCTGGCAGCCGCGCCAATCGGCCCGTTGTACAGGTGCGGGGCGATCTGCGCGTAGTAGGCCTCGGCCATGCTCGCGATCTTCTTGGCTTCCAGCAGCCCGCCGCAGCGCGCCACGTTCATCTGCAGGATCGACGCGCCACCGGCTTGCAGCAGCTTGAAGAATTCGTACTTGGTGGTCAGGCGCTCGCCCGTGGCAATCGGGATGCTGGTCTTCGCCGCGACCTGGGCCATGGCGTCCTCCTGGCCTGGCGGCACCGGCTCTTCAAACCACAGCGGGTCGTATTTTTCCAGGCGCTTGGCCAGGCGGATCGCCGACGACGGCACCATCTGCCCGTGGGTGCCGAACAGCAGGTCGCACTTGTCGCCCACTGCTTCGCGGATCTTGCGGCAGAAGGTTTCGCAACGCTCCAGCACTTCCAGCGAGACCTGGTGACCGGAGTACGCGGTGTACGGGCCGGCCGGGTCGAACTTCACGGCGGTGAAGCCCTTGTTCATGTTCTCGATGGCGCACTCGGCCGCCAGGTCCGGGTCGTCGTAGTCGTACTCGCCCTTGCTGTTGACCGGGTACAGGTAGGTGTAGGAGCGCAGGCGCTCGTTGACCTTGCCGCCAAGCAGTTCGTAGACCGGTTTGTTCGCCGCCTTGCCGATGATGTCCCAGCAGGCCATTTCCAGGCCGCTGACCACACCCATCATGGTCAGGTCCGGGCGCTGGGTGAAACCGCTGGAGTAGGCCTGGCGGAAGAAGCGTTCGATGTGGTGCGGGTCATGGTTGAGCAGGTAGCGCTCGAACACGTCCTCGATGATCGGCAGCATGGCCTTGGGGCCGAAGGTGGCAGCGTAGATCTCGCCGACGCCTTCGATGCCGCAGTCGGTCTTGAGCTTGACGAACAGCCAGTACATGCCGCCGATGTGCGGCGGTGGAACGGCAACGATATGGGTTTCAAGGGCGACGATTTTCATCTCAGGCACCTGTCTGGTTGAATTTTTTACGGTTGATTCGGGCGCGCAGGGTCAAGGCCGCGAGGGTGCCAAGCACGCCGATGAAGGCGATGTAGCCGAAATACAGGTTGTAGCCGGCCTTGCCTGGGTAGGTGTCGGTCAGGTAGCCGTTGATCAGCGGGATAAAGGTGTCCGGCAGGTAACCCACCACCGAGACGATGCCGATGGCCAGCCCGGTGATGCGCAGCGGGATGTCACAGCTGTCGAGGATCGCCCAGTACAGGCCACGGATCGCGTAGGTCATCAGGCCGATGAAGATCACCGTGCCGATCAGCAGGCCCAGGCTGTTGAACGCCGGGAACACGATCAGCCCGACCATCGCCAGGGTCACCAGCGCCAGGGCGACGATCAGCACCGAGATGTTCGAGAACTTGTCCCCCAGCCAGCCGCCACCAATGCCGCCGATGGGGCGCATCCACAGCTTGATGGTGGTGATGGTGCCGGCCATCACGGCGGTCATGCCGCTGCCTTGCAGGTAGTCGGAGAAGCTATAGGTGGCCCAGAACATGTGGTAGCCACAGAACACGATGGCGGTCACCAGCCACAGCTCGGGGATCTTCACCAGGGTGGTCAGGTCGGCGATCAGGTTGAACTTGCCCTTCTCCACCGCTGCGGTTTCAGCCAGGGACTTGGGGTCCTTGAGCAGCACCAGGCCGCAGCCGATGGCGATACAGATGAACGAGTACATGTACACGACGTGCTTGAAGCCTTCGGCGGCCGACTCGCTACGGGTCTCGGTGGCGTAGGCGAACAAGCCCAGGGCGACGGTGGCGAGCAAGGCTTCCACCAACCCACGGCCGCCGTCGAGGATGCCGAAGAAACGGCCCTGTTCGGTGTGGTGGGCAATCATCTTCACGCGCTTGAGCACCGAGGCCCAGAACGTCAGGCCGGTGGTCAGGCCCCAGCTGCCGAAGATGATCATCAGGCCGGTCATCGACGGCACGCTGGCGTACCACAGGCCCAGTGCGCCGGTGGCGACCAGGGAGAAGAAGATCAGGAAACGCGGTGGCAAACGGTCGGCCAGCCAGCCGCTGGGCAGGTAGCTGAGCAGGAAGATCGTGCCCAGCATGGAGTACAGGTAGCCCAGCTCGCTGTGGTTGATGTGGAACACCTCCAGCATGGTGGTCTGGTAGACCTGGCGCAGGTAGAGGATCGGGTAGATCGCCCCTGCGGCCAGTACCAGCAACAGCAATTGGAAGTAGCGACTGGCTTTGTCGCTGTTTGCCGCGGACACGGCAACGGAAACCTGGGCAACGGGTGCAGGCTTGGACATCGTGTGGACCTCAGGCACCCGATGCGCGGGTGCCCTGATAATTGTTTTTATTGAAGGTGCAGCAGGTGTTCGTGGATCAGTACTTCATGACCACCAAGCGGGTCTGGGTGAATTCAAGCATCCCGTGCTTACCGTCATCGCCGCCCAGCCCCGAGCGTTTCCAGCCGGCGTGGAACCCTTGGTAAGGGTCAGCCGGGGTGCGATTGACGTACAACTCGCCGGCTTCAATGGCATTCGCCACTTTCATCGCCGTGCGGTAGTTCTCGGTGTAGAGCACCGACGACAGGCCGAACTGATGGTCGTTGGCCATGGCCAGCGCTTCATCGATGTCGCGGTACTTGAGCACCGGCAACACCGGGCCGAAGATTTCTTCCTGGATGATTTCCATGTCCTGGCGGCAACCACTGAGCAGGGTCGGCGGGTAGAAATGGCCCGGGCCTTCGGGCAGCACGCCGCCTGTTTCCAGTACAGCACCGGCGGCGACGGCGCGCTCGACCATGGCGTGGATATTCTTTTGCGAACTGGCGTTGACCAGCGGGCCCATCAGGCTGGCGTCGGTTGCGCGATCACCGAACTTCACCGCGCTGATCTTTGTTTTGAGCAAGGCCAGGAACCGGTCGTAGACAGCCTCGTGCACGTAGACACGCTCCACCGCCGTGCACAGCTGGCCGCAGTGGGTGGTCTTGGAGGCGACAATGGCGCTGGCGGCCTTTTCCAGGTCGGCGTCGGCTTCGATGATCGCCGGGGTCTTGCCGCCCAGTTCCAGGGACGGCTTGGCGATGTTGGCCTTGCAGTAATCGAGCACGATGCGCCCGGCATTCACGCTACCGGTGAGGGTAATCAGGCCGACGGCCTTGTGGGTGCAGACGCTGGCAGCGGTGCCGTGGTCCATGGTCAGGATGTTGATCACACCCGCCGGAATGCCGGCCTTGACCACCGCACGGGCGATCTCGAACGCCGACAGCGGCGTGTTGTTGCTCGGACGCACCACCACGGTGTTGCCCGCGATCAGCGCCGGGGCGATCTTGCGCAGCAGGGTGTAGACCGGGTAGTTGAACGGGATCAGGCAGGCCACGACACCAATCGGCTCGCGTTGCAGGAACAGGTTTTCGTCCGGGGTATCGCTGGGAATGATCTCGCCTTCGATACGGCGCGCCCATTCGGCGTGGTAACGGGTGATCTGGGCGGCGTAGCGCGCTTCGTTGCTGGCGTCGCTGACGCTCTTGCCCGACTCGCTGGCCAAGGCCGTGCCAATGGCTTCGGCGCAGGCGTCGAGGGCATCGGCAAAGGCCCGCAGGTGTTCGGCGCGTTCGATACTGGTGAGCTTGCCCCAGGTTTTCTGGGCGATCGCGGCGGCGTCGACGGCGGCAATCGCCTCATCGGCGGTGGCCGCGCTGACGTGGCCCACCAGGGTTTCGGTGGCCGGGTTGTAGACGGCGATCAGCGCGTCGCTGGCAGGTTCGACAAATTGACCGTTGAAAAAATTGCGCTCGAGTTGCATGTGGTTCGCCCAACGTTGTTGTTATCCGAGTGACATGCAGTTTTGTCATCGGCCAGCCGTTGGACAAACGATTTATTGCGTAGGGTAACGTGCGAAAAATGCAGGTTAGTCGGTTTGGGCCCTCACAAGCCGCGTTGGCGCAGCCACTGCAGGAAGCCCTTCTTCACCGGCACCACCGGCGCCTCCTGGGTCAGGGCCTGCGCGGCGTGCACGCGGAAATCGAGCAACGCCTTCATCGCCTCGCTGATGTCGTGGCGCGCATCCAGGCACGGCTTCAAGTATTCCTTCTCGATGCGGTACAGGGTGCAAAAGGTCTTCGCCGAAAAATCCGCCAGCGCGGCCTGGTCCGACAAGATCCCCGCCTCGCCAATCACCTCCCCCGGCCCCATGCGCCCGGCCTCAAACTTATGGCCGCCCTTGATCAGCATCACCGAGACCACGCCGGACTCGACGATGAACAAGTGATCGCTGACCTCCCCGGCCGGCAGGATCATCTCGCCGGTGCGGTAGGTGTGCAGGGTCATGTTCTGGCTGAAGGTGTCTTTTTCTTCCTGGCGCAAGGTGGAGAAGATCGACGAACGCTCCAGCAGCGCTCGCGCGGCGGACATGGCCGGTGGGGCGCTGCTTTCGGTGGCCGACAACAGCCCCACCCCCGCCGCTTGCAAGTGCCGGAACGCCAGGTCGTACAGCTGATTGCGCACTTCGCGCTTGAGGGTCATGGTCGGCACAAAACCACTGATTTCGTACTCGACGCCGCCACTGGCAGAGGTCTTGAACGCCACGCTGGGTGCCGGTTTGGCCAGCAGCGGTCGGCACCCCTGCATCGCCCGCTCCAGCGCCTCGATCACGGTTTGCGGGCGCGCGTGGGGGCTGACTTGCAGGCTGACCGCCAGGCCAAACATATCGGCCGGGCGGGAGAAGTTGATGATCTTGGCCTTGGCCGCCAGGGAGTTGGGGATCACCGCCAGGCTGCCCTGGGAGGTTTGCAGGCGCGTGGCGCGCCAGTCGATGTCGGTGACCCGGCCTTCGGTGCCGTCGATGGAGATCCAGTCATCGATCTGATAGGGCTTGGTGGTGTTGAGGACGATCCCGGAAAACACGTCGCTGAGGGTGCTCTGCAACGCCAGGCCGACGATGATCGCCACCGCACCGGAGGTGGCGAGCACGCCCTTGACCGGCAGGTCGAGCACGTAGGCCATGGCGGCGATGATCGCGATCAGGAAGATCACCGCGCCCACCAGGTCCTGCAACAGCCGCCCGGTGTGGCCGACCCGCTGCATCATCAGCGTGCCGAGCAACACCGTAAGGGTACGCGCCGCGAACAGCCACCAGCCGATCTGCAAGGCCGTGGCGGCCAGGTGCAAGGCGGTGTTGTCGGCATAGGGCGCCATTTGCATGGGGTTCATGCCGTCGTTGAACAGTACGGCGCTGTACACGGCGAAGATCGCCAGGCGTGCGGCGAGTTTCCAGCTGGCGAGGTTGACGGAGATGAGGCGCCACACGGCGATGTCGATAAAGATCAGCGCCAGGGCGCACAGCATCGGGTGTTCAGCGATAAATGAGGGCATCCAGGCGGCTCCAGGGGACATGCCGAGAAGATCGCATGAAATGAAAACGCTGGAAACAAAATGTGGGAGCTGGCTTGCCTGCGATGCAGACGCCTCGGTATATGAGTTACACCGCGCTGATGCTATCGCCGGCAAGCCGGCTCCTACAGGGTTTTGCGGTGAGCGGTCAGGCGTGCATCTGGCCGAATTTGCCCGAGTGGAAGTCCTCGAACGCCTGGTGGATCTCCTGCTCGGTGTTCATCACGAACGGGCCGTGGCCGACAATGGGCTCGTCGATCGGCTCGCCGCTGAGCAGCAGCACCTTGGCGTCATCGTTGGCTTCCAGGGTGAGCTGGCGGCCATCACGCTCGAACAGCGCCAATTGGCCTTGGCGTGCGACTTCTTCACCGTTGACCAGCACCGTGCCGCGCAGGATCACCAGCGCGGTGTTGCGGCCGGCGTGCAGGTCCAGAGTGACCGGTTTGCCGGCGTTGAGGCGCAAGTCCCACACGTCGATAGGCGTAAAGGTGCGCGCCGGGCCCTGGGCACCGGCAAATTCACCGGCAATCAGGCGCAGGTGCCCGGCGCCGTCGGCCAGGGGCAACACGGGAATGTCGCCGTCGACAATCGTCTGGTAACCGGCGTCGGCCATTTTGTCCTTGGCGGGCAGGTTGACCCACAGTTGCACCATCTCCAGTGCGCCGCCGCGACGGGCGAAGTCCTCGGAATGGAACTCTTCGTGGAGGATGCCCTTGGCCGCCGTCATCCATTGCACGTCGCCAGGGCCGATTTTGCCGCCTGCGCCGGTGGAATCGCGGTGTTCGACCTCGCCGTCATACACGATGGTCACGGTTTCAAAACCGCGATGCGGGTGTTGGCCGACCCCGCGACGCTGTTCGGTGGGTGTGAAATCGGCCGGGCCGGCGTGATCCAGGAGCAGGAATGGGCTGATGTGCTTACCCATCGAGTCGTAGGAAAACAGCGTGCGCACCGGGAAGCCGTCACCGACCCAATGGGCGCGGGGGCTGGTATAGATGCCGATCAATTTTTTCATGGTGTACCTCCAAAGTGAGTACACCTTAAGTCGGTTGGCCGGTGAGCACTAGCCGGCAAAAGCGGCCTTGATCGTTCTATGTATAGGACAATCCCTTGGCTTGGCGCTGACGCAGCAAGTGAAACGCGATAAAGGCCGTCACCGCAAAACAGGCCTGGATGATGATCATCGGCGCGGCACTGCCATCGCGCAGCTGGCTTAGCAATACACCGCTGCAGGTGGCGCCGAACATCTGCGCAAACCCCATCAAGCCTGCGGCCAGACCCGCGCGGTGCGCGTTAGGCATGACGGCACCGGTGACCGAGCCCGGTAACACCAGGCCACCGCCAAGGGTGACCAGCGCGATCGGCACATCCAGGCCCAGTACCGACAAGCCGAACAGCTTATAAATGGCCACGGCGGACACGCCGCCGACAGCCACCATCGTCACACCGATCGCCACAATCCGCTGCGGGCCCAGGCGCATGATGTTGCGCCGGGTATAGGTGGAGCCAACGATGAGCATCGACACGATCAGGCCGAAATTGATGCCGTACTCCAGACTGCTGAAGCCCAGCAGATTGATGAACACGGCTGAAGAACCGGCAATCACCGCAAACATGGCGCCATAGGTGCACGCCAGGGCCACGGCGAATGCGCGGTATTGGCGGCCCTTGAGCAGGTCCAGGTATTGCCCGCCCAGCGTGCGCCAATGGCCGGCTTTGGGATCGAGGAAGTGGTTGCTCTCGCGAAAGAACAGCAGGGCCAGCAGTAACACCACGCTGCCAATCACCAGCGCCAGGATGATCGGCGCGTGCCAACCGAACAGCTTGATCAACAGGCCACCGACCATCGGCGCGACCACAATGGCGTAGAGCATGCCGATCATGGTCAGGGCCAGTGCAGGCCCCGCCTCGGCTTTCCACACATCCCGCACCACGGTGCGCGCCAGTACCAACGCGGCGCAGGCGCCCAGGCCTTGCAGCACACGGGCGGCGATGAACTGACCAATATCGTTGACCAACAGCATCGACAGCGTCGCCAACACATACAGCGCCAGGCCACCGATCAATACCGGGCGGCGGCCGATGCGGTCCGACAGCGGCCCGAACAGTAATTGGCCAAGGCCGAATGCCGCGACGAAGGCCGACAACGCCAACAGCGCCGAACCCGCTGGCGCCGCCAGTGCGTGCTCGATGGCGCCAAGGCCGGGAATGATCAATTGGGTCGAAACCTCACCCAAGGCGGTAAGGGCAACCAGTAGAAACAACAAGCGGCGTGACGGTGCCGGGGCGTTTGCCATGGGGAATATCCGAGGGCTGGATTAATTTATATTTCGACCATAATATGCGTAAAAAATTATGTCCATAATTTTTTGCCCAATGGTTACCCCCGGAGCCCGTCATGAACCTTCTCCCCCTGCGTCTTCTCACGCCCCTGGCCCTGTTGATCACCCTCAGCGGCTGCAACAGCAAGGCCGACACCGCCGCCGAAGTGCCCCTGCCCCGCCCGGTATTGGCGGCCAATGTCGAAGCCGCCGGCACCCAGCAAAGCGCCTACACCGGCGTGGTGGCGGCGCGCACGGAAAGCGATTTGGGCTTCCGGGTCAGCGGCAAGGTCATCGAACGCAAGGTAGACCCGGGCCAGCACGTGTCCCGTGGCGACACCTTGCTGGTGCTCGACATCGGCGACTTCGAACTGGCCCTGCGTTCGGCCAAGAACCGCGTCAGCGCCGCCCAGGCGCAGTTGCGCCAACGCCGCGACGATGAAAACCGCTACCAGCGCCTGGCCAGCACCGGCGCCGTGTCGCGGCAGATCTTCGATCAGTCGGCGACCAACCTGCGGGTGGCCGAAGCCGAACTGGCCGCCGCGCAATCCGACGCCAGCCAAATCGAAAATCGCCGCACCTATTCCGTCCTCAAGGCCGACGGCGACGGCATCATCACCGACGTGCGGGTCGACCGTGGCCAAGTGGTCGCCGAGGGGCAGATCGTCGCGCGCCTGGCCCATGACGGCGCCCGTGAAGCCATCGTCAACCTGCCGGAAAACAGCCGCGACCAGGCTTCGCAGAAAGCCCTGGCCTTCCCCTTCGGCGCCCCGGACCAGGCCGTGACCGCCACCTTGCGCGAGCTGTCTGCGAGTGCCGACCCCACCACCCGCACCTACCGCGCCCGTTACGTACTGCACGGCGCCGTCGACCGCTTCGCCCTCGGTTCCACCATCACCGTACGCCTGCAAGGTAACGGCCAGGCCCAGCAAACCCGCGTGCCCATCGGCGCATTGCAGGATGCGGGACAAGGCACCGGCGTGTGGCTGATCGGCGTGGACGACAAGGTCACCTTCGCCCCGGTGAAAGTCGCCAGTCTCGGCCAGGAGGACGCCCTGCTCGACAGCGGCGTGGCCCCCGGCCAGACCATCGTCGCCCTCGGCGCGCACCTGCTGCACAACGGCGACAGCGTGCGCCTGCTGCCGGCCCAGCAATTGGCCCTCAACCGTAAACAGGACCACTGAGCATGCGCGGCATCAACCTCTCGGAACTGGCGGTCAAGCACCGCGCCGTCACGCTGTTCCTGATCATCGCGATCCTCGCGGCCGGGATCTTCTCGTTCGGCAAACTGGGGCGCGCCGAAGACCCCTCGTTTACCGTCAAGGTCATGACCATCACCGCCGCCTGGCCCGGGGCAACCGCCCAGGAGATGCAGGAGCAAGTGGCCGATCGCCTGGAAAAACGCCTGCAGGAACTGGACTACTACGACCGCGTCGAGACCATCGCCCAACCGGGCTTTGTCTCGATGCGCATGACCTACAAGGAGTCCACGCGGCCCAGCGAAATCCAGGACCTGTTCTATCAGACCCGCAAGAAGCTCAGCGATGAAGCCTCGAAACTGCCCAAGGGCGTGATCGGGCCGTTCTTCAACGATGAATATTCCGACGTGTACTTTGCCCTGTACGCCCTGGAAGCCGAGCACCTGCCCCATCGGCAACAGGTGCAGATGGCCGAGGACCTGCGCCAGGGGTTCCTCAACCTGCCGGGAGTGAAGAAGGTCAATATCCTCGGCGAGCAAGCGCAGCGCATCTTTGTCGAGTTCTCTTATGAGCGTTTGGCAACCCTGGGCATCAAGCCCGACCAGATCTTCGCCGCCCTCGCCGCCCAGAATGCCGTGGCCCCTTCAGGCTTCGTGGAAACCGCCGGCGCCCGCGCCTACATCCGCATCGACGGCGCCTTTGACAGCCTGGCGCTGATTGAAAACGTGCCGCTGGAAGTCAACGGCCGTCTGCTACGCATCGCCGATGTGGCCAGCGTGAGCCGAGGTTATGAGGACCCACCCAGCTATCGGATTCGCCATCAGGGCGACCCGGCGTTGATGCTCGGGGTGATCATGGAGAAGCACTGGAACGGCCTCGAACTGGACAAGAGCCTCAAGGCCCAGGAAGCCAAAATCCAGGCCGACCTGCCCCTGGGCGTGAACTTCGCCAAGGTGTCCGACCAGGCGAAGAACATCAGCCTGGCGGTGAATGAATTCATGCTCAAGTTCTTCGTCGCCCTGGCCGTGGTAATGGTTATCAGCCTGCTGGCCTTGGGGTTTCGTGTGGGCTTGGTGGTGGCCGCAGCGGTGCCGCTGACCTTGTCGGTGGTGTTCGTGATCATGCTGCTCACCGGGCGCGAGTTCGACCGTATTACCCTGGGCGCGCTGATCATTTCCCTGGGTTTGCTGGTGGACGACGCGATCATCGCCATCGAAATGATGGTGGTGAAACTCGAAGAAGGCTTCGACCGGATTCATGCCGCGACCTTTGCCTGGAGTTCCACCGCGGCGCCGATGCTCACCGGCACGCTGGTCACGATCATCGGTTTCCTGCCCGTGGGCTTTGCCCGCTCGGGCGCCGGGGAATATGCCGGCAATATCTTCTGGATCGTCGGCTTTGCGCTGATTTCGTCCTGGTTGGTGGCGGTGGTGTTCACGCCCTACCTCGGCGTGAAATTGCTGCCACAGATCAAACCCGTGCCCGGTGGCCACGACGCGATCTATGCCGGGCGCTACTACCAGAAGCTGCGCAGCCTGGTGGAAGCCTGCGTGCGCGGCCGTTGGCTGGTCACTGGATTGGTGGTGGCCGCGTTTGTGCTGTGCGGGCTGGGCATGGGCGTGGTGAAGAAGCAGTTTTTCCCCAACTCCGACCGCTCCGAGCTGATCCTGGAGGTGTACATGCCGCCTGGCAGTGCGTTCAAAAGCACCGAGACGGTGGCGGCGCAACTGGAAAAAGCCCTGTTGGAAGAACCGCAAACCAGCTTGGTGGACACTTATGTGGGCGGCGGCGCGCCACGCTTTTTCCTGTCGCTGAACCCCGAGCTGCCCGACCCGGCCTTTGCCAAGCTGATTGTGCAGACCCCGGACTCCCATGCCCGAGACGCCTTGAAAGTGCGCATGCGTGAACGCATCGCGGCGGGTGAATTTCCATCGGCACGGGTGCGCGTGACCCAACTGCTGTTCGGCCCGCCAGTGCCGTTCCCGGTGGTGTTCCGCGTCTCCGGGCCGAACGTGGATGTACTGCGCGGCCTGTCTGAAGAGGTGCGCAAAGTCGTTGCGGCCAACAAGCTGACCAAGGACGTCTTCCTCGATTGGGGCGAGCGCACCAGCGGTTATCGCCTGGTGCTGGATCAGGACCGCCTGCGCCTGTTGGGTTTCACGCCCAATGAGGTCAAGTCGCAGCTCAATGCGCTGCTCAGCGGCAACCCGATCACCGAAGTGCGCGAGGGTAACCGCACCGTTTCCGTAGTGGCCCGTGCTCAGGGCAACCAACGGGAGAACCTGGGTAACCTCAACAACATGACCCTTACCAACAGCGCCGGCACCTCGGTACCGCTGGCCCAGGTCGGGCATTTCCAGGCGGTGATGGAGGAACCCATCCTCAAGCGCCGCAACCGCGCGACCACGGTGGAAGTACGCGCCGACATCATCGACGGCGTGCAACCGCCCGACGTGGAAATGGCCGCCTACAAAGACCTGCAACCGCTGATCGCCAAACTGCCGGCTGGTTACCAGATCGACATCGGCGGCCCCGTGGAAGAAAGCGCCAAGGCCAACGTCGCCCTGGCGGCGCTGTTCCCGATTATGATCCTGCTGACCCTGACGGTGATCATGTTCCAGGTGCGCTCGTTCGGCGTGATGTTCATGGTCTTCGCCACCGCCCCGCTGGGGCTGATCGGTGCGGTGCCGACCTTGTTGCTGTTCAACCAGCCGTTCGGCTTCAACGCCATCCTGGGGTTGATCGGCATTGGCGGTATTTTGATGCGCAACACGCTGATCTTCACCGACCAGATCCGCCAGAACGAGGAACACGGCATGGCCATTCGCGAGGCGATCATCGAAGCCACGGTGCGCCGTGCAAGGCCAGTGATATTGACCGCGCTGGCGGCGGCGCTGGCGTTCATTCCGCTGACGCTGTCGGTGTTCTGGTCGTCGCTGGCGTATGTGCTGATCGGCGGGGTGCTGGTGGGCACGGTGTTGACGCTGTTGTTCCTGCCGGCGCTGTGCAGTTTGGTGCTGGGCCGAAAGCGTACGAATGCTGTTGAAACCTCGCACGTGACCGCCGGATAAGCTCTACAGAAAACGCCTGAAAACCACTGCAAAGTCCTTCGCCTGATCACACAGTGCGAAGGATTGCAGATGGATTTTCTTGTTGTTGGAGCTGTTTCTTGAACCCGGCCATTGGCAGGCTCGCCCTGACCCCAATGGACGTGAAGACGGTCGATGTCGAAGCCGTCTTTCGCGATTTCCGGGAATGCCTGAACACGTTTGATGACTGGGCGGAAAGCTTTTGGAGCTTTTCAGCGCTGGAAGTCGAACAGGTCTTCAAGGTCGGCGATGAAGTAGCGCTGGTCGCGCCGATCTCCTCTAAAGCACCAAGTCCCACCGTCGGCATGTGCGACGCACAGGGTTCGCTGACGCTGGTGCACCTGTTTGAAAGCACCCAGTTCGTGCCAATCGGCAACACACCCGTGATGCTCCAAGCCATCGCCCCGGATGGCAGCCCAATCGGCCCTCCCCTTCATCGCACCATCGGCCCCAGCGGCATTCTTGAAGTCAAGGATTGCACCCGCGATCAACGTTACCAGGTCACCTTTTATCCCAACGTTTCCAAGGACCACGTCAAGGCGCTGTATGCGTCTTACCAGACTGTGATCGAAGGGTTGGAAACGCGTTTGCGTGAAGCCTGGAAAAGCACCTTCGAAACCCAGTGGAAAGACTATACCGACGCCACCCCGCTTGACCGACGCCGGATGCTGGAGACAGCGTTTCTGAGTGGCATGGGCAAGGCGTTGTACAGCCTTTGGGACAACCTCACCCAGCTGTTCGACTTGCTGGCCGATATAAAGCCCAACAGTGAAAAGCTGCTGCACTACCTGTCGCAAGCCGAACTAGATGAACTGCTGAAGCTGGGCAGTGAATCCATTGCCAAGGGTTTGCTGGTGCTCAATGACGAGCCGCTGTTGTTCATTTATGTGTCGGCGATATCCAGCTGGATTCGGATGTTGCCACCGCAGGAAATGAACGAGGTGATGGGCGAAATCACCGGCGAGATCCTGATAAGCCTGTTGCTGATTCGGGCAACGGCAGGCATGGGTGTAACGGTGCGCCTCGGGGTTCAGGTGCTGGGGCATATCAAGTCCGGCCGAGTGCGTAAATGGCTGGAGATGTTGGCGGAGCAGCTTGTAGGGCCCCGTTTGGACGCACATGTCGAGGTGGTTAGACCCTTATTGCTTGGGGGGCCTGCAACGCCGATCAAGATGATCCCGGCTGTGCCGTTGAAGGCTGGGAATCACCTGGTTTCAAACCCGGTGCCGGTAGTTCGGGAAAAGGCTGCACAGCGTACGGTGCTGGTCAGGCAGGAACAGGTCGATGACGTGCCGGCGTCAGGGAAGAACCAGAACGGTGATGCGGCGACGTGTTCGGCGACTACGTGCAAGAACGGCTGCCCGGTGTCGATGGTTACCGGCGAGGAATTGCTCACCCTCACCGATGGCACTTTGGATGGGATATTGCCGTTCGAGTGGACGCGGTTGTACCGCACCAGCGCCGTGGAAGTGGATTGCGGGTTGGGGTTTGGTTGGAGTCATGCGCTGGCGCACCGGCTGGAGGTTTCCGGTGATTCGGTGGTGTGGACCGATCATGAGAACCGCTCGACTGAGTTTCCACTGCCCTCCTCCGCCCGCCCTGCGATCACCAACAGCTTGGCCGAAGCAGCGATTTATCTGGGGGTGTTGCCGGATGAATTAGTGCTGGCGCAAGGCTCGCGCTTCTACCATTTCGTTAATGGTTTTCTGACAGCGATCAGCGATGCGTATGACAACCGGCTGCGTATCTCTCGGGACTTCAGGGGGCGGATTGAGCGAGTGGATAACGGCGTCGGGCGGTCGTTGTTTTTGCGCTATTCGTCGGGCCGCATTGTTGGCGTGGACTACCAAATTCACCGGGCTGAAGGGCCGGGTGAGTTTGTCTGGGTCACCGAGTACACCGTTGTTTCCTACGCCTATGACGATCTTGGCCGGCTTATCAGTGCGACCAACGCCGTCGGTGAAAGCGAGGTTTATCGCTACGACGATCAGCACGTCATTCTTGAACGCCAGTTGGCCGGTGGGGCGAGTTTCTTCTGGGAGTGGGAAAGGTCTGGCAAGGCGGCGCGCTGCGTCCGGCACTGGGCCAGCTTTTCGCAGATGGACACCCGCTATGCCTGGGATGACAACGGCCAGGTCACGGTGTTTAACGCCGATGGTAGCCAGGAAGTCTATGTGCATGACGGGCGTGCGCGGTTGGTGCAACGCATTGATCCGGACGGCGCTGAGCACTTCAAATCCTACGATGACAAAGGCCGGCTGACGGTTGAACAGGATCCGCTGGGCGCGATCACGGCCTATCAATACGACGAAGCTGGGCGTTTGGTGGCGCTGTTTCCGGGGGACGATGAGCCGACGTCCTACGAGCATGACAACGGATTCGTACGGGTTGTAAGGCGTGGTCAGGCGGTCTGGAAATATGAGCGAAATGACAGGGGCGATATCACCCGCAGGATTGATCCTGAAGGCCATAGCACCGACTACATCTACAACAAATATGGGCAACTGACGGGGGTTTGGTTTTCGGATAACAGTTGTCAGCGGCTGGTGTGGAATGAGCGGGGGCAGTTGCTTGAGGAGCATCTGCCGGAGGGTGGGATCAAGCGGTATCGCTATGACGACCTTGGCCGTCAGGTGGCGCGGGAGGATGAACATGGCGCGCTGACCCAGTATCAGTGGGACAGCGTAGGGCGACTGGTTCGGGTGGTGTTGCCGGGGGGCGCTTGTAGGGAATACAGCTACAACCCTTATGGAAAAATCACATCTGAGCGGGATGAGTTAGGCCGCGTTACCCGTTACGAGTATGCCGATGGGCTGCATCTGATCAGCCGCCGTATTAATTCCGACGGCACCCAGGTCAAGTATCGCTACGACAATGCGCGGTTGTTGCTGACTGAGATCGAAAACGAAGTCGGCGAGATCTATGGGTTGCAGTACCACCCCAATGGCCTGATCCAGCAGGAAATAGGGTTTGACGGTCAGCGCACGGCTTACGTCTACGACCTCAACGGCAACCTGCAGGAAAAGACCGAACACGGGGATGATGGCAGTCAGCTGGTTACCCGCTACGAACGCGATCATGCCGGGCGCCTCGTAAGAAAAACCCTCCCCGACGGCAAAACCGTCGACTACACCTACGACCGCCAGGGCAACCTCCTAGGCGTCGAGGACGGTCACTGGGCTTTAGCCTACGAATACGACAGCCAAAACCGCCTCACCGCTGAACACCAAGGCTGGGGCACCTTGCGCTACGGCTACGACGCCTGCGGCCAGTTGCAAAACCTGCGCCTGCCCGACAACAACCGCGTTGTTTTTAATCACGCCAAAGGCGGCCACCTCGCCACCGTCGAACTCAATGGTGAAGTGCTCACCTCCCACCTGTTCAAAGCCGGCCAGGAACACCAGCGCCAACAAGGCCAGCTCCTCAGCCACTACCACTACGACGACCAACAACGCCTGCACGCCCACACCGTCACCCAGCAGGAACACCACCTCTACGCACGCCACTACACCTACGACAAATCCGGCAACCTCACCCGCCTGCTCGATACCCGCAAAGGCCAGCACGACTACACCCACGACCCACTGAACCGCCTCACCCGCGCCGACCACTCCCAGGACCTGCAAGAACGCTTCGCCCACGACCCGGCCGGCAACCTGCTCATGCAAAACCGCCCCGGCCCGGACATCGTGGCTGGTAACCGGCTGATGATTCAGGGGGATCGACATTATGACTATGACGCGTTCGGCAACCTGATCCGTGAGCGGCGTGGGCGCGGGCACGCGCTAGTCACCGAGTACCGTTATGACTGTCAGCATCGGCTGATTGGTATCACCCAACCCAACGGACGGGTGGCTAGCTATTGCTACGATCCGTTCGGGCGACGGATCAGCAAAACCGTTGATGCGATAACGACCGAGTTCTTTTGGCAAGGCGACAAGCTGATTGCCGAGCATCACAAGGATCGGCACCGCAGTTACCTCTACGAACCGGATAGCTTCCGACCACTGGCCTTACTGGAAGGCTTTGGTCCCAAACAAACCAAGCCCTACCACTACCAACTCGACCACCTGGGCACCCCGCAAGAACTCACAGCTCCCAACGGTGAAATCGTCTGGTCCGCTCACTACCGCGCCTACGGCGAAATCAGCCGCCTGGACGTCGGAAAAATCGACAACCCGCTGCGTTTTCAGGGCCAGTACTTCGATCAGGAAAGCGGGCTGCACTACAACCGCCATCGCTACTACAATCCGGATATTGGTCGTTACCTGACGCCGGACCCGGTGAAGCTGGCGGGTGGGATCAATGCGTACCGGTACGTGCCGAATCCTACGGGGTGGGTGGATCCGCTGGGTTTAAGCACATGTCCTGGAGGAGATGGCTGTAAGCCGAAGCATCGTTTCGAAGACCCGTCGAAAAGCACTAAAATAAATGAAGGAGACGTAGAGCCACCCAAAGGCTCTGATTCCAGGTTATCAAGAAAAGAAGCTTTTAGAAGAGCAAAAGAAATTGGAGGCATACCGCATAGCACTCAGCCGATAAAGGCTTATCGGACGTCCATTTATGATCAAGATCATTATATTTTGGGCCGAGTGTATGTGTTCAGCTTGAAAAAAAATCACCTCACTACAATTTATGAACATTCACTGGGACATAAGCAAGGAAATCACGGCCCCCACTTCAACACAAAAAACACAGTGAACCAAATAAAAACCCCCTTGAAAATCGGCGATGACTCCCACACTTATTTCGAGAGATAAAAATGAGAACAGTATATATAAATGAATTTGGAATAAGGCCATGGGAAAGCCCACATCCAATGTCCGACGCAAAATTCACTACTACAACCCTAGTAGATCACGACTTTACCAGCGTCTGGGGGGCGTGGTGCACTTTGATGGGTACGCTATCAAAAGACTGGCCCATTAAAAGACAGTGGTACTCATCAACAAACTCCGAATTCAACTCATTAACAGAAGAGTACTTGTTTAAAAAAGACATAGCCAAAACACTAAAAAACGGAGACCTATGTAAAAAAAATGAAAACAATAATATTTATTCCATAATCAAGATCATGCCAAGCAATCCATGGGAAATAGAGAATTTAGCATTGGAAGGTTCACATGACACTATTCTAGTTATTCAAAAAACAGAGACCTCAATAGAAGAACTCTGGTCAAACATGACAGTACTTGAAAGCCGCATTACGCCCCAAAATATCAGTATACTCTTAGAATCTCAAGCCAGCATATTATTATGCAGGTTTTACGATACAGAAACGCACGCCGCAGCTCAGCTTATCTACCAGACCACGTCTGAAAACAAAATAATCCTAGAGCAAGCAAAAAACCACTTTAATGAAATAAACACTTCAGATATCCATCACTATATAAATGGCACACAAAAATCATAATCACGCCAATCTAAGGCCAAAGTCCATCCTGCATGCAAATAGAATACTGAATAGGCTCATCAAGATTAAATGGATGAGCCCCAATTCAAATCATTACTTACTCAACTCCATAATCATCCGGCTCAGCAGGTAGATACGTGGCGCTACGCTTTCCACTTCCGCGTATTCCTCAGGCGTATGGATGTTGCCGCCCACAATCCCGAACCCGTCCAACGTCGGCGTCCCGACCCCGGCCGACAGGCTCGCGTCCGCCGCACCGCCGCTGCCTTCAACCGTGAGTTTCTTGCCCAAATCGCCATAGATCCCCTGGGCAATCGCAACGAGCTTGTCCGACTCCGGCGTCTGTGGCATCGGCGGCAGGCCGTGCTGCAACGAGGTCTTCACTTCGGGTTCCGGGATCAACTTGTTGGCCGATACCCGCGCCAGGTCTTTCTCGATACGGTCAAATTCTTCCGGCAACGCCGCACGCACGTCAGTCTTGGCAGTGATTTGATCAGGGATCACATTAACCCGGTCACCCGCCTTGAGCACGGTGAAGTTGATGGTGGTTTTCTTCTCTTCATCCCCCAGCTTGCCCAACTGCAGGATCGATAGATGAAAAACAAACCAAACCTCAAAATACTCCAAGGTCTTTTGTTCACATACTGCACGGAAAACACGAAAAATTTAGAACGAGAAGAGATCATAATTTCAAAAAACGTCAATAGTGAAACTGAGCTTGCAGAGCTTTTTAATATATTGACAAGACCTGAATTCCTCTCATACAGAGAGGATGAACAGATATGGTTTATAGATACCATTGAGCTATACCTTTCAAAAGGCGATGACTTTGAGGCCGTCTTTTATCTATTCGACACATACTTTGAAGATGAAATAACGAACAAAAGACAATTCATGAAAGTACTGCTTGAAAGCCTCAAGCGCTACAGCAGCGAGGCAAAAAAAAATCAATCAAGGACAATCAAATAAAAAATTAAACCTTTCAAGTCTTACATAAGCATCCTAACTCGATCACTTGCTACCCTCTCATATGAGTATCCAATGCTGAAATACCCCTTCATGAAAGCTCCATATACTCCCAGCATTTCGCACATACTAGGGGCGCTATCGATATACGACCTTGAGGAAACAGTTGGAAAAAAACTATGGAAATACGACCCTAACACCCAAAAAGACAGAGACAAAATTATCATTTATTTTGTTTTAAAAGATCTTATGTACCTGTCATACAGACATCGCTTCGTGTTGATGTCTGCTCTGAAAAACGCACTCGACAATCTGAACTTTGACTTTTCGAAAGAATTTAAAAACGATCACGACGAATATAAAATTATGGCTTGGAATGAAACAGAAATCATCGACCCGCGAGGCTTCTTCGCCGATATCTACCGACTCGCCCATGAGGTCTGGAAAGATGACCTCCACAAAGCCAGCGTCGAAGACCCATCAACGTGGTAACCCCCACACCAGCAAACGTAATCCACACCCCTGTAGTGAGCGAGCTTGCTCGCGCCGGGCTGCAAAGCAGCCCCAACCCAGACGCCGCATTTCTTCAGGCAGATTCGCCTCGGCTGGATTTGGGCTGCTTCGCAGCCCAGCGCAGGGCAAGCCTGCTCACTACAAGGACTAGCGTTTGCTCAGCTCCATGATCATCCGGCTCAGCAGGTAGATACGTGGCGCTACGCTTTCCACTTCCGCGTATTCCTCAGGCGTATGGATGTTGCCGCCCACAATCCCGAACCCGTCCAACGTCGGCGTCCCGACCCCGGCCGACAGGCTCGCGTCCGCCGCACCGCCGCTGCCTTCAACCGTGAGTTTCTTGCCCAACTCGCCATAGATCCCCTGGGCGATCGCAACGAGCTTGTCCGATTCCGGCGTCTGTGGCATTGGCGGCAGGCCGCGCTGCAACGAGGTCTTCACTTCGGTTTCCGGGATTAACTTGTTGGCCGATACCCGCGCCAGGTCTTTCTCGATCCGATCGAATTCTTCCGGCAGCGCCGCGCGCACGTCGGCCTTGGCGGTGGCCTGGTCTGGGATCACGTTGACGCGGTCGCCCGCCTTGAGCACGGTAAAGTTGATGGTGGTTTTCTTCTCTTCATCCCCCAGCTTGCCCAGCTGCAAGATCTGGTGGGCAGCTTCCATCGCGGCGTTACGGCCCAGCTCTGGCGCGACGCCGGCGTGAGCGGCCTTGCCTTTGACTTCGACCACCGCCGTCGCACTGCCTTTGCGCCACACCACCAAACCATCGGCGGGGCGGCCGGGTTCGAGGTTGAGGGTCACGTCGTGGCCCTTGGCGGTTTTGCGGATGAGGTCGGAGGCGGTGTCAGAGCCGGTTTCTTCGCTGGCGTCGAGCAGGAAGGTGATTTGGGCGTAGTCCTTGAAGCCCTGGTCCTTGAGCACTTTGAGCGCGTAGATGCCGGCGACGATGCCGCCCTTGTCATCCATCACGCCGGGGCCGTAGGCGCGACCGTCCTTGATGTGGAAGGGGCGCTCGGCGGCCGAGCCTTCCTTGAACACAGTGTCCATGTGGGCCATGAGCAGGATCTTGGCTTTGCCGGTGCCTTTGAGGGTGGCGATCACATGGCTGTTGTTGGCGGCTTTGTCCGGCACCAGCTCAATGGAAAAACCCAGTTGTTTCAACTCGTCGACGGCAATGTCACGCACTTGGGTCAGGCCTGGCTCGTAGCCAGAACCGGAGTCGATGTTCACCAGGCGTTCCAGCAGTTTCAGGGCGTCGGGCTTGTATTGCTCGGCCTGTGCCTGGATCTGTTTGTGGGGTTCGGCGCTGTAGGCTGGCACGACAAAGGACAACGCCAGGGTGGCGGCCAGCAGGGTACGGGAGAAGGTGAAGAGCATGAACCGATCCTTGTTTTTGTGATGAGGTGCCGCAACACCCTACCCCACTAAACCGAGCGTAACCAACTCCCCTGTACCGAACTGACTCGGTTGCGCCCGCTGCTCTTGGCTTCGTACAACGCCTGGTCGGCATCGTTGAGCCAACTGGTGGAGTCGGCGTGAGTCGCTTGGTAGGGCGCCAGGCCGATGCTCAAACTCACGCGCAACGTCGGGTCTTGGGCGTAGGCCAACGCGTTGAAACGATCACGCAAGGCGTCCATCACTTCAGTGGCACGGGTGAGCGCCATATCCGGCAGGATCACACAAAATTCGTCACCGCCGTAACGCCCGGCCAGGTCGGTGGCGCGCAAGTTCTGGCGCAGTACCTTACTGAGCTGGCGCAGCACGATGTCGCCGGTCACGTGGCCGTAGGTGTCATTGATGACCTTGAAGTGATCGATGTCGATCAAGGCAATCGCAGCGCCCGCCGGGCCGCGACGGCAGCGTTGGAATTCGATTTCCAGGTGGTCTTTCCACGCGCCATGGTTGAGCAGGCCCGACAGGCTGTCGGTACGGCTCAGGGCCAGCAGTTCGCGTTTGTGCCGCGCCAGGGTCACGGCCTGACGGTAGCAGATCCAGCCCAGCGCCAGGGGATACAACATCAGGATCGGCAGGCACGCATAGAGCTGTGCCGAAGTGGTGACGGCGACGAAAGCCGGAGTAAAGAGCAGCAACGATGTACCAATCCCCAACGCCTGTGCCACCCACCCGGCGAGCATGAAGCGCGGCCCGCCGATGGCGACGTTGTTCATGGTCATCATCGACAGGGTCGTCACGCTTGGCAGCGGGTTGAAGTGCATCGCCCCCACCCAGAACCCGCCGCAAAACGAATCGAACAATAAATTGCGTCGCTCGCTGCGCAACGCATGGGCAGCCCGCAGGGACATGCGGAACGCCAAGTGTGGCCAGACAAAGGCGTTGATCACCATCCACACCCAGACCCAGGCCGGTGGATGCAACGGGTACATGCCAAACGCCACGCACACAAAACCGAGCGTCAGCCCCAGTGTGCGCGACTTGTACAACCGTGAAGCGAGCGGAAGTCCATTTCCTCCGGCAGCCGTCATGGTGAGGGTGTGATCCTTGATGAATGCCTGGAGTCTATCAGCGGAGCGTCAAATCGCCACTACCGCTCATAAGCCCGATCAATGGGTGAAACCACGGGCCAGCATCAGCGCCACCCCCACCAGCAGCACGGCCGTCGCCCGTTGCAGCATTTTCTGCCGTTGAGGGTTTTCCAGCACGTGCTGGATGCGCTGGCCGAAATAGCAATACAGGCAGCCACTGATGAACTGCAGCACCAGGAACGTCAGCCCGAGGATCGCAATGTCGAGCATGGAGCTGTGCCCGCCACTCCCCGCGAACTGAGGGAACACTGCGCTGAACATGATGAGGGTCTTGGGGTTGGAAAAACCGGTCAGTAGCCCTTTGCCGAACCGGCTGCGCGCGGCCTCCACATGGCCAATCCGGTCGATCGCGATGCCGCCGCTGGTCCACTGTTTGTACGCCAGGTGCAGGATGTACGCCACGCCCACCACCTGGATGACCTGGGTAATCGCCGGATAACCCCGGATCAGCTCGGAAAAGCCCACGGCAAAGATCAGGATCGAGATGAGGTACGACACACTTGCCCCGATCTGCGCCGGGATCGAACTGCGCAAGCCGTCGCGCAGGCCCAGGCTCAACAACATCAGGGTCATGGGACCGGGGCTGAAGGTCATGGTCGCGCAGAACAGTAGGAAGTAGAGAAACGAGGACAGGGTTAACGCGCTTGTCATGACCATAGACCTGAGGGAGAGAGCGCGCAGTCTAGGCAATCGGCATTGCACAAGGCAGGTAAAGTCAGGCCTAATCCAGCCGAACTTTACCGGTAAAATCACCGGCAAACACAAGGAAGGTTTATGTTGGTATCCGCCATCACCTTTGCGCCGGGCACACCGAAAGTGCAGCAGATCGTCGAGGCGTTCAGCCAGGCCATCGAAAGCGGCGAATGGGCCCCGGGCAGCAAGTTGCCGTCGGTGCGTGAACTGACTCAGGTTCTGGGCGTGAGCAAGTTCACCCTCAACGAGGCGCTGGACCGGTTGCGCGGGCGTACCCTGCTCACGTCCAGCCAGGGCCGTGGCTACTTTGTGGCGATGGACACCGTGCGCCCGAGCAGCGCGAACTGGGTCGACCTGCTGCCCCAGGATTTGCTCAGCGTGTTGCGTCGCCCCCTGGCCACCGTCGGCGCCGAACTGCGACCCGGGGGCGGCCACCTGCCGGAAGACTGGCTCGACAGCGAGGCCATCCGCCAGGCCATGCGCAGCGTGGTGCGCGCGCCGTCGTTGCGCATCGCCGGGCTGGGCACGCCGGCCGGGCTGCTGCCGTTGCGCCAGGCCTTGCAACAGAAGCTGCACGCTGAAGGCTTGTCGGTGCCGGTGGAACAGATCATCACCACCCCCAACACCGTGCAGGGCCTGGACATGCTGATGCGCCTACTCGCCCGCCCCGGCGACACGGTGCTGCTGGACGCGCCGTGCTATTTCAACTTCCACGCCAACCTGGCCCTGCATGGGGTCAAGGTGGTGACCATCGAGCGTCGCCCCGACGGCTTCGACTTCGCTGCCCTCGAACAACTATTGGCCGAACATCGCCCCAGGCTGTACCTGACCACCGGCGTGCTGCACAACCCCACCGGCCACTCCTTCAGCCCCAGCCAGGCGTTTCGCCTGCTGCAGCTGACCCGGCAGTATCAGTGCCATATCGTCGAGGATGACCTCTACGGCGACCTGCACCCCAACCCTCCCCCGCGTCTGGCCGCCCTCGCCGGTCTGGACCAGGTCACCTACCTGTCAGGTTTCTCCAAGGTCCTCAGCGCCAACGCGCGGGTGAGCTACGTGGTGGCCGCACCGCAACTGGCGGCCAACCTGACCAACATGAAGCTGATGAGCGGCGGCATTACGTCGGAGCTGTTCGAGCAGATCGTGTACCGCATGCTCAGCGAAGGCAGCTACGCCAAGCACCGCAAGCGCATGGTCCAGCGGTTACTGGAGGCCGGTGGACGCGTCGAGCAATGGCTCAAGCGCTGTGGGTGCGAGCTGCCGATGGCGTATGAAGGCGGGATGTTCATCTGGGCGCGCCTGCCCCAAGGGGTGAACGGCGAGCAATTGGCCCAGGACGCCTTGAAGCAAGGCCTGGTGCTGGCGCCGGGGGTGTTGTTCGGTTACGACCCGGCCCATCGCGATTCGATGCGCTTCAACGTGGCCCACAGCGATGAGCCGTCGATGCAAAAGGTGTTTGAAGCCCTGTTGCTCAAGGCTTCGCGCGCCCTTTGAGCATGCCGTGGTTGACCAGCAAGGTGCGCATGGCATTGCGGGTAATCCCCAGCAAGTCTGCCGTGCGCAGTTGGTTGAAGCCACAGAACCCGAACGCCTCGCGCACGATCAGGTCTTCGATGTCGTGCAGCAGCGTGTCCCCTGGTACTTCGAACAAGCGCAGCAGTTGCTCGCGAATCACCTCCTGGGGAATGCGCGGCGCGCCGTTGTTGACACTGGCGTGCATCGCGCTGAGCCCGGCGGAAAACTTGAGATGATTGGGCATGATCGGCTTGTCGCCGGCCACCAACAGCGCCAGGTGCACCACGTTTTCCAGCTCACGGATATTGCCCGGCCACGGGTAATCCAGCAGGGCCTGGGTGGCGGATTCCGACAACATCGGTTCGGCAATCTTCAGCTTGGCGCTGTACAGCCGACGGAAGTGTTCCACCAGCGGCAGGATATCCAGCGGCCGCTCACGCAAGGGCAACACCTGCACCTGGGCCACATTGATGCGGTAGAACAGGTCCAGGCGGAAATTACCCGCTTCCACGGCCTGTTCCAGGTCGATGTTGGTGGCGGTCACCAGGCGGATATCGATCTTGATCGGCTTGCGCGAGCCCACCCGCACCACTTCCTGCTCCTGCAGCACCCGCAGCAACTTCACCTGCAAGGGCAACGGCAGGTCGCCGATCTCATCGAGGAACAGCGTGCCGCCATCCGCCTCTTCGAACCAGCCACCGCGCCGGCCGACCGCACCGGAAAACGCCCCGGCCTCATGCCCGAAGAATTCGCTCTCGGCGAGGGTTTCGCTGATGGCGCCGCAGTTCACCGGCACAAACGCCCCGGTGCGCCCACTGGCGCTGTGGATGTAGCGCGCCACCAGCTCCTTGCCGGTGCCGGTCTCGCCATTGATCAATACCGGCGCTTCGCTCGGGCCGACGCGCTTGAGGTAGTCGAGCAATTGCAACGAGCGTGGGTCGGAAAAGACCAGGGCCTTGGCGCGGATCGACAACGGGTCTTTTTCGCCCTGGGGCAAAGTCAGGATCGGCGTGGGCTGCCCGTGGGGACGGTTCATGAACAATTTCCCGGCGGCGAGGATGGAGAATGAAGCGCAACTGTACTCATCCCCAGATATAACCAGAAATACTTAAAATTCATTAGCACATAACCGACACGGTTGCCGCCGCTCTTTGTAGGAGCCGGCTTGCCGGCGATCAGCCTTGAGGGCAAGGGTGTTCTCTAGGGCGCCATCGCTGGCAAGCCAGCGCCTATAACGGCGCGGTGGCGTTGGCTTCCTTGAGCAGGGCCTGGATCACCTGCTCCTGCGCCTCGTACCGCCCTTCCCCCCAATGGCTGTAGCGCACTTTGCCGGTCGCGTCGAAGAAGTAATGGGCCGGCCACGCCTGATTGTCGAACGCGTGCCAGATCCTGAAATGCGTGTCCACGGCCACCGGGTACTCGATGCCCAATGCCTTGACCTGCCGGCGCACGTTGGCCAGGATTTTTTCCTGGGCCAGTTCCGGTGTGTGCACGCCAATCACCACCAGCCCGTCCTTGGCGTATTTTCTAGCCCATTGGTTCACATAGGGCAGGCTGCGCTGGCAGTTGATGCAGTCATAGGTCCAGAAGTCCACCAGCACCACCTTGCCCTTGAGGCCTTCGGCTGTCAGCGGCGGCGAGTTGAGCCAGGCCACGGCGCCGTCCAGGGACGGCATCTGCTCGCCGGACCGGTTGAAGGGTTCGGCATCCACAGGCTTGGGCAACAGGTAGAACAGGGTTGCCGCCAGGGCGAAACTGGCCAGCAGCCGATACAGGGTTTGGCACATCACAACATCCTCGGCAGGTCTTCGATGGCGTCCATTTGAACGGCCCGAGGTATCGGGGATGTGTCGAACACCCTGCTCTGTATCGGCTTTTTTGCCTCGTCGTGTATCTCCCCGACGCCAGATACACTGCAATACAAAGGGCACAAGGCAAGGCCACAGGCAGTGGCTAGACTGCGCACCATTGACTACTTATTGAGGAAGGCAGCATGGATCATGTCGATCACATCCTGATCGTCGATGACGACCGGGAGATCCGCGAACTGGTGGGTAATTACCTGAAGAAAAACGGTATGCGCACCACCGTGGTCGCCGATGGCCGGCAGATGCGCAGTTTCCTCGACACCACCCCCGTGGACCTGATCGTGCTCGACATCATGATGCCCGGCGATGATGGCTTGCAGCTGTGTCGCGAGCTGCGGGTGGGCAAGCACAAGGCCACGCCGGTGCTGATGCTGACTGCACGCAACGACGAAACCGACCGCATCATCGGCCTGGAAATGGGCGCCGACGATTACCTGGTCAAGCCCTTTGCCGCGCGCGAATTGCTGGCACGCATCAACGCCGTGTTGCGCCGCACGCGGATGCTGCCGCCCAACCTGGTGGTCAGCGAAACCGGGCGGCTGATCCGTTTTGGCCGTTGGCGCCTGGACACCACCGCCCGCCACCTCCTCGACGAAGACGACACCCTGGTGGCCCTGAGCGGCGCCGAATACCGCCTGCTGCGTGTGTTCCTCGATCACCCGCAACGCGTGCTCAACCGCGACCAGTTGCTCAACCTCACCCAGGGCCGCGACGCCGACCTGTTCGACCGTTCAATCGACCTGCTGGTGAGCCGCCTGCGCCAGCGCCTGTTGGATGATGCGCGGGAACCGGCCTACATCAAGACCGTGCGCAGCGAAGGTTATGTGTTCTCCCTGCCCGTGGAAATCCTCGGGGCCGACCAATGAAGTTCAAGTGGGGCTGGCCACGTACCCTGGCGTCGCAGTTGTCGCTGATCTTCCTGATCAGCCTGCTGTGCGCCCACGGGTTGTCGTTCAGCGCGCAGTTCTACGAACGCTACATCAGCGCGCGCACGGTGATGTTGGGCAACCTGGAAAATGACGTGGCCACCTCGGTGGCGATCCTCGACCGCCTGCCCGCCAATGAACGCGCCAGCTGGCTACCGCGCCTGGACCGTCAGAACTACCGTTACCTGCTCAACGCCGGTGAACCCGGCGAGCCGATGCGCAGCGATGATGTCCCCATGGCGGCCACCTCGATCAGCGATGCGCTGGGTGAGCACTATGCCCTGACCTTTCGTGACATCCCCGGCAACCAGAAGCACTTCCAGGCGCACCTGACCCTGGCCGATGGCAACCCGATCACCCTCGACGTGCGCCCCGCCGCCCAGCCCGTGGCCTACTGGTTGCCGGTGGTGCTCATCCTGCAACTGGCGTTGTTGCTGGGCTGCACCTGGATTGCCGTGCGCCTGGCGATCCGCCCCCTGACGCGCCTGGCGCGTGCCGTGGAAACCCTCGACCCCAACGCCCACCCCGCGCCCCTGGACGAAAAAGGCCCCACCGAAGTGGCTCACGCAGCGGTGGCGTTCAACGAAATGCAAAAGCGCATTGCCGAATACCTCAAGGAGCGCATGCAGATCCTCGCGGCGATTTCCCATGACCTGCAAACCCCGATCACCCGCATGAAGCTGCGCGCCGAGTTCATGGAAGACTCGGTCGACCGCGACAAACTGTGGAGCGACCTGGGGGAAATGGAGCACCTGGTGCGCGAAGGCGTAGCCTATGCACGCAGCGTGCACGGTGCCACCGAAGCCAGTCACCGCATCAACCTTGACGCCTTCCTCGACAGCCTGGTGTTCGACTACCAGGACATGAACAAGCAGGTCAGTCTCACCGGCAAGAGCGCAGTGGTGCTCGACACTCGCCCCCACGCCCTGCGCCGAGTGCTGGTGAACCTGGTGGACAACGCCTTGAAGTTCGCCGGTTCTGCACAACTGGAAGTGGGTTCGACGGCAAGTGGCGAGTTGTCGATCAAGGTGCTCGACAACGGCCCCGGCATTGCCGAGGACGAGCTGCAGCAAGTGATGCAGCCGTTCTACCGGGTAGAGAGCTCACGCAACCGCGGCACCGGCGGTACCGGGCTGGGGCTGGCGATTGCCCAGCAACTGGCCGTGGCGATTGGCGGCTCGCTGACCTTGAGCAACCGCCCGGGCGGCGGGCTGTGTGCGCAGATCAAGATCAATCTGTAGGCGCCTGCCTGCGAAAACGGCGGCACAGCTAATAGTGATGTCGCCTGAACCACCGCCTTCGAAGCCTCGCTAAGGCTCGGCAGCTCCCACAGATGACCGGGTCCATCTGTTGAAATGCGGCCGAATGTGGGAGCTGGCTTGCCTGCGATGGGATCAACGCGGTGTACCTGAAAAACCAAGGCGCCTGGATCGCCGGCAAGCCGGCTCCTACAGGGTTCTGTGGGCGGTCAGGCGCTTGCGGCGGTGGACGGTTGCAACTGGCGCTGCGCCAACCAGATTTCTTCCTGCAACCACTGGCTGAACACCTGCAGTTGCGGCAGGTCCGTTTGCTCGGGCCGCGTCACCAGCCAGTAAGACTGATGCCCTTCCACGTGCACGTTCATCACCTGGGTCAACTGCCCCGACGCCAACTCCGCCGCCACCATGTGCCAGTCGGCAATGGTGATGCCCAGCCCATCGGTAGCCGCCCGAATGGCCAGGTCCAGCAGGTCGAACTCATAGCCACCCTGGGTGTCCACGCCATGAATGCGCGCCGCGTCGAGCCAGTGTTTCCAGGTGAGGTATCGCTGGTCCTCGCTGGCCAACACGTGCAGCAGGGTCATGCGATTAAGGTCCACCCCATCGCTGCATTCACGGGCGTACAACGACGGCGCGCACACCGCGATATGTCGCTCTTGCACCAGCAGCGAACTGTCCAGGCCATCCCATTCGCCATTGCCGAAACGAATGGCGCAATCCAGGGTGCTGGTCTGCGCCAGGCTGTCCTGCAAACAGGTGGTGATGCTCAGCTCCAGCTCAGGATGGGCCTCGCGCAACCGCCCCAGACGCGGCATCAGCCAGCGGCTGGTGAAGGTCGGCGGTGCATTCACATGCAGGCGGTTGGAGTGGGTTTTCTGCTGGATGCTGCGCACCGTCAGCTCGATCTTGTCGAACGACTGGTGCAGCGCCCGCAACAATACGCGCCCGGCGCTGGTCAGCTCCAAGTGGTGATGACGGCGCTCCAGCAGGTGCTCGCCCAACTGTTCTTCCAACTGCCGTACCTGGCGACTGACCGCGCTCTGGGTCACGTTCAACAGCTCGGCAGCCCGGGTGAAGCTGCCGGTACTGCCGGCCACTTCGAAGGCTTTGAGAGCATTGAGACCGGGCATTTTGCGTTTCATGGAGGGCACTCGACAGCGGCTGACAAGGAAACAAAATCCCACGACAACGCGGGAAAATTCGCACACAACATACCTTTTTGTATTGGGCCAGCGGTAGCACCCTCTGCCGACGATGAAAAAACCGGCGAACGCCCTCTATGTCGTTTTTCAGCGTATTTCGTCGCTCACGCATAAATAGCACGCGTATTACGCATGCACACTAAGACAATTAAGCATTGGTCGCCGACGCGCCACAAAAGTTAGTCTGCCTTGCAACTAACTCAGCATTATTCGCCGTTTATTAAATCGGGCCCTCGCCATGTCGAACACACTTGTTTCACCGCGGCGAAGTATTGGCCTGCTGGCACTGATATTTACCGCCTGCAACGCCACCACCCACGGTTTCAGTATTTTTCTTTATTCGGCGTTATTGCCGCAGATCCGCCAGGTATTTGAACTCAGCTACAGCCAGGCCGCGTTGATAGCCGCGTTGTTGCAGCTGTTCTACATGGGCGCCTCCATCGCCAGCGGCATTGCGGCGGCCTGGGTCAGCCCGCGCAACATGGTGCGCCTGACTATGCTGCTAAGCCCCGCGCTGCTGGCGTTGGCCGTCGCCACGCCCTGGGTGGTGCCGTTCGCGGCGTGCCTGGCACTGGTGTCGGCGTGCGCGGTGTCGAACTGGAACGCTATTGCGGCACTGGCGCGCGAGGTCATCCCGGCCACGCACCGCAGCCGTGTGCTGGGGCTGGCCTCTTCGGGGGCCGCCTTCGCGATCTGCTTGAACGGCGTGTTGATCGCGCTGTTGCAGGGCCTGTCGTTGCGCCAGTTCTGGTTGATCTGTGCCGGCCTGACGCTGTTGGTCACGCTGCTGACTCTGTGGGCATTGGCCCCGCATACCGAGCAGGCACCCCGCACCGTTGAAGCGCCGGCCTTCAACCAGGTGCTGAAACAGTGGCTGCGCCTGTGCCTGGAACACCCCGTGGCCAAGCAGATCGTGTTGCTCAGCGGGTTTATCGGCGCCATCAGTGGGCCGTTTCTGAATTTCCTGTCGGCGTTTGTCAGCGACCGCCTGCACGCCAGCACGGCGGTGACGGGTTCGATGTGGACGCTGATCGGCCTCGGCGGCGCCGCAGGCGGCTTGTTGCTCGGAGCGTTGGCCGATCGCTGGGGCGCACTGCGCGTGTTGGCGCTGAGCATCGGCGCCTTCGGCCTGGCCATGCTGGGCCTGTTATGGCACCCCAGCCTGCTGCTGAGCTGGCTCGCGGCCGGGCTGTTCGCGCTGTTCTACTTCCCGTCCTGGGGCTTGATGGCGGCCTACCTCAGCGCTCGCCTCAACCCGGTGCAAAGCCTGCAAGTGGTGAGCCTGAGCATGGTCAGCTATGGCCTGGCCAGCGCCACGGCCAATGGTTTGTGCGGCTGGCTGCTGCAAGCCAGCGGCGAGTTTGCCGTGGTGCACGCCTGGATCGCCGGCTGGGTGCTGGCCTGCCTGCTAATGCTCAAGCGCATGGCCCATCGACAGTTCGCCGTGACGCTGCCGGCCCCCATACCCTGAGCGCCCCAACTGGCGCTGCAGGATCTCCACCAACGCCTCGACCTCCGGCACCTGGCATCCGGCCGGGCGCCAGTACATCAGGCGCGCCGGCGCAATCGGCGGGAAGCCCTGGCGCTCATCCAGGATCTGCCAGCCCGTCGGCACCAGCCGCCGCGCCATCACCCCGACCGACAAGCCTTGCTCGATGGCAATTGCAATGCCGCGCGGGCTCTGGCTGGTGTAAACCACCTGCCATGAGCGCCCGGCCCTGGCCAGCGCCTGCACGGCATTCGCCCGAAACGCACAGCCCTCGGCGTAAACCGCCAGCGGCACCGACTGGCGCCCCACGCAGCTCCAGCTCGGCGCCGCCACCCACACCAACGGCTCATCACACAGGTATTCACCGGGTTGCAGGCCGGCGTGCTCCACCCCCAGCACCAGATCCAGCTCACCGCGATTCAGGCGGCTGACCAGCGCCGTGGACATTTCACAGCAGATGTCCGGGCGCACCTGGGCGAACTGTGCCTGGAAGTCCTTGAGCATGCCGCCCAGGCAATAGTCGGCGTAGTCCTCCGGCATGCCCAGGTGGATGCACACCTGTTCATTGGGCAATTGCGCCGCGCTGACCGCCTCGCCGTGCAGCTTGAGGATCTGCCGCGCGTAGATCAGGAAGGTTTCCCCGCCGGGGGTCAGCCCGATGGAGCGGCTGGTGCGGCGGATCAGCGGCGTGCCGACGATCTCTTCCAGGCGCTGCAGGCTCTGGCTGACCGTCGACTGGGTCTTGTGCAAACGCTCGGCCGCGGCCGAAAAACCCTGGCATTCGATAATTGCCACAAACACTTTAAGTAAACTGCCATCCAATTCGCCTGACATAACTATCGCCCCTGCCGATGGATTCGATCACAACTTGTAATTTCCCCTTAAAACTCATTTACGCAACTATCAACTCAACACAACCACCTCATTCAGGAGCCGTGTATGAGTCTTAAACTTGCCGATGCCGAAACCGGTGATATCAGCGACATCATTAATACCGAGCTGTATCCCATACATGATTCGGGCCATGTTCAATTACAGGCATTGATCGAACATGCCCGCGCCGAACTGGCCGAAGACGGCTGCTGCCTGCTGAAGAACTTCCTGCGCCCCGAAGCGCTGGAACAGGCGCGTCTGGAAGGCCTGGCGCTGTCGGACAAAACCTTCTTCTCGGTGCGAAAGGTCAACGCCTACTTCACCGAAGACGACACTTCCCTGCCCCAGGATGACCCGCGCCGCACATTCATGGAGCGCACCAGCGGCTTTGTGACCCGCGACATGATCGCCCCCGACGCGATCATCCACCGCCTGTACGTGTCGCCGATGATGAAGCGCTTTATCGGCGCCTGCCTCGACGAACCGGAGATTTTCGAATACGCCGACCCTTTCGCCGGGCTGGTGATCAACGTGATGCCCGAAGGCACCGAACAGCCTTGGCACTTCGACACCAACGAATTCATCGTCAGCATGATGACCCAGAAGCCCGAGGCCGGCGGCCTGTTCGAATACGCGCCGATGATCCGCTCGCGCAGCCAGGAAAACCTCGGTGCAGTCGGCCAGGTGGTACGCGGTGAAGACCGCTCGCGGGTGCAGGAGCTGGAGCTGAACCCCGGCGACCTGCAGATCTTCAAGGGGCGTTTCTCGGTGCACCGCGTTACCCGCGTGCAAGGCGCCACCGAGCGCAACACGGCGATCTTCGCCTACTCGGAAAAGCCCGGGATCATCGGCCGCGCCCAGCGCACCAAGCAGCTTTACGGACGCCTGTCCGAAGCCCACCTGCAAGCCGAACGCAACCTGGTGCGCAGCGACCAGTTGCTCGACTGATTCGCCTCTCCCCAAAAAACTAAAAACCGTAATGTGCCCTGCGAGGAACACCCCATGAGTCTGTCCGGCCCGAACCGCAACCCCGCCGACTGTGAACCCACCTATGACGAGATCCAGCAGATCCAGCTGGACCGCCTGCAACGGGTGCGCAACGAATTGAAAAAACGCGACTACGCCGCCTGCGTGCTGTTCGACCCCACCCACATGCGCTACGCCACCGGCTCGCGCAACATGCAGGTGTACTCGGCGCGCAACCCCGCCCGCTACGCCTTTATCCCGGCAGAAGGCCCGGTGGTGATCTTCGAATTCGGCGGTTGCCTGCACCTGGCCGAAACCCTCAACACCGTGGACGAAGTGCGCCCGGCCAAGGCGATTTCCTATTACTTCTGCGAAAGCTTCCTGGGCAACGTCACCGCCGATTGGGCCGCCGAAATCGACGAACTGGTGCGCAAGTGCGGTGGCGGTAAACGCATCGCCATCGAAAGCGCCACCTCGGCCGCCGCCTTTGAACTGCAACGCCTCGGCTACCAAGTGTTCGATGCCCAGGAACCGCTGGAGCGCGCCCGCTGCATCAAGGTGCCCAACGAACTGAAGATGATCCGCGCCAGCCTGCGCGCCACCGAGGCCGGGGTGCGCCTGATGGAAAGTAAGCTGACCCCCGGCATCACCGAGAACCAGTTGTGGTCACACCTGCACCAGCATGTGATCGCCACCGATGGCGACTATGTGGAAACCCGCCTGCTCTCCTCCGGCCCGCGCACCAACCCGTGGTTCCAGGAGTGCAGCACGCGCCCCATCGAAGCCGGTGACCTGGTGGCCCTCGACACCGACGTGGTCGGGCGTTTTGGCTACTACGCGGACTTCTCGCGCACCTTCCTGTGTGGCGACCAGGCCGCCACGGCCAAGCAGCAGGAGCTGTACAAGCTCGCCTACGAGCAGGTGCAGACCAACGTCGAAATGCTCAAGGCCGGGCGCAGTTTCAAGGAATACGCCGAGATGGCCTGGAAGATCCCCGACCATTACAAGAACAACCGCTATTTCGCCCTGGTACACGGCGTTGGCATGACCGGTGAATACCCCTACGTGGTGCACCGTGAGGACATCGACGCGCTGGGCTACGACGGCGTGTTTGAAGCCGGCATGACCATCTGCGTGGAAAGCTACATCGGCCATGACGACGGCGGCGAAGGCGTAAAGCTCGAAGAGCAGATCTACATCCACGAACACGGCATCGAGTTGCTCTCCGATTACCCGTTCGATCCGCGCCTGTTGCCGCGCTGAACCCGTCTAGCCCCACAGGCGGCCCTGGGAAGGACCAGTAACATGCATTTATAGAAGGTTACTGCGCAGAATTTGTCGTTTGTCGATCTTTGCGCAAATGACAAAACTGCGGGCATCTCTAATAAAAACAACATGAGAGCTGCCCTATGTCCTACCTCATTGCCCGCCTCCTGACTACGTTGCGCCTTGTTCTCCTGCCGGCTTCACAGCGGTCCGTGCTGCGCCTGATCGGCGCCTGCCACTGACCCTTGCGGTTCAACAAAAACGCATATTCGCAAGTACCGGAGAGGCTTATGAAAGACTTGACGACCCTGGACGGCAGCCTGCCGCATCCAGCCGTAAACGACCTGTGTGCCCAAGTGCAACGTGGCGAGATCAACCGCCGCCAGTTCCTGCGCACCGCCGCCCTGCTGGGCGTTACCGTGGCCAGTGCTTCCACCATTATCGGCTCGGCCCTGTTGGGCAACGATGCCCACGCCGCTGATGGCACACCGGCCCGCCAAGGCGGCAGCCTGCGCTTTGCCTGTGCCATCCAGGAAATCCAGGACCCGATGCTGATCACCTGGATCGAAGCCTCCAACCTGTTGCGCAACTCCCTCGAATACCTGACCTGGGTCGATGCCGACAACATCACCCACCCGTACCTGGCCGAAAGCTGGAGCCCGTCCGACGACCTCACCACCTGGACCTTCAACCTGCGCCAGGACGTGAAGTGGAGCAACGGCGACAGCTTCAACGTCGACGACGTGCAGCACAACATCGAGCGCTGGATCGCGGCCGACTCCAAGTCGGTCAACCGCACGGCGTTCCAGGACATCAAGGCCTTCGAAAAAGTCAGCGACTACCAGTTCCGCCTGCAACTGAAACGGCCGATCCTGGCCATCCCGGAAATGCTCAATGCGTTCACCTGCGCCCTGGTGCACCGCAGCTTCAAGGCCGGTGACGACTGGGCGAAAAACCCGCTGGCCACCGGGCCGTTCAAGCTGGTGTCGTTCGCGGTGAACAAGCAGGCGACCTTCGCCAAGCGCGCCGACTACTGGGGCAAGCCCGCTAACCTCGACGAGCTGCGCTACATCGACATGGGCACCGACGTGTCCACCCACCTGGCCGCCCTGCAAGCCGGCCAAGTCGACGTGCTGTACCGCGTCACCGTGGCCGAGCTGGACCTGGCCAAGCGTTTGCCCGGCGCGCAACTGCTCAGCTGCAAATCGGCGCAGACCGTGGTCATGCGCATGGCCTGCGACCAGAAGCCCTTCACCGACCTGCGTATCCGCAAGGCCGTGGTGCTGTGCGCTGATAACGCACAGATGCTCAAGGTGGCGTATCGCGGCATGGGCACCCTGGGTGAAGACCACCACGTGGCACCGTCCCACCCCGAATATTTCCCCCTGCCCAAGCGCGAGCGCGACGTGGCAGCGGCGAAAAAACTGCTGGCCGAAGCCGGCTTCCCCAATGGCCTGGACATCGACCTGATCGTCGGCAACACCCAGGGTCGCTATGAGCAGGACTGCGCGCAGATCCTGCAACAGAACTGCCTGGAAGCCGGCATCCGCATCAACCTCAAGGTGGTGCCGGCGGCGCAGTACTGGCCGATCTGGGACAAGGCCGCGTTCAGCCTGACCTACTGGGCCCATCGCCCGCTGGGGGTGATGTCCCTGGAACTGGCCTATCGCGGCGGCGGCGCGTGGAACGAAAGCCACTACAGCGACCCGGCCTTCGACGCCGCCCTGGACAAGGCCATGGGCATCATCGACCCCAAGCAGCGGGCCGTGGCCATGCAAAGCGTGGAGCAGATCCTGCAAGACGCCTGCGTGATCGTGCAGCCGTTCTGGGGTGACAAGTTCACCGCCGTGAGCAAGAAGGTGCAGGGCTTCCAGGTACACCCTTCCGACTTCTACCCCATGGGTAATGTCTGGCTGAGCGTTTGAGTCGGCGCTGCCCGCACCTGCGGGCAGGTTTCCCATCATCCGTCGGAGCATGTACCTGATGGCTCATTTTCTACTGCGCAAATTGCTGATGCTGCTGGCGACCCTGCTGTCGGTATCGCTGATTGTGTTCCTGGCCCTGGAACTCAATATCGAGGACGTCGCAATCAACGTCCTCGGCCCCTACTCCGCCGCCGACCAGCGTGCCGCCTGGCTGCTGGAACACGGCTACAACCAGCCGTTCGTGTGGCGCTACCTGGTGTGGCTCAAGGACTTCGTCACCGGCGACTGGGGCACCTCGGTGTACTTTCGCGAGCCGGTGCTCAAGCTGCTGCTGCCCAACCTGTGGCAAACCCTGACCCTGGCCGGGCTGGCCTTGCTGGTGATGGTGCCCGTGGCGTTGACCCTGGGCATCCTGGCCGGCGTGCGCCAAGGCTCGCCTGTCGACCGGCTGGTGTCGTTCCTGTCGATCGTCACCACCTCGATTCCGGACTTTGCCAGTGCGGTGTTCGTCTCGGCGATCTTTGTGTTCTGGCTCAACTGGCTGCCGGGCGTGAGCAGCATGAGCGACGGTTTCAGCGCCGTGGAACTGGTGCTGCCGCTGATGGTGCTGTGCCTGTTCGGCATCGGTTACCTGGCGCGCATCACCCGGGCGTCGATGGTCGAGGTGATGCAGGCGCCGTACATCCGTACGGCTCGCCTCAAGGGCGCCTCGACAACCCGCATCGTGCTGCGCCATGCCCTGCGCAATGTGCTGATCGCGCCGGTCACGGTGATCATGCTGTACATCCCGTGGCTGCTGTCGAACGTGATCGTGGTGGAGGTGTTTTTCGCCTACAAGGGCTTCGGTTCGATGCTCTACACCGCGTCCCTCAACCATGACGTCTACCTGATCGAAGCCTGCGCGATGATCAGCGGCGTGGTGGTGGGCATCAGCAAGATCTTCTCGGACCTGGCCTACACCTGGCTCAACCCGCGCATCACCCTGCGCAGTCTCGGCGGAGGCAGCCAATGAACCTGCTCAAATCCTTCAAACACCCCCTGGCCCTGCTTGGCCTGTTGCTGGTGGGCGGCTGGGTGCTGGTGGCGCTCTGCGCGCCGTGGCTGGCACCCCATGATCCGCTGGAAAGCTTCACGCCGCTGCTCACTCCGATGACCGCTGGTGACGACGGTGCGAGCTTTTTGCTGGGCACCGACATGATCGGCCGCGACATTCTTTCGCGTCTGATCTGGGGCACGCGCACCGTGCTGTTCTGGTCGATCCTGGCCACGCTTACTGCGTTTGCCGTGGGCATTGCCATGGGCCTGTGCGCCGGCTACTTCAATGGCTGGGTGGATGCGGCGTTGTCCTACGTGGCCGACACGGTGCTGTCGTTCCCGGTGCTGGTGCTGTACATCGTGATCATCATTGCCCTCGGCGCCTCGGCGCTGAACATCCTGATTGCGGTGACGTTCACCAGTGCGCCGGCGATCTTTCGCATCATGCGCGCGCTGACCATCGACATTCGCTCACGCGACTACGTGCTCAGCGCCATCACCCAGGGCGAAGGCTCGTTGCGCATCATGCTGGTGGAGATTCTGCCCAATTGTGGCGGCCCGTTGATCGTCGATTTCTGCCTGCGCATCGGCTACACCGCGATCATGATCGGCGCCCTGGGTTTCCTCGGCCTCGGCCTGCCGCCGCCCACCCCGGACTGGGGCGGCATGATCAACGACGGCCGCGCCATGGCCATTACCTTCCCGCACCTGGTGATCTTCCCCTGCATCGCCATCTCCACCCTGATGCTCGGCCTGAGCTTGCTCGCCGACGGGCTGGATGAACACGCGCAGCAAGGCGCAAGGAGTTGAGCATGAGTAACCAGCACACCGTTTTGCGGGTCGATAACCTCAGCGTCGAGCTGCCCAAGGGCGCCGACCGCAGCCACGCCGTGCACGGCATCAGCCTGGACGTGCGCAAGGGTGAAATCCTGTGTGTGATCGGCGAGTCGGGCTCGGGCAAATCCGTGCTGTCGGCGGCGATCATGGGCGATTACGCCAAGGGCCTGAAGCATGCCGGCGGCGTGATCGATTTTCTCGGTGACGACATCTGCACTCTCGACGAACCGCGCCTGCGCGCCCTGCGCGGCAACCGCATTGCGATGATTTTCCAGGAGCCGATGGCGGCATTGAACCCGGCGATTCGCATTGGCAAGCAAGTCGAGGAGATCTTCGACATCCATGCGCCGCAGATGCCAGCGGCCGAGCGCCGTGAGCGAATGCTTGCGCTGCTCGAGTCGACGCAACTGCCGGACCCGCCACGCATCGCCAACAGCTTCCCGCACCAGTTGTCCGGTGGCCAATGCCAGCGCGTGGTGATTGCCATGGCGCTGGCGATGAACCCGGACCTGCTGATCGCCGACGAACCCACCACGGCCCTCGACGTGACCACGCAAGCCCAGGTCTTGAAGCTGGTGCGTGACCTGCGCGGGCGTGGGCAGCACGGCATCTTGTTCATCACCCACGACTTCGGCGTGGTGGCGCAGATTGCCGACCGCATTGCGGTGATGGAAGGCGGCCGTCTGGTGGAAATCGGCGAGCGTGACCAGGTGCTGAATGCCCCGGCCCATGCCTACACGCGCAAGCTGATTGCGGCAGTGCCGGCGCTGCACCCGGAACTGCATGTGCCGGGTGACGACGGCGAAATGGCCTTGCGCATCGAACACCTGACCAAGACCTACAACGTCGGCGGCAGCTCGGTGGCAGCGCTGCGCAATGTGTCGCTGAACCTGCCACGGGGCAAGACGCTGGCGATTGTCGGCGAGTCGGGCTCGGGCAAGAGCACCCTGGTCAAGGCCGCGATCCGCCTGGTGGACAGCGACAGCGGCCATGTGTGGGTGGGGGATACCGACTTCCTGGCGCTGCACGGCTCGGCGTTGGCGGCCAACCGTCGGCGCATCCAGATGATCTTCCAGGACCCCTACGGTTCGTTGAACCCGCGCCATCGCGTCGGCGACATCATCGCCCGTGCCGCCCAGTTGCGCGGCTTGTCGGCCAAGGATGCGTGGGCCGAGGCCGGCGACCTGCTGGAACAGGTCGGCCTCAAGCGTGACGCCCTGCAACGCAAGCCTCGCCAGTTCTCCGGTGGCCAGCGCCAGCGCATCGGCATTGCCCGCGCCCTGGCGATGCGCCCGGAAGTGCTGATCGCCGATGAAAGCGTGTCGGCGCTGGACGTGTCGGTGCAAAAGCAGGTGCTGGAGCTGCTGGCCGACCTGCAGAAGCAGTTGAACCTGAGCATCCTGTTCATCACCCACGATCTGCGCGTGGCGGCGCAGATCAGCGACCACATCGCGGTGATGCGCCAGGGCGAAGTCGTTGAATACGGCACTGCCGAGCAAGTGCTGCTCAGGCCCCAGAACAGCTACACCCAGGCGCTGCTGGCGGCCGCGCCCGGGGCGTCGCAACTACCGGCTGCCGGGCCGCCGCTGAGGCTGATCCGCCCCGCCGCGCACTGAGTTCCACCCCTTTCCCTGCGTCGCAGCGTTCGCTGCGGCAACGGGCTGCTGTTGCCCAAAAAAAACCAATAACGAGAGCCAAACCATGCGACCAACCTTAGGCTACTTCGCCCTGATCCCCGTGCTCGGCGCCCTCGCGGCACCGGCCATGGCGATCCAGGTCACCGACAACCTCGACATCGGCGGCGCCATCCGCGCACGCTGGGACTACGACCCGGACCGCGACATCCAGAAGTTCGGCCTGGACACCGCGTTTCTCAGCGCCAAGTACAACTCCGACACCTGGATCGGCGAAGCCCAGTACCGCTTCTACGGGCGCTCCTACCCGTACCAGTACACCAAGAACTACGGCGACATCCAGTTCGCCAAGTTCGCCTGGGTCGGCTACAAGTTCAACCCCGACCAGCAGGTGCAAGTGGGCCTCAACACCGTGCCGTTCGGCCTGCAGCCGTATTTTGGCAGCACCTTCTACGAAACCCTGGGCAACGTGATCGGCCTGGAAGACGTGCAGCAGATCGGTACCAAGTACATCCAGCAAAGTGGCGACTGGAACATCCAGGCCGGTTACTACCTGCGCCCGGCGTGGCAAGGCAAGGGCACCAGCAAGGGCGTGACCTACTCCAGCGTGATCTCCGAGGCTGATAGCTACGTGGCCGACGGCAGCAACAACCAGGAGCGCAACACCGTGGTGGTGCGGGTGGCCAAGGCCATGGACCTGGGTAACTGGAAATCCGAAGTCGGTGTGTCTGGCCTGACCTCGACCCTGGAGAACAAGGACACCGGCAACGACGGCCGCCGCAACGCCGTGGCCATCCACTACCTGGGCAAGAACGGCCCGTGGGGCCTGCAATTGCAGGCGGCGCGCCAGCAGATGTCGCCGCGCAACGAAGGCACCGACGCAGTGGTGACGCTGGGCGGGTATGACGGCACCTTCAACGTCGCCAGCCGTGGCAACCTGTACGTGGCGGACTTGAGCTACGACGTGGGCGGCAAGTACCTGTTCGACCAGATCAGCGGCGTGAAGCTGTACGCCAACTACAGTGCCTTCGACAAATCCGACAATGAGTTCAAGACCTCGCAGCGGGTGATCCTGGGTACGTCGTTTTCGTTCAGCAAATTGTGGATTGCCACGGAGTGGTTGATCGGCAAGAACGATCCGTACATTGGTGGCAGCAGCTATACCCAGAGCCTGGGGGCTGGGGGTAGCAACCAGTGGGAGAATCAGCTGTACATGAACATCGGGTATTACTTCTAATAGGCGGCATTGCTGAGATCGCTATCGCCGGCAAGCCGGCTCCTACAGGGAACCGCATTTCAACTGTAGGAGCCGGCTTGCCGGCGATGGCGTTCGCACAAACACAATAAAAACACTGTGTGGAACCCGAACCATGCGCCACCTGCCCTCCCTCAACATGCTCCGCGTCTTCGAAGAAGTCGCCCGCCACCGCAGCTTCAGCCAGGCGGCCGTGGGCCTCAATGTCACCCAGGGCGCGGTCAGCCGCCAGATCAAGCAACTGGAAGACTACCTTGGCGTCGCCCTCTTCATCCGCACGCCCCAGGGCCTGTCCCTGACCGAAGCCGGCTTCGCCCTTTCCCCGCACCTGAGCGATGCCTTCGACCATATCGAACGCGCCCTGCAAGCCGTGCGTGTGCCCAACCTGCGCCAGCGCCTGCGCATCGTTGCGCCGCCAACCTGGGCCACACGCTGGCTGTCGGCGCACTTGCGCAGGTTTTGTGAGCGCTACCCGGACATCAACCTCAGCGTCACCCATCAGAACAGCCACGCCAGCCTGGCCGAGATCGACTGCCAGATCCGCTTTGGCCTGGAAGCGAACGCCCAATGCAGCAGTGAGTTGCTGGTGATGGAACGCCACATCGCCGTGGCCAGCCCGGAACTGTTCACCGGCGACCAACCACCCGACCTGCGGCGCTTTGCGCTGCTGCATATCCTGCACGACGGCAAGCGTTTGAAGGTGTGGGAGAACTGGCTGGCGGCCATGGGCCGAGACGACATCGATGCAGAGCAGGGCCTGGAATTCAGCACCCTGGACCAAGTGATCCACACCGCCCTGGCAGGCGGTGGGCTGGCGGTGATCGACCGGCAGATGATCGAACGCGAGTTGGCCAACGGCAGCCTGGTGCCGATCACCCCCGTAGAAGTGATCGGCCCGTATGGCTATTGGCTGGATGTGGCGACGGACAAACAGGGTTTATCCAAGGTTCGCCTGTTTACGCAGTGGCTGGGCCAGGTCAGCAACCCCTGACAACGGCGGTGCCTCGGCCTTGCACGCCTGGTTCAGGGTCAGGGACTTGGTCTCCGGCGCCCAGGCCCAGGAGATGATCGCGCCAAACACCAGGATCGCCGCGAGAATGCCCATGGTCGGGCTCAAGCCGATTCCGGCCACGCTGACGGGCAACAGGAACGTGCTGATTGCCGAACCGAGGCGGCTGACCGCCGTGGCCAGGCCGATGCCGCTGGCACGCACTTCAGTGGGGAAGCTCTCGGCCGGGAACACGCCCACCAGGTTGCTCACCGCAGACAGCACCAACGTGAACACGCCGAAGGTCAGCACCATCAGCCACGCCAGGCTCCCCGGCAATACCGCCAGCAGGAACAACGCCGCCGCGAGGATGATGAACGAGTTGATCAAAAAGCCCCGGCGCGAGAATTTCACCGTGCACCAGATACCGATCAACGCGCCGACAATCAGCAGCAGGTTGAGCAGCAGCTCGGTGCCAAAGCCCTGGGACAAGCCCATCTTCTGCAGGATCGACGGCAGGAACGTGTAGATCGCGAAGTACGGCATCACGATGCACACAAAGAACAGACAGTTGAACGCCGTGCGCTTGCGGTATTCACGGCTGAACAGCACGCCGTAGCCGGAGCGGGCTTGGGTGGCGGGCTCTTCATCCAGCACCACGTGTTCGCCCAAGTGTTTCTTGACGATGGCACGGGCTTCGGCAATGCGCCCACGGTTGACCAGCCAGCGCGGGGATTCCGGGGTGCCGATTCGCGCAATCAGGATCAAGCCGGCCGGGATCGCCGAAGACGCCAACATCCAGCGCCAGGCATCGTCGCCCAGGCTGAGCATTGCAGTGCCGACAAAGGTGGCCGCCACGTAGCCGAAGGTCCAGATCACACTGAACGAACCGAGCAATACGCCGCGATGTTTCTTCGGCGAGAACTCGGCGAGCATCGCGTGGCCGACACTGAAGTCACCGCCCAGGCCAATGCCGATCAGGATGCGGCACAGCAACAGGCCCATGGCGGTTTCGACGTAGAACTGCATCACCGAGGCCACGGTAATCAGCACAAAGCTGACCAGGAAGATTTTCTGCCGGCCGAGGGTGTCCGAGATCCAGCCGAAAAACAGGCTGCCCAGGAACAGGCCGATCAGGGCCGAAGCGCCGATCAAGCCTTGCCAGAACGCGTCCAGTTGCATCTGTGGGCTGAGCAGGGTGAAGGCGATGCCGATCAGGCCGAGGATATAGCCGTCGGTGAAATGCGCGCCAAAGGTGAGGCCGGCGATTTTCAGGTGAAAACGGCCGATGGGCAGGTCGTCGATTTTGACGGGTTGAGCAGTCATGGGGGTGTTCTCCATATTGTTTTTCTTGACGGAGTAACAACAGACAAGCCCCACTCCAAATGTGGGAGCGGGCTTGCCCGCGATAGCGGTACATCAGTTATGGAGGTGGTGGCTGACTGACCGCTATCGCAGGCAAGCCAGCTCCCACAGGGGTTTAGTGTTGTTTGGACGCGGGAGGCTTAGAGGCCGCCCATCAGCAGGTATTTGATCTCCAGGTAATCCTCCAGGCCGTACTTGGAACCTTCACGGCCCAGGCCCGATTCTTTGATGCCGCCAAACGGCGCGACTTCGGTGGAGATGATCCCTTCGTTGATGCCGACCATGCCGGCTTCCAGGCCTTCGGCCATGCGCCACACACGGCCGATGTCGCGGCTGTAGAAGTAGGCGGACAAGCCAAACGGCGTGTCGTTGGCGCGTGCCAGCACCTCGGCTTCATCCTTGAAGCGGAAGCACGCCGCCACCGGGCCAAAGGTTTCTTCCTGGGCGATCAGCATGTCGCCGCTGGCTTCAGTGAGGATGGTCGGTTCGAAGAACGTACCGCCGAGCGCATGGCGACGGCCACCGCACAGCAGCGTGGCGCCCTTCTCCAACGCGTCGCCGACATGGGCTTCGACCTTGGCCAACGCCGCAGCGTTGATCAGCGGGCCTTGCTCGGTTTCACCGTCCAGGGCGCTGCCGACACGCATGGCGCTGACCGCTTCGGCCAGTTTGCGGGTGAACGCGTCGTACACGCCGTCCTGGATAAAGAAGCGGTTCACGCACACACAGGTCTGCCCGGTGTTGCGGAACTTGGAGGCCATGGCGCCTTTGACGGCGGCCTCCAGATCGGCGTCGTCGAACACGATGAACGGGGCATTGCCGCCCAGTTCCAGTGAGACTTTTTTCAGGGTATCCGCCGCCTGGCGCATCAGCAGCTTGCCAGTGCAGGTGGAGCCGGTGAACGACAGCTTGCGCACCACGCTGGACGCCTGCAGCGCGCCGCCGATGGCCACGGCATCACCGGAGACGATGTTGAACACACCGGCCGGAATGCCCGCCTGTTCGGCCAGTACCGCCAGGGCAAATGCCGACAGCGGGGTTTCTTCCGACGGTTTGAGGATCATGGTGCAACCGGCGGCGAGCGCCGGCCCGACCTTGCGGGTGACCATGGCCAGGGGGAAGTTCCACGGGGTGATTGCCGCGACCACACCGATGGCTTCCTTGACCACGATAATGCGCGCGTCGGCCTTGTGGCTCGGGATCACGTCACCGTAGGCACGCTTGGCTTCTTCGCCAAACCACTCCAGGAAGCTGGCGGCGTAGACCACTTCGCCCATGGCTTCGGCCAAGGGTTTGCCCTGTTCCAGGCTGAGCAGCTGCGCCAGGTCTTTCTGGTTGGCCAGCATCAGCTCGCTCCAACGCTTGAGGCGCTGGCTGCGCTCCTTGGCGGTGAGCGTGCGCCAGGCCGGCAACGCACGGTTGGCAGCGTCGATGGCCAAGTCGGTTTCCTCGGCGGCGGCGCGCTGCACATCAACGATCAGCGCGCCATTGGCCGGGTTGAGCACCGGGTAAGTCGGGCCACCGCTGGACCATTGGCCATCGATGTAGTTACCCGTACGGATCAGCGGATTCATGCCACGGCCTCGATCAAGTTGAAACGGTCCAGGCCCGGACGGGCCTCACGCAGGATGCGCTTGCCGGCGGTGTAGTCGTTGATCACATCGCACGGGGTGTAGTTGCGTTCCAGCTCGTGGAGTTCTTCGGCGTCCAGTTGGGTGTCCAGGGCCGCCAGCGCGCTGTCGAATTGCTCGGTGGTGTCGGCGCCCACCAGCATCACGTCGACACCCGGGTGGTTGGCAACCCAGGCCTGGGCGATCTGGGCGTTGGACACGCCACGGGCACGGGCCACGCGTTGCACCGAGTGAGCGATGTCGAACGACGCCTGGTCGGCGTACATCTGCTGAGTGAAGAAGTCGGTCTGGTTGCGGGTGGACTGCACTTCACCGGTGAGCAAGCCCCGGGCCAGCGGGCTGAACACCGAGACACCCAGGCCCTGGTCGCGGCAGAACGGGATCATCTCGCGCTCTTCTTCGCGGTAGGCGCAGTTCAGTTGCAGCTGCATGTTGATCGGCTTGACCCAACCGTTGCGCTCGCAGGCCATGAGGATCTTGGCCAGTTGGCCGGTGAGCATGGTGGACACGCCGATGTAGCGGGCCTTGCCGGAACGCACGATGTCGTTGAGGGCACACAGGGTTTCTTCGACGGGGGTGTTCACGTCGAAGTAATGCAGCATGAACACGTCGACATAATCCATGCCCAGGCGGCTCAGGGACAGGTCGATGCTGTCCATGATGTGCTTGCGCGAATGGCCGCTGGCGTTGATGCCGCTGCGGGTGCCGTAGCCGACTTTGGTGGTGACCACGATGTCGTCGCGGCGCGCCACGCGCTTGAGGATGCGCCCGACGACTTCTTCGCCGACACCGGCGGAGTAGAAGTCGGCCAGGTCGATGAAGTTGACGCCGTTGGCCAGGGCGTGGGCGACGATGGGCTCACTTTGCTTTTCGTCGAAGATCCACGGTTTCCAGTCTGGGGTGCCCATGTTCATGGTGCCCAGGCACAGGCGCGAGACTTGCAGGCCGGAGTTGCCCAGTCGAGTGTATTGCATGGGATTCTCCTCAGGCCTTAGGCGTGTAGAACGGGTTGCTGATGTGATTGACCACGTCCGCCAGTTGCGCGGTGTACGGCGTGCCGGTCAGGGCGGCGCGGATCGCGGTGCGGCAGGCGTTGTAGTTGTTCAGGTAGACGGCGTCCAGGTCGTCGCAGCCCGGGTTGACCCAGTTGGCCGTGACAATGGCCCACTCGTCTTCGGCTTCGGGCGGCAAGGTGCCGTCGAGCAAGGCTTCCAGCACGGCCTTGGCGATACCGGCCTGGGACGCGCCCCAGGTGGCGTTGCCGTGCAAGTCGCTGCTGATTTCGGCCTTGTTGACGTAGAGGGTCATGGGCTTGACCGGGATGTTTGGCTGGGCGATCACCATGAACGGGCAGTGGCCTTGGCTGGGCGACGCGAGGCTGTTGGCAAACGCCTGGCCGGCCGGGCCGTTGCGCGGGCCGATGAGGATGTTGATGTGGGCAGCATTGACGCCTGGGCCTTCGAAGCCTTCGCCGATGTACAGATCAAGTGCTTTCATTTTCGCAAACGCTCGTTGTTGTTATGGGGAGCTTGTTGGCGAATTTTTAGCACCGGGGGTCAAAACGGCCGTAACCATTAAAAGTCATGGGGCTGTGACTTTTACTCATGCCCCCTGCGACGATCGATGCCGTCTTGTGCGTTGACCATCGGTGTTACACCCCATATAGTGTGCCCACAAACAAAACAGACCACTACATAGTGTGCAGCATCGGTATTTACCGACCACACTATTGGCAGTATTTCAATGCCTTGAAGCCTGCAAATCGCACATTTATGGACGGGTTCACACACCGTCAGAACAGACCAGGAAGGAGTATTTCGATGCTGAGTTGGGATGAAGTCGACAACGAAGACACCGGTGCAGCGGTGATCAAGGGCGCCAACGCCGGCCACGCCACCGAAGCCAACATGGACCGCCTCGACGGTGCCGGCGCCGCCGCCGCCATCGAAGCCCGCGCCGTCACCGCCAGCGACTCCGCCGCCATCAAGCGCGCCAAGGCCGCCCTCGACAGCCTCGACGTCGCCGAAGGCCTCGCCGAACTCGAAGGCGCCTCCGCCCGCGTCGCCGTTGACGAAAAGCGCATGATCAACTGCCGCGCCGACCTCAACCAACTCGTACCCTTCAAGTACGACTGGGCCTGGCAGAAGTACCTCGACGGCTGCGCCAACCACTGGATGCCGCAAGAGGTCAACATGACCGCCGACATCGCCCTGTGGAAAAACCCCGAAGGCCTGACCGACGACGAACGTCGCATCGTCATGCGCAACCTCGGCTTCTTCTCCACCGCCGACTCGTTGGTAGCGAACAACCTGGTGCTGGCCGTGTACCGCCTGATCACCAACCCGGAGTGCCGCCAGTACATCCTGCGCCAGGCCTTCGAAGAAGCGATCCACACCCACGCCTACCAGTACTGCATCGAATCCCTGGCCATGGATGAAGGCGAAATCTTCAACATGTACCACGAGATTCCATCGGTCGCCAAAAAGGCAGCCTGGGGCCTGAAGTACACCCGTTCGATCTCCGATCCGAAGTTCGAAACCGGCACCGTCGACACCGACAAAGAACTGCTGCGCAACCTCGTCGCCTACTACTGCGTCCTGGAAGGCATCTTCTTCTACTGCGGCTTCACCCAGATCCTCTCCATGGGCCGCCGCAACAAAATGACCGGCGTCGCCGAACAGTTCCAGTACATCCTGCGCGACGAGTCGATGCACCTGAACTTCGGTATCGACGTGATCAACCAGATCAAAATCGAAAACCCGCATTTGTGGGATGCCGAGATGAAGGAAGAAGCGACCCAGATGATCCTGCAAGGGACTCAGCTGGAGATTGAATATGCGCGTGACACCATGCCTCGTGGGGTGCTGGGCATGAACGCGGCGATGATGGAGGATTACCTCAAGTTCATCGCGAACCGTCGTTTGTCGCAGATTGGCTTGAAGGAAGAGTACCCAGGGACGACCAACCCGTTCCCTTGGATGAGCGAGATCATGGACCTGAAGAAAGAGAAGAACTTCTTCGAGACCCGCGTGATCGAGTACCAGACTGGCGGCGCGCTGAGCTGGGACTAATCATCGACGCGGATCCAGAATGTGGGAGCGGGCTTGCTCGCGAAGGCTATATGTCAATCGATGCATCCGGTGACTGACACACCGCTTTCGCGAGCAAGTCGAATCGTCGTACCGCCCCTCCCACATTGGGACTGCGGTGCTCTCTAGATTTTGCAAGCAAGCCATTTATGCCCAATCAAACCATCAAGACCCCCTGCGTCGGCCTGTGCTCCACCGTTTACGGGGACCTGGTCTGCCGGGGCTGCAAGCGTTATCACCATGAGGTGATCCAGTGGAACGGCTATAACGCCGAGGAAAAGCAGGCGGTGTGGTTGCGCCTGGAGCAGTTGCTGGTGCAGGTCATGGCCAGCAAGCTGGAAGTGTTCGACGCGCACCTGCTGCGCCAGCAGCTGGAAAGCCGCAAGATCCGCTTTGTGCCGCATCAGTCGCCATATTGTTGGGCCTACCAGTTGATTGCCCGGGGTGCGAGGGTGATTTCCAAGCTGGAGGCCTACGGCTTGGCATTGTTGCCGGAGTTTCGCGAGCGGCACCTGGCGGATTTGCGCGATGCGATTGACCGGGAGTTTTTCCTGTTGTCCGAGGCGCATTACGAACGCTATATCGCCCCAGGTTTCCTCAAGGACGCCTTCGGCCCTGCCCTGATTGCCACCTTCTAAGTCACACCACAAAACCCATGTGGGAGCTGGCAAGCCAGCTCCCACAGTTGATCTCTGCTGCTCAGAAGGTCCAGGACGGGTCACGCTCGGCCTGCAAACCGTACCGTTCAATCGCCTCTTGGCACACCCTCGCGTCTAGGCTCCCCTGCTCTACCAATGCCGTCAGTGCCGCCAGCACGAGGTGATGGCGGTCCACCTCGAAGAAATCCCGCAACGCCGCCCGTGTGTCACTGCGGCCAAAACCGTCCGTGCCGAGTACGGTGTAACGGGAGTCCACGTACGAACCAATCATCTGCGGCACCGCCCGCACGTAGTCCGACACCGCGATCACCGGCGCGCCCTGGGGCAGGCACGCGTTCACATGACTCACCCGCGCCGTGTCCTGCGGATGCAGGCGATTCCAACGTTCCACCTCCCGCGCATCCCGCGCCAATTCGCTGAAGCTGGTCACGCTGAACACTTCGCTGCTCACCTGCCAATCCTCCGCCAGCAGCTGCGCCGCTGCCTGGGCCTCGCGCACCAGCGTGCCAGAGCCGAGCAGGCGCACCTGGGCGTCGGCGGCGCCTTCCAGGCGATACATACCCTTGATGATCGCGGCCTCCACGCCGCCCGGTAGGCTCGGCTGCGGGTAGTTTTCGTTCATCAGGGTCACGTAGTAGAACTCATCCACATCGTGCTCCAGCATCTGGCGCATGCCGTGGTCGAGGATCACCGCGAATTCACCGGCAAACGCCGGGTCGTAGGCCCGGCAGTTCGGCACCGTCGCCGCCATGAGGTGGCTGCTGCCGTCCTGGTGCTGCAAACCTTCGCCGCCCAAGGTGGTGCGCCCGGCCGTGGCGCCCAGCAGAAACCCGCGAGCGCGCTGGTCGGCGGCGGCCCAGATCAGGTCGCCGACCCGCTGGAAGCCGAACATCGAGTAATAGATGTAGAACGGCAGCATGCGCAGGCCATGCACCGAGTAGCTGGTGGCGGCCGCGACCCAGGAACTGATGGCGCTGGCTTCGCTGATGCCTTCTTCGAGGATCTGCCCGTCGGTGGCCTCGCGGTAGCTGAGGATCGAGCCGATGTCTTCCGGCTCGTAGCGCTGGCCCACGCTGGAATAGATGCCGATCTGCTTGAACAGGTTGGCCATGCCGAAAGTGCGTGCTTCATCCGCCACGATCGGCACGATGCGCGGGCCCAGGGCCTTGTCCTTGAGCAAGTTAGTGAGCATGCGCACAAAGGCCATGGTGGTGGACATTTCCTTGCCGTCGGCCGCCGTGGCGAATCCGGCGTATCCCGTTATCGACGGCACCGCGACTGTTGCGGCCACCTGGCTGCGGCTGGGCACATAGCCGCCCAACGCATTGCGCCGTTGGTGCAGGTAACGCGCTTCCAGGCTGTCGTCAGCTGGCTTGAAGAAGCTCAAGGATTCGGTCTGTTCATCGCTCAGCGGCAACTGGAAGCGATTGCGGAAGGCGATCAGCGCGTCGCGGTCGAGTTTTTTCTGCTGGTGGGTGGTCATCTTGCCCTGCCCGGCCTCGCCCATGCCGAAGCCCTTCTTGGTCTGGGCCAGGATCACCGTGGGCTTGCCCTTGACCCGGCGTGCCGCGTGGTAAGCCGCGTGAATCTTGACCATGTCATGGCCGCCGCGCTTGAGGCGGTCGATCTGCTCGTCGCTCATGCCTGCCACCAGCGCCTTCAGGGACTCGCTTTGGCCAAAGAAGTGCTCGCGGTTGTAGGCGCCGTCTTTGGCCGCAAAGGTCTGGAATTGCCCGTCGACGGTATCTGACAGGGTGTTGACCAGCGAGCCGTCGATATCCTGGGCGAACAAGGCGTCCCAGTCCGAGCCCCAGACCAGTTTGATCACGTTCCACCCGGCGCCGGCGAACAAGGCTTCCAGTTCGTCGATGATCCGCCCGTTGCCGCGTACCGGGCCGTCGAGGCGCTGCAGGTTGCAGTTGACCACCCAGGTCAGGTTGTCCAGGCCTTCGCGGGCGGCCAGGGTCAGGGCCGACATGCTTTCTGGCTCGTCCATCTCGCCGTCGCCGAACACGCCCCACACATGGCGGTCGGTGGTGTCCTGCAAGCTGCGATGTTGCAAGTAGCGCATGAAGCGCGCCTGGAATATCGAGCTGATGGGGCCTATGCCCATGGAACCGGTGGGGAACTGCCAGAAGTCAGGCATCAGCCACGGATGGGGGTAACTGGACAGCCCCCGTGCGCCGACCGCAGGACCACCGATTTCCTGGCGATAGTGGGCCAGGTCGCTCTCGCTGAGGCGCCCCTCCAGAAAGGCACGGGCGTAAATCCCCGGTGCCGAATGCGGCTGGTAGAACACCAGGTCGCCGCCAAAGCCCTCGTTGCGCGCGCGGAAGAAGTGGTTGAAGCCCACTTCGAACAAGTCCGCCGCACTGGCGTAGCTGGCGATATGGCCACCCAGTTCGCCATAGGCCTGGTTGGCGCGCACCACCATGGCCAGGGCGTTCCAGCGCACCAGCGAAGCCAGGCGCTCTTCAGTGGCCAGGTCACCGGGGAATGGCGGTTGCTGTTCGACGCTGATGCTATTGATGTAAGGCGTGCCGTGGCGTGGTTTCCAGTCGATGTGCGGGGCGCTGCCTTCACGGGCCAGCAGGTCGAGGATCTGCCGGGCCCGGGCCGGCCCGGCGTTCGCCACCAGGGATGCCAGGGCGTCGCGCCATTCGTCCAGCTCTACCTGATCCACTGCTGTGTGATTGACTGCACTCGCGAAACCGTTCATGGGCACCTCCGGGCTTTTTTTCCAGTTTATGTCGGTGCCAGAGGATTATTTGCCTGTTATCAGGCGCAGCTCACAGCTTTTTGAGCATGAATCACTGCCAACTGGCTTTTTTCCAGCACGTTGTGCTCAAGCACCCCGCAACCCTGCAACTGTGTTTAAAATGCCGCCCGCTCAATGACTGACGCTCAACGATGACCCCAGACGCACTCGCCACCCTGCACGCTCACCTCGCCACCGCCCTGGCCACGCCACCGGACGAAACCCGCCGCCTGTTCCACGGCCGTGGCCGTTGCTGGCCGGGCCTGGAACAACTGACCGTGGACTGGTTGCAAGGCGTGGTGCTGGTCTCGTTGTTCAAGGAGCCCGAGGCGCAGCCACTGGAAGACCTGAAACAGCTGCTGCGCACGCAACTGGCCGATCACACCGTGGCCCTGCAACACCGCTACCTGCCGCAAAGCACCACCGAATGGCTGGTGGGCAACCCCGTCGAAGAGCTGATCATCACCGAAGGCGGCCTGCGTTACCTGATCGACCTGGGTAAAAAACAGAATAGCGGGCTGTTCCTCGACATGCGCTACGGGCGCAACTGGGTGCGCGAACAAGCCAAGGGCCAGCGCGTGCTCAACCTGTTTGCCTACACCTGCGGGTTCTCCGTGGCGGCCATCGAAGGTGGCGCCGAGCATGTGGTGAACCTGGACATGGCCCGTGGCGCCTTGAGCCGCGGCCGTGACAATCACCGCCTGAACGGTCATGACCTGAGCCAGGTCAGCTTCCTGGGCCACGACCTGTTCAAGTCCTGGGCCAAGGTCACGCACAACGGCCCTTACGACCTGGTGATCATCGACCCACCGTCCTTTCAGAAAGGCAGTTTCCTGCTGACCAAGGACTACCAGCGCGTACTGCGCCGCCTGCCGGATTTGCTCACGCCACAGGGCACGGTACTGGCCTGCATGAATGACCCGGCCCTGGGTGAAGACTTCCTGATCGACGGCGTGACCCGCGAAGCACCGGGCCTGCGCTTTATCGAACGGCTGCAAAACCCGCCGGAATTTCCTGATATTGACCCGCAAAGTGGCTTGAAGGCCTTGGTGTTCCGCCAGGGCTGATGCCGAATCGTCCTACGCTTGCTACGCTAAGTGATACACCGGGGCGGTGAACCTTATCCCCCCCTTCCCGGTCGATACCTGCATTCCCCGGCCAGACTCGACGGCGTTACGTTGTCGGCTGCCCCGTTTCACCTTTTGGAGAACCGCCCGTGATATCGACCCTGCATGTAGCCAGACTCAAAGCCTGGGGCGCCCACGGCTTCACCGCCACCGGTGTGGTACTGGCCTTTCTGGCCACCCTGGCGCTGCTGGAAAACTCGCCCAAGGCCTGCCTGCTGTGGCTGGGCCTGGCGCTGGTGGTCGATGGCGTCGACGGCTCCCTGGCACGCCGGGTCAACGTCAGCACCGTGTTGCCGAGCTTCGACGGCTCGGTGCTGGACCTGGTGATCGACTACCTGACCTATGTGTTCATCCCGGCGCTGTTCATCTACCGCTACATCGACCTGCCCGACTTCACTCACCTGTTCACGGTGTCGGTGATCCTGGTGTCGTCGCTGTTCTGTTTCTGCAACGTGAACATGAAGAGCAAGGACAACTACTTCGTCGGCTTCCCGGCGGCATGGAACGTGGTGGCGCTGTGCGTGTACATCATCCAGCCGGAGGCCTGGGTGACCTTGCTCACGGTGATCGGCCTGGCCCTGCTGACCGTGACGCCGATGAAGTTCCTGCACCCGTTCCGGGTCAAGCGGTTCATGCCAATCAACATCGCCGTGACCACGATCTGGCTGCTGTGCAGCTTCCTGATGGTGGTGGACTACCCGAACACCAACCCGTGGACGTTTGGGTTGTGGTCGCTGATGTCGGCGTATTTCCTGGGGATTTGCATCTGGCGTACGGCGCTGGAGTGGCTGGAAAAGCGTCACGGTTGATCGCAGTTACCCATGTGGGAGCGGGCTTGCTCGCGAAAGCGGTGTGTCAGTGAATGCATGAGGTGACGGACACACCGTATTCGCGAGCAAGCCCGCTCCCACATGTGGTTCTCGGTACCTCCGGCAGGTAAGATGCAGGCCTTTGGCGCAGCCCCTTCGCTGCGCACCCTGCCAAGAATAAGCCCTGCCCATGCCCTTCGAACTCAGCGTTGACCTCACCACCCTCGCCATCCTGGCGCTTGTCGCCTTTATCGCCGGTTTCATCGACGCCATCGCGGGCGGCGGCGGCCTGCTGACCACGCCGGCCCTGCTCACGGCCGGCATGCCACCGCACCTGGTGCTGGGCACCAACAAGCTCAGCTCCACCTTCGGTTCGGCCACCGCCAGTTTCACCTTCTACCGCCGCAAGCTGTTCCACCCGCGCCAGTGGGTGCATGCCATCGTCGGCACATTGATCGGCGCGTTGAGCGGCGCCGTGGTCGCCCACTACCTGCCCGCCGAAACCCTGAACAAAATGCTCCCGGTGATCGTCTTCGCCTGCGGCGTGTACCTGTTGTTCGGCGGCACGCCCAAGGCGCCGCTGGACGCCGATGCGCCGATCAAGAAGAAATGGCAATCCACCCAGGGTTTCGGCCTCGGCTTCTACGACGGCGTGGCCGGCCCGGGCACCGGGGCGTTCTGGACCGTGAGCACCATGTTGCTGCACCCCATCGACCTGGTGAAGGCCAGCGGTGTGGCGCGCAGCATGAACTTCGTCAGCAACGCGGGCGCGCTGACGGTGTTCATCATCAATGGTTCGGTGGACTGGATCGTCGGCCTGGCGATGGGCGTGTCGGTGATGTGTGGCGCGTTCTTTGGCGCACGCAGCGCAATCAGCGGCGGCGCCAAGTTCATTCGCCCGGTGTTCATCACCGTAGTGCTCGGGCTGACGGTGCGCCTAGCCTGGCAGCACTGGTTCAGCGTGGCCTAAGCGACGGGCCAGGTAGAGGTCGATCAGGTAGCGCGCAATCGAACGTGACGCCGGCAACGGCGGCAGGTCGTGGATGTTGAACCACTGCGCGTCTTCGATCTCGTCGGCCTGGGGCACGATGTCGCCGCCGGCGTATTCGGCATGGAAGCCCAGCATCATTGAGTGCGGGAACGGCCAGCACTGGCTGCCCATGTACTGGATGTTCTTCACCTCCACCTGCACCTCCTCGCGTACCTCGCGGATCAGGCAGTCTTCGGCCGACTCCCCTGGCTCGGCAAACCCCGCCAGCGTGCTGTACACCCCCGTCACAAAGCGTGGCGAACGGGCCAGCAGGATCTCGTCGCCACGGGTCACCAGCACGATCATGCTCGGCGAAATCCGCGGGTAGCTGCGCAGGTCACAGGCCGGGCAATGCATCGCGCGCTCGCGGGGCACCTGGACCATGGCTTGGCCGCAACTGCCACAAAAGCGGTGCTCGCGGGCCCAGGTACCGATCTGCGCGGCGTAGCCCAACACTTTGTACAACGTGTGGTCGCCTTGCAGCATGAAGGCGCGCAGGCCCTGCCAGCTGCAACCTTCCACCTCGGCGGCGGCGTCCAGCTCCAGCAGGTAGACCGGCTCGCCGTCGAGGTGGCCGATGCCGTGCTCGGCAAACACCGCCAAGTCCTGGCGCTTGAGCCATTCCCGGGGGAACAGCGGGCCGTTGGCGTCATGCAAGAAGCCGTCGCGGCTGCGGGCGACGGCCCAGCCGCCAGGGGTGTCGTTGTCCAGAAGTGTTGTGGTAATCCAGCCTGGGGTCATGTCAGTCAATCCACGAATTCGGGTTTCTGCTTACTCATGTGGGCCGCGATGGCCACGCGCAGGTCGTTGGATTGCAACATAGCCGAGTTCCAGGTGGCAACGTATTCCAGACCGTCATTGACTGTATGGTCACGCATGTAGCTGATCATGGCCTTGGTGCCGGTCACGGCAATCGGCGACTTGGCGGCGATTTCATGGGCGATCTCCATCACCCCGGCCAACAGGCTTTCCTGATCGGGATAGACGCGATTGACCAGGCCGATGCTGCGCGCTTCCTCGGCACCGAACTGGCGACCGGTATAGGCCAGTTCGCGCAGCATGCCGTCGCCGATGATGCGCGGCAGGCGTTGCAGGGTGCCGACGTCGGCGGCCATGCCGATGTCGATTTCCTTGATGGAGAACTGCGCGCCCTCGGCGGCGTAGCGCATGTCGCAGGCGCTGATCAGGTCGATCGCACCGCCGATGCAGTAACCCTGCACGGCCGCCAGCACCGGCTTGCGGCAGTTGTCGACGGCATTGAACGAGGCTTGCAGCTCAAGGATCTTGCGGCGCAGCAGGCGTGCGTTGCGGCCCACGTCCTTGCCGAATTCATTGGCCACCGAGGCCAGCATCATCAGGTCGATACCAGAGGAAAAATGCTTGCCGGCCCCGCTGAGCACCACAGCGCGCACGGCGTCGGTGTCTTCGACCCACTGGAAGATATCGATGATTTCGGTCCAGAACGCGGCGTTCATCGCGTTGATCTTTTCCGGGCGGTTGATCTGCACATGGGCAACGTTGCCGGTGAGTTCGACGACGAAAGCTTGGTATTCGGACATGGCAGTGATCCCTGACTGGCGAGTGATAAGGCCCGAACTATACCAAGGGTGCAGGACGGCGCATCGGCCAAAACCGGGACTGGCAAAGGTAATGAAATGTTGTGACGCGGCGCTTCATGCAGCGGCGATACATTTCACCCAAAGCAGGCGATTTATCGGCTATACAATCAGGGCCATTGCCTGGAGTTGTGTATGCCGTCCACGTTTCGCTCATCGTTGATACTGGCCTTGGTGGTCGTGCTGACCGGCATCGGCGCGGGGCTTGGCGGCATGCTCCTGGCGTTGCTGCTGCACGGTATTCAACACCTGGCCTACGGCTACAGCCTCGACAGCCTGGTCAGCCACGAAACCTTCCTGCTCGGCGTGACGGCGGCCGCCCCCGAACGGCGCTTGCTGGTGCTGGTGGCGTGTGGCCTGGTGGCCGGGTTGGGCTGGTGGTTGATTTATCGCTACGGACGGCCGCTGGTGAGCATCAAGCAGGCGGTGTCGGAGAAGATGCCGATCATGCCGCCCAAGACCACCCTCGCCCACGCCGTGCTGCAAATCATCACCGTGGCCCTTGGCTCGCCGCTGGGCCGTGAAGTGGCGCCGCGGGAAGTCGGGGCCTTGGCCGCCACCTGGTTATCGCAGCGGGCGCGACTCACCCCGCCCATGCATCGCCTGATCGTCGCCTGCGGCGCCGGCGCGGGCCTGGCGGCGGTGTACAACGTGCCGTTGGGCGGCGCGGTGTTCGTGCTGGAAGTGCTGGTGGGCGTGTTCAGTTGGCCCGCCGCGGTGATTGCCTTGGCGACCTCGGCGATTGCCGCTTCGGTGGCGTGGATCGGGTTGGGTGCCGAATCCCAATACGTGGTGCCGCACTTTGTGCTGAGCCCGCCTTTGATCGCCTGGGCCGTGGTCTGCGGGCCGGTGTTCGGGCTGGCGGCTTACGGTTTCACCCGGCTCACCGGTAGCGCCCGGGCGAATGCTGCACGGGGCTGGCGCTTGCCGGTGTTGTCAGTGATCAACTTCACGGTCATCGGCGTGTTGGCGATGTGGCTGCCGCAAATCCTCGGCAACGGCAAAGGGCCGGCGCAACTGGGGTTCGACAATGAACTGAGCATCGGCCTGGCCGCGTTGCTGTTGCTGGTCAAGGTGCTGATCACCACCAGCAGCCTGCGCGCCGGTGCCGAAGGCGGCCTGTTGACGCCCGGCCTTGCCAACGGCGCACTGCTGGCGATCATCCTCGGCGGCGCCTGGAGCCTGGCGTGGCCGGGCGTACCGTTGGGGGCGTTTGCGATCATCGGCGCGGCGGCTTTTCTGGCGTCCAGCATGAGCATGCCGCTGACGGCGATTGTGCTGGTGGCAGAATTCACCCGTATCGAGCATGACTTCCTGGTGCCCATCATCCTCGCAGTGGTGGGCGCGATGTGCGTGAGCAAGCTGTGCCAGCGCCTGGAAAGTACTGGAAAAAAACCGTCCTAAGTACCATCCTTCGCGCTTTAAGCCGCCCCACCTGCGGCGCTCGACGTTTAAAGGAAATGCCCATGCACGCCCAACCCCTCACCCCGGCCGAATTCGAATTCATCGAAGACACCCTGCTCAAATACGGCGACGACCATTCCGTGCTGAACCTGGCCGAACTCGACGGCTACTTCACCGCCCTGGTGTCCAGCCCGGCCCAGGTGGACGTGGCCGAGTGGTTCCCGGCGATCTGGGGCGGGCAAAACCCCGAGTGGGAATCCATGGACGAAGCACAGCGCTTCCTCGAACTGTGCGTGCGCCACCTCAACACCCTGGCCGAACAACTGGCCACCGATGCCAGCAGCTTCAAGGCCCGCTTCGACGAAACCGACCACCAGGGCCACACCGTGACCCTCGCCGAAGAATGGTGCTTCGGCTACATCCGCGGCGCCGCCATCGGCAACTGGCCGGAGCTGCCAGCCGCCCAAGCCGCCGAGCTGGAAAAAATCTCCTGGTGCGCCGAACAAGACAACTTCGAACTGTCCGCCGACCTGGATGTACAGGCACATCAACAACGCGCCAGCGAAATCGAACCCGCAGCACGAGCGCTGCATGATTACTGGTTGGCAAAACGCTAACCGCCTGCGACCGAGGCGCCTGCATCGCCGGCAAGCCGGCTCCTACACAACCGCGTTTGCCTTTGCCTTTGCTCTACACCACTCAAGCCGGCTGTCAGGCCGCTGTGCTCTTGCTTTTGATCTTAGGCGCCCCATCAAACACGCTGGCCGTAATCCGGCAGGGATTTGGGGGGTAAACCGGCAGGGATGCCGGTTTAGCCGCCCCGCGCCATGGATGGCGCGTGGCGGCGGCCCCCCAAATACCTGTCGGATTACGGGCACACCGAGCCTGGGCGAGGTGCCGAGTGTTGGGGCAAGAGCCCTTTTGGTTACTTTTGGGGCTCTTTTCCAAAAGTGACCCGCTGTAAGAGCGGAACCATAAGCCGCCATTACCGAAGAAATGGATATGTACACCATGAGGCCGCCATCGCAGGCAAGCCAGCTCCCACAGGTGGATTGATGCACAACCAGAAAATACCGGTGGCCGTTACCCCACGCTCGACAAGCACTGCATCTATACCCGATTATTCGAGTCCGCCCGCCGCCCTTGCCTTGATCAGGAGCCCTGTACCTTGAGTTCGCAAAAAACCGTGACCGTTACACCGCCCAACTTCCCCCTCAATGGCAAGGTCGCGCCCCCCGGCTCCAAATCCATCACCAACCGCGCCCTGCTGCTGGCCGCCCTCGCCAAGGGCACCAGCCGCCTGAGCGGCGCGCTCAAGAGCGACGACACCCGCCACATGTCCGTGGCCCTGCGCCAAATGGGCGTGACCATCGACGAACCCGACGACACCACCTTCGTGGTCACCGGCTCCGGCAAACTGCAACTGCCCACCCAGCCCCTGTTCCTCGGCAACGCCGGCACCGCCATGCGCTTTCTGACCGCCGCCGTGGCCACCGTCGAAGGCACCGTGGTACTGGACGGCGACGACTACATGCAGAAACGCCCGATCGGCCCGCTGCTGGCCACCCTTGGCCAGAACGGCATCAAGGTCGACAGCCCCACCGGCTGCCCACCGGTCACCGTGCACGGCGTGGGCAAGGTGCAAGCCAAGCGTTTTGAAATCGACGGTGGTTTGTCCAGCCAATACGTGTCGGCCCTGCTGATGCTCGCGGCATGCGGCGAAGCCCCGATTGAAGTGGCATTGACCGGCAAGGACATCGGCGCCCGTGGCTACGTGGACCTCACCCTGGACTGCATGCGCGCCTTCGGTGCCCAGGTGGAAGCCGTCAACGACACCACCTGGCGCGTGGCCCCCACCGGCTACATCGCCCATGACTACCTGATCGAACCAGACGCCTCCGCCGCCACCTACCTGTGGGCCGCCGAAGTGCTGACCGCTGGCCGCATCGACATCGGCGTGGCCGCCCAGGACTTCACCCAGCCGGACGCCAAGGCCCAGGCCGTGATCGCCCAGTTCCCGAACATGCAGGCCACGGTGGTCGGTTCGCAAATGCAGGACGCCATCCCGACCCTCGCGGTGCTGGCGGCGTTCAACAACACCCCGGTGCGCTTCACCGAACTGGCCAACCTGCGCGTCAAGGAATGCGACCGCGTGCAAGCGCTGCATGACGGCCTCAACGAAATCCGCCCGGGCCTGGCTACCATCGAAGGCGACGACTTACTGGTGGCCAGCGACCCGGCACTGGCTGGTACCGCTTGCAACGCACTGATCGACACCCACGCCGACCACCGCATCGCGATGTGCTTTGCGCTGGCCGGCCTGAAGGTGGCGGGCATCCGCATCCAGGACCCGGATTGCGTGGCCAAGACCTATCCTGAGTACTGGAAGGCCCTGGGCAGTCTTGGGGTTCAACTGAGCTACTGAGCACTAGGCGCTGGAAGGGGGAGGCCTTGCACATGAACATTCGCCAGCCCTGCCCACCCGGCGCCTGTGACTGCCAGCGCGAACAGCTGTTGGAGGCGCCGGGCACCGACCAGCGCATCCTGCAGCTCACGCGCCAGGAAGAGAAAAAACTGCTCGACCGCCTCGAAGACCTCAAGAGCCTGCAAGACCTCGAACGCATGCAACAGCTGATGTACCAGCAATTGGGCATCCGTGTGCACGTCGCACCGGGGCACACCGAGGTCAAGAGCATGCGCGGGATCCAGATCATCATCGACGACCTGCCCGGCCTGTGCCGCAAGACCCGGCAATCGATCCCGGCCGCGATTCGCCGTGGCATGGAGAAGCGCCCGGAAATCGCCTACCGCCTGCTCGACGCCCACGACCTGTTTCGCGAAGGCTAATGCCCGCTACTCATTGCCCCGCCCGCCGCCAAACGACCAGTCCTCTGGCGCCGTGGTGCTGATCACGATCATTACATCCTCAGGGTCGAGACCGATGCTTGCACTCAAACGCTGGGTCAGCACGTGGTAGAAACGGCGTTTGGTCACCGTGTCACGCGGCTTGCCACCAGTGATTGCAATCAGCACGTAGTCGGCACTGCGCGGGCCGCCCAGGTAATCAGCATCGACGAACAACTCCCCCGGCTCATGCTGGTGAATGACATGGAAACGATCACCCACAGGGATCCCGAAGGTTTCCACCAGTGCGTCATGCAGGCCTTGGGAAAGGGCCCGTAGGTAATGGGCTGGCTTACCGCGTTGCAATGAGATGCGTGCGTAGGGCATGTGCAGCGCTCCGACAATTGAGTTGACGGGCAAAAATTAGCAAGCCAGGATCATTCCGAATATCAGATTAAACAGCAGCCACCATGCCGTTTTTATGGACGATTCGATGAGCCTCCCCACCTTTGATCTGGATGTACTGCGCACCTTTGTCCTGGGCGTGGAGCTCAATAGCTTTGCCAAGGCCGCAGACCGCCTGGGGCGATCAACCTCGGCGGTCAGTGCGCAGTTGAAAAAACTTGAAGAGCGAGTCGGCACGCCGGTACTCAACAAGTCCGGCCGTGGCCTGGCGTTGACGCCGGTGGGCGAAGCCGTGCTGAGCCATGCCCGACGCCTGTTGGCACTCAACGACAGCATTTTTGATGCCCTCAACCAGACCCGTACCGAAGGCACACTGCGCCTTGGCGTACAGGAGGATTTCGGCGAGCGGGTACTCAGCGATGTGCTGCGCAGTTTCGCCCAGCTTTACCCAATGATCAGCCTGGAAGTGCGGATTGCGCGCAATGCCGAACTGTTAGCACTGGTGGACGGCGCCAAGCTCGACCTGGCGCTGACGTGGGCCACCACGCACGTCTCGCCCTACGTCACGCACCTGGGGCAAACCGCCATGCACTGGATCGGTCCCCGCGACAAACCGATGCTGCCACGTAGCTCCCTGGCACCGCTGCCGCTGGTGATGTTCGACGCACCTTGCGTGTTGCGCAGCGCCGCCACCGATGCGCTGGACCGTGCAGGCATTTGCTGGCGAATCGCACTCACCAGCCCGAGTGTCGCGGGCATCTGGGCCGCCGTGGAGGCCGGATTAGGCGTGACATTACGCACGTCAATGGGTTTGCCGCCCGCGCTCTGCAAGCTGGACGACCTGCCACCCGTGCCATCGTTGGGGTACGAATTGCACCGCAACCGCCAACAGCCCAGCGAGCCGGTGACGCAGTTGGCGAGGTTGATCCAGCGCAGCCTGGAGAAGCATCTGCTTTAGGCTTTTTCCAGCACTTCAGACTGCGCAAAAAGCCGTCGCCCCAGGTTTTCTGCTGTGTTCAGGTGCGCAAGGGCCGTTCCCGACTCCGATTCCAGCAGCAACTCAGACGTCACTACGTGCGCCCCGCAGTAATCAAAAATCCCGTAGTCGATCTGGGTGCCCATGGCCTTGGCATAACCGTGGCGTTCAAACGCGCTTTCATCAGCGGCGCCCAGCGCCAGCAGGTGCACCTGCAAGTGCCGCAGTTTTTTCACCACCGGGGTATCCGGGCCGTAATCGATGGCCCAGCCATTGACGAACACGCGGTCGACCCAGCCCTTGAGCAATGCCGGCATCGACCACCAATAGATCGGGAAGGCCAGCACCAGCGCGTCGGCGCGGTCGATACGCGCCTGTTCGGCGAGCACGTCGGCGGGAGCCGTGGCGCGGGTGCGGTGCACTAAATGGTCGGCGGCGCTGTAGCGCGGGTCGAAACCTTCGGCGGCGAGGTCGGCGATTTCGTAGGTGTGGCCTGCGGCGGCGAGCCCCGTGGCAACGTGTGCGGCCAGGCTGTGGGTGAGGGATTGCGGGTCGTGATGAGCGACAACGATGAGTGCATGCATGACAGTGACTCCCTTTCAGCTTAAGCTACGATTAGTAAGTTACGCCGATTAAGTTACTTTTGGTATATAAGCATGTCAAGCAGTGAATCCCCTGCCCCACGCCGTCGCCTGACCCGCGAAGACCGCCTGCGCCAACTGTTGGATGTGGCCTGGCAACTGGTACGCGACGAAGGCACCGAAGCCCTGACCCTGGGCCGCCTGGCCGAACTGGCGGGTGTGACCAAGCCGGTGGTCTACGACCATTTCGTTACCCGTGCGGGCCTGCTGGCCGCCCTCTATGAAGATTTCGACGGGCGCCAGAACCAGGTCTTCAGCGATGCCATCGAAGCCAGCGCGGCCACCCTGGATGACCGCGCCTGGGTGATCGCCTCGTCCTATGTCGATTGCGTGTTGCTGCAAGGCCGGGAGATTCCCGGGGTGATCGCGGCGCTGAGCAGTTCGCCGGAACTGGAAACCCTCAAGCGCGAGTACGAGGCGATCTTCTTGGCCAAATGCCGCGACGCGCTGTCGCCGTTCGCGGCGGCTGGCAGCGTGTCACAGGCCGGCCTGCGCGCCATGCTCGGCGCGGCGGAAGCCTTGTCCCACGCGGCGGCCAGTGGCGAAATCAGCCGTGAAGAGGCGCAACTGGAGTTGCTGGCGACGATCTTGGCGATGGTCAATCGTGTGCGCGGTTAAATAATTATTCACGGGCGAGGAATAAAGCGGCGCGGCGGGTGTTTACCTGAGTACGGCGTGTGAATACAGCACATGGCCAGTACCCAAACCAGAAAAGACCCAGGAGTTTGACATGCTGAACAAACGCTCCCTTGCTGCTGCCATCCTGATTGCCTGTGCTTCGTCCATGGCCTTCGCCGCCCCTGCCAAAATCGCCGACAGCGCCAAAGGCAAAGTGCTGGTGGACAGCAAAGGCATGACCCTTTACACCTTCGCCAAAGACAGCGTCGGCAAGTCGGCCTGCAGCGGCCAATGCCTGGCCAACTGGCCGGCGTTCACCGCCTCGGCCGCCGCCAAGGATGCCGACGGCTACACCGTGATCACCCGTGACGATGGCAGCAAGCAATGGGCCTACAAGGGCCAGGCGCTGTACACCTGGGTCAAGGACAGCAAGCCGGGCGACATCACCGGTGACGGCGTTGGCGGCAACTGGAACCTGGCCAAGCCATAAGCAACCCCCGCCCCTGTAGGAGCCCGCATGCGGGCGATAGCGAATTTGAGGGCGCCATCGCCGGCAAGCCGGCTCCTACACGAATAAACCTTGTACACCCGATCGCCCGCAAGCGGGCTCCTACAGGTTTTGTATGAAGCGTTGGGCTTTGTGTGTGAGCTGGTCGAGGTGGCGATCACGCTGTTTCTCGGCGTCCACCATTGCGCGCTTGCCGTGCTTTTGCAGCAGGTAGGTGTGGATCTGCCGCACTTCCAATGAGCTGTAGATCGACGCCACATCCAGCACGCCCATCAGGCCATTCGTTGCGTAATCCCGTGTGTTCATCAGCACCTGGGTACCCCGCGCGCCGCGCACTTGAAAGCCCATGGCCTCGAACGCCGGCACCTTCTCCACCGCGCAGGCCAGTTCGGCGTGGGGGTAGCGCGCCAGCACGTCTTTCAGCATCGCCCGTGCCACACCCTGGCGCCGCTTGCCGGCCTGCACGGCCATGAATGCAATGCCGCACGCCTCGGGATCGTCCTTGACCGGCAGGTACAACACAAAGCCGATGACCTGTTCCGGGTCCTGGGTGTCGGTGGCCACCACCAACTCGACCGCAATGCCCTTGGCACCGCCCAGCGCCTCCAGGTACAGGTGCACCTCAAAGCCGATCGCGTATTGGTAGATGTTGTACAGCAGGTTGCTCGGCGGCAGCGCCACGCTGCTGATGTCGGTGAGGTTGTCCACCACCATCTGCAGGATCTGGCCGTTGACAGGCTCGGGGCACGGGGTGGTGTAACGGGTAAGGCTGAACATGCAGATTCCTGGGAGTTTCACGTCAAGACAGCGGCGATTGTACCTGTTGCAGCCCGCACACCTCACGTAAACATCCGCGCAACCAGCGATGGGCCAGGTCGGCATCCAGGCGCGGGTGCCAGAGCATCGCCACGGTAAACGTGGGGAGCACCAGCGGCAGGGCGAAACTGTGCAGGCCTTCGCGTTGGTGGACGGTGTAGCGCTCGGGCACGCTGGCGATCAGGTCGGTGTCCCGTGCCAGTGCGATGGCGGTGGAGAACCCGGCCACGATGGTACTGATCTGTCGCGGCATGCCTTGGGACTCAAGCACGTCATCGATCTGCCCTCGCGCCTGGCCACGGCGGGAGACGTACACGTGCTGCCCCTCGGCATAGCGCCGAATGCTGACAGTCCCCTGGCTCAGCGGATGCCCGCTGCGCACCACGCCGATCACGCGGTCACGGAACAGCGCCTGGGTCAGCACCTCGGGATTGGCACTGGCGTCCACCACACCGGTCTCCAGGTCGACGCTGCCGTCGCGCAGCAAGGCGGTGTCCTTGTCGGTTTTAGTGACGAAGCGCAGGCGCACCCCAGGGGCCTCCCGGGCGATGCGCGCGAGCAATGCCGGGCCGAAGTTTTCGACGAACTCTTCGCTGGTGCGCAGGGTGAACGTGCGCTCGACCCGGGCCATGTCCAGGGACTCTGCGGGCCGCAACACCGCCTGGGCCTCCTGCACCAGGCGGCTGACCTGCTCACGCAATGCCACCGCCCTGGGCGTCGGCACCAGGCCACGACCCGCGCGCACCAGCAACGGGTCGCCGGTGGTCTCACGCAGCCGCGCCAAGGCCCGGCTCATCGCCGACGGGCTCAGGCGCAGACGCTCTGCGGCGCGGGCGACGCTGCCTTCGGCGAGCAACACGTCCAGGGTGATCAGCAAATTCAGATCGGGCATCACGGCTCCTCATCAGGCGTTTCATGCAGGTATTCACTGCATACCCGGCGTCTTCCGCCATGTTAGGCCACGCCGTAGAGTTGTGACAGTCGCGTTCACTCAAGGAATTCCCTATGCACACGGTTTCACGAGGCGCCCTTGTCAGCCTGTCCCTGTCCATGTTGCTGGCCGCTCTGGGCACCAGCATCGCCAACGTCGGGTTGCCAGCGCTGGCCCACGCGTTTGACGCCTCGTTTCACGCCGTGCAGTGGGTGGTACTGGCCTACCTGCTGGCGATCACGGCGGTGATTGTCAGCGCCGGCAGCCTGGGCGATCGACTGGGCCGTCGGCGTGTATTGCTCGCCGGTTTGTTGTTGTTCGCCGTGGCGTGCGGGCTGTGCGGGCTGGCGCCGTCCCTGCCATGGCTGGTGGTGGCGCGTGTCCTGCAGGGCCTGGGCGCGGCGGTGATGATGGCGATGACCCTGGCCATGGTCGGCGACACCGTGACCAAGGAACGCATCGGCCGGGTGATGGGTTTGCTCGGCACGATGTCGGCCGTGGGGACTGCGATGGGGCCAAGCGTGGGCGGGATGCTGCTCAGTTTGTGGGGTTGGCAAGCGTTGTTCCTCGTGGGCGTACCCTTGGGCCTGCTGGCCGCTGCCCTCGCCTATTGCTACCTGCCGGTTGATCGCCAGCCGGGGCATCGGCCCTCGGACGAACGCTTCTGGTCCCCGCTGAAAAACCCTTCCTTGCGCGTCGGCCTGGTCATCAGTGCGCTGGTGGCCGCGGTGATCATGACCACGTTTGTGGTGGGGCCGTTTTATCTGTCTCGGGGGCTGGGGCTCGATCCAGCCTGGATGGGCCTGGCCATGGCCGTCGGGCCTTGTGTGGCCGCACTGACCGGTGTGCCCGCCGGCCGTTGGGTGGACCGGCTGGGCAGCCAACGTATGACCCTCGCGGGGCTAGGCGTCATGGCCCTCGGCGCCCTGCTGCTGTCCCTGGTCAGCGGGCTGCCGGCCTACCTGGGCTCGCTGGTGTTGCTGACCACCGGCTACAGCCTGTTCCAGGCCGCCAACAACACTGCCGTGATGAGCGATGTAGAGGCCTCACGTCGTGGCAAGGTCTCCGGCCTGTTGAACCTGTCTCGCAACCTCGGCCTGATTTTCGGTGCATCGGCCCTGGGTGCGGTGTTCGCCTGGGCCACTCCAGATGTCACCCATGCCCTGCCACAATCAGTGGCCTACGGCCTGCACACCACCTTCGCCGTGGCGCTGGGCATGATCCTGCTGGCGGCGGGGATACGACACAAATATTGACAAGTTAAAATCGTAACGACTATTGTCTGACAACCTGATCACCAAGGCAGTCCCATGCTTGAGCTCCAACGCCCCGATTCGCTCGTCGTCCGGGTTGTCAGTGCCATCCGCGCAGAAATCGACTCCGGCCAACTGCCGCCCGAGTCGCGCATGCCCACCGAACAGCAACTGGCTGAACAACTCAACGTCAGCCGTTCCGTGGTGCGCGAAGCGATTGCCCAGCTCAAGGCCGATGGCGTGATCACCGCGCGCCGGGGCCTGGGCTCGTTCATTTCGCAGACACCGGCCGGTACGGTGTTCCGCTTCCCCCAGGCCTACGGCCGCCGCCCCGACCTGGCGCAGATGTTCGAAGTGCGCCTGTGGATCGAAACCCAAGCCGCCTCGATTGCCGCCCAGCGCCGCGATGATGCCGACCTGCAGCGCATGAAAAGCGCCCTACAGGCCATGCAGGACAACCGCGACAACTTCGAAGCCGCCGCCATCGCCGACGTGGAGTTCCACCGCGCCATCGCCGACGCCAGCAAGAATGATTACTTCGTGGCCTTCCACGACTTCCTGCGCAGCCAATTGGCCAGTGCGCGCAAGACCGCCTGGGAAAACTCGGCGTCACGCTTTGTCACAGGCTCCGCCGACGCCACCCAAGAACACCAGGCGCTCTACCAGGCCATCGTCGACGGTGACGCTCAGCGTGCCGCCGCCAGCGCCGAAGCACACCTGCGGGCTGCCGCGCGCCGCCTGAGCCTGGAGCTGCCAGCCACCCATTGATCCTTTAAGTAGCGTGTCCATGGACACGCCATTTTTTTAACAAAAACATTAGTCTGACAACCTGATAAGCAGACCGAAATGTGCAACCTTAGAGACTCCGCATCATGATTCACGACTATTGCATCATCGGCGGCGGCATCGTCGGCCTGGCCACCGCCATGGAACTGCTCAAGCGCAAACCCGGCGCGTCCCTGGTGATCCTGGAAAAAGAGTCGGTGCTGGCCAAGCACCAGACCGGCCACAACAGCGGCGTGATCCATGCTGGCATCTACTACGCACCCGGCAGCCTGAAGGCCGACCTGTGCAAGCGCGGCGCCGAACAGACCAAGCAGTTCTGCACCGAGCACGGCATCAAGTTCGAGGTGTGCGGCAAGCTGCTGGTGGCGTCCAATCCGCTGGAAATGCAACGCATGGAAGCGCTGTATGCGCGCGCTCAGCTCAACGGCATGAAGGTTGAGCGGCTGGATGCCGACCAGTTGCGCCAGCGTGAACCGAACATCGTTGGCCTGGGCGGGCTGTTTCTCGACGCCACCGGCATCGTCGACTACCGCCAGGTGTGCGAGACCATGGCTGAGGTGATCCGCCGTCGCTGTGGCCAGATCTGCCTGGACCGCACCGTGACCGCGATCCGCGAAGACACCGACAAGGTCACCATCAGCACCCGCAGCGAAACCTGGCAGGCGCGCCACCTGGTGGTGTGTGCAGGCTTGCAGTCGGACCGCCTGGCGACCCTGGCCGGGATCAAGATCGACCATCAGATCATCCCGTTCCGGGGCGAATACTTCCGCCTGCCGCCGGAAAAAAACAACATCGTCAACCACCTGATCTACCCGATTCCCGACCCGGAGCTGCCGTTCCTCGGCGTTCACCTCACGCGCATGATCGACGGCAGCGTTACCGTCGGCCCGAATGCCGTGTTGGGCCTGGGCCGCGAGAATTACCGCAAGTTTTCGGTGAACTGGCGCGATGTGGCGCAGTACGCCAGCTTCCCGGGGTTCTGGAAAACCATTTGGCAGAACCTCGGCTCGGGCACCACCGAAATGAAGAATTCGCTGTTCAAGTCCGGTTACCTGGAGCAGTGCCGCAAGTACTGCCCATCGCTGACCCTCGACGACTTGCTGCCCTATGAAGCGGGCATTCGCGCCCAGGCGGTGATGCGCGACGGCAGCCTGGTACACGACTTTTTGTTCGCCCAGACCGCGCGAATGCTGCACGTGTGCAACGCGCCCTCGCCGGCCGCCACGTCAGCCATGCCCATCGGCGCGATGATCGCCGACCGCCTGTTCACCCCCGCGTAACACCCGGCACCAAACGTCCATTTGACAATAACTATAAAGACTCAGAAGGAAGTAACGCATGACGGCCCCCGCCTCCATCCCCAGCACCGAAACGCCCGAGCAAACCCGCAAGCGCCTGCGCAAAGTCGCGGCCGCCACCATCTTTGGCTCAATGCTGGAGTGGTACGATTTTTACCTCTACGCCACCATGGCCGCGATTGTGTTCTCGAAGATCTTCTTCGATAACAGTGATCCGAAGACCGCCACGCTGATGGCCTTTTCCACCTTCGCCATCGGCTTTATCGCACGCCCGTTCGGCGGCATTCTGTTTGGCTACCTGGGCGACAAGTTCGGTCGCAAGCAAGTGCTGGTGCTGACCTTCTGCCTGATGGGCGTGTGCACCACGCTGATCGGCCTGATCCCCAGCTACGCCTCCATCGGCATCTGGGCACCGATCGTGCTGGTGTTTATCCGCATCATCCAGGGCCTGGGCGCCGGTGCCGAGTTGTCGGGAGCGGCGGTGACGTCCTACGAGCACGCCTCCCAAAACAAACGCGGCAGCCAGGGTGCCTGGCCGGCACTGGGCCTGAACCTGGGCTTGCTGCTGTCCTCGCTCACGGTCTACCTGCTGACCATCAACGGCAACGAGTTCCTGCTGGCCGGCGGCTGGCGCATCCCGTTTGTGTGCAGCATCGTGCTGGTGGGCGTGGGCCTGTGGGTGCGCCGCAGCATCCCGGAAACCCCGCAATTCAACGAGCTGAGCAAGGCCGAAAGCAAAGCCAAGGCATCACCGCTCAAGGCCTTGTTCAAGAACGACCTGAAGGGCCTGGCGGTGGTGTTCTTCGTGGCGATTGGCTACAACGCCCTGAGCTACATCTTCAAGACCTTTTCCCTGGCCTACCTCACCCAGTTCAAAGGCGTGGACGTGCACGTCACCTCGCTGTCGGTGACCATCGCCAGCCTGATCGCCATCGTCGCCGTGCCCTGCTTCGGCTGGCTGTGCGACAAATGGAGCAGCAAGACCGTGTTGATGCTCGGCGGGGTGTGCTCGCTGCTGTTCGCCTACCCGTTCCTGGCGCTGCTCAACAGTGGCGAAAGCCTGATGATCTACCTGGCCATTGGCGTGGGCACCGGCATCCTGGCGCCGATGATGTTTGCGCCACAGGGCTCGTTCCTGAGCCGTCAGTTCCCGACCCAGACCCGCTCTTCGGGCTTTGGCACCGGGCGTGAAATCGGCACCGCCATCGCCGGTGGCCTCGCGCCATTAGGGGCGCTGTCGATGGTGGCGGCCTCAGCCACTCACTCCACTGATGGCGTTGTGATAATCCTCGCGGTTTCGTCCCTGCTGGTGGTGGTGTTTGCCTTGTGCGATCAGGGCCGCAAACACTCGGCATTCAAGAACTGAGGAAAAAAGTTCGGACCAACGGGTGCATGGACGCACCTACATCGCGCATCATGGGCACTTTCAAGCTCAAGGGTAACGTCCATGCGCGTTCTGTCATTGATGATGGGTCTTACGACGCTGGCCGCCAGTTTGGTGTTCTGCGCCAGCGCGATGGCGAATGAAGAAAGTCAGTTGGTACAACAGATCAACGATTACCGCAGCCAGGTGCAGCGCTGCGGCAACCAGGGTTCCCAGGAACTGCCGCCGCTGGCCAGCGACACCCGGCTCGTGCTGCCCGCCACCAACGTTGGCGACCTGCAGCAGGCCCTGGCCCGTGCGGCCTACCCGATGGTCAATGTGCAGGCCATCAGCCTGTCGGGCCCCAAGGACGCGCAAGCGGCGATGAAGGCCGTGCGCGAAAGTTTCTGCCGCGTAGTGCTGGATCCGCAGTTTGTCGACATCGGCGTGAGCAACAGCGGCCAGGACTGGCGCATCGTGCTCGCCCGCCCGCTGCTGTCCAGTGGCCTGGGCGATTGGCAGACCGAAGGCAAGCAACTGCTCGGCCTGATCAACGCCGCCCGTGAACAGCCGCGCCAATGCGGCACCCAAGCCTTTCCCGCAACCACCCCGCTGTCGTGGAACGACGACCTGGCCAATGCCGCCAACAGTCACACACGCAACATGGCCAACGGCAACTTCTTCGACCACCTCGACCACGACGGCCGCACCCCGGGTGACCGCGCCGAACTGGCCGGATATATCGCGAAGAACATCGGCGAAAACATCGCGGCTGGCCTGGACACCCCGCGCAAAGTGGTGGACGGCTGGCTGGCCAGCCCGGGCCATTGCGCCAACCTGATGAACCCGCAATTCCGTGAGCTGGGTGCCGCCTATGCGATGGACCCCAAGAGCGATGCAGGGATTTACTGGACGGGGGTTTTTGGCGCGCAATAATGGATTTGCAGAAGCCCCACGCCACCGAAGCATCAAATTGATATCATTCGGAAAATCCCGCTGAACTGCCAGGGGGCATTCCGGTCTGTTGCTTGTCAGGCCGCCCCTTCCAGGCGTTGAACCGACCGAGGCAAACAAGGTGTTTTCCCAATGATGAATTGGCTGCAAAGCAGCAGCGACATGGCTGAGCGCGTTCGCCAGCATGATTGGGCCGCGACGCCTCTGGGCCCGCTGGAACACTGGCCCGATGTCCTCAAGACCACCGTGGCCTTGTGCTTTGCCTCCAGCTTCCCGCAGTCCATCGCGTGGGGCCCTCACCTGACCATGCTCTACAACGACGCCATGACCCCGATCCTGGGCGACAAGCCCTATGCGCTGGGGCGTCCGTTCAACGAGGTCTGGCGTGAAGCCTGGGAAGAGGTCAGCCCCATCGCCCAGGCGGTCTTCGAAGGGCACGCCACCTATGTCGAAAATTTCCCGCTGGTGATCGAGCGCGGCGCCGGGGCCGAACAGGCCTATTTCACCTTTTGCTACAGCCCGATCCGCGACTCCCAGGGCAAGGTCGTGGGCCTGCTCAATACCGTCACTGAGACCACCGCCACCGTGTTTCTCACACGCCGTCTGGCGGTGCTGGACGCCATCGGCAGTGCGGTAGCCAATGCCATCGATGCCGAAGCCATCATGACCAGCACCACGCGGTTGCTGGCCGAGCACCTGCACGTGTCGAACTGCGCGTATGCCGACATGGACGACGACCAGGACGGCTTCACCATTCGCGGCAACTGGGCCGCGCCCGGGTCACCCAGTATCGTCGGGCGCTACAGCCTGGCGTCGTTCGGCGAGTTGGCCGTGCGCCGTTTGCGCGCAGGCGAGCCCCTGGTGATCCACGACAACCGCGTGGAATTCGCCCCCAGCGAAGCTGCCAGTTATCAGGCCCTGGGCGCCTTGGCGACGGTGTGCTTTCCGCTGATCAAGGACGGGCACCTGACGGCGCTGATGGCGGTGCATCACAAGAACGCCCGTGTGTGGTCGCCTTACGACCTGGCCTTGGTGGGCGAAGTCACCGAACGCTCCTGGGCGCATATCGAGCGCGTGCGCGCCGACGCGGCAGTGCGCGACGGGCTGACGGCCATCACCGAATTGAACGCCACCCTGGAGCAACGGGTAGAAGAGCGCACCACCGCGCTGACCCAGGCCGAAGCCGCCCTGCACCAATCACAGAAACTCGAAGCCATCGGCCAATTGACCGGTGGCGTGGCCCATGACTTCAACAACCTGTTGACCATCATTCGCTCGTCCATGGACTTCCTGCGCCAGCCCGGGCTGTCCGAAGAACGCCGCCAACGCTACATGGGCGCCGTCTCCGACACCGTCGAGCGGGCCAGCAAGCTCACCAGCCAACTGCTCGCCTTCGCCCGTCGCCAACCGCTGAACCCGGAAGTCTTCGACGTGAGCCTGCGGGTCAAGAACATCGGCGAAATGCTCGAAAGCGTGACCGGTGCGCGCATCCACGTGCAAATCGAACTGCCTGCCACGCCGTGCCATGTGCGCGTCGATTCCAGCCAGTTTGAAACCGCCCTGATCAACATGGCCCTCAACGCCCGTGACGCCATGGACGGCCAGGGCCAACTGACCCTGCGCGTGGCCAGCGTGCCGGCCTTGCCGCGTATTCGCGGGGAGGCCGAAGTGCGCCAGCCGTGTGTGGCCGTATCCCTGGCCGACACCGGCAGCGGCATTCCCGGCGACAACGTGGAGCGCATTTTTGAGCCTTTCTTTACCACCAAGGCCGTGGGCAAAGGCACCGGCCTGGGCTTGTCCCAAGTGTTCGGGTTTGCCAAGCAATCGGGCGGCAACGTCGATGTGGCCAGCACCCTCGGGCGCGGCACGGTGTTTACCTTGTACCTGCCCGAAGTGGCGCCTCCCACTGTGCAACCGCCTGCGCAACCCGAGGAACACGCCCCGCTGCCCGACACCACCCTGCGGCATATCCTGATCGTCGAAGACAACCTGGAAGTGGGCCGCTTCGCCAACCAGATCCTGCAGGACCTGGGCTACCAGACCACCTGGGCCACCGATGCCGAACAGGCGCTGGCGCTGGCCGGGGCGAATGCCATGGCCTTCGACGGGATTTTCTCGGACGTGGTGATGCCAGGCATGACCGGCGTGGCGATGGCCAGGCTGCTGCGCCAACGCCGCCCGGACCTGCCGGTGGTGCTCACCTCGGGCTACAGCGAAGAATTGGCCGACAGCGGCTATGAAGGCTTCGAGTTCCTGGCCAAGCCCTACTCGACCGAGCAGGTGGCACGGGCACTGGCCAAGTCGATGGCCCGGGACTGAGCCCTACTCCGCCACCGCCACCTGATTGCGCCCCAGGGCCTTGGCCCGGTACAGCGCCTTGTCGGCGGTGTTCATCAAGCTGTGCAGGTCCTGGTCGAGGCTGCGGGTGGTGGCCACGCCCAGGCTGGCGGTCAGGCCGTGCACGGGTTCGGCGGCCAGACCGGAAATCGCCTTGATCAGTTGCTCGGCGATGTCGCGGGCGGTTTCCAATGAGGTGTTGGGCAACAGCACGGCAAACTCTTCGCCACCCAGGCGGCCATACACGTCGGCCTGGCGAAACGACGCGCTGATCACGCCGCCAATCTGGCGCAGCACTTGGTCACCCGCCTGGTGGCCGTAGGTGTCGTTGATGTCTTTGAAGTGGTCCATGTCCATCATCAGCGCGCTCAACGGCTGTTGGTTGTGCCGGCATTGGGCGTACAACAACTGGGCATGTTCGAAGAAGGCGCGACGGTTCATCAGCCCGGTAAGCTCGTCGGTCTGTGCGGCGCGGGTGGAGATGTTGTGAGCGCGTTCCATCTGCCGGGTCAGGCGGAAGGCTTTTTCCAGGGCATCGGACAATTTGCGCGTGGCGCTGACCACAAAGGTCGAGAACACCAGCACCGCCACCGCCACGCCCACCTGCATCGGCGACGGCTGAAACAGCAGCCACAGCGTGCACGGCAGTAACACCAGGCCCATGGAACCCAGGGTCATGTAGCGATAGGCGGAGTAACAGGACACCGCGCTGACCGACATGCCCACGGTAAACAGCATCACCAACACCTGGGACACGCGGTCGTCGGTGGGCATCACGGCCAGGGCACCCAGGCCCCACACGCCGGCCGACAGCATCAACGTGACCCAGTAGCGGCGCTCCCAACGATCGGGAGTGCGTTCGATGTTCGGGCAGCGGAACCAGTCCATGAACATCTTGAGGCGCAGCAGCGAGGTGACCGCCAGCACCACCATCCAGATCAACATCACCTGATGATCAAAGCGGTCCCAGCACAGCCAGCAGAGCATGGCGGCGCCCAGGTAACTGCCGAAAATGGCGGCGAACGACTGACGAAACAGCTGGTGCAAACGGTCCGTTCGCACCTGCTCCTCGATAAAACAATCCTGGTCCCGCCCACGCCCAAGGCCGTTCATGAAATCCGCCTGCTTCGACTGCCACGACAAAGGCGCCATTGTGGCACCCTGCCAGCACCCTGAACAACTGAATCACGCCAGATAGAGGCATTGTCTGGTTTTGACCGCCTGAATAACCCCCGGCTTCAGCATAGACGACGGCGCGATGCTCAGAACACTTGAGCCTCGCCATTGACCGTTGCATCGATCCAGCGTGGCGTCATGGGATCGCTCCAGACCGACTGCGGCGGTGTCTTCCCGTTGCTGATCAGGATTCGCCTGCCCGAGTGGCTCCACTCCTGCATCCGTGCCTTGAACCGGGCCGGGTAGTCCACGGCCGGGCAGGTGATACCCGCCCAGGGGTCGACCACCCAGGCGTCCGCCCACTCGGGCCCGGTAAACCCTTGGCTGCGCGGTGATCCAGGCGGGCCACCGACAATAGCAAACGTATGCCCGGGTACTTGCGCGATACGGGCGTTGCCGCCACTGACGTTGATCGTATCAACCGCGACCTTGGCCATCTGGTCGCAATTACCGGCCCCGGTCTTGAGCACAATTTCGGAGTAATTGGGCGCATTCGTTCGCGTATACAGCCACCCCACGGTTTCCGAGGCACTCTGATTGCGCACGTGTTCACCCGGTTGGCCGGGCACTTGTTGATTGGCAGAGCGTATGCCCGTGGCGTCAAACTGATCGTCCACTGCCTTCTTGCCACCTTGCGCATACACGCCGTTCTGCTGCTCGGGTGTCAGTTGTGCGAAGTCCGCGGGCTTCTTGATGGGCTCAAGCCGGATCGGTTTTGCCGCGACCACCACTTTCCCCGGATTATTTCCGCTTGCGTAGACAGCCATCAAGACTTCACGCCGCTTCTCGACCGTCAGCCCGCTGAGTACCTTGACCAGATGGTCGATTTCCGCCGGTGACAGGGGATTCTCCGCCAGGATTTTATTGATCAGGGTCTCAATGCTCGGCAAAACCACCAGTTGGTTGTTGGGTGTACCCTGCGCCACGTAGCCATGGAGGTCCTTGAACTGATCGTGTTGGCGAATGAAGTCAGCGTCTACCGGGTCATTACGGGTCAATCGATGGAAATCCAGGGTGTCGGAACCCGTGAGCTCGGCGTAGTAGTGAACGCCCGTGTCGCCCTCCACCACCACGTACTGCTTGCCACCGTGGTCGACCTTGACCCCTCTGACAACACGCTGGTCATGGCTCAGATCGCTGATCGCGTCCATCTTCACCACCACGGTGTCCTGGTTCAGCGCCCGGGGCTGGCCAAAGTCATCAAAACCAAAATCCGGTTCGTTGACCCGTGTGCCGCTCGTGTGAGGTTTGTAGGTGATAGGCTGTCGCGTCGCGATCGGCAAAAGCTCCTGGTTACCCACCTCGTTGACCCGATATAACCGATGTTCATGCACCACAGTACGCGGCCTGTTGGCCTGCCCTGCCATAGGAATCAATCGGCGATGCTCAAGCGCTTGGGCATCCTGGAAAACCGGCGTACCACCAGGCTCGATGAGCTTGGTGTAACACAGGTCGTCCACGTCTCGCTTTGACCGCTTGCCCACCGCGCCGCAGGTCAGTGTAAAACCGTCCAGCGGCCCTGCCTGCTCCGGACCACCCACCTTGATCAGCTTGTCGGGGTTGCGCGGGTCAAAACGAAAGACGTCATCGCCGACCACCACGTCGGTGTGATGCTGCCTTTTCAGTACACGTACCTGGTCGCTGGAGATGCCGTCAGGGACCCTGACCGTTCCCCCTTCGGGCAAGCTCCTCGTGGTGAGAGGCAGGTCGGGTGTGACCTCATAACGGCCCTTGCCAGGCAGTTTGAACGACAATGACTGCTTGAACTGCGCAGCACCCGCCTTGATTCTGCTGATGTCTGCGGGTTTGAATGTGAGCGACTTCCCGCCTTTGAAGTTTATGCCATGCAGTACCGGATCGAGCGGGTTCAGGTTGTGGCCCACGGACACCCCGAACTGCTTCACCAGAGGCGCGAACTTCGGTAAGAGCCCTCGCAGGGTGAGCCGTCCCGCGCCGGACAACGCGCGCACCGTGCCTGACGCCAACCGGCCGGCCGGGCCGGCGAAGGTGAAGAGCCCATCCACCACCAGGCCCAGAATGCCGTCCTTGGTCCGTCCGTTGACGAGATCCTCAATGCCACTCCAAAACGGGATAAAGAACTGCCCCACACCCTTTATCCGCTCCCAGAACGCTTGGTCATTTTTGTGCGCCGAGCTTTTGCGGTCAGGGTCAGACGCGGCCCACTCCTGCAATTTTTCTTCGTCGACATAGAACAGGCCTCGACTGATTGCCACTGCGATTTCTTCAGAACGGTTGGACGTCAGTGTACGGGGTACTGAGTCTTTCGACGGGCTGGTAGGAGCAGGAAAGTGCGCAAGCTGTTGAGGCACCACGATGCTGAAACTTTTCGGTCGTGGCCCCTTGCCGGCCTTGAAGTCAATCCACGCTTGCTTGAACGCCGCCCTGCCTGCACGGCTATTGCGTACAACAATGGATTCGGACGCAGCCCCATCGTCCGAGTGTTCGATGGAAACAAAGTCCTTTGTGTAGTTTTTTTCTGTCGGATCGTACGACTCCAGGACCGGTTTCAGATCATCACGACGCCGGGCAATCCCTTTCACCGGATTCATTTCATAGTAATGGGTCTGCCCTTCGTACACCGCCTTTATCAGGAAGCCCGGGCGCGTCAACGCCGCCTTCTTGTCGTCATCGGTCTCCGTGTCGGAGCCAGGCTTGACCCTGAGGGCATACAGCGTGACCTCACCCCTCTCGATTGCCACCCGATCCTTGAATGGAAGCTGGGCCAGTTGGCTGAGCACCACCCGGGCGTAGCCTGCCTTGGCTTGGGTCAGATAGCGTCCAAACTCGCTCTCAAAGCGGTCCTCATCGTAAACCGGGTACTCATAGACGGCGTCAGACGGCCTGATTTTCTCGCCATTGAGGTGTCGATACAGCGCAAAAAAAGGACTGATCAGCGACAACACCTCAGTGCGCGAGGTGCCCTTTTCCATCCGCTCAAAATACTGCTTGCGCATCGGCACATCGGTGGCCAATTGCGTGGTGGCTTCTACGATGTCACTCACATGTTCATCAAACACCGAGACAGCATGCTGAATTTCATCTTGGGAATACTCGTCTTTCTGCGGGATCACGCCCTGCGCTGTCGCCCACTCCAGAATGGCCGGAATGCGCGTCGCGGTGATGAGCCCGCGCTGTTCGTCCGTGGTCGCCTGTTCGCTCAGCTTGCCAGGCAAGTCAACCAGCGCCTGGAAACTCATGCGGCGTGCCGAACCCGGTTCAATCATTTCAGCCAGCGCGACACCGTGCTTGAAATTCACCCAGACAGCGCTTCCTTGATACGGCAACGCCTCAGGAATATCCGCCACGGCGAACTCAGCTGGCAAACTCGGTTTAAGAATGTAAGCAGCCAGGTGCGCTTCAAGGGAGGACAGTTTCTTCGCATCCACCAGATGCTGGTGAAGGCTTGCGCTGATAGACCCATAGCTTTGCCCCCACAGATCACGAGAGGTCAGGTCGAATCCCGCGACGTGTCCGGCCTTGCGCCCGGTTAATGGGTCCAGGCTCAAGGCGATGGCTTTCATGACCAGCCGCACCTTAACGGCCGGGGAAATAACGTCCTTCAGCGAGAACTCGGCACCGCCCAGTTTCTTCAGCAACGTTTGGAGCAGTCGTTCTGCATTGGGCGACTTGAGAATCAGCGCCAACAGTACGGCGGGTGTGTCCTTGGCCTTTTCCAGCGCTTGCGCCGAGAGGCCTTCGGTCAGATAGCTGAGCAACGGTTTTTTGCGTGCCACCTCTGTTTCATTGACGACCTCAGCAATAGCACCCTCGCTACTCTCCTGCAGCAACGCATCGACCCGAGTGGAATCGTCATCCAGGCCCAGGGATATTTCACTGCGGGTATTTTCCACGGCATGAATCGCTGCTTGCACCTCGGCAGGCGTTCGTGGGTTCGACGGAACAACGCCGTAGAACTTGAGCATAGTGTCCAACTGGTTAGTGCCCGGCGCAGTCACACCGGTAGTCGGTACGAGCGGCGATTGCTTGCCGAGCACCACATGGACTTTTTGCGCATCAGGAGTGCCTTTGCCTGCCTTCAGCTCGTGTAACACTTTCAACATCTGATCAAGGTCTGCCAGCCTTGCACCCACCGCGTCAGGCTGAGCCGGGTTGCGCGCAGTCGATAACGGCTGGGCTTTTGCGGGAAAAGCTAAAGGTTTTTCAGGCAGCAGCTTGCCGTGAGCGGTCAAGGGAGTTCCGGGTGCTCTCAACTGGACAGACGTCATGGTGTTTTTTCTTCTCTGGATTGGCGTTCACGGACCCAGCGAAAAAGCGAGCAGAGCTGAAAGAACTGCGCCTTATTGCCGACATCCTTGTGTGGAAGCCGCGTAGGAAAATGTTCCAGAGATATTTGTGACAATCCAAGTCAACATTCGATGGCACAAAACGACAGCGGGCCATGCAGCGCGATACAACCGCTGCACAGCCCGTGAGTGCCTGCTGGCCAGTATTGGCGGTTATTCGGGTCGCAGGATCAACACCCCCAGGGGCGGCAGATTCAACGACAACGACACAGGCTGCCCATGCTGCGGCTCGTCCTGGGTGAAGACATCCCCACCATTGCCGTAATTGGAACCTGCATAAGTGTCCGCATCACTGTTGATCACCTCACTCCAACGCCCGGCAAATGGCACGCCGACCTTGTAGGCCTCCCGCGGCACCGGGGTAAAGTTGGCGACCACCAGCACCGGCCGACCCTCCTTGCTCCAGCGCAGCCAGGCGTAGACGCTGTTGATCGCGTCGTCACCAATCAGCCATTGGAAGCCCTGGGGCGCGTCGTCCTGCTCGTGCAGCGCCGGCTCTTCGCGGTACAGGCGGTTCAAATCGCCTACCAGTTTTTGCACGCCTTTGTGTTCGGCGTATTGCAACAAGTACCAGTCCAGTTGCTGGTCGTGGTTCCACTCGCGCCACTGGCCGAACTCGCAGCCCATGAACAGCAGCTTCTTGCCCGGGTGCATCCACATGAACGCCAGGTAGGCGCGCAGGTTGGCGAACTTCTGCCAACGGTCGCCGGGCATCTTGTCGATCAGCGAATGCTTGCCGTGCACCACTTCATCGTGGGAGATCGGCAGGATGAAACGCTCGGACCAGGCGTACACCAGGCCGAAACTCAGCTCGTTGTGATGATGGGCGCGGTACACCGGGTCCTGCTGGATGTAGTGCAACGAATCGTGCATCCAGCCCATGTTCCACTTGTAGTTGAAGCCCAGGCCACCCTGCTGGGTTGGCTGGCTCACACCGGGCCAGGCCGTGGATTCTTCGGCAATCACCAAGGCGCCGGGCGCTTCGAGGGCAACCACGTCATTGAGGTGACGCAAGAAGTCGATGGCCTCCAGGTTCTCGCGGCCGCCATGGCGGTTGGGCACCCACTCGCCGGCTTTGCGCGAATAGTCGCGGTAGAGCATCGAGGCCACCGCATCCACGCGCAGGCCGTCGACGTGGAAATGCTTGAGCCAATGCAAGGCCGACGCCAGCATGAAGCCGTGCACTTCGGTGCGGCCCAGGTTGTAGATCAAGGTGTCCCAGTCCTGATGAAAGCCTTCCAGGGGATTGCCGTACTCGTACAGCGCGGTGCCGTCGAACTGCGCCAAGCCGTGGGTATCGGTAGGAAAATGCGCCGGCACCCAGTCAAGGATCACACCGATATCCGCCCGGTGCAGGGCGTCGACAAAGTAGGCAAAGTCTTGCGGCGAACCAAAACGCGCAGTCGGCGCGAATTGTGACAGTGCCTGGTACCCCCAGGAACCGCCGAACGGGTGTTCCATGATCGGCATCAGCTCGACATGGGTGAAGCCCAGTTGCTGCACATAAGGGATCAAGCGCTCAGCCAGCTCACGCCAGTTGTATTGGCGCGCCACTTCGCCCGCCTCGTCCAGCTCGGCCTGCCAGGACCCCACGTGCAACTCGTAGATCGACAGCGGTGCGGTGTGCTTCTGTTTCTCGACCCGCGCCTGCATCCACTCATGGTCCTGCCAGTCGACCTGCAACGGTTCGGCGACCTTTGACGCAGTGTCGGGGGGCAATTGCGTGGCCAGCGCCACCGGGTCAGCCTTGAGCGGCAGGATGCCGTGGCTGCCGAGGATCTCGTATTTGTAGGCGGCGCCCGGTTGCAGGCGTGGGATAAAGATCTCCCACACGCCCGACGGATGCCGCAGACGCATGGGGTGACGGCGACCGTCCCAGATATTGAAGTCGCCCACGACCGACACCCGCCGCGCATTCGGTGCCCACACGGCAAACCGTACGCCCTGCACGCCATCGACGCTGGTCACCTGGGCGCCCAGGCAGCTGCTGAGGTCTCGGTGGTTGCCTTCGGCAAACAGGTACAGGTCCATTTCACCCAAGAGCAATTGGCTGAAACTGTAGGGATCTTCGGTGATCTGCTCGCCACCGGCCCACTGGATTTTCAGCAGGTAGTCCTGGCGCGCACTGAAGTGGCCGACAAACAAGCCCGGCACCTGGGTCGCATCAAGGCTACCGATGTGCTCGCCACTGTCGCGCGCCAGTACCTGGACGCTCAAGGCTTCCGGCAGGAAGGCACGGATGAACTGGCCGCCCTGCTCGTCATCATGGGGCCCGAGAATCGAGAACGGGTCATGGTGTTCGGCGCGTACCAGCGCCTCGACATCCTTGGCTGCCGGTAATGCAGTCAACTTCGGTTGCAGCGGTTCTTTATGTGTAAAGCTCATGACGTCTCCCCACCGCGTGCAGTTTTCGATATAGGTGCTTTCTCTGTAGAGACCATCCCGCTCAGCAAGCCATGCAGCCCTTGCAGGGGCACCGGCAACCAGGTCGGGCGGTTCTCCGCTTCGTAGGCCACTTCATACGCGGCCTTCTCCAGGCTGAACAACGTCAGCGCTGCGTCCTGGCCTTTGGCATCCTGCCAGTCATGCGCCAGTGTAGACGTAGCTGCCTGATAAGCCTGGATAAATGCCTCGCGCGCCTCTTTCAAGTAACGATCGGTTACGCGTTTGCGCGCCAGGTCTGCCTCGGGCGAGTGATCCACACCCTGCACATTCAGGGCCATGGCTGCCGCGTAATCAAACGAACGCAGTACGCCACTCACATCTTTATAGGGGCTGTGCTTGCCACGCCGCTCATGCAACGGGCGCGCCGGCTCCCCTTCAAAGTCGATCAGGTAGGCATCGCCCTGCACCACCAACACCTGGCCCAAGTGCAAGTCGCCATGCACCCGGATACGCAGCCCGCCTTTCGTGGCTTTGGCCAAGGCCTGCACGTAACGGCCTATGGCTTTTTCCTGGACCAGCAATTCACTGACCAACGCCTGATCCGCGGGGTTCAACCGGGTTTCATGAAGTTTGAGTAATTGCAGCGCACGGTCCAGTTGCGCGCCCACATCCCGGGCCCAGGCCTGGGTGTCCTTTGCCGTGGTCACTTGCGGCGCGAAGTCCTTGTTCGGCGTGCTTGCGCCCAAGACGACATGCATTTCCCCCAGGCGTTGCCCCAGCAAACCGGCAAAGTCCTTTAACTCGCCAAGGGCGTTGTAGTGCTGTTCCTGCTCGGACATCGCCTCGGCCAGCTCATCCCGAATCGCCCGCTCCAGGCTGTTCTGGGTCCAGGCCCACGCGTCACCCTGGTTGCTCAGGTAACCCTGGGCAATCATCAGCAGGTTGTCCTGCCCTTGCTCGTCACGTCGGACCACCGAGCCCATCAGCGGCGAAATATTCGGGTAGCCCGCCTCGGTCAGGTAAGCGCTCATTTCCAGTTCAGGGTGCACGCCGCTGGCCACTTTACGAATCAACTTGAGCACCAGGCTCTCCCCCACCACCACCGAGCTGTTGGATTGCTCGGCCGACAGGTAACGCACCTGCGCCTCATCGGTCAGTTGCAACGCCGCCAGGTGCGGTGTGGCGGCAAAGCGCAAGGGGCCATCGCTCGAATCAATCACCGTGCCGGCTTGCAGGCCCTGGATGACCGCACGAATAAAGTGCTCAAGGCTGAAGGCATCGGTCACCAGCCCGACCTGGCGCGTGCGCCGTACCCGGGCCAGCGCCAATTGCTGGGGCAAGGCGCTGGTGAATTGATCCTCTGCCAGAAACCCGAAAGGCAGTTGGTAACGATTGACCTGCCCCGCGCTGGTCACCTCGATTTCACTGAGCAATACAGGATGCTGCGGGTCACCGAACCGCACACCGTAGGCGATGTGCACGCGCTCGATAGCCGCGTCCTTGCCGGCAAACCAGCGTCGCTTGGGCAGCCAGGCCGGCAACGAGGTTTGCTCGAGGGTGTCTCGGCACGGTGCTTCCAGGAGTTCTTCCATACGCTTCTTCAGTACCAGGGTGGTGAAGTCCGGCATGCTCTGGGCCGGTTCCACGTGCCAGCTGGGCATCTGGTTCTCCGCCGCCAGCACGAACCAGTAAAACCCATAAGGCGCCAACGTCAGCAGGAAATTGAGCTGGCCGATGGGCGGGAAGGCATTCCCGCCGAGCATCTCCACCGGCACCATGCCGGCGAAGGCCGACAGGTCCAGTTCGGCCGCCTGGGCGCTGCGGGACACGTTGGCCACGCACAGGATGATCTCGGTACGGCCATCGTCCCCGGTGAATTCACGGGTGTACGCCAGGATGCGGCGGTTGCTCGGCGAGAGCATTTTCAAGCTGCCCCGCCCGAACGCCTTGGATTGCTTGCGCACGGCGAGCATGCGTCGGGTCCAGTTCAACAGCGAGTGCGGGTCCTGGGTCTGGGTCTCGACGTTGACCGATTGATAGCCATACAACGGGTCCATGATCGGCGGCAGCACCAGGCTGGCCGGGTCGGCACGGGAGAACCCGCCATTGCGGTCGATAGACCATTGCATCGGCGTGCGCACGCCATCGCGGTCGCCCAGGTAGATGTTATCGCCCATGCCGATTTCATCGCCGTAATACAGGGTCGGCGTGCCGGGCATCGACAGCAGCAGGCTGTTGAGCAGTTCGACACGCCGACGGTCACGCTCCATCAGCGGCGCCAGGCGCCGGCGAATCCCCAGGTTGATCCGCGCACGACGGTCGGCGGCGTAGTAGTTCCACAGGTAGTCGCGTTCCTTGTCGGTAACCATCTCCAGGGTCAATTCATCGTGGTTGCGCAGGAAGATCGCCCACTGGCAATGGGCAGGAATTTCCGGGGTCTGGCGCAGAATGTCGGTGATGGGGAAGCGATCTTCCTGGGCCAGGGCCATGTACATGCGCGGCATCAGCGGAAAGTGAAAGGCCATGTGGCACTCATCGCCGTCGTCGCCTTTTTTGTCGCCAAAATAGAGTTGGGTGTCTTCGGGCCACTGATTGGCTTCGGCCAACAGCATGCGGTCGGGGTAATGAGCGTCGATCTCCGCGCGGATTTGCTTGAGAACGTTATGGGTCTCAGGCAGGTTTTCGTTGTGGGTGCCATCACGCTCGATCAGGTACGGAATGGCATCCAGGCGCAGGCCGTCGATGCCCATGTCCAGCCAGTAGCGCATCACCGACAGCACGGCCTCCATGACTTTTGGGTTGTCGAAATTCAGGTCCGGCTGGTGGGAATAGAAGCGGTGCCAGAAGTACTGGCCGGCCACCGGGTCCCAGGTCCAATTGGACTTTTCGGTGTCGAGAAAAATGATGCGGGTGCCGTCGTACTTCTGGTCGTCATCGGACCACACGTAGAAGTCCCGCGCCGCCGAGCCGGGCTTGGCCTTGCGCGCCCGCTGGAACCAGGGGTGCTGGTCGGACGTATGGTTGATCACCAGCTCGGTGATCACCCGCAGACCACGTTTGTGGGCCTCGGCGATAAAGCGCTTGGCGTCGGCCAGGGTGCCGTAGTCGCTGTGCACGCCTTGGTATTCGGCGATGTCATAGCCATCGTCGCGCCGTGGCGAAGGGTAGAACGGCAGCAGCCAGATGGTATTCACGCCCAGGTCGGCGATGTAGTCCAGCTTGGCGATCAGCCCTGGAAAATCACCGATACCGTCGTTATTGGCGTCGAAATAGGATTTGACGTGAACTTGGTAGATCACCGCGTCCTTGTACCAGAGCGGGTCTTTGATGAAGGTGGAGGGTGTGGGTTTCTTCGCCATTGGAAACTCCTGGAATTCTCTGACATTGGCTCGATGGAGCACGGTCAATGTGGGAGCTGGTTTGCCTGCGATGGCAGTGTGTCAGGGCCAGAAATGTTGGCTGATAGACCGCCATCGCAGGCAAGCCAGCTCCCACAGGGTTTCTCTATCGGGCTCAGGAAACGGTGATGCGCCAGATACCGAACGGCATGTGCGGCTCGATGCGCATCCACTGGGTCTTGCCGTACCAGGTCCAGCGGTGGCCGTTCATCAGGTCTTCGCCCTGGGTCTGGGCATCGTCGGGCAGGCCCAATTCCCACAGCGGCAACTCGAAATTCGCTTCCTGGGCGTTATAAGGATCCAGGCTCACCGCGACGAGAATGAAGTTGCTGCCATCCTCGCTGCGCTTGCCGAAATACAGGATGTTGTCGTTCCACGCGTTGTATAGCTTGAGCCCCAGATGGGTCTGCAAGGCCGGATTTTGCCGGCGGATGCGGTTGAGCTGGGCGATCTCGGCAATGATGTTGCCGGGGGCGGTAAAATCCCTGACGCGGATCTCGTACTTTTCCGAGTCCAGGTATTCCTCTTTGCCTGGCACAGGTGCGGCTTCGCACAGCTCAAAGCCTGAATACATACCCCAGAGGCCCGAGCCCAGAGTGGCCAGCGCCGCGCGGATCAAGAAACCCGGGCGGCCAGATTCGTGCAGGAAGCCTGGGTTGATGTCCGGGGTATTGACGAAGAAATTCGGCCGGAAGCATTCGCGCCACGGCGACTCGTTCAACTGCGTGAAGTATTCGCTCAGTTCGGCCTTGGTATTGCGCCAGGTGAAATAGGTGTAGCTCTGGGAATAACCGACCTTGCCCAGCCGCGCCATCATCGCCGGCGTGGTAAAGGCTTCCGCCAGGAAGATCACCTCCGGGAACTTGGCACGCACGTCGCTGATCAGCCATTGCCAGAACGGCAGCGGCTTGGTGTGCGGGTTGTCGACGCGAAAGGTCTTCACGCCCTCTTCCACCCAACCCACCACGATGTCACGCAACTCAGTCCACAGGCCTGGAATCGCGTCTGCCGCATAGAAGTCGACGTTGACGATGTCCTGGTATTTCTTCGGCGGGTTTTCGGCGTATTTGATCGTGCCGTCCGGCCGCCAGTTGAACCAGCCCGGGTGCTGCTTGAGCCACGGATGGTCCTGGGAACACTGGATAGCAAAATCCAGGGCGATTTCCAGGCCATGCTCGGCGGCGGCCTTGACCAGGCGGCGAAAGTCATCGCGGCTGCCCAACTGCGGGTGAATCGCCTCGTGGCCGCCGTCCTCGCTACCGATGGCGTAGGGGCTGCCCGGGTCGTCCGGCCCGGCCGTGAGGGAATTGTTGCGGCCCTTGCGGTGGCTGCGACCGATGGGGTGGATCGGCGGGAAGTACAGCACGTCGAAGCCCATGTCATGGATCATCGACAGCCGCGAGTGCACGTCATTGAAGGTGCCGTGACGGGCCGGATCGTCGGTGATCGAGCGGGGAAACAGCTCGTACCAACTGGCAAATTGCGCAGCCGTGCGTTCCACATCGATCGGGTACACGGTGCTGATGCTCAAATAGGCACGGTGATCGGCCTGGGTCATCAGGTGTGCACTGCCTTCGTGCAGGAACTGCGCAACCTGCTCGGTTTCCAGCAGGCCGGAGAGTTCGTGGTGCAACAGCATCAGGCGGTCGCGCAGTTCGTTGTCGCTGCGCTCGGCGGCCTGCAGCACCAGGCTGCGGCCCTCCTGCAACTCCAGGCTGACTGGCACACCGGCCTCGTGTTTCTTGCGCAGTTCATAGCAGAAGCTGGCGAAGGTATCGATCCAGGCTTCGATGCAGAATTCATGGGGCCCCAGTGCTTCGACGGTAAACCCGCCCTCCCAGCCATTGTTGCCCACGTCGGTCATCACCACGCTGTGCCAGCTTTCATCGCGCAGTGGGCGCCAGCGGATCAAAACAGAGAGTGTGTCATGGCCGTCGGCGAACACCTTGCTGGTCACATGAACCCGTTGGCCAATCACGGCCTTGACGGCAAATTCGCCGCCGTCGATCACAGGCGTGGTGCTTTCGATGGCGATCCTGGGCAGCAGCAAGGCCTGGGACAGCGGCAATATGGAATCGTCTGGAGCCAGTGTTTCAGCAGTCATCGAGCATCTTCCCCTTACGCCCTGTGGACGCTCTTTGCTTGATCCGGATTCTGATACGGCGGTGCTCTCCCTGAGCGGGCCGTCATAGGTCCGAGCCTGAGCCCCGGTTAAAAGTTCAGGTGGATGTGCCGCCATTGAGCGGGGAATCAATTCGCCGCAGCGGCTGTCCACCGATAGAGCAAAGCACAAAGGAGGCCACACTGATGAATATCCCGATCCCGGCTGAAACGCCGGACCCGAATATCGACAACCCGACCCTGCCGCCGAGCGAACCGGAGCCGATTCCGGAGAAAGAGCCGCCTGAAAACGAGCCGCCTGCGGTAGAGGAACCCCCAAAGACGATGCCGCCCGTCATCGTTTGAATCATTGATAGACTCAGGGGTTCGATGCTCGGCACCGGCCCCTTTTTCAGCACCTGCATATGAGCGCCGTCCTTACACCACAATTAGCGAAATGCCTTACAGCACTATCGGTCTATACCCCGTTTTACCATGATTCGACGTCCTTATACTCGGGTGCGTAAACGCTCTGGTCAGGTTGCTGGCAGTAGCGTTTTGTTGAACTCCTACGAGGCCAAAACGATGTCGACCATCAACCCGCATTACGCCCCCCCTGCCGGTACTGGGCAAAACACCAACGTGTCGCCACGTCACCCATCACCACCCGCCAATCTCCCGAATTCAACACCGAGTTCTGGCCCAGACTGGTCGACACCGCCCACGCAGCCTGCACCGGGAAAAGCGGATAAGACCGTCAATGAATTGAACGCGTTGCTGACCCCGGAAAATATCGAAGAGCTCATGAACAACCCCGACTCGGACAAGTCGCGTACGATCCTCGCCCAGCTCCGCCCACTCATGACCCAAGCCAATATCAGCCAATGTTTGCACGGTCCAAATGCTGAAGCGAACGCCAAGGTTCTTGAAAGAATTGGCGAGCGTCTAGACAAGAACAAGCTCGAAGCCAGCCAGAACTCATGCCTCAAAGGGTTAGGTGATAACTACCTGCATCAGGCAAAATACAGAAATCTTGAAATGTTATTTAAAGCATTCGATGCAGAGCTTGGCGATTTCGCCAACTTTTTAAGCAGCTCGAATGAAAACCTGAAGAAACTCAAGACGCGCATGTTCGGGACAAGGGCGAACACCAAAGAGTTGAACGATTTCGGTGGCCATCTGAGCAAAGGTAAAATCGAAAAGATGCGACGCGAACGCTCAGGTGGCCAAAGCTGAGTCAATGCTTTAAACCCTGCTCATGGTTCCTTTTCGAGCAGTTTGACGATCCTCGGCATCAGGCTGAAGACCGCCAGGGCCAGCAACGTACTCAGCACCGCTGTCGACTCGCGCCCCAGCCCCGCCGCCACACCGATGGCGGCGGTCATCCACAACCCGGCTGCGGTGGTCAGGCCCTTGACGTGCTGTCCCGCCTCATCCTCCTTGCCCTTGAGGATGGTGCCAGCCCCGAGAAACCCGATCCCCGCAATCACGCCCTGCAACACCCGGCTCATGGCATCCGCCTGGCTGCCGGACATCTGCGGCACCAACACAAACAGTGCAGCTCCCATGGCCACCAACATGTGGGTGCGCACGCCGGCCGCCTTGCCCTTGCTCTCTCGCTCAAACCCCAGGATACCCCCCAGCACGGCTGCAATCAGCAGGCGCACGGTAATCTGCGTCAATTGCCGAGCATCGCCGATATCGGCGAATTCGGCCTGCAGGGTTTGCCACACTTCATGCCACCAGGCGTCCATGGATGCGCTCCTTTTTCATCAGTGATAAGCGGTGGACAGCGGCGACCGCCAGTCAGTTGCCTGGAACGCTTGGCGACAGGCTGGAACCTAACGATTACCAGCCTATAAAAAGGAGCTTGTCATGCCTGTACGTATCGAAAGCCACACGTGCCGTTTCAAGGTCGATGAAACCGGCGAGGAACAAAGCCTGCCCGCTGAACAGGTGACCGTCGGCACCGACAGCGACAAAGCCATGTCCTTCGTGCAACTGGGCGCGGACCGGGTTTATATCACCGAAGCCGAGGCCGACGCCCTGACCGTGGCCGGCGCCAAGGACGGACGCAAGCACCTGAAGGCCACGAACAGTGATTCGGTGATTTGATTGATCTGTATCAGCACTTGCGCAAACAGCCTGCACCCCACGCGCCACGGGGTGCAGCACATTGTCGCAGGGGGTGAGGCGCGTCTCATCTGATCCGCTTTTTATCGTGATAGCTGAGTCTGTTCTGCAAACAGAGCGCCGTTCATAGTTCATCTGCCTGATGGAGGCTGATGAGCGAACGACCATGAGCGAAAGAATCCCCGTCCGAACCGTGGAAATCCATGAGCCTGCGCACCCAAAGAAGGTGAAGGCCAACGCCAGCGACACCCTGATCCATACCCGCAGTTTTACCGGCCTGTTCCGCACCTTGCGCGTCAGCGGTGCAGGCTTTCTGTTCCTGGCCTTCTTCGGCACGGTGTGGCTGAACTGGGGTGGGCGCCAGGCCGTGCTGTGGGACCTGGCTGAAAGCAAATTCCACATCTTTGGTGCCACATTCTGGCCCCAGGATTTCATCCTGCTGTCGGCCCTGCTGATCATCTGTGCCTTCGGCCTGTTTGCGATCACCGTGTTTGCCGGGCGCGTGTGGTGTGGCTACACCTGCCCGCAAAGCTCGTTCACCTGGCTGTTCATGTGGTGCGAAAAGGTCACCGAGGGTGAACGCAACCAACGCATCAAACTGCAGGCCGCGCCCTGGAGCCTGAACAAACTGGCGCGGCGTTCGGCCAAGCACACCTTGTGGCTGGGCATCAGCGTGCTCACCGGCCTGACCTTCGTCGGCTATTTCACCCCGGTGCGGCCCCTGGCCGCCGAATTACTGACCTGGCAAATGGGGGGCGTGAGCCTGTTCTGGGTGTTGTTTTTTACCGGCGCCACCTACCTCAACGCCGGCTGGCTGCGCGAGGCGGTGTGCATGCACATGTGCCCTTACGCACGGTTCCAGAGCGTGATGTTCGACAAGGACACCCTGACCATTTCCTACGATGCCGCCCGTGGCGAAAACCGTGGCCCGCGCAAACGCGAGGTCAAGCCCGCCGACGTCGGCCTGGGTGACTGCATCGACTGCCAGTTGTGCGTGCAAGTGTGCCCCACCGGTATCGACATCCGTGACGGCCTGCAAATGGAGTGCATCGGCTGCGCCGCCTGCATCGACGCCTGCGATTCGATCATGGACAAGATGGGCTACGCCCGTGGCCTGGTCAGCTACACCTCCGAACATCAGTTGCAAGGTGGCAAGACGCACCTGCTCAGGCCACGCCTGATCGGCTACAGTGCGGTGCTGTTGGTGATGATAGCGGCGCTGGTGGTGGCGTTGATCGAACGGCCGATGGTGTCGCTGGACGTGACCAAGGACCGTGGCATGTTCCGGGAGAACAGCCAGGGCCTGATCGAGAACATCTACAGCCTCAAGGTCATCAACAAGACCCAGCAACGCCAGGACTACCGCCTGGAACTGGTGGATGCCGAAGGTTTCCAGCTGCAGGGCAAGACCGAGATCAGCCTGGCCCCGGGGGAAATCAGCGATGTGCCGGTGTCGGTGGCGCTGCTCGCCGACAAGCCGGCGAGCAGTTCGCAGACCCTGCGCTTCAAGGTCACCGATGTGGATGAGCCGTGGATCTACAGTGCCGCCGACAGCCGCTTTGTGGCGCCATTGAACCGCTGAGGTCTATCCGAACCTGTAAAGATCCAACTGTGGGAGCGGGCTTGCTCGCGAAGGCGGCGGGTCAGTTTATAAATCAGGCGGCTGATACCCCGCCTTCGCGAGCAAGCCCGCTCCCACAATGTGTTCCGTGCACCTATTAAATTTTTGTTCAAGGCCCCCATGAAACGCTACGAAAAATTCGCCGATGACATCGCAGAACTGATCCGCTCCGGGGTGCTTGGCCCCGGCCAGCGCGTGCCGTCGGTGCGCTATGCCAGCCAGACCTATGGGGTCAGCCCGTCCACGGTGTTCCAGGCCTACTACCTGTTGGAGCGGCGCGGCCTGATCCGCGCACGGCCGCGTTCGGGCTACTTTGTGAATACCCATGCGCCCAGCCCGTTTTCCGAACCGGTGGTGAGCGAACAAGTGCACGAGTCCACCGAAGTCGATGTGAGCGAACTGGTGTTCTCGGTGCTTGACTCGATCAAGGACCCGAACACCGTGCCGTTCGGCTCGGCGTTCCCCAGCCCCATGCTATTCCCCCTGCCGCGCCTGGCCCGTTCCCTGGCCAGCGCCAGCCGCGAGATGGACCCGCGCCTGGTGGTCACCGACATGTCGCCGGGCAACCCGCAACTGCGTCGGCAGATCGCCCTGCGCTACATGGTCGGCGGCCTGATGCTGCCGATGGAAGAACTGCTGATCACCAATGGCGCCCTGGAGGCCCTCAACCTGTGCTTGCAAGCGGTGACGGAACCCGGCGACCTGGTGGCCATTGAAGCGCCGGCGTTCTACGCCTGCCTGCAAGTGCTGGAGCGCTTGAAACTCAAGGCCGTGGAAATCCCCGTGCATCCGCGCGACGGCATTGACCTCAACGCCCTGGCCCAAAGCCTGGAGCGCTACCCGATCAAGGCCTGCTGGACCATGACCAGCTTCCAGAACCCCATGGGCGCCATCCTGCCCGAAGCCAAGAAACAAGCGTTGGTAGAACTGCTGCGCAGCCATCAGGTACCGCTGATCGAAGACGACGTGTACGCCGAGCTGTATTACGGGCAGCAGGCACCCAAGCCGGCCAAGGCCTTCGACACTGAAGGGCTGGTGATGCATTGCGGCTCGTTTGCCAAAAGCCTGGCCCCGGGCTATCGCGTGGGCTGGGTGGCGGCCGGGCGTTTTGCGCAGAAAGTCGAGCGCCTGAAGCTGATGACGTCACTGTGCCCGTCGATGCCGGCCCAGGCGGCGATTGCCGATTACCTGCAACATGGCGGCTATGACCGACACTTGCGCAAATTGCGCTACGCCCTGGAAGAACAGCAAAGTGCGATGCTGGCGGCGATTGCCCGTTACTTCCCGGCGCAGACGCGGGTCAGCCAACCTGCCGGAGGTTATTTCCTGTGGCTGGAACTGCCGGAGCAGACCGACTCGCTGAAGCTGTTCCAGATGGCGCTGGCACAAGGCATCAGCATCGCGCCGGGGCCGATCTTCTCGGCGACCCAGCGCTTTCGCAACTGCATCCGCCTTAACTATGGCAGCCCGTGGACCGAGGCATCGGAGAAGGCGATGGAGACATTGGGGCGGATCGTGCGGTCGTTTTAAACCGGAACTGAGTCAAGGACATGGCCACACAGGTGGGCGCAGTCTTCTCTTATTGAAGAGTGCACCTTCCCTGGTTCAATGTTGAGTGTCCCACGAGCATGCCTATTCGCACCGACCTTATACCGCTACCCATCCCCCCCAACTACATGCGTGCAGCCGAACAGAAACAAGTACGCGAGATGACCGGCCCGGAGGGGCGCCCGGCCGGTGACCATCGTTCGGCAGAACGGATCATCAAACAAAGCCCGGTGCTGAAGCACTTCCTGGACAACCGGGACAACTACCACCTGATCGATGAATTGATGATGCAGATGGGTGACTGGACCGAGGCCAACCCTGACGCGGAGTCCCGGGCCAACGCGGCCTACGACCTGGACAAAGTCTTGCGTTTCATCGACAACGTCGATGATTGCACCCTCAACTGCAGCCGAAACCGCAATGGCTACATCGACGGTTTTTGCGCGAATGGCTATGGCACCGCCGATAACTCGGAGGTCCGCCTGCTGCAGGCCTTTTCCTATAAAGGCTACGAGGTACTGCGCTACCTGCGGACCTGATCATCCACGCCCTTAACGACCTCCCCCAAGATCCAGAAAGGTGCCGGTGGTATACGAGGCTTTGTCCGACAGTAGCCAGATAATCGCCTCGGCCACTTCATCCGGGCGCCCGCCGCGCGCCATGGGGATGCCCGACTCGAGTTTGCTGACACGGTCCGGGTCGCCGCTGAGGGCGTGGAAGTCAGTGAAGATATAGCCAGGGCGTACGGCGTTGACCCGAATACCCTCGCCCGCCACCTCCTTGGACAGGCCCACGGTGAACGTGTCGAGCGCGCCTTTGGAGGCGGCATAGTCCACATATTCGCCCGGCGAACCCAGGCGTGCCGCCACCGACGACACGTTGACGATACTGCCGCCCTGCCCGCCGTGCTTGGGCGACATGCGCAGCACCGCATGCTTGGCACACAGGATCGGCCCCAGCACGTTGGTCTTCATGATCTTGAGAATGCGGAACTCGGACATCTCATCGACCCGCGACTTATGCCCCACGGTACCGGCATTGTTGACCAGTGCGGTGACCCGGCCCAACTCGGCGTCGACGCGGTTGAACAGGCCAATCACTTCATCTTCGATACTCACGTCGGCGCGCACAGTGATCGCCTGGGCGCCCAGCGCACGGACCTGCTCCAGCACGCGATGGGCCGCCTCTTCGTCAGACTGGTAATTGATGCAGATGCGATAGCCCTGGCGTGCCGCCAGCAAGGCCGTCTCGGCGCCAATCCCACGACTGCCACCGGTGATGATGACGACTTTGTCCATGCGTGTGGTCTCCTGATTCAACCTGAGAGAAAGGGTTGGATCCAAGAATACCCGTCACGCACGGCTTTTGTCAGGGGCTACGGCGTCTTCGGCGCGCTGGATATCGGCCATGAACCCGTCCGCCGGCAACGGGTGCCCCAGCAGATAGCCTTGCAGGGAATTACAACCCAGGCGCGTCAGGAAACTCTGTTGCACATCGGTCTCCACACCTTCGGCCACGATACGCAGGCCCAGGGCCTGGCCCAGTGCAACGATGGCCGAAACGATGGCGGCGTCGTCACTGTCGTGCTCCAGGTCGCGCACAAAGCCCCGATCGATCTTCAACTCGTTGGCAGGCAGGCGCTTGAGGTACATGAGGCTGGAGTAACCGGTGCCAAAGTCATCGATGGACAGATCGACGCCCATGTCGGAGAGCTGTTGCAACACTGTCATGCTCGCGTCGGCGTCGCTCATGGCGGTGGTCTCGGTGATTTCCAGGGTCAGGTTGTTGGCCGGCAACTGATGGCGCTCCAGGGCCGAGGCCACGCTCTTGACCAACCCCGCGTGACAGAACTGCAAGGCCGACAGGTTCACTGCAATGCGCCAGTCCTCATAACCCTGGGCGTACCACAGGGCCATCTGGCGACAGGCTTCGTTGAGCACCCATTCGCCAATCGGAATGATCAACCCGGTCTTTTCCGCCAGTTCGATGAACATCGCCGGCAGCAACAGCCCCTGCTGCGGATGCTCCCAACGCAGCAACGCCTCGGCCCCCACGGCGATGCCACTGACCGCGTCGAACTTGGGCTGGTAATACAAACGAAATTGCTCGTGCTCGACAGCATTGCGCAAATCCTGCAACAGTTGCAGTTGCTTGCGCGCATTGGTGTTCATCGAGACGTCGAAGAAGCTGTAGCCGTTTTTGCCCATGCCCTTGGCGTGGTACATCGCGGCGTCGGCGTTCATCAACAGTTCCTGGGGGTTGCCACCGTTGCCCGGGAACAGGGCGATGCCAACACTGGCGGAGATCTTCAACTCGTGTTCGGCGACACTGAAGGCCCGGTTGAGCAGGCCCACCTGACGCTCGGCCAGGCCCATGGCATCGTCGGGCTGGCCCAATTGCACCAGCAGCACGAACTCATCGCCGCCGATACGCGCCAGGGTGTCCTGGCCCCGCAGGTCTTCGCGCAGGCGCAAACCGACTTCACGCAGCAACTGGTCACCCATGTGGTGACCGAAGGCATCGTTGACTGGCTTGAAGCCATCCAGGTCGATAAACATCAACGCAAAGCAACCGCCCTGCTCTTTCACCGCTTGGATCGCTTGTTGGATACGGTCGGCCAGCAACGTGCGATTGGGCAGCCCGGTGAGCATGTCATGCAGGGCCAGGTGGGTCAGCTCCTGGTTGGCCAGGGTCAGAGAATCGGCCAGCACCGCAGTGCGGGCTTCCAGGCGGGCGTCGAGCAACGAGGTCAGCAGTGCGATGATCAATACCGCCAACGAGGTCACCAACACCAGGTTGTCCAGGCCTTTACCGCTCAAGCCGGTCAGCGCCGCGCCACAGAAGCTTTCATCGGCAAAGCGCGCGGCCGCCATGCCGGTGTAATGCATGCCCACGATGGCCACGCCCATCACCACCGCCGCACCGCCGCGCAACAGGCGCACGTAGGGCGTGTTGCGACGCAGGTTGTGGGCGATCAACAGCGCTGCGCCGGACGCCACCACGGCGATCAACAATGAGGCGCCAAACAACGTTGGGTCGTAGTCGATGCCGGGAGTCATGCGCATGGCAGCCATGCCGGTGTAGTGCATGCTGCTGATGCCCGCGCCCATGACCAACGCACCAAACGCCAGTTGCCAGGCGGGCAAGCGCGGCTGATTGATCAGCCATAACGCAAAGCCGCTGGAGAGCACCGCGATCAACAACGACAGCGCAGTAATGCCCAGGTCAAACCCGAGGGCGAACGGCAGGCGCAACGCCAACATGCCGATAAAGTGCATGGACCACACGCCCACGCCCATCGCCACGGCCCCGCCGGTCATCCACAGGTACACCGCGCGGCCTTTGGTGGTCGCGATGCGGCCGGCCAGGTCCAGGGCGGTATAAGACGCCAGGATCGCGACGAACAAGGAGATCACGACAAGAGAGGGAGAATAACTACCGATGAGCATGGGACTTCTCAAAACCGACGGGCCTGAAAAGCCCGTGCCAGGTGGCAAAGCGAGCGATTGTAGCGAGAATAATTCTTGTACAGTTGATTTATTAGCGTATAGCCATTACTGGCATTTTGACGTCAATCTACCGACTTAAATTCAGCGCAAATCCGGAGCCGAATGGAGTCCAAATGTGGGAGCGGGCTTGCTCGCGAATGCGGTGTGTCAGTCACTGAATGTATTGACTGAACTGCCGCATTCGCGAGCAAGCCCGCTCCCACATTGGCTTCGAGTTCACACTTAATCGTTGTCTTTTGCCGATGTGTGCCCATCCCAGCCACCGCCCAACGCGGCGATCAGTTGCACACTGGCCACCAATCGAGTCTGGAGCAGGGTCAGCACTGTGCGCTCGTTGCTCAGAGCCGTGGCCTGTACGGTGACCACATCCAGGTAGGCGATCAGCCCGGCCTTGTACTGGTTCTGGGTCAGGCGCAGGGATTCACGTGCAGCGGCCAGCGCTTCATTGCTGACCACGGCCTCGTCTTCCAGCACCTTGAGCTGCACCATGTAGTTTTCCACTTCACGGAAACCGTCGAGCACGGTCTGGCGGTACTTGGCCACGGTTTCGTCATAGCTGGCAATGCTGCGGTCGACTTCAGCCGAACGCTGGCCGCCGTCGAACAGGGTCATGGCCAATTTGGGCCCCACCGACCAGAAACGGTTCGGCAGGCTGATCCAGTCGGCGTAGGTGCTGCTCGAATAACCACCGGCCAGGCTCAGGGTCAGGTCCGGGTAGTAGGCGGCCTTGGCCACGCCAATATTGGCGTTGGCGGCGATCACCGAACGTTCGGCCGAGGCGATGTCCGGGCGGCGCTCCAGCAACTGCGACGGCAGGCTCGCCGGAATCTGCGGCAACGCCGGGATGCTTTGGCTGACGGCCAGGTTGAAGTTGGCCGGCGCCTCGCCGATCAACACCGCGATGGCGTTTTCCAGCTGGGCGCGCTGCCAGATCAGGTCGATCAGGCTGGCCTGGGTGGTCTTGAGCTGGGTTTGCGCCTGGGCGATGGCGTCCTTGCCGGAAATACCGGCGCGGTATTGGTTTTCGGTCATGGTCAGCGAACGCTGGTAGGCGTCCAGCGTGGCTTGCAGCAGACGGGTCTGTTCGTCCATGACCCGCAGTTGCAGATAGTCCTGCACCAGTTCCGATTGCTGGCTCAGGCGCATCGCCGCCAGGTCCGCTGAGCTGGCTTCGGCCGTGGCTTCATTGGCTTCCAGACCTCGGCGCAGCTTGCCCCAGACGTCGGCTTCCCAACTCACACCCAGCTGGGCATTGAGGGTGTCGCGGATCCCGCTGCTGGAACTGCTCAGGCTGGCGTTACTGCTGCCGGTGCCCTGGCTGGCACGGGTTTTACCGGCGCTCAGGTCCACGGTCGGGAAAAACGCGCCACGGGCGCTGCGCACCTGGGCCTGGGCCTGGCGAAAGCGCGCTTCGGCCTGGGCCACGGTCTGGTTGGATGTGTTCAGGCGCACCACCAGGTCATTGAGCTGAGGGTCGCCGTACAGCTCCCACCAGGCGCCACGGGCCAGGGAGTCGCTGGGGCTGGCTTGGCGCCAGCCCTGGGCTTCCTTGAATTGCGCGGGCTCGACGACTTGCGGGCGTTGGTAGTCGGGGCCGATGGCGCAGGCGCTGAGCAACAGGGCCAACCCGACAGTAGGAACGAGTTTACTCGCCAAGGTGGTCAACGATAGCGTGCTCAATCGGGAGGTACGCGGTGCCTGGGCGTTTTTCGCCGGCAAGCCGGCGCCTACAGGAAAATGCATCGGAGCGGCAAACTGATGCAGTGCATTGGCGGGTGTTGAATCGGTCATAGCGCAGTGTCCAAGGCAGCATCGGTCCGCACGCCGCGCCAGGCATTGAAGCGATGGCGTGCGCGGTCTAGATAGAGGTAAACCACCGGGGTGGTGTAAAGGGTCAGGATCTGGCTGAACACCAGGCCACCGATAATGGTCAGGCCCAGGGGCTGGCGCATTTCGGCGCCGTCGCCAGCGCCGAGCAGCAACGGCAAGGCGCCGAGGATCGCCGCCAGGGTGGTCATCAGGATCGGCCGTAGACGCAGCAGGCAGGCACTGCGGATCGATTCCAGCGGGCTCATGCCGTCGTGGCGTTCCAGTTGCAGTGCCAGGTCGATCATCAGGATCGCGTTTTTCTTCACCACGCCAATCAACAGGAACAAGCCCAACAGCGAGATGAGGCTGAACTCACCGCCCAACAGGTAGATGGACAACAGCGCCCCCACCCCCGCCGACGGCAAGGTGGACAGGATGGTCAGCGGGTGAATGTAGCTTTCGTACAGAATGCCCAGCACCAGGTACACCGCCACCAGCGCACCGAGGATCATGAACGGCTGGCCCTTCTGGGTCGCCGCGAACGCATCGGCGGTGCCGGCCATCTTGGCGATCACGTCTTCCGGCAAGCCCACCTTGGCCACCGCCCGTTCGATGGCGGCCATGCCCTGCTCCACCGTGACGCCAGGCGCCATGTCGAAGGCAATGTTCTGCGAGGCGAACTGGCCCTCATGGCGTACGGTGTCATCGGCCAGGCTGTTTTCATAATGGGCGATGGTCGACAGCGGAATCCGCGCGCCTGTCGACGTGATGACCTGCACCTGGTTGAGGGTGATTGGGTCCTTGGCATAAAGCGGATTGACCTCCATCACCACCTGGTACTGGTTGAGGCTGTCGTAGATGGTCGAGATCTGCCGCTGGCTATAGGCGTTGTTCAGCACCGAGGTGACCATGGCCATGTCCACCCCGAGGCGCTTGGCCTGGTCGCGGTCCACGATCAGCGTGACCTGCGCCGCGCCGCGCCCTTCACGGGCGTCGATGGCAGTCAGCTCAGGCAGCGTATGGAACGCGGCCACCACCTTCGGGTACCACTCGCGCAAGGCCGCCAGGTCACCGCTCTGCAGGATGTAGGAATACTGCGCGCTGCTTTGGTCACGGCTGCCACCAAATTGCAGGTCCTGGTCGGCCATCAGGAACAACCGCCCACCCGGCACCAGCGGCACGTCCTTGCGCAGGCGCTCGATCACCGCCTGGGCGGAAATCTTGCGTTCGCTGATGGGCTTGAGGCGCACCAGCATCACCGCGTTATTGGTGCCGTTGTTGCCACCAATAAAGCCGGCCACGCTGAGCACCGCAGGGTCCTTGAGCACGGCCTGGCGAAAGGTTTCCATCTTCGGCTGCATCACGCCGAACGACAGGCCGTCGTCACCGCGCACAAAACCGATCAACTGTCCGGTGTCCTGCTGCGGCATGAAGGTCTTCGGCACCACCACATACAGTGCGACGTTGACGCCAATGGTCAGCAGCAGGCTGAGCAACGTCAGGCGTCGGTGGCGCAGCACCCAGTCGAGGCTGGTGGCGTAACCGGCCACCATGCGGTCGTTGACCTTCTGGCTCCAGCGCTGCAGGCCGGTCATCTGGCCCTTGATATGCGGCTTGAGCCAGCGCGCGCAGAGCATCGGGGTCAGGGTCAGCGACACCACCAGCGACACGATGATCGCCGCCGACAGCGTGATGGAAAACTCGCGGAACAGGTTGGTGACAATCCCGCCCATGAACAGGATCGACAGGAACACCGCCACCAGCGACACGTTCATCGACAGCAAGGTAAACCCGACTTCCTGGGCACCCAGGTACGCCGCCTTCATCGGCGGCACGCCTTCGTCGATATGCCGGGAAATGTTCTCCAGCACCACAATAGCGTCGTCCACCACCAGGCCGGTGGCCAGGATCAGCGCCATCAGCGAGAAGTTGTTCAGCGAGAAGCCGAACAGGTACATCACCGCAAAGGTTCCCACCAGCGACACCGGCACCGCCAGGGTCGGGATCAGCGAGGCGCGGAAGTTGCCCAGGAACAGGTACACCACCAGGATCACCAGCGCGACGGCAATCAGCAGGGTCATCTCGGCTTCATGCAAGGTCGCGGTGATCACCGGCGAGCGGTCCATCGCCAGGCTCAGCTTGACGCTGCTCGGCAGTACGGCCTGCAAGGCTGGCAATTGCGCCTTGATCTGCCGCACGGTCTCGATGATGTTCGCGCCGGACTGGCGGTTGATCACCAGCAGCACCGCCGCATCATTGTTGAAGAAGCCGCTGTTGTAGCGGTCTTCCACGCCGTCGCTGATCTTGGCCACATCCCCCAGGCGCAAGGCGGCGCCGTTCTGGTAGCGAATCAGCAGCGGTTCATAGTCCTTGGCCTTTTCCAGCTGGTCGTTGGCCTGGATCTGCCAGTTGCGCTCGCTGTCTTCCAGGGAGCCCTTGGGCCGACGCTGGTTGGCGTTGGCAATGGTATTGCGCACGTCGTCGAGGGCCACGCCGTACTGGTCGAGAGCCTTGGGCTGCAACTCGATGCGCACGGCGGGCAATGAACTGCCACCGATCTGCACTTCACCTACGCCCGGCACCTGGGACAGGCTCTGGGACAGGATGGTCGAGGCCAGGTCATACAGCTCGCCCTTGGGCAGCACGTCCGAGGTCAGCGACAGCACCATGATCGGCGCCTGGGACGGGTTGATCTTCTTGTAGGTGGGCATGCTGCGCATACCGCTGGGCAACAGGTTGCGCGAGGCATTGATCGCCGCTTGCACTTCCCGCGCCGCGCCGTTGATGTCGCGATCGGAGTCAAACGCCAGGATCACCCGGGTGGAGCCCTGGCTCGACGAACTGCTCATGGTGGTGATGCCGGCAATCGAGCCGAAGGAGCGCTCCAGCGGCGTAGCCACGGTAGACGCCATCACCTCGGGGCTGGCGCCGGGCAAGCTGGCCGACACCACGATCACCGGAAAGTCGATCTGCGGCAGCGGCGAGACCGGCAACAGGTTGAAGCTCACGCCGCCCAGCAACATGATCGCCAGGCTCAGCAGCATGGTGGCGACCGGCCGGCGAATGAAAGGTCCGGACAGGTTCATGACTCAACCGGCTCCAGGCTTTGCGGCTCTTTGCGCCAGCGCCGGCCCAGACGATCGAAGTACAGGTAGATCACCGGCGTGGTGAACAGGGTCAATACCTGGCTCACCAGCAGGCCGCCGACCATCACCAGGCCCAGGGGCTGGCGCAACTCCGCGCCGGAACCGGTGGCCAGCATCAACGGCACTGCGCCGAACAAGGCTGCCAGCGTGGTCATCAGGATCGGCCGGAAGCGCAACAGCGCCGCCTGGTAGATCGCAGTCTGCGGGTCCAGGCCCTGGTTGCGTTCAGCGTCGAGGGCGAAGTCGATCATCATGATCGCGTTCTTCTTCACGATACCGATCAGCAGGATGATGCCGATGATCGCGATCATGCCCAGGTCATTGCCACTGAGCAGCAGCGCGAGCAAGGCCCCCACGGCGGCGGAGGGCAAGGTCGAAAGAATGGTGATCGGGTGGATGTAACTCTCGTAGAGCACGCCGAGCACGATGTACATGGTAACCACCGCCGCCAGGATCAGCAGCAAGGTGCTCGACAGCGAGGCTTCGAACGCCTGGGCCGCGCCCTGGAACTGGGTCTGCACGCCCACCGGCATGCCGATGTCCTTCTGGGTCTGGTTGATCAGTTCCACGCCTTTGCCCAGTGCCACGCCAGGGGCCAGGTTGAACGACATCATCACTGCCGGGAACTGGCCGATATGCGCGACCGCCAACTGCGCCTGGCGCTGCTCCACATGGGCCAGGCTCGACAGCCGCACCTGGCCGCCGTCGGTGGTTTTCACATGGATCTGGTTCAGCGCGGCCGGGCCCAGGGTTTCGCCGGATTGGGCCTGCAGCACCACGCGGTACTGGCTGGCCTGGGTGTAGATCGTGGAGATCTGCCGTTGACCAAAGGCGTCGTACAACGCATCGGTGATGGTCGACACACTCACGCCCAGGCGCGAGGCCGCGTCGCGGTCGATCACCAGGAACACCTGCAAGCCCTTGTCCTGCAGGTCGCTGGCCACGTCGGTGAGTTCCGGCAATTGGCTCAACGCATGCACCAGCTTGTCACTCCACAACGCCAGCAGGTCAGCGTCGGGCGAGGACATGCTGAACTGGTACTGGGTACGGCTGACGCGGTCTTCGATGGTCAGGTCCTGCACCGGCTGCATGAACAGGCGGATGCCCACCAGTTTGTCGATTTCCGGCTGCAGGCGCGTGATCACCTGGGCGGCGCTCAAGTCGCGCTGGCCGTGGGGCTTGAGGTTGATCAGCAAGCGACCGCTGTTGAGGGTGGCGTTATCACCGTCCACACCAATATAAGAAGACAGGCTTTCCACGGCCGGGTCGGCCAGGATGATCTTGGCCAGCTCCTGCTGGCGCTGGCTCATGGCCGCAAAGGAGATCGACTGGGGCGCCTCGGAAATGCCCTGGATGACGCCGGTGTCCTGCACCGGGAAGAAGCCCTTGGGCACCACCAGGTAGAGGAACACGGTGAGGCCCAGGGTGGCGATGGCCACCAGCAGGGTCAGCGGCTGGTGCTTGAGCACCCACTGCAATTTGCGCCCATAGGCTTCGATCAGCCAGTCGATCCACGCGCCGCTGGCCTTGTAGAAGCGGCCCTGTTCTTCTTCCTTGGGCTCACGCTTGAGCAAGCGCGCGCACATCATCGGCGTGAGGGTCAGGGACACCACCAGGGAAATCAGGATGGCGACTGCCAGGGTAATGGCAAATTCGCGGAACAGGCGCCCGACCACGTCAGCCATGAACAGCAACGGGATCAATACCGCGATCAGCGACAAGGTCAGGGACACCAGGGTAAAGCCGATCTGCTTGGCGCCCTTGAGCGCGGCCGCCAGCGGCGTCTCGCCTTCCTCGATGTAGCGGGAGATGTTCTCCAGCATCACGATGGCATCGTCCACCACGAACCCGGTGGCGATGGTCAGGGCCATCAGCGTCAGGTTGTTGATGGAGAACCCCGCCAGGTACATCACGCCAAAGGTGCCCACCAGCGACAACGGCACGGCGATGGACGGAATGATGGTGGCGCTGAAACGGCGCAGGAACAGAAACGTCACCATCACCACCAGGGCAATGGCGATCAGCAATTCGTGTTGTACATCGGTGACCGAGGCGCGGATGGTCTGGGTACGGTCGGTAAGTACCGCCACGTCGAGGCCGGCCGGCAGGTTGTCGGTGATGCTCGGCAGCAGCGCCTTGATGCGGTCCACCACCTCGATCACGTTGGCACCCGGCTGGCGCTGGATATTGAGCAGCACGGCCTGGTTTTCATTGGCCCAGGCGGCGAGGCGTTCGTTTTCGGCACCGTCGACGATCTGTGCCACGTCCTTCAGACGCAGCGGCGCACCGTTGTTGTAGGCCAGGATCAGCTCGGCGTACTGCTGGGGCGAGACCAACTGGTCGTTGGCATCGAGCATCGACACCCGGGTGGGGCCGTCAAAGTTGCCCTTGGGCTGGTTGACGTTGGACGCGGCGATCAGGGTGCGCACGTCCGACAGGTTCAAGCCATTGGCCGCCAGGGCTTCCGGGTTGACCTTGATGCGCACGGCCTGGCGCTGGCCACCGGCGATGCTGACCATGCCGACGCCGCTGATCTGCGCAATTTTTTGCGCCATGCGTGTGTCGACCAGGTCATTGAGCTTGGGCAACAGCATGGTCTTGGAGGTAATGGCCAGGGTCAGCACCGGGGTATCGGCCGGGTTGACCTTGTTGTACACCGGTGGCGCCGGCAAGTCCTTGGGCAGCAGGTTGGTGGCGGCGTTGATCGCGGCCTGCACCTGTTGCTCGGCGACATCCATGTTGATGTCGAGGTTGAAACGCAGGGTCAGCACCGAAGCGCCGCCCGAGCTGGTGGACGCCATCTGCGTCAGCCCGGGCATTTGCCCGAACTGGCGCTCAAGGGGCGCGGTGACCGCGCTGGTCATCACGTCCGGGCTGGCGCCGGGGTACAGGGTCATCACCCGGATCGTCGGGTAGTCCACCTGGGGCAGTGCCGACACCGGCAACAAGCGATACGCGATGACGCCGGCCAGGACAATGGCCAGCATGCTCAGCGTGGTGGCAACCGGGCGAAGGATAAACAGCCGCGACAGGTTCATGAACCGACCTTTTGCGCCTTGCCGGCGCTGGCGCCGGTCTCCCCTTTCGCCGCAGGCTTGCCTTGCAGGTGCTCGGTCGGGGTGGTCGGCACTTCACTGCTGTCATTGACCACTTCGATCTCGCTGCCGTCCTTCAAACGGTCTGTGCCTTCCAGTACCACGCGGTCGCCCGCGGCCAGGCCTTCCTTGATCACGGTGTTGTCGCCATCGCTGTCGCCGATCACCAGGGGCTGGACCTTGACCTTCTTGTCGCCATCGAGCTTGTAGACAAAGGTGCCGTTGTTGCCGAACTGGATGGCAGCAGACGGTGCCAGCACCGCGTTGTGCAGGGTATCGGCGAGCAAATGCACGTTGACGAACTGGTTGGGGAACAGCGCCTGGTCCTTGTTATCGAAACGGCCTTTGAATTTCAGGGTGCCGGTGGTCACGTCGATCTGGTTGTCGAGGCTTTGCAGCACGCCGCTCGCCTGCTGTTTCAGGTCGCCTCGGTCCCAGGCCTCCACGGGCAACTTGTTGCCGGCGTGGTAGCGGGTGAGCACGGTGTCCAGGGTGTTTTCCGGCAGGGTGAAGACCACGCTGATGGGCTGGGTCTGGGTGATCACCGCGAGGAAGGTGGTGTCGTTGGCCGCCACCAGGTTGCCCACATCGACCTGACGCAGGCCGACACGGCCGCTGATCGGCGCGCGGATCTTGGTGAATTCGAGGTTGAGCTTGGCGTCGTCCACCGCGCCCTGGTTGGTCTTGACCGTGCCCTGGTATTGCAGGACCAGCGCTTCGGCGGTGTCCAGGGTCTGTTTGGCGATGCTGTCCTGGGCATACAGGTCGCGGTAACGCTGCACGTCGACCTGGGCGTTCTTCAACTGCGCCTGGTTCTGCAACAGGGTGCCCTGGGCCTGGAGCAACGCGTTCTGGTAGCTGCGCGGGTCGATTTCCGCCAGCAGGTCGCCGGCCTTGACCATCTGCCCTTCTTCAAAGGCGATCTTCACCAACTCGCCACCCACCCGGCTGCGCACATTGATGGTATTGAGCGCCGTCACCGTGCCCAACGCCTTGTAGTACACCGGGAAGTCACCCAATACCGCCGGCGCCACGCGCACCGGGATCGGGCCAGTGGAGCCACCGAAACCCGGGCGCATCATCCCCGACTTGCCGGCGTGCCCGGCCGGTTTCTTCTCGGCGGCATCCTTGTGGCTGGCGGGCCAGTATTTCCAGCACAGGCCGGCGATAACCAGCAGCACGAGCAGGCCGAACAACCAGCGGCGGGAATTGCGGGGGGAGGATTGCATGGAATGATCAACCATTGGGCGCGAGAGCTTCTTCTTTGGGAGGCTGAAAGATAAGCACTGGTGCGCATTAAGAAAAGCGCCTTTACCGGCTATTTACCTTGGGCTTACAACTTTTAACTTCTGACCTTAGTCCATTCGCTAACGGGCTAAGCACTTGAGCGACAAATAAAAACGGCCTGGACTAGGCCAGGCCGCAATCATGCAGCACGCGTGTTACTGCAAAACGACAGTAATGCGCTGAAACAGTTACTTCAAAACAGCCAGGGCTGCTTCGTAGTTCGGCTCTTGGCCGATTTCAGCAACTAGCTCGCTGTGCAACACTTTGTCGTTTTCATCCAGCACGACGACAGCGCGAGCGGTCAGGCCCTTGAGGGCGCCTTCAGCAATGGCCACGCCGTAGTCGACGGCGAATGCCGCGCTGCGGAAGTCGGACAGGTTCTTCACGTTTTCCAGGCCTTCAGCGCCGCAGAAGCGCGCCTGGGCGAATGGCAGGTCGGTGGAGATGCACAGCACAACGGCGTTGTTCAGGTCGTTGGCCTGGGCGTTGAACTTACGAACCGACGTCGCGCAGGTCGGGGTGTCGACACTTGGGAAGATATTCAGCACTTTGCGCTTGCCGGCAAAGGTGGCCAGGGTTGCGTCCGACAGGTCGCCGGCGGTCAGGGTGAAGTCTGGCGCCTGGGAACCGACTTGCGGCAGATCGCCTTCAACCTGGATCGGGTTGCCACGGTGGGTGACTTGAGCCATGAACAGAATCCTTATGCTGGGTTTAGTGAAACGAATTCGAGAGGCCGAAGTTAACCACAAAGTGCGGTGGCTACCTATCGCTGCGCACAAATTCTCATGCCGGTGGTTGTGGTTTAATTGCGCGCTTTTCCCCTGCCCTTCAAGGAATGCGTTGTTGATGAATCAGCCTGCCACCAAAGTCCTGGTCATTGGTTATGTCTGGCCGGAGCCTCGTTCCTCGGCTGCTGGCGGGCATATGATGCAAATCCTTGAGAGCTTTCTGACGCAAGGTTGGGACGTTACCTTCAGCAGCCCTGCCACGATCGGCGAACACAAGGCTGACCTGCCAGCGCTGGGCATCCGCGAATGCGCGATTGAACTCAATAACAGCAGTTTCGATGATTTTATTCGCGAACTCGCTCCGGATATCGTGCTGTTCGACCGCTTCATGATGGAAGAGCAGTTCGGCTGGCGCGTGGAGAAGTGCTGCCCCGACGCCTTGCGCGTACTGGAAACCTCCGACCTGCAGAGCCTGCGCGACGCCCGCCACCAGCGCCAGAAAGATCACCTGAAAGCCCACCCGGACAGCGACGACTTCACCGCGCTGTTCACACCAGCGCTGGAAGAAGCGTTCCAGTTGATGGCCGACACTGACCTGGCCAAGCGCGAGATAGCGGCGATTTACCGCTGCGATATCAGCCTGATGATCTCCGACGTGGAGATCCGCCTGCTCACCGAACAGTTCAAGGTGCCCGCCGCCCTGCTCCACTGGTGCCCGTTGATGCTGCAACCGCCGACCGAGGCGTTTGCGCCATTCGAGGACCGCGCGCATTTTCTCAGCATCGGCAACTTCCGCCATGCGCCGAACTGGGATGCGGTGCTGTGGATGAAGAACAGCCTGTGGCCGCTGATCCGCCAGCAACTGCCGGGCGCCCAGCTGCATGTCTACGGCGCCTACACGCCACCCAAGGCCACGGCGTTGCACAACCCGGCGCAGGGCTTTCACGTGATGAACTGGGCCGAAGACGCGTTGCAGGTGATGACCGCCGCACGTATCTGCCTGGCGCCGCTGCGCTTCGGCGCCGGCATCAAGGGCAAGCTGGTGGACGCGATGCTGTGTGGCACGCCAAGTGTCACCACGCCGATCGGCGCCGAAGCCATGGGCGATGGCCAGCCATGGCCCGGCATGATCGAACAGACCGCGCCTGCGTTGGCAGCGGCGGCCGTGGCGCTGTATCAAGATCGCGCGCGCTGGACCGAGGCCCAGGAAAACGGGCGCCAATTGCTGGCTCGCCGTTATGACCAGGACATCCATGGCCCGGCGCTGGTGGCCTGCCTGGAACACTGTCGCCGCACCCTGGCGGCCCATCGCAGGGCCAACTTCACGGGCAGCATGCTGCGCCATCATGCCCATAAAAGTACGCAGTACATGTCCCAATGGATCGAGGCGAAAAACCGCACCGTGTAAACACCAGCGCTGGCGAGGTCGCGCACGAGGGGGCATTATCCTAGGCAGCAACCACAATAAAGCGACGGCAGCATGACCCGAGCAACGCGTATCACCGACCCTTCCTACGAGTTGATGGACGATCACAACGGTCTGTCCATCATCTATCGCCAGCATGGCTTCCCCTGCCCGCTGGTGCGCTGGCATTTCCACAAGGAATACGAGCTGCACCTGATTGTCGCCAGTTCCGGCAAGGTGTTCATCGGCGACTATATCGGCAACTTCTACCCGGAAAGCCTGTTTCTCACCGGCCCCAACCTGCCCCACAACTGGATCAGCCAGGTGGAGGAGGACGAGGTGGTGCCCAAGCGCGACATGCTGGTGAACTTCACCGATGAACTATTTGAAAACGGCAGCCAGATCTTCGCTGAACTCAAGACCCTGGCGCCCTTGCTGGAACGGGCCCAGTACGGCATCGAGTTTCGCTGCAAAAAAACCATCGCCCAGGCCATGACCTTGATGCAACGTATCGAGGACGCCCAGGGCATGGCGCGCCTCGGGCATTTTTTTATTCTGCTGGAGGTGCTCAGTGCCTGCGAGGACTACCAGCTGCTGTCCGGCGTGACCACACCGCAACTGGCCGACGAGCACAGCATCGACCGCACCAACCGCGCGGTGGACTACATCTTTGCCCACTACGCGCGCGAGTTGCCGCTGGAGGAAGTGGCGGATTACCTGGGTATGAAGCCGACGTATTTCTCCCGCGTGTTCAAACAAGCCACCGGGCGCACGTTTATCGAGTTCGTCAATCGGTTACGCATCAGCAAGTCGTGCGAGTTGTTGGCCGATGGCGACAAGGCGGTGACGGATGTGTGCTTTGAGTCGGGTTTCAACAATATTTCCAACTTCAACCGACGCTTCCAGCAGCTCAAGGGCATGACCCCTTCCCACTACCGCCGCCTGGCGGTGCAGCGGTTGACCGAGCAAAACCTGGCCTGAATCGCTTTCTGTGGACGCCGGCTTGCTGGCGATGCAGGCCACCTCGGGGCGTCAGGTGCGCTGTGTCGATGCCATCGCCGGCAAGCCGGCGCCTACGGGTCATCGATGTCGGCCTGGATCAATCGTTTCAGCCAATTCCTACGCGAGTGCAAAAAAGTATCAGTGCCAGTGCGCCCAAGGATTTGTCACATCGCCATTTCAAGGCTGTAATCAACCGCACACTCTTCCTGGCTCGTTGCAGGAAGACACAACAACAATAACTGTCCTTCTGTAGCCCCTGGGCGCAGAAATGGAGTGCGCGATGAAGTTCACAGCAAAAGCTCTGCTTGCCTCTACCTGCATGATGACCTGCATGACCCTCAGCGCCGTCAGCTTTGGCGCGCAGACCCTGACCATTGCCACCGTCAACAACAGCGACATGATCCGCATGCAAAAGCTCTCGAAAACCTTCGAGACCGAGCATCCGGAGATCAAGCTGAATTGGGTGGTGCTCGAAGAAAACGTGCTGCGCCAGCGCCTGACCACTGACATCGCCACCCAGGGTGGACAGTTCGACGTGTTGACCATCGGCATGTACGAAGCTGCACTGTGGGGCGCCAAGGGTTGGCTGGAACCGATGAAGGACCTGCCGGCGTCCTACGACCTTGACGACGTCTTCCCTTCGGTGCGTGATGGCCTGTCTGTCAAAGGTTCGCTGTACGCCCTGCCGTTCTATGCCGAAAGTTCGATCACCTATTACCGCACCGACCTGTTCAAGGACGCCGGGCTGACCATGCCCGAGCACCCGACCTGGACCCAGATCGGCGAATTCGCGGACAAACTCACCGACAAGTCCAAAGAACAGTACGGCCTGTGCCTGCGCGGCAAAGCCGGCTGGGGTGAGAACATGGCGCTGATCACCACCTTGGCCAATGGCTACGGTGCGCGCTGGTTCGATGAGAAGTGGCAGCCAGAATTCAATGGCCCTGAATGGAAGGACGCGCTGACCTTCTACGTCGACAACATGAAGAAATCCGGCCCGCCGGGTGCTTCCAGCAACGGTTTCAACGAAAACCTGGCGCTGTTCAACAGCGGCAAGTGCGCAATCTGGGTCGATGCCAGCGTCGCGGGTTCGTTCGTGACCGACAAGACCCAGAGCAAAGTGGCCGATCACGTCGGCTTTACCTTTGCCCCTCACGAGAAGACCGACAAGGGCACCTCGTGGCTGTACTCCTGGAGCCTGGCGATCCCGACCAGTTCCAAGGCCAAGGACGCCGCCAAGGTGTTCACCAGTTGGGCGACCTCCAAGGAATACAGCCAGCTCGTGGCCAAGACCGACGGCATCGCCAACGTACCGCCAGGCACGCGCAAGTCGACCTACAGCGATGAATACATGAAGGCCGCGCCGTTTGCCAAGGTGACCCTGGAATCGCTGAAAGTCGCGGACCCGACCAAACCGACCCTCAAGCCGGTGCCGTATATCGGCATCCAGTTGGTGACCATTCCTGAATTCCAGGCCATTGGTACCCAGGTCGGCAAGTTCTTCTCGGGTGCGCTGACCGGTCAGCAAACGGTGGACCAGGCCCTGACTGCCGCGCAGACCACCACCGAGCGTGAGATGAAGCGCGCCGGTTATCCCAAATAGGCCTGACTCACCCTTGTAAATGTGGGAACCCCATCAATGTGGGAGCCGGGCTTGCCCGCGATAGCGGTCTGTCAGTTGATGAATGTGTGTGCTGACACACCGCTATCGCAGGCAAGCCAGCTCCCACATTGGATCGCGCTCCGACGCTGGCCCTGCCTGTAATCGACTGGTTTTGATCACCATGAATACACCACCCAAAAACCGCCTGGCCAACCCCGGCTGGTTCCTCGTCAGCCCCTCGGTGGCCTTGCTGCTGCTGTGGATGATCGTGCCGCTGGGCATGACCCTGTACTTCTCCTTGATCCGCTACAACCTGCTCTACCCTGGTGAAAACCAATTTGTGGGGCTGGAGAACTTCACCTACTTCATCACCGATTCGGGCTTCTTGCCCGGCGCCACCAATACCTTGCTGCTGGTGGGCAGTGTGCTGCTGATCAGCGTGGTGTTCGGCGTGTTGATCAGTGCGTTGCTGGAGGCCAGTGAGTTCTTCGGTCGCGGCCTGGTACGGGTGTTGCTGATTTCACCGTTCTTCATCATGCCCACCGTCGGTGCGCTGATCTGGAAGAACCTGATTTTCCACCCGGTGTCGGGGATTCTCGCCGCCGTGTGGAAGCTGTTCGGCGCCGAGCCCGTGGACTGGCTGGCGCACTACCCGCTGTTGTCGATCATTATCATCGTGTCATGGCAATGGCTGCCCTTCGCCATCCTGCTGCTGATGACCGCCATGCAGTCCCTCGACCAGGAACAAAAGGAAGCCGCGCGCCTGGACGGTGCCGGCGCCATCGCGATCTTCTGGCACCTCACCCTGCCCCACCTGGCCCGCCCGATTGCCGTGGTGGTGATGATCGAGACGATCTTCCTGCTCTCGGTGTTTGCCGAGATCTTCACCACCACCAACGGTGGCCCGGGCTACGCCTCGACCAACCTCGCCTACCTGATCTACAACCAGGCGCTGGTGCAGTTCGACGTGGGCATGGCTTCGGCCGGCGGCTTGATTGCCGTGGTCATCGCCAATATCGCGGCGATCATCCTGGTGCGGATGATCGGCAAAAACCTGACTGACAAGCCTTGAGGGCCGCGCCATGACGCTTCAACAATCCCGCCGCCTGCAAAGCCTGTTGCTCGGCACCCTGGCCTGGGCCATCGCGATCCTGATCTTCTTCCCGATCTTCTGGATGGTGCTGACCAGCTTCAAGACCGAAATCGACGCGTTCGCCACGCCACCGCAGTTCATCTTCACGCCGACGCTGGAGAACTACCTGCACATCAACGAGCGCAGCAACTACTTCGCCTACGCCTGGAACTCGGTGGTGATCTCGTTCAGCGCCACCGCCCTGTGCCTGCTGATCTCAGTGCCGGCCGCCTACTCCATGGCGTTCTACGAAACCCAGCGCACCAAGGGCACGCTGCTGTGGATGCTGTCGACCAAGATGCTGCCGCCGGTGGGTGTGCTGATGCCGATCTACCTGCTGGCCAAGAGCTTTGGCCTGCTGGATACGCGGATCGCGCTGATCATCATCTACACGTTGATCAACCTGCCGATCGTGGTGTGGATGGTTTACACCTACTTCAAGGACATCCCCAAGGACATCCTCGAGGCTGCCCGCCTGGACGGCGCCACCCTGTGGCAGGAAATGGTCCGTGTGCTGCTGCCGATTGCCAAGGGTGGCCTGGCGTCCACGGTGCTGCTGTCGCTGATCCTGTGCTGGAACGAGGCGTTCTGGTCGCTGAACCTGACCTCGTCCAACGCCGCGCCGCTGACCGCGCTGATTGCCTCCTACTCCAGCCCTGAAGGGTTGTTCTGGGCCAAATTGTCCGCCGTCTCGACCCTGGCCTGCGCGCCCATCCTGATCTTTGGCTGGATCAGCCAGAAACAGCTGGTGCGCGGCTTGTCCTTCGGCGCCGTGAAATAACGGCCTCATCATTTCTATACGGAGGGCTCATCATGGCCAACCTGAAAATCAAGAATCTGCAAAAAGGCTTCGAAGGTTTCTCCATCATCAAGGGCATCGACCTTGAGGTGAACGACAAGGAATTCGTGGTGTTCGTCGGCCCATCGGGCTGCGGCAAGTCCACCCTGCTGCGCCTGATCGCCGGCCTGGAAGAAGTCACCGAAGGCACCATCGAGCTGGACGGTCGCGACATCACCGAAGTGACCCCGGCCAAGCGTGACCTGGCGATGGTGTTCCAGACCTACGCGCTGTACCCGCACATGAGCGTGCGCAAGAACATGTCGTTTGCCCTGGACCTGGCCGGCGTCGACAAGAAGCTGGTCGAGAGCAAGGTCAGCGAAGCGGCACGCATCCTCGAACTGGGCCCGTTGCTGGAGCGCAAGCCCAAGCAGCTCTCTGGCGGCCAGCGTCAGCGTGTGGCCATCGGCCGGGCGATTGTGCGCAACCCGAAGATCTTCCTGTTCGACGAGCCGTTGTCCAACCTCGACGCCGCGCTGCGCGTGCAGATGCGCCTGGAGCTGGCGCGCCTGCATAAAGAGCTGCAGGCCACCATGATCTACGTGACCCACGACCAGGTCGAAGCCATGACCCTGGCCGACAAGGTGGTGGTGCTCAACAGCGGCCGCATCGAGCAGGTCGGCTCGCCGCTGGAGCTGTACCACCAGCCGGCCAACCTGTTTGTGGCGGGCTTTCTCGGCACGCCGAAAATGGGCTTCCTCAAGGGCAAGGTCACCCGCGTCGACGGCCAGGGCTGCGAGGTGCAGCTGGACGCCGGCACCCTGATCAACCTGCCGCAAAGCGGCGCCACCCTGAGCGTCGGCAGTGCCGTGACCCTGGGCATTCGCCCGGAACACCTGGAAATCGCCACGCCGGGCCAGACCACCCTGACCGTCACCGCCGACGTCGGCGAGCGCCTGGGCAGCGACACCTTCTGCCACGTGGTCACCGCCAACGGCGAACCGCTGACCATGCGCATTCGTGGCGACATGGCCAGCCAATACGGCGAGACGCTGCACCTGCACCTGGACCCGGCGCACTGCCATCTGTTCGACACCGAAGGCAAAGCCGTGGCCCGCCCACTGCGCGCCGCCGCCTGATTTTGCGAGAGTTGCCATGAAACTGAATAAACAGAACCTCACCCAGTTGGCGCCGCAGGTGAAAATCCCGGCGTATGCCATCGCCAGCACCACCCAGGGCATCGCCCACATTGGCGTCGGCGGTTTCCACCGTGCGCACCAGGCCTATTACACCGACGCGCTGATGAACACCGGCGTGGGCCTGGACTGGAGCATCTGCGGCGTCGGCCTGCGTGCCGAGGACCGCAAGGCCCGCGACGACCTGGCTGGCCAGGACTACCTGTTCACCCTGTATGAACTGGGCGATACCGACGACACCGAAGTGCGCGTGATCGGCTCCATCAGCGACATGCTGCTGGCCGAGGACGGCGCCCAGGCGTTGATCGACAAACTGGCCGACCCGGCGATTCGCATCGTCTCGCTGACCATCACCGAAGGCGGCTACTGCATCGACGACAGCAACGGCGAGTTCATGGCCCACTTGCCACAGATCCAGTACGATCTGGCACACCCGAATACACCGAAGACCGTGTTCGGTTTCCTCTGCGCCGCCCTCACTAAACGCCGCGCCGCCGGCACCCCGGCGTTTACCGTGATGTCCTGCGATAACCTGCCGCACAACGGCGCCGTCACCCGCAAGGCACTGCTGGCGTTTGCCACGCTGCACAACGCCGAGCTGCACGACTGGATCAACGCCAATGTGAGCTTCCCCAACGCGATGGTCGACCGCATCACGCCGATGACCAGCACCGCCCACCGCCTGCAATTGCACGACGAGCACGGCATCGACGATGCCTGGCCAGTGGTGTGCGAACCCTTTGTGCAGTGGGTGCTGGAAGACAAATTCGTTAACGGCCGCCCGGCCTGGGAAAACGTCGGTGTGCAGTTCACCGACGACGTGACGCCCTACGAAGAGATGAAGATCGGCCTGCTCAACGGCAGCCACCTGGCCCTCACCTACCTGGGCTTTCTCAAGGGCTACCGGTTTGTGCACGAGACCATGAATGACCCGGTGTTCGTGGCCTACATGCGTGCGTACATGGACCTGGACGTCACACCGAACCTGGCGCCGGTGCCGGGCATCGACCTGACCGAGTACAAGCAGACGCTGGTGGACCGCTTCTCCAACCAGGCGATTGCCGACCAGTTGGAACGCGTATGCTCCGATGGCTCGTCGAAGTTTCCCAAGTTCACCGTGCCAACCATCAACCGCCTGATCGCCGACGGCCGCGAGACCGACCGCGCGGCGCTGGTGGTGGCCGCGTGGGCGCTGTACTTGAAGGGCGTGGATGAAAACGGCGTGAGCTACACGATCCCGGATCCCCGTGCGCAGTTTTGCCAAGAGCTGGTGAGTGACGATGCGCTGATCAGCAAGCGCCTGCTGGGGGCGGAGGAGATTTTTGGTACGGCTATTCCCAACTCGCCTGCGTTTGTGGCAGCGTTCGAGCGGTGTTTTGCGAGCCTGCGTGACCACGGCGTCACTGCAACTCTGCAGAATCTCCTGAAGAAACCGGCTTAAACCTGTGGGAGCTGGCTTGCCTGCGATGGCGGTCTTTCAGTCACCTCTTGGCTGCCTGAACCACCGCCATCGCAGGCAAGCCAGCTCCCACACGTGATCGGGTTTTCAATCCAAAAAACAATGCTGCTGAGCAAATCCTCATGACCCAGCAAAACCTGTTTCTCGGCATCGACTGCGGCACCCAGGGCACCAAGGCCATCGTCCTCGACGCCGGCAACGGCAAGGTGCTGGGCCTGGGCGCTGCTGCCCACAGCCTGATCAGCGGCGCCAATGGCCGTCGCGAGCAGCACACCCAGGAATGGCTGGACGCCTTTACCGAAGCCACCCACCGCGCCCTGCAACAGGCGGGCGTGGACGGCCAGGACATTCTCGGTATCGGCGTTTCCGGCCAGCAACACGGGCTGGTGCTGCTGGATGACAGTGGCCAGGTCCTGCGCCCGGCCAAGCTGTGGTGCGACACCGAAACCGCGCCCGAAAACGAGCGCCTGCTCGAACACCTGGGCGGCGAAAGCGGTTCGCTGGAGCGACTCGGTGTGGCGATTGCACCGGGGTACACCGTCTCCAAGTTGCTGTGGACCCGCGAGCAGCACCCGGATATTTTTGCGCGCATCGCGCATATCCTGCTGCCCCATGACTACCTCAACTACTGGCTCACCGGCCGTGCCGTCGCGGAATATGGCGATGCATCGGGCACCGGGTATTTCAACGTGCGCAACCGCCAGTGGGACGTGGACCTGCTCAAGCACATCGACCCCAGCGGGCGCCTTGAAGCCGCGTTGCCCGCCTTGATCGAGGCCGATGAGCGCGTGGGCACGATCCTGCCGGCAATTGCCGAGCGCCTGGGCATCAACCCCAACGCCATCGTCGCCAGCGGCGGCGGTGACAACATGATGGGCGCCATCGGCACCGGCAATATCGCGCCGGGCGTGATCACCATGAGCCTTGGCTCCTCGGGCACCGTCTATGCGTTCGCCGACCAGCCGAAGGTAAGCCCGCAGGCCTCGGTCGCCACGTTCTGCTCGTCCAGCGGCGGCTGGCTGCCACTGATCTGCATCATGAACCTGACCAACGCCACCGGGGTGATCCGCGAGCTGTTCGACCTCGACCTGGCCGCGTTCAACACGCTGGTGGAACAGGCCCCCATCGGCGCCGACGGCGTGAGCATGCTGCCGTTCCTCAATGGCGAACGGGTGCCCGCCCTGCCCCACGCCACGGGCAGCCTGCACGGGCTGACCATGACCAACCTGACCCGCGCCAACCTGTGCCGCGCCGTGGTCGAGGGCACCACCTTCGGCCTGCGCTACGGCCTGGACCTGCTGCGCCAGACCGGCCTGCAAAGCCAGAGCATCCGCCTGATCGGCGGCGGCTCGAAGAGCCCGGTGTGGCGGCAGATGGTTGCCGATATCATGAACACCGAAGTGATCTGTACCGAACAAAGCGAAGCCGCCGCCCTGGGCGCGGCGATCCAGGCGGCGTGGTGCCAGTCCGGCGAATCCCTGGCCAGCCTGTGCGACAAATGTGTGAGCGTCGACCCGGCCAGCCGTACCCTGCCGGTGGCGGCCAGTGTCAGCGCCTATCAACAGGCCTACGAGCGCTATCAACAACACGTGGCAACCCTTTAAGAGCGAACGACTATGTATCTGGTGTGTGGTGAAGCGCTGTTCGATTTCTTCAGCGAGGAAGATGCCAGCGGGCAGGCTTCCAAGGTCAACTACAAGGCCATTGCCGGGGGCTCGCCGTTCAACGTGGCCGTGGGTTTGCGCCGCCTGGGTATCGAAGCCGGGCTGTTTGGCGGCGTGTCCACCGACTTCCTCGGCCGCCGCCTGTTGCAAGTGCTCAGGGACGAAGGCGTCAGCGAGCAGTTCCTGGTGGAATTTGCCGCACCGACCACCCTGTCGATGGTGGCCGTGGGCGCCAACGGCTCACCGCAGTACAACTTCCGTGGCGAAGGCTGTGCCGACCGGCTGCTGGAAGTCACCCACCTGCCCGAGCTGGGCGCCGACATCCGTGGCCTGCATATCGGCTCGTTCTCCCTGGTGGTGCAGCCGATTGGCGACACCCTGCTGAACCTGGTCAAGCGTGAAAGCGGCAAACGCTTGATCAGCCTCGACCCCAACGTGCGCCTCAACCCGCAGCCGGATATCCAGCTGTGGCGTGACCGTGTGGCCGAGCTGGTCAAGCATGCCGACCTGATCAAGGTCAGCGATGAAGACCTGCACCTGCTCTACCCCGACCAGTCGCCGGAAAGCGTGCTGCAAGGCTGGCTGCAACACCGCTGCCAGTTGGTGTTCCTCACCCGGGGTGGCGAAGGGGCCAGCGTGTTCAGCCGCCAGCATGGTCATTGGTCGCAACCGGCCGTAGAGGTAGTGATGGCCGATACGGTCGGCGCCGGCGATACGTTCCAGGCCGCGCTGATCGCCTGGCTGACCGAGCACCACCTGGACTCAGTGGACGGCCTGCAACGGCTCACCCGCGCGCAGATCGACGCCATGCTCGGCTTCGCGATCCGCGCTGCTGCGCTGACGTGCGGCAAGACCGGGCCGGACCTGCCGTATCGCCAGCAGTTGGGCTGAACACGCGTTCATGAAGGTTTTGTCAGTTAGCGCGCAATTAATCGAAGGTTAATCCCCCAAGTCGACAGTGAACTTGACCGCACTCACCGCCCCCGGGGGCCCGTGCGGCCGCCGGCCCGTCGTGTTGATGGGCCTGCGAACGACTTGCGGAGAACCCTCATGAAACTGCGTACCTTACTGTTCACCGGCACCTTGGCCCTGGCCGCGCTCTCAGGCGTCGCCCAGGCTGACACGGCCCAGCAAACCGATGCCAAACCGGTGCCTTACCAATACGGCATGCCCTTGAACATCGACAAAGTGATTGCCATGCACGAGACCGACACCAATGACTGCAAGGTCATCAACGCCGACATCAAGTTCGTGGATAAAGCCGGCAAAATCGAAGATGTGGGCTACCGCAAAATGTCAGAAGCCTGTGACTTCCAGAACTGAGCCGTTGAAACAGACAACGCAGGCCCGCGCATAAACGAGTAATCTTGCGGGCTTGTCACAGGCCGAAAGGATTCGCCATGCCGCTCAGTTTCCGTTCCCTCGCTACCTTTACCGCCCTGCTCTGCTTCGCCCTCGCGCTGGTCTGGGGCCTGCGTCCCGACCTGCTGCTGTGGCTGTGGAGTGTCGAGTACTCCAGCGCGACCGGGCTGGTCTCACGCCGCAACGCCGCGCTGTTCCTGGCGATCGGCATCATGTTCTACCGCGCTCGCCACGCACCACCTTCCGACACACGACGTGCCCTGACCACCGGCTTTATCGCCGGGTGCCTGGTATTGGCCGTGCTTGGGTTCAGTGAATGGATCAATGGCAATGCCGGGCCGGGCATCCTGCTGGCGGTGGCAACAGAAACCGTACTGGGCCTGGCGTTTCTCCAGGCCCACAGGTCGTCGGTGATTCAACCTCAGACGTCGGCCTAGTAGTAGCCGCGTCCTCCCGCTCTTTGCAGGGCGGGTGCATGGGTGTGCTTGAGGTCTTCGCGCAACCCGGTGATCAGGTTGCAAATGGCTCGGCTGCTGTCGAGCTTGTCGGCGTTGATGCCTTTGACTTCCAGGTCCACTCGGTCACGGTCGCGGTCGTCATAGACCTTGATCGTCAGCGAGGCATCTTCGGCTTTGGTGCACTCGCACCGTTTGGGCAGGAAACTTCCTTCAATAATGCTGCGAAGTTCTAATTCCGAAAGCATGGCCAACCTCTCCTTTAATGAGACTGCCAATCAGTTTTTATGAACACTCAAGTTGCTGGCAGGTGCGTGCCTGCCGCGTCTTGCCAACCTTGGAAGACGCTTTCATTCACCAGCCTACTCGGCAAAATCCCCTCTCGTTGTAACCTTTCCTCATAAGTGACGAGGATTGATATATATCCCGGAAAGGTTTTTACATTCAGTCATCAAATTCTCGGCGAATGGCAGGGATTAAACGTTTAATCCCGGACTTCCGGTTAAACCGCCGTTTGCGCCGCCACTCTTTCAGCAACATGTCGCAAACTATCGAAATTGATATTGGCGCCTGAATTGATCGCCACCAGGGTCTGGCCACTCACCCCAGTTCGCTCGACGTAACGGCGGATGCCTGCCACGGCGAGGGCGCCTGAGGGTTCGGTGATCGAGCGCGTATCGTCGTAGATCAGCTTGATGGCGCTGCACAATTCGTCATTGCTCACGGTGATGACTTCATCCACCCAATCGCGGCAGATCTCATACCCATAGGCACCGACCTGCGCCACCGCGGTGCCATCGGCAAACCCGTCCACACTTGGCAACACTACGCGCTCACCGGCACGCAAGGCCGCCAACAGGCAGCTGGAGCCTTCGGGCTCGACGCCGATGATACGCACCTGGGGCCGCAGGTATTTGACGTAGGCGGCAATGCCAGCGATCAAGCCACCGCCGCCCACCGGTACGAAAATCGCGTCCAGCGGCCCCTGTTGCTGTCGCAGCACTTCCATGGCCACGGTGCCTTGGCCCGCAATCACATCCGGGTCGTCGAACGGCGACACAAAAGTGCAACCCGAGGTCTCGGCCAGTTGCAGCGCATGGGCCAGCGCAAACGGAAAGCTCTCCCCCTGCAGCACCGCCTCGGCCCCTCGGGAACGCACACCCAGCACTTTCAATTGTGGCGTGCTGCAAGGCATGACGATGCGTGCCTTGATCCCCAGTTCCAGCGCGGCCAGTGCCACACCCTGGGCGTGGTTACCCGCCGATGCAGTGACCACGCCCCGGGCCCTTTGCTCAGCCGTGAGCTGCACCAACTTGTTGTAGGCACCACGGATCTTGAAGGAAAAGGTCGGCTGCAAGTCCTCGCGCTTGAGCAGCACCTGGTTGCCCAGCAACGCTGACAGCGCCGGCGCCGCCTGCAAGGGCGTGCGCACTGCCAGGTCATAGACCGGGGCCGCGAGGATCTTTTTTACGTAGTGCTCAAGCAGTTCCGGGTTGGCGGTGTGTGGAACGGGGCACGTGCTCATCGGTGTCTCCTGGCGCTTTTTTTGAAGGCCCCGGAGACGGAAAAACAAAACCCGCCTCTAGGGCGGGTTGGGGTGCAGCCGTGTGCTATCCCGCCAAATGAGGAATGGCGGTAATAATCATCAGCGGGCTACGGAAGGCTTGTAATGTCATGCAACGAAATTAACCGGCGCCTGGCGAGCAAGTCAATGGCCCGCTGCCATTTAGCGGTCGGGGGTTTACGATTGATATACGAAACATATACGCTTTGTATATCAACCCTGCACAGTGAAGACCATGGGCATCGTCAAGATCACCGACCAACTGCACGAACAGCTTCGCCTGGCCAGCGCCGCCATGGACCGCTCCATCAACGCCCAGGCCGAGTTCTGGATCAAGATCGGCCTGCTCGCCGAGCTCAACCCTCACCTGCCTTACAACGAGCTGATCAACAAATTGTTGCTGGACAAGCCCGACCTGATCCGGGGGCGCAGTTGATGATCAAGACCGCCCCGCAATTGGCCGTGATGCGCGAATCCGGGCGCCTGCTGGCCCAGGTGTTCAGCATGCTCGATGGGTTTGTCTGCGCCGGCCGCTCCACCCTGGAGCTGGACGCCGCCGTCGAAGCTTTCATCCGCAACGATTTGAAGGCCCGCCCCGCCAGCCTGGGCCAATACGACTACCCGTTTAGCATCAACACTTCGATCAACGAGGTGGTGTGCCATGGCATGCCCAGCGCCAAGGACATCCTCAAGGACGGCGACATCATCAACATCGACATCACCCTGGAAAAAGGCGGGTTTATTGCCGATTCCAGCAAGATGTACATGATCGGCAACGTGGCGCCCAAGGCGCGGCGCCTGGTGGAAATGACCTTCGAGGCGATGTGGGCCGGCATTCGCCAGGTCAAGCCGGGCGCGCGCCTGGGTGATATCGGCCATGCGATCCAGAGCCACGCCCAGGCCAATGGCTACAGCGTGGTGCGTGACTACTGCGGCCATGGCATCGGCCGGCAGATGCACGAGGAACCGCAAGTGTTGCACTTCGGCCGCCCTGGCACCGGGCTGGAACTGCGCGAAGGCATGGTGTTCACCATCGAGCCCATGCTCAACCAGGGTGGCGCCAAGGTGCGCAGCCTCAAGGATGGCTGGACGGTGGTGACCCGGGACAACAGCCTGTCGGCACAGTGGGAACACACCGTGGCGGTGACGGCGGACGGCTTCGAGGTGCTGACCCTGCAACCCACCCCCTGACGACATAACCCTGTAGGAGCCGGCTTGCCGGCGATGGCATCACTGCGGGACTCCTGAAACACCACGGCGTCCGCATCGCAGGCAAGCCAGCTCCCACAGATTCAGGGGTCAGGGGTCACACGACATTGGCGCCGCCGGCGATTCGCTTGAGCCCCAACACCATCAACCCCGCCCCCAGCCCCATCGCCGCCAGGAACAACGGGTACGAAATCCACCAGGGCGTGCCCGCCGTCATCATGCTGAATTCCGACATGCCGCCCACGCTGGCGATCAGGTTCAGCGGCAGGAACACCACGTTGATCAAGGTCAGCTTGCGCAGCAGGTTGTTCATGCTGTTGTTCATCAGGTTGCCGCGTGCGTCGATCAACCCGGAGAACACGTTGGAGTAGATCTCCGCCTGCTTGTAGCACTGGTGGTTTTCGATGATCAGGTCGTCAATCAGACCCAGGGTCCGGGCGCTGAAGTGTTCCTTCTCGGCGTGATTGCGCAGCCGCGTCAGCACAGCGCCGTTGCTGTGCAGGGCGTTGATGTAATAGATCAGGCTCTCGCTGAGGCTGAACATCTGCATCAAGTGGTGGTTGCTCATGGACGCGTTGAACTGCTGCTGCAACTCCCGTGCAACCAGCTTGATCACCTTGAGATGGCCCAGGTAGTGGTGGATGTTGTTGAGCAGCAGGTCGAGCAGCACGTCCAGTGGCGTGTGCAACGGGTGGCGCTTGCCCAAGCCCGTCAGCGGGGTTTCATCCGGGGCGATCACCAGCAGACGGTCCGGTGAAAACAGCAAGCCGCAGGACGACACTTCGAATACGAGGCTGCCACCGCCGGAGTAGTTTTCCGGGCGTTTCCAGATCAGGAACAGGTTGTCCGGGTGGAACTCGATCCGTGAGACTTCGTCCGGGTCGAGCGCCGAGGCCAGCGCGTGCTCATCCAGCTTGTAATGGTCACGCAGCCTGTCTCGCTCGGCCGGGTCAGGGTCGTTGAACAACAGAATGGGGGCCTCGTCACTGTCCCCGCTGCGCAGCGTGCCATCGATCAGGTCAAAGCGCTGGATCATCGCCGGCTACCAGACCTGGCCTTGGCGCTTAAGCTCCAGGCGCCGCACAAACTCCTCCAGCACCAGGGCATACAGGTCGTCCTGCAAATAGGCGTCTTCGATGCCGGCGTCCATATTGGGGTTGTCGTTGACCTCAATCACCACCACCTTGTCACCGGATTGCTTGAGGTCCACGCCATACAGGCCGTCACCGATCAGGTTGGCGGTCTTCACGGCCAGCTCCACCACGGCCTTCGGCGCCTCGTGAACCGCCAGTGTGCGGCATTCGCCGTTGATGTCCTGGCCGATAGCCTTGTGGTTGTAGATCTGCCAATGGCCCTTGGACATGAAGTACTGACAGGCGAAGATCGGCTTGCGGTTGAGTACGCCGATGCGCCAGTCGTACTCGGTGTAGAAAAACTCCTGGGCGAGCAGCAGCACCGAATGTTCGAACAGCTCGGCGGTAGCCTTGAGCAAGGCCTCCTGGCTCTCCACCTTGATCACGCCACGGGAAAAACAACCGTCCGGGATCTTCAGTACCAAGGGGAAACCCAGGCGTTCGCCGACCCGTTCGAACTCTTCCGGTCGTTCCTTGTAGAGAATCTCGGTGGCGGGCATGCCCAGCTGATGGCTGTTGAGCAGGTCGGTGAGGTAGACCTTGTTGGTGCAGCGCAGGATCGACGTCGGGTCATCCATCACTACCAGGCCTTCGCTTTCGGCTTTCTTGGCGAAACGATAGGTGTGGTTGTCGACGCTGGTGGTCTCGCGGATCAGCAAGGCGTCGTACTCGGCGAGGCGCGCGTAGTCCTTGCGTTCGATCAGTTCCACGTCGATGCCCAGGCCCTTGCCGACCCGCACGAAGTTCTCCAGGGCACGGGCGTTGGATGGGGGCAGTTGCTCTTGAGGATCGTGAAGGATGGCCAGGTCATAACGGGCCAATCGGCGTGAACGGGGTTGGCGCCAGATCTTGCGGCTGAAGTTGTCGAGGGCGTGGGCGAATTGATCTTCCTGATCATCACGCAACTTGTGGAGCACGCCGGACTTGACCCCTTCGATATGCCAACCGTTGTTCTTTCTGAATTCAACTAAGAGGATCGGGCACGGGAAGGTTTCAAATAACTGGCGGGCCAGATCCTGCAACGGTTCTATATTGGTCCGGCCAAAGTAAAGGGTCAGGGTAAACCCTTCGGTATTGCTGTAAAGGTGATGACTCAAGGCTTTATCGAGGGTTTTATCCAGGTCATCCAGCGCCAGGCCATACAGCGATTTTTTGGTCAGCTCACTGATGGTGCGCACCGACGGAATCACCTTGTGCCCCCGCGCTTCAGCCAGCAGCGAACAGTAGTAGCCATGCCCCAGGTACTTGTAGCTGCGGCACAGGTTGATCACCTGCACGCGCTTGCCGCTCTCGTTTTCCCGGGTCTGTTCCAGGTATTCCTGGGCGGTGACGATGTCTTCGCTGGGGAAGTAAGAGGCCCAATCTTCCTTGCGTTCGACAATGATCACTACTTGACTGGCCCCTTTGGGTGGTACGGAAAAATAACCTTTGTTAGTTATTGTCGCCGCGAGGGTTTGCTCGGATACTTCACGCCAATGACCTTGTACCGCCGACATAATATTTGATCCGCTTTAGAGAACTCGACCTTTTCTATTAAGCACGATCTTTTAGAGAAGTCCCGTTTCGTTACGCAACTTTTACGGCGGTTATATGGCTCTTTCCTTTCGCGTTGCAACACCGGCCGATGTGCCTGAACTGGTGGCCTTGGAACAGCACTGTTTCACCACCGACCGGCTCTCGTCGCGCAGTTTCCAGTGGATGGTCAGCCGCGCCCACGGGCAGTTGCTGGTGGCGGAAAATGACGAGCAATTGCTCGGCTACGCCCTGGTGCTGTTCCATCGCGGTACCTCATTGGCGCGCCTGTACTCCATCGCCATTGCCGAACACGCGCGCGGCATGGGCCTGGGCAAGCAATTGCTGGCCCGTATCGAGGCCTGCGCCATCGAGCACGACTGTGCCTACCTGCGCCTGGAAGTGCGCACCGACAACCCCGGCGCCCTCGCCCTCTACGAACGCAATGGCTACCGGCGCTTCGCCCTGATCAATGACTATTACGAAGACCACACCGCCGCCCTGCGCCTGGAAAAACGCATCCTGCAGCATCACACCGCACGCCCGCAGAGCGTGCCGTATTATCAACAGACCACCGACTTCACCTGTGGCGCCGCCTGCCTGCTGATGGCCATGGGCGCGCTGGTGCCTGGGCGTGTGGCACAGCGTCGCGAAGAGCTGCAGATCTGGCGCGAAGCAACCACCGTGTTCATGACCGCCGGCCATGGTGGTTGCAGCCCTCAGGGTTTGGCGCTGGCAGCCTGGCGCCGGGGCTTTCGGGTACGGATGCAGGTGAATGTAAGCGGGCCGTTGTTTCTCGATGGCGTGCGCGACCCGCACAAAAAGGATGTGATGCGTGTGGTGCACGAGGCGTTCGAGGAGGAGTTGGCAGGCAGCGACGTCGAACAGGTGCTCGGCGGCGCCCTGGACTTGCCACAGGTGCTGCAGGCAGGCGGGCAACCGCTGGTGTTGATCAGCAGCTACCGCCTCACGCGTTCCAAGTCGCCGCACTGGGTGATGGTCACCGATTGCGACGACGAGTTTGTCTACCTGCACGACCCGGACGTGGACCACAGCCAGCACCGTCAGCCCCTGGACTGCCAGCACCTGCCGGTCAGCCATGGGGCGTTCGAGCGCATGTGCCGGTTTGGCAACAACAAACTGCGGGCGGCGGTGGTGCTGTTTATGCCACCTGCTTGATCGCGGCCTGGGCTTCCAGCTCGCGCACCAGCGGCAACACGCGCTTGCCGAAGTACTCGACTTCTTCCTGGAAGTGCAGGAAGCCGGCGAGTACCAGGTCCACACCGACGGCCTTGAGCGCGACGATGCGCTCGGCAATCTGTTGCGGGGTGCCAATCAAGTTAGTCTTGAAGCCGTCGTTGTACTGCACCAGGTCTTCAAAGCTGGATTTGGCCCAGTTGCCCTCGCCCTCCGGTGAGGCCTTGCCCGCTTGCCTGGCCGCATCGCCAAAGGCATTCACGGCTTCCGGGTCGGCTTTTTCGATGATTTCGGCGAGCACGGCGCGGGCTTCTTCTTCGGTGTCACGGGCGATAACAAACGCATTCACGCCGACTTTGACCGAATGATTATTGGCGGCCGCCTTGGCGCGGATATCGTCGACCTGGGCCTTGATGCCTTCCGGGGTGTTGCCGTTGGTGAAATACCAGTCCGACACCCGCGCTGCCATGTCCCGCGCGGCCCGCGAGCTGCCGCCCTGGAACACCTCGGGCTGGCCCAGCGGCTTGGGCTTGAGGGTGTAGTTGTTGAAGCGGTAGAAGTCGCCTTTGAAGGTGAAGTCGTCCTGGGTCCAGATGCCCTTGAGGGCGCGGATGAACTCTTCGGAACGGCGATAACGCTCATCGTGTTCCAGCCAGTGTTCGCCGATGGCCTGGAACTCGCCCTTGAACCAGCCGCTGACGATGTTCACCGCAATGCGGCCGTTAGTCAGCTGGTCGATGGTCGCCAATTGCTTGGCCGCCAACGCCGGTTGCCACGGACCGGGCAGGATCGCTGCAATGACTTTCAGTTTGGTCGTCGCCGCCAGCAGCGCATGGCTGAACGCCACGGATTCATGCTGGTTCTCGGCGCCGTAGCCGGCGGTAAAGCGAATCTGCGTCAGGCCATATTCAAAGCCGGCCTCTTCGGCCAATTGCGCCAGTTTGCGGTTGTAGTCGATGCCCCAATGGGTGCGCTGCTCGATCTTGCTCACCACCAGCCCACCGCTGACGTTGGGCACCCAATAGGCAAATTTCACGGCTTGCTGACTCATCGGACGTTTCCTCGCACACAGGGATGTAGGAGGGTCAGAGCAGCAAGTGTGCCAGCACCGGCAAAGGCCCGGCGTACAGGCGCTGCATCAAGAAACCGCGCAATGAAGGCCTTTGTCGCGGGTGTCAGGGATCGCACCGCTTTGTCGTTCCACTGTTGCTGGCGCAACAGTCAGCCAGGGTTATAGCCCGTAAATACGAGGTGGAACACCCGGCACGGACTGTGCAATCGCCCTGGTACTTGAACACTGCCAAGGAGCTGCCTCCCATGACTGAGCAACACGTGATCAACCCGCTGTCCATCGGCGTCGACTACCCCACACTGGCCGCACGCTTTCGGCCGATCTTCCAGCGCATCGCCGAGGGTGCGGTTGAGCGCGAGCAAACCCGCACCCTGCCCTACGAACCCATCCGATGGCTCAAGGAGGCCGGCTTTGGCGCAGTGCGAGTGCCGGTGGAATATGGCGGTGGCGGCGCGTCCCTGCCCCAGTTGTTCGAACTGCTGATCGAACTCGCCGCTGCCGACTCCAACGTGCCCCAAGCCCTGCGCGGGCATTTCGCGTTCGCCGAAGACCGCCTGAATGCACCGCCCGGTGCCGGTCGCGACCTGTGGTTCAAGCGTTTTGTCGACGGCGATATCGTCGGCTGCGCCTGGACGGAAATCGGCGATGTCGCGATTGGCGATGTGGTAACCCAGGTCAGCCCGGACGGCGATCAGTGGACGCTCAACGGTGAGAAGTTCTACAGCACCGGCAGCCTGTTTTCGGACTGGATCGATGTGTACGCCCAGCGCAGCGACACCGGCGCCTCGGTGATCGCCGCCACGCGCACGCGACAGCCGGGCGTGGTGCAGAGCGATGATTGGGACGGGTTTGGTCAACGCACCACCGGCAGTGGCACCACGCGGTTTACCGATGCGGTGGTCGAGGCTGACAACGTCATCGACTTTGCGACCCGGTTCAAGTACCAGACGGCCTTCTACCAGTTGGTGCTGCTGGCGAGCCTGGCGGGTATCGGGCGGGCGGCGCTGAACGATGTGGCACGGCAGGTGCGTAGCCGTAAACGCATTTACAGCCATGGCAATGCGGCGCATGTGAGCCAGGATGCGCAGGTACAGCAGGTGGTGGGTGAGGTGGCGGCCCTGGTGTATGCGGCTGAGGCTAGTGCCTTAAAGGCGGCTGTTCCGGCGCAGCGGGCTTACCTGGCGCGGTTTTCGGGGGATGCGGTGTTGGAGCGGGAGGCCAATGTGGCGGCGGAGATTGAGTCGGCGACAGCGCAGGTGGTGGTGTCGCAGTTGGTTCAGCGGGCGACCACTGAGTTGTTCAATGCGCTGGGGGCTTCGGATGTGCGCCAGGGGAAAGCGCTGGATCGGCATTGGCGGAATGCGCGGACGGTGTCGTCGCATAATCCGGTGATTTACAAGGCGCGGATTGTGGGGGATTGGGTGGTGAATGGGAGTGAGCCGCCGTTTGTTTGGCAGATTGGGAATGGGCCGGGTAAGGGGTGAGGTTTGATTGGGGGCATATCCGTTATTGGGGTGATGGCTGAGTATGGTTCCGCCCTTACGGCGGGTCACTTTGGAAAAGCCCCAAAGTAACCAAAGGGCTCTTGCCCCAACACTCGGCACCTCGCTCACGCTCGGTGTGCCCGTAATCCGACAGTGATTTGGGGGGCCGCCG